>NZ_VFNX01000002.1:0-600000 GCF_006715785.1 Streptomyces puniciscabiei
CGTTGATCAGGAAAATCGCCCCTGGACATCGCCGCGCTGACCTCGCTGGGGCTGGAGTGGGCGGCGGCCTGACGCCGCGCTGCTGTTAACGGGTGAGCGGGGCCGCGGGTTGAAGGGGTCCACCACCTGTCTCTGGCCGGAGCGTGATGGTGGACCCCGGGTAGACGTAGGCGATACGTCCATCCCGAAGGCTTTCGGATAGCGACCCTCTTTGTGCAACTCCCCCTACGCCTCTTTTGTGATTCAGCTCACAGGCTGGTCTTCAGTGAATGTAGCGCCACGTGCGCATCAGGGTCGGGAGGATGCCGTCGAGTAACGCTTGTCGATTGACGAACCGCTAACACCTTGGCCGGAGCGGGTGGTTGGCCAATCGACCAGAGAGAAAGGGTGACGTAGGCGATCATGCGTAGTTCACGCATGCGGAGAAGCGCGGCGGGAGACGGCTCGCTGCTTCCCCCTTTGGAGGTCTCACGGGCCAAGGCTTCTGCGGCCGTTGCCGGTGTAGCTCTCGTAGAGTCTCAGTACGTTGTCTCTTACCCGCCGGCGATGAGCTACTGGCTGGTGCGCTTCGCGCCGCACGTCACAGCTTTCATCATCGTCGCAGTGGTCTGGCCCTGGTTTGTAGCGATCCGGCACCGCACATGGAGGGCAGTCAGCTCGGCCGTGTCCCGAGCGGTCAAGGCCGTGCTGACGTACTTCGTGGTCAGAGCGGATGAAATCCGGGCAGAGCGTAAGCAGTCAGCCCCCCACGGGCTCGTTCCGCCGGAGCGTCTCTCCGGCGCGGGCGGAGCCGACAGGAAGGCCAGTGGGCCCAGCCTGAAAAAGGAGAACGATGCGAGCGACCTGGCCGGTGCGGATCCAGGCACATGAGCGCTAAGGCGACGGCCCCTCAAAGAATCGAGCGCTTCCAGGACGCTCACTCGATGGTCATGGAAGTCTTTCGAGGGCCGTTCCGTGAGCACATGGCATTCATGGAGAGCAGAATTGGCCTCTACGAGGCCATTGCCCGCTTGCCCGAACGACAGTTCGACGTTGTGCTCCTCCACTACATCCTTGGCTACGACTTCGGGAAGACAGCGAAGCTCATGGGCATCCGGCAGGCCACCGTGCGGTCACTATGCAGGCACGCAAAGGAGCGGCTGGCGTTGGATCTCGGCTTGTCGGTCGAATAGCGCACCGATCGATGTAGGCGGACATACGGTCCGGAGGATATGCAGCAGTGTGGTGGTTGCCTACAGGCCGCCACCACACTGCTGCAGGCCTACCGCCTCCCCCCTGCCGTCCAGAATGCCTGGCTGAGCAGCTGATTGAGTTGGTCATCGAGTTGATGCTTGAGAGAGCACATCTGATCGGGCTCCAGCTCAGGGAACGCGGCTTGGAGGAGCGGGTGGGCCTCTGCGATCGCCTTGTCGAGCCACTCCATCGGGGCGACCGTGTAGGCGCCGAGCATGCCACTGCGGCGCGTGTACGGAATGTAGTCCACGCTGAGCTTCGCGTGAGTCTGGGTGAAAAGGCGCAGGTAGTCGAAGCGTTCCCAGGCTTCCTGGTATGCGCTCTCGCTGAGCGCGAGGTGGTCGGTGAAGACCGAACGGAGCTGCTCGTAGAGGCCCCGCGCCGTATCGTTCATCCCGAAGACGGCAGGCCCGAGCGCTACGGCCACGGGTAGAACCTCGTTGTTGTACGGGTTGTGTGTCATCGGCTGGGTGAGGACCTGCGCCAGGGGCGTCCAGCGCTCCGCTGCCAGAGCCGCGATGCCGGCGGCGTAGGTGACCATCGTGGCGGGGGCACGCTTCAACTGCAGGAGTGCCGTGTTCCCGCCTGAGCTGACGGGTGTGGCGAGTTCCTCGATGCTGCGGATCCACCATCGGTCGGTCGTGTTGTTGCCCCAGTAGGCGGCGGTGGCGACCAAGGCCAACAGCAGTTCCGATTCCGCCCGAAGGATCTCCACACGTCGGGTGTGTTCCGCGTTGGCGTCCGTGAAGCCGTCCCACGGGCCGCTGGTGTTCACCGGGAGGGCGGCGACGCGCTGGAATTCCCTGCGGATGGTGTCGTGCAAGGAGATCGCGGTGTGGCTTCCGGCAAGCGAGCGTTTCGCGGTGGCCACGGCCACAGCGACGCTGGTGGGGTGCCGGCGTTCCACGTCGGCGAGCGCCTGGGTGGCGTCGGCGACCTGGCCGAAGAAGGCGTCGGCGTCGGCCTGCACGAAGGTGCCAGCGCGGAGGTTGAGGAGATTCTTTGCTTCCGGCTTGAGGATGCCGGGGTCGGCCCAGTAGCTGGCGAAGCGGCGGGTGGTGCACCTGGCCAGGGCGTTGCGCAGGGCCAGGTCCCATTGGGCGGACCAGCCAGCGATGATCAGGCCGTAGTCGTCGAAGATCCGGTCGAGGAGTTTGTCGACCTGCGGTTGGTAGTGGTCCAGCTCGTCGGCGGTGTTGAGCATGCTGGTCGGGTTCAGGTAGTCGCCGTGGACATGCACGACCAGGCAGTTGATGGTGTGGAGCGGAGCCAGGCCGGTGATGTCGTCCGGGTGGGCAACCACCGTGGGCTCGATGCCGGCCTCGCTCAACGCAGTCTCGATCAGTCGGTCGAAGTTGGTGGTGAGGACGATCCGAACAAGTCCTGCGGAAGCGAGGCGGGCCACCGCGTGGTGGGCGGCGGTCGGCTTCTTCTTCCCCTGCTCCCGATCCGCGTCATCAGGCTCAAAGTATCCGCGCAGCAGCGCCTGACGCTCCATTTGGGTGGCCGTCAGCGTGGCCAGGAGGTCGTCGTAGGTGGCTGGCTTACCAAAGCGGTCTTGGTACCAGGCGAAGGGATCCCCGATCTCCCCGGCGGCCTCTGCGGCCGCAATCTGCTCGATCAGCTCCTTCTGGACATCCCAGGCCGACGGCAGCCCCGCAGCGAGGGAAACACCGGCACCGAGCAGGACGGCGTAACCACCTGGGGTCGCGCGCAGGGCGAACGCGAGCATCACGTGGGGTTCCACAGCAGGCCTCCAGACAGCTCAGAGTGACGGAGCGTCGGTCGTAGCGGCCTGCTCCCGAGTCCACTTTACGTCATAATGACGAGAAGTTGTCCAGTCTCTCGTGTGCGGACTCCGAAAGTCCCAAGCCTCATCAGGAGGGCGATCCAGACATCAGCCCTGTCCGCGCGGTACCAAGCGCAGGTGAGCCGGTGGGCTGGGCAGCTGCGGGGCGCGGAACCAGCCGTGGGCGTGCATGTTCTCGGTCTCCCAGTCCTCGAAGAGCTTAGGCAGCGCCTTCGGGTCGCGGTCCGGGTCTCGGTGCCACTGGATGAACGCGCGGGCGGCGGGGCTGCGGGCCGGGCAGAGTTCCATCCACACGCCGGTCATCAGCGGGCCGTGCCAGTGCAGCAGGAGCTCTGTGCCGCAGCGGGAGCAGAGCCGGGTCGGCTGCTCGTCTTCATCCCGCTCGGGGTGGATGGTTTTACCGCCGGGAGTCAGCAACGTTTGTTGGTCACCGCTGGAAACGCTCCGTCAGCGACAAGAATCATGTCGCTGAGTTCTGGGAGCGCGCCGGAACTTGCCTCCGGCCGTGGCGTGTGCTGGTCGGCTGGAGGCAAGTGATCACGGCCCCGGACTCCAGATCTCTGACCCCAGCCGCAAACTGACCGCCAGGGGGTAGGTCCGGAGCGCAGCAGGCATAACCCCGCCACCGAAGCGCCGCCGCGTACCTCGCTATCCGCCGACCCCACCACCGAAACCGACTGCCCGAGAGGACCCAACACCTGATGTCCATATGGCCTTCGATCGTTGCCGTACTCGGTACCCTCGCCGGTGCCCTGACCGCCGGACTCCTCCAACACCGTTCGGCACGCACCGCACGCGCCGAGGAGCGCGCCGACAGCCACCGCCAGGACCAACTCGGTGCCGTCACCGACTTCGCGGCCGCCCTCGACGCGCACCGCTCGGCGATGTTCCACCGGGAGCGTCTGCCCCTGACCGAGGCAGGCAGCGAGCACCAGCTGGAGGCACAGAAGAGATCCCACGAGACCCGGGCGGCAATCACCGCGCCCCACATCCGCCTTCAGGTCCTGGTCCCCGAACTGGCCGGCCCCGCCCAGCAGGCCGCGGACGCCACGTACGCGCTGCGCAAAGCCACCGACCGGACCGAGCTGGACGCCCGGCGGCAAGCTGCCAAGGAAGCATCCGTCGCCTTCATCGCCGCGGCCGCCACGCTGCTGAGCCCCAACAACCGCTGACTGAGGGCGACCACTGCCAGCCTCCTAACCGTCCGGTCGTGCCAGTCCCATACGCCCTACAACACGCGTGCGCTCCCGTGGCGAGTACTCCTGATTCTCGCCGATATCCCGGACGTCGGTGATCGTGAAGCGTTCCTGAAAGCCGCAAACAACCGTTCTTGGAGATCACCTACGCAGCGAGGGTGGAGCCGGGCAAGTTCTTCGTCGCTGACGTTGTCGAGGCTGCCGTCGAGGTTGCCGAGACGACAGAAGGAGCCGTCGGGGCGTACGACATAGCGCCAGGTGAACGACATGCAAGGCCCCCTTCGGGGCGGAGCGTCCCGCGACGGCCACGATCGCCTGCGCTCTGAGGCAGCGTCAAGGTGTCTGCACGCGCGGCCAGGGCTGCAGAGTAGCCAGCACTGAGGCGGTGGCACATACCAACAATCAACGAAGGCGACCTGCGCGCACTGCAGATGACAAGGACTGATCAGCCGACCGAGAACTAATAGACCCGCAGCTCATGGCGCCGACCGTGCAGAGGGAACTCGTCGCTCTCTCCCGACCCAGCACCCCAGACCACGAGCAGCACCAAACTGATCAAACCACCCCAACCCACCTAGACTTGATCAGAGAAAATGCTCCTGTACAAGCAGCTCGCCGACCTCGGTCTCGACTGGGCATAAGACAGGTCGTTAGATGCGGGCCAGTGCCGCAGCCCAGCGAAGAGGCCGGCAGGTGCATGTCGCCACGGCGCAGCCTCAGCGCCTCATCAATCCGCAGCCCGGTACACGCCAGCCGCGCGATCATGAACCGGTCCCTCGCCCGCTCCGCAAGAGTGATCACTGCGGCGATCCCCTGGAGCCGACGCCTGACCCTGGCCGAGCGCCCCGGCGTCCGAGGACGCCGGTGCGTTTCCGAAGCAGCGATGGCCTGCGGTAGAGAGAATGCAAGCGACCATTAGCAGTACGACGGAACCTCACGAGACGGGAGCCGGGGACGGTGGCGCAAGAGAACCTGATCTCTGGGGGCACGTTCAACGCCCCAGTCTTCATGGGGCGCGACTTCTCTTCCGTGGCCCTTGGCGCCAACGGTCAGGACCGTATGGATGTCCCCTCCGGCCAGCTGATTCACCAACTGCGAGACGCCGTCGCGTTCGAGGTGCACCCCGCCATCGACCTTCCCTCTGAGAGCGATGGCCCGGACCTGCCGCTCTACGTTGCCCGCAGCCACGACAGTGAACTGTGCGCAGTCGTTGAACGGGCCGCTGAGGGATCAAGCACGGTTGCGATGTTGGTGGGAGGATCTGCCTGCGGTAAGACGAGGGCGTGTTGGGAGGCAGTACACCAGCTTCCCGAAGAGTGGAGGTTGTGGCATCCCATTCAGCCAACGCGTCCGGGAGCGGTCCTGGATGGCATCGGGTCGGTTCAACCGCGCACGGTGGTGTGGCTGAACGAGGCCCAGCACTACCTGCTGACTCCAGGCAGCGACACTGGCGAGCGAGTCGCGTCAGCACTTCGGGAACTGCTTCGAGATCCCAACCGCGCACCGATACTGATCTTGGGAACACTCTGGCCCGAGTACTGGTCGCCCCTGACGGCCCCTCCAAACAGCGGACACCCAACTGACCCACACGCGCAGGCCAGAGCGCTGCTTACCGGCACCGGCATCGCTGTGCCCGACACCTTCGACGGGAAAGACCTCGACGCACTCGGCACCGCAGCCGACGCCGACCCGCGGCTGCAGAAGGCTCTTCGGAACGCCCAGCACGGCGAGATCACCCAGTACCTTGCCGGTGTCCCCGCACTGGTGGAGCGCTACCGGACCGCCAGTCCCGGAGCAAAAGCCTTCATCCATGCCGCAATGGACGCGCGCCGGCTCGGACACGCTGAGGGTCTCTCGCTGTCCTTCCTGGAAGAAGCCGCCATTGGGTACCTGACAGACCAACAGTTCGACAGCATCAGTGAAAACTGGCTCGAGGAGTCTCTGGCGTACCTGGCCGCTCCGACGCGCGGCGCCCGCGGTGCGCTTACTCGTATGCGGTCCCGACCTGGGCAGACGGAGCCTGGTCCCTTGTGCTACCGGCTTGCCGACTACCTTGACCAGATCGGCCAGAACGAGCGCCGCAGCCTCTGCCCACCCCAGGGGTTCTGGAATGCCGCAGTGAACCACCTTTCCGCCACCGATGATCTTCTCGCTCTTGGCAGGGCTGCCGAGGAACGCTGGCGACTGCGCCTCGCTTCCGCCCTCTACACCAAGACCGCTGCCCTTGGCCAGGTTCAGGGTCTCGCCGCTGCAGCACAGCTGCTGGACCGGGTGGGCGAGAACGCGGCAGCCCAGCAGCTATTCCAGCAAGCAGCCGAAGCCGGACACGCAGGAGCCATGGTGCGACTCGCGGAGGAACGAGCGCGGGCGGCCGACCACGAGGAGGCCGCACGCCTCTACTCAGCCGCCGCCGACGCGGGCGACGCCGCCGCTCTCGTAGCCCTCTGCCACATACGCGAAGTGGCAGGGCAGCACCAAGAGGCTGAGCGTCTCGCTGTTCAAGCCAGCCAGAGAGGAGAGCAGAAAGCCCTGGTCACTCTCGCCCGCGGCCGCAGCCGGAACCCGGACTTCCCGGCAACGGAGGAAGAGCGTCTTCTCCGTCTCGCTGGCGGGAAAGAAGTGGCACAACTGGCGCAACGTCGCCTCCGTGCAGGTGATCTCGTCGAAGCTGAACGCCTCGCCGCAGAAGCCGCACGCATGGGTTCTTCGGGGGCCCTCAGCCGCGTCGCCCGTGCGCACCGTTTGGCTGGGAATGTCAAAGCAGCCGAACAGCTGTACCGGCAGGCGATTCAGTCGGACGCTACGGTCCTGGCTGGCAGCAGGCCGTACGAGGAGCTGGCGAGGATACGAGAAGAGGCAGGCGATCTCCAGGAAGCCGAACAGCTATACCGGACCGGTGCAGAAAGGTCAGTAACCCATATCCTTCGCCTTCTTCGTGACGGCACCCCGTCCAGTGTCCGGAAGCGGCTCGCCGAGGACCTGCGCCACGCGGCCGAAGGAACAGCACTGCTCAACATGGCTCTCATGCGGGAACGTATGGGTGACGAATCCGAGGCTGAGCGCCTGCACCGATTGGCCGGCGACCGAGGTCTGAGGCAGCTCATCACGGCGAGGGACGATGCCGGTGAGTGGAGCGAAGCGGAACAGCTGGCACTTCGTGCAGCAGCCAAAGGCGATCCCGTCCCCTTGAGGAAGCTGGCCGAACGGCGTCGTAAGAACGGCGACATGGCAGCCGAGAAGCGCCTTTACCAACTCGCCGCGGATGCCGGAGACACACGCTCTCAGCGAGAACTCGGCCGTCTGCTTCACGACTCCGGGGACGACGCAGGCGCGAAGAGGGCCTTAAAGCTCGCCGTCAACGCTGGCGACCGACAAGCCCGGCATAGTCTCGCCCAGCTTTACGAAACAACCGGAGACACCCACCTAGTCGAAGACCTCGCGCGGCACGCAGCGAACGAGGGCGACGCACGCCTACTCACCAATCTCGCGCGAAGGAGGGGCCGAAGCGCCCCCGGATGGCAACAGCTACTCCGTTACGGCATGGAGCCTGATGGCAGCACATCCGCCCCATGGACGCCAGAGTCAACAACACCTTCACGTTGACCATTGCGGCGGCTCGCATGGCCGATCTCGAAGAACGCGTCCGGTCTGTCTGCGGACGCTGTCCGACCAGGACGGAATTGCCGGATCAGCGCCCGGTGCAACCGCGGCCTCTCGTAGCGTGTCCACTCCTGATGAAGTAAGAGATACCGAGGGTGGTACAGCATGGAACCGATTTCGATGGCGTTGCTCGCGGCGCTGGCAGGGGGCGCAGGTGGTGAGCTCGGACGGCAGGCCTGGGTGGGGCTGACCACGCTGGTGCGCCGCCCGTTCACACGTCGCCAGGATGACTCCGCACAGGCCCCAGCCGTCAGTTCCGGGGAGGCCGAGCTGGTCAGACTTCAGGAGGCGCCCGGCGATGTGGCGCGTGCGCAGGCGCTGAGCACCGCTTTGGCCGTGCGGGCGGCGGTGGATGCAGAGTTCTCTTCCGGCCTGCAGCAGTGGCACGAGCAGGCGAAGCTCGTGCGTACCGGCGACGGTGACGTCCACAACACGATCAGCGGCGGCACCCAGCACGGACCGGTGCTGCAGGGCCGGGACTTCTCCGGCTTGTCCTTCACCACCACCCCTCCTCCTCCGACCGCCCCCGAAGGCGAGACGCGATCGACGCGAGGCTGAGCCGCATGGCCGACGAGAACGGGAATGTGTCCAACGCAATCATCGGCGGAGTGTTCTTCCACCAGGTGCTCCAGGGCCGCGACATTACCCTGGTGCTGCCCCCAAAGGTCACGCCAGCGTTCTCCGGTCTCCCCGCCCCCTCTCCCACGTTCATCGGACGCGACGTACACGTAGAGGAGCTGCTTCACGCACTGGCCCCCCGCGAGGAGCAGCAGGCGGTGCCGCAGCCGTCACGGATAGCGGTGGCGGGCCTGGCAGGGGTCGGCAAGACCGAGCTGGTCGTCCAGGTCGCCGCACGCGCCCTGCGCGAGCCGGACTGGTTCCCCGGCGGAGTGCTGTTCGTCGACCTACTCGGTTACGATCCCGAACACCTACTCTCCCCCGAACGGGCTCTGGACGGGTTTCTGCGCGCTGTCGGCATTTCCGGCGAACACATCCCCGACAGCCTGCAGGACCTGCAACGGCTGTACCGCAGTGTGCTGGCTGCCTTCGCCCGCGAGGGTCGGCGGATCCTGGTGGTCGTCGACAACGCCTCCAGTGCCGACCAGGTAGCTCCGCTGCTGCCCGCCGACGGGATGACCGCTGTCCTGGTCACATCCCGCCACACCCTTGACATCGGCGCCCGCTTGCACGACCTGGACGTCCTCGACACCAATGCGTCCATCGCCTTGCTGCATCAGGCCCTCCTGCAGGCCCGCGGACCCGCCGACGCCCGCGTCCAGGACGCCCCGGACGCAGCCGCAGCCATCGCCGATCTGTGCGCGGGCCTGCCCCTGGCCCTGCGTATCGCCGCGGCCCTGCTCTCCGACGCCCCCACCCGCCCACTGGCCTCCCTGGCCCAAGCCCTCCGGACAGAGCACTCCCGGCTGGACCGGCTACGCCGCGAGGACCGCGCGGTGCGCGCTGCCTTCGACCTGTCCTACCAGCGCCTCAGCGACGTTTCGGCACGCCTGTTCCGCCTGTGCCCTCTCAACGCCGGTCCCGACCTGTCGACAGAGAGCGCCGCTGCTCTCGCCGACATGGATGACTACACGGCCGAGGAAATCCTCCAGGATCTGAACCGCGCGCACCTGATCGAGACCTCGGGGTCCGCATGGGGGCGATGGCGCATGCATGACCTGGTCCGCCTCTACGCCACTGACCATCTCAAGCAAGAGGGCCGCGAGAAGCAGATCGCGGCCCTCTCCCGGCTACTTGAGCGCTACCGAATCATGGCATCCGCCGCCAGCTCGCACCTGGCCCCCGATACCGGCAGTCCGCCTTCCCCGCTCTTCACCAACCGCGAGACGGCGCTGGAGTGGCTGGAGCACGAGCGGGCCAACCTGGTCGGCACTGTCACCACTGCTCACGAGACCGGGGCCGCCGCCACGGCGGCCAGCCTCGCCTTCAGCCTGGCCGCGTTCCTCGAGCAGCGCCGGTGCTTTGCCGACTGGACCGCGGTAACCGCCACCGCGCTGGCCATCCTCCAGCAGGCCGGCGATCACCAAAGTGCAGCCCGGGCCATGACCAACCTCGGCATCGCCCAACGGGAGTTGCGACAGTTCGACACAGCGGTCCTGCTCCTGCAGACGGCTGCTGATGCCTTCGCCGAGGCAGGCGACCGCCGCGCCCGAGCCATAGCGCTGGATGCACTCGGCGTCGCCCGGCGCGAGATGCGGCAGTACGACGAAAGTATCGACGCCCACACCGAAACCGCAGCCATCTTCCAGGACCTCCAGGATCTCGGTGGCCAGGCTCGGGCCCTGAACAATCTCGGCTCGGCCTGGCGGGAAATGCACCAGCCCGGCGAAGCCATCCCCGTCCTGCGCCAGGCTCTCAGCATCATGCGGACCACCGGCGACCACCGCGGCGAGGCCACGGCCTTGGTCAACCTCGGTGCCGCCCTACGGGAATCCGGGCAGTTCGACGAAGCCATCGCCCTGTACGGGGGAGCCATCCCCCGACTCCGCGAGACGCACGACCGGCACGGCGAGGCCCTGGCCCTGCACAACCGCGGCGACGCCCTGCAACACATAGAGAGATTTTCCGAGGCCATCGAGGACCACCGCCAGGCAGCAGAAATCTTCCAGAGGGCCAAGGAAAACCGCCCCCTGGCCAAGGCGCTGGCCAGCCTGGCCGGCGCCTACTCAGGGGACGAGCAGCACACGGCCGCAGCAAAGATCTCCGCTCAGGCAGTGGAGATCCAGCGGCAACTCTTGCACGCCGACCCCACGGTTAACGCACCGGAACTCGCCCGCACTCTGTGCCTGGCCGCCTGGGTCCGGCGCAACGGACAACACGACCTCGCCACCGCGCTGACCATGACGGAAGAGGGCATTGCGATCTACTGCGATCTGGGCGCCAAAGCGTCGCCCGTCCTCAGTGCCCACTTCCGCATGGCACTGGGACTCCAGGCAGACATTCTCGACCTGCTCGGCCGCCACCAGCAGGCCGACACCATCCGCCGCAAGGGCCTGCCTCCAGATAGAAGTTCGTGACCCAGCCCGCAGTCCCCAAGCAAACGTGCCTCACACCGCCAGCACCCCTAAATAATCGACATCCGAGCTGTGGACTCCGTGGCCCTGCTGGACCCCAAGGGCGCGCCGCACGACATCGTCCAGGCCATCGGCCGGGCGCTCCGCCAGGAGCCAGGACAGGGCAAGCTCGCTTCATTGATCGTGCCGGTATTCCTCCAACCGGGAGAAAAGCCGGAGGACATGTTCACCTCCGGGTCGTACCGGCCTAAGGCGTCGTTTCTTATGGCTATCGGCAGGCAGTAGGCGGATGTGACCGGAGCGATGTCAGAGTCTGCGGTTAGGGTTCGCGTCCATGGGCATCCACTGCGAGTACGTCCGTCTCTCCCCTGCTGAGCTGCAGCGGTCGTTGAGCGATCCGTCCTGGGCGCAGGAACACATCGACGAGCTGGGTGATGCCTGGGCCGAAGAGGACCCGCTTCCACCCGAGAAGGCGCCCTACTTCAGCATCGAGAAGTCGTGGCACAAGCTGCACTACCTCATTGCCGCCCACGGTGGCATGCCGGTCGATGTCATCCACGGAGGGGCTGAGCTTCCGTTGGAGGACGACATGGACTTCGGCCCCGCCAGGTATTTGAGCCCCGAGGACGTCGCCCGGGCCAGCGGCTGCCTCGCCACCACACCGTTTGACGAGTTGGCCCGACACTACGACTTGGCGGCCATGCGCAGCGCCGAGATCTACCCCCTGCCGGAATCCGAAACCGAGGTCCCCTCGGACCTGGACACCCTGCAGCACCGCTACGAGGAGCTGACCCGGTTCTTGTCCGCTGCCGCCACCGCAGGCGATGGCGTAGTCCTCATGCTGGTCTGACGCGGCTCCCAGCCTGTCTGCTCGGATCATCTGTCCAGACGGCGTTGGCAGATGAGGGCTGCGGCTATGCCGACGAAGGCGAGGAAGTGCTCGGCCTTGCGTTCGTAGCGGCGGTGCAGGCGGCGGCATCCGGCCAGCCAGGAAACCGTCCTCTCGACCACCCAGCGGTGGCGGCCCAGCCGTGTGGAGGACTCGATGCCCTTGCGCGCGATGCGGTGACGGATGCCTCGCTTGCGGAGCCATCGGCGCAGGTGGTCGTAGTCGTATCCCTTGTCGCCATGGAGCTTGGCCGGTCGCCGGCGGCGCGGGCCGCGCCGGGAGCGGATGGGCGGTATCCCACGCACGAGCGGTTCCAGGCCGAGGCTGTCGTGCATGTTGGCGCCGGAGATGCCCAGTGACAGGGGCAGACCGTTCCGGTCGGTGATCAGGTGGATTTTCGATCCGCTCTTGCCGCGGTCGGTCGGATTCGGTCCGGTCAGTGGCCCCCTTTTGCCGCCCGGACACTGACAGAGTCGATCGCGCACCGCGACCAGTCCAGTTCACCGCGGGCGCCGAGTTCGTCGAGGACGACCCGGTGGAGACGAGCCCACACCCTGGCCCGGCTCCACTGGGCGAAGCGCCGGTAGACCGTGGGCCAGGCCGGACCGAACACGGGCGGCAGTTGACGCCAAGTGCAGCCCGAGGTGGCTACAAAGATGATCGCCGCCAGAGTCTCTCGGTCACCTGCCCGCCGTCGACCCCCGCCCTGCGGACGCTTCACCTCAGTCGGTGGGACCACCCGCCGGAACAGGACCCACAACTCATCCGGCACCAACCGCTCAACCAGATCCGTCATGCACGGTTCAACGAGCGACCACACCAAAAGAAACGACCTCTAATTCGTAACACCAGCCTCTACAGGCGCTCGGCCGGCTGACCGGCCGAGCGCCTGCTCCTTTGGAAAAAGCGCCTCCGCGACGGCAAACTCCACACGCAAAGCCGTCCTCCTCGCGCACCCCGCCGCGTCAACGTCCTTCGGGCACTTGGGCGGGAGGGACACTGCTGCGAACCCCAGCCGCCCCTGCTCACTGATGCAACCGGGTGACTTCTAGCCAGTTTCACGGGGGAGTACTCGCTCAGTGCAGCGGCCGGCAGTGAGTGGACGGCTGCGGACCTGTGTCAGACCGCGGCGAGGAAGCCGCGGACCGTAGTCGCGAAGCCGGCCGGGTCGTTGGCGTATACGAAGTGGTCGGTCCCCAGCTCGACGAGGTGGGTGCCGGGGCGTCGGGTGGCCATCTGTTCTGCCTGCTCCGCCGGCAGCACGCCGCCCTTGGCGCCGCGCACCAGCAGCGCCGGGCACGTGGAGCCGGTCCAGTCGGCCCAGTGGTCGCCGTGTACTTGGTCCTCCGAGTCGTAGATGTCCTGGGGGTGGAAGTGTAGGCCCCAGGTGCCGTCCGGCCGCTCGCGGACGGCTGCCTCGAAGTGCGGTGCGAATGGGCCGAGTTGCGCGACGAACGCCTCCCGGTTGGGGGCGCTGCCCTCCGGCAGGTTCAGGACGAACGCCAGCGGATTGCTGCCGTCCAGGCCGAGTTCGGCGCATCCCTCGGCATTGATCAGCGCGGTGACACGCTCAGGGTGGCGGGCTGCGAACTGGTAGGCGTTGATCGCGCCGAGCGAGTGGCCGAGGAGGGCCGCCCGGTCCAGCCCCAGGTGATCCATGAGGGCTTTCAGGTCGGCGAGGTAGCCCTCCCGGCTGTAGTCGGCCGCCCGGTCGGACTCACCGTGGCCACGCTGATCGGGGGCTATGACCCGCCACTCCGGGGCGAGACGAGCGGCGAGCTCGGCGTACGACAGGCCCTCGGACATGTGCCCGTGCAGGGCGAGCAGCGGTCGGCCGGGGCCGCCGAAGTCCACGTAGGAAAGGATGCGGCCGTCGACGGTGAGCGCGGAGCGCTTGGTGAGGTCGGTGTCCATGGCTTCATCGTAGAGTAGATCTATACGCTCGTACAAGACGCCCGTACTAGACGCTTGTATAAATTTCGGCCTGCCGCGCACACGCCGCCATCTCTCGCATGGTGGCTGCATGGGTAGGAACGGGCGCGCCCCGGCTGCGGCTGGTTGTGGTCACGAAGGACGACATCGGACCGCGGCTGTGCCGCGGGTGCGGCGGTCCGCTGATGCCATCGGCGAAGGCGACGGCGGCGTTCTGTTCGTCGGCCTGATCGTGCCGCTACAACCACCGGTGGGCCCACCGCCGCGCGGCCGGACGGGGCGAGCACCCAAGGAGGCCGGGCTGGTGACCGAGCGGCGCGACGCCGACCGGATCCATCCTCTACGGCGTGGTGGAGGACCGGCCGGCGATCCGCGTCGGCTGGTCCTCGGCGTCGTCCGCCCGGAGCAGATCGTGCCGCGCCGCACCCGGTGGCGCCCGGTCGCGGATTCCGAGGGGACTGATCATCGCGCCGTGGCCGCGAGATACGACAAGCTCGCCGTCCGCTATGAGGCGACCGTCCTCGTCGCGGCCATCAACGAGTGGCTGTGACCACACACGCGCACCGCCTTTTCGATAACCCGTTGCCCACGAGCCAATCGGCCAGCTAGGTTCTCCCAGCCGCCTGCATGGGTGCAGGCCGGCGCTGTCGACGAGGAGGTGTCGAGCACATGCGCAGGAGTGCTCAGCAGTTGATCCCGCGTACCGACCTCAGCCACCTCCTCACGACGGAGACACCTTGTCCCTTCACATCACCCCACTGACCGACCCAGCTCACGGCCCGCACAGCCGACGCCTTGCATGGCTGGCGTCCGACGCCGATGCCAACCCTGCCGGGACGGCCTTTCTGCGCCTGTTCGATGGCGGACAAGAGCACCTGGCCGAGCTCGACCTCCGTGTTCATCCCGCAGAGCGCCGCAAGGGCGTCGGCTCCCGGCTCCTCAACACCGCCGTGGCCACCGCCCGGGACAACGCCCGACGCTGCGTTGTCGCGCAGGCAGAAGCCGGATCGCCCGGCGACCACTTCCTGGCAGCACGCGGTTTCCGGAAGGTCCTCACCTTGAGGTTCACCCGCTTGCCACTGGCTGACGTGGATACCGCCGTCCTCGCCGAGATCATCGAGCGTCCGCATCCCGGCTACCGCCTGATGTCATGGCAGGGAACCGTCCCCGACGACCTCGCCCAGACGTTCGCCGCCTCACGCCGCGCCATGGACGACATGCCCATGGACGACACCGACTACGGCACCGTGACCTGGGACGTGGACCGCGTGCGGGCCGCGGCGAAGGCCGTCGAACAGCGCGGCGACCACCTGCACACCGTCGTCGCCATCGACGCCTCCAACGGCTCGATCGCCGGGTTCACCGAACTCGTCATCCCCGGCAACGGCGCAGGTGACGGCCAGCACTACGGCACCGGTGTGCTGCCCGAGCACCGTGGACACGGCCTCGGCCGATGGATGAAGGCCGAGTCGATCCGACAAGCCCATAGGGACTATCCGGACCTCAGCGGCCTCCTGACCGACTCCGCCGACAGCAACACGCACATGAGACAGATCAACGACGGCCTCGGCTACACACCCACGCACACGACACACCAGCATCAGCTCGACCTTTAGCAGAGAGCGGACGGGCCGGCCCGGGGCATCACCCCGCCCGGCCCGTCCGCGCTTTCGATACACGCGCTAACGAGCTCGTGCACGGTAGGCGGAGAGGCGTCGAGTTCTCAATCGTCGATCATGGTCGTGTGATGTGGAACGAGTCTCGTACGGCGATCATCAGCGACCGGAGGATCACTGGCCTGTCGGCTGACGTGATCGCTGAACTCGTTGCTGAGGTAGGCCCGTTGTGGCACGAGCGACACCAGGCCAAGCTCGCGTCCAGGCCGCGGAAGCGGGCTGTGGGCGCGGGTGCAAAGCACCGGCTGATGTTCGTCGACCGGCTCCTGGCCACGCTCGTGCATCTGCGCCATGCCGTCACTCATGACGTGCTGGCCTGCTGGTTCCGTGTGGACCGCTCCACCATCACCCGTGCCATCGGCGAGGTTCGGCCACTGCTCGCCGAGCGAGGGTGCACCATCAGCCCGGGTGTGCAGCTGCGGACACTGGTCCAGGTCGTCGACCACCTCGGAACCAGCGGGACGACCGGCATCATCGACGGAACCGAGATCCGCGTCCGGCGCCCGGCCGCCGGACGCAAGGACCGGGACAAGTTCATCTCCGGCAAGAACAAGCAGAACGCTGTCAAGACCATGGTCGTCACGGACGGCGACGGCCGCGTCCTCTTCTGCAGCCCGGCTCAGTACGGCAGCTGCGCAGACATCACCCATGCACGCCAGTCAGGGCTGGTCAAGCTCCTGGCCGACGGGCCCGCGGTCGAAATCCTCGCCGATGCCGGCTACCAGGGACTGGGCGCCCAGACAGGCGGACGCGTGGTGACACCACCGCACCGCAAGTTCAAGAAGAACGCCCCCGACTGGTACGAGGAGATGCACGGAGCGGAAGACTGACGTCGTGCGCCGGCGGGTTGGGAAGGCGCGGTCAGGCTGCCGAGCCGAGTGGTCGGCCGCCCCGGCGGATGCCTCTCTCACTTCGGAGACGGGCGCGTTCCTTGCGTCCGGCCGCCAGGACTTCGACGAAGAGGGTTGTCGGCGGCGATCCCGTCGGCCCACGCGCTCACCACGGCTCCTTGCTCATCGGTAGCGGAGAACGGAGCCTGGGCCGGCCACGGAGATCCCGGGTCGGCTCCTGCGGGGCCGCCCCCGACTCGTGTGACACTGGCTTACCTGACCATCGCCCGGGTCGATGTCAGCTGAAGTTCGCCGGGCGGTAGCCCCCTTGCTCCTCGCGGTAGGTGCGGGCGAGGTGGTGCTGAAGACGGAGGTGGCGGAACTGGTGGACCGCGCCGCGCCGGCGTAAAACGCCGCGCTGGTAGGCGTCGTCGAGGAACGCCATCGCGTCCCATGGCAGTCTGCCGGTCAGGGGCAGCCAGATCCGCGACAGCAGGACCCACTGCCCCCACGCGGTGAAGGCCAGCACGTAGGCGGCCGCACCGCCCAGACCGCTCGCGGCGGCGACGGGCAGTGCGTCGGACAGGGACCAGTTCAGCGGCCCGAGCGAGCCGTGCAGCAAGAAGACGAGCACATACCCACCGACGACGACGGCCAGGGTCAGCATCGGCGCGAGGATGAGGGCCCGGCCTACGGCCGTCACGCGGTTGGAGGAGAGCAGGCCCTCCGGGGTGGCTGCTGTGGTGACATCGAGGGGGGCTTCGAGCGCGACCACGAACCCGAAGACCAGACAGGAGGAGGGGCCGAAGATCAGCCCGTACAGCAGCATGTTGGTGAGCGTGAGCCGGAGCATGGCCGACGTGGCAAGCGGCGCGTGGAAGAACAGGTGGTCCTGCAGGCTGGTGACGAGCGCCATGCCGGCGCCCACCACCAGGCCGCCCAGGAAGACAGCCCCCAAGAGGGCGGTGGTCTCGCGGCGCGGTCGGCGGCCCATGCCGCGGTAGGTGCCCGGCAGCCGCAGCCGGACGGCGGTGGGCTCGAAGGCCTTGCTCCTCTTCCAGGTGCCGACGACCGCGTAGGTGACGCCGAAGGCGAGACCGCCGGTCACGCCGACGAGGAGGCCCTCGACCAGGACCTGCGCGGGGCTGAGGGCGGTCGGTGAGGATCCCAGGAACGGCAGGGAGGCTAGGCCGACACACCAGGTGGCGACGGCGACACACAGCGCCGAGGCCAGCACGACCGCCAGGACACGCGTGGAGCGGCGCAGTGATTCGCCGAGCTGCCACCAGGCGAGGTCTTGGCGCTCGTGGTCGAACCGGACCAGGTGGTGGGCGAGGTAGCCCAGCCACCGCTGGGCCTTGTCGGGGGCCGGCGGTGTGCTGCGGGGACCGCTGTCGTCAAGCGCCTCGGGGGCGCGGTGCCGGTAGACCGCGGGGACGAATCCGGCGAGCAGGTGCTCCTCGATGGCGTGTGCGTCCGGGAACGTCGCCGTGTCCAGGAGTTCGTCCGGCCAGTGGTCGGGGGAGTCGCTGTAGAGCGTCCGCGCCAGGGCGATCATCAACGGGGTGCTCAGGGCCTCGGCGAGGTGCATGCCGCCCGGCCCCTTCGTGGTCTGTGCTGTGCTGAGTACGGCTTCCCAGGTGGCAACGGGCTCTTCCTCGCCGGAAATGCCGGAGGCCCCCGGCCGGCTGGGTGTGCCCGGCAGTGGCGGGTCGGTGCGGGGCAGGTACTCCTTGAGGTCGTCCAGGGTCAGGTCGCACAGTTCGATGCCGACGGCCGAGGCGAGTGGCGTGTGTGCCGCCTTCACGGCCTGGGCGAACTCGCCGCGGCGGCTGGTGAGGACGAGTGGTGTGGGCACGCGGTTGAGCACGTCGAGCGCGTTGCGCCGCAGCCCTTCGGCGATCTCGTCGAATCCGTCGAGGACGGGCAGGACGAGGTCGGCGTCGAGGAGGTCCGCGGCCAGCGTCTTGCCGCTGGGCACCCGGCGCGCGAGGTGCGGGTGGTCGCGCAGCAGCCTTTCGGCCAGCCAGTCGCGGAGCTGGACGGCGGTCGGGTCCCAGGAGCCGACCCCGAAGATCACCGGTACCCGCTGGGGTCCCCGCCCGGTACCCCGCGCCTCCAGCAGGTCCAGGACGAATCGGATCGCCAGGACCGATTTGCCGGATCCGGCCCGGCCGAGGACAACCAGCCGGCCCGTGCCCACTCGCCGGTAGAGATCCGCTATTTCGCCCAGGGAGCCGCTCGTGTCTGTCTCGTGTTGCGCGTCTCGGGAAGCATGGCGCCGGCTGTTCTCGGCGTGGTCGGCCAGGCCGGTCGGCACCTGCCGCCACCGCACCGGCAGCGGGTAGGGATGGTGGACCCGGCGCTGCGCCTCCTCGTGCCGCCAGCGCCGCCTGATCTCTCTGGCCAGATCGTCCGCCGCGTCGGCGAGCGGGCCATGGACGGCGCCTGAAGCGGGGGCGGTATCGGTCTCGGGTGAACGCGCGGCCGGAACGTCCGCCGCCGGCGCGTCCTGCGGCGGCATGCCCTCGCCCGGTGTCCCGGCGACGCCGCCGAGCGCCGCGGCGAGCCGCTGGCGGTCTTGGGGGCCGGCCCCGAGCGCGTCCGCCAGTAACGTCACCGTGCCGAGCCGGTGGTCGAACGGTTTGTCGTTCTCCATTCTGCGGATGGTGCTCACGCTCACCCCGGCGCGCTCCTCCAGCTCCTGCTGGGTCAGCCCCGCCTGCTTACGCAGCCGGCGCAGCAGTTCGCCGAGCGTATCCGCCACACCGTCACCTTCCGCTCCATGCCCGGACGGTCACGAGCTTACCGCGACGACCGGTCACCTATGACCGGTTGCATGACCTGGGCTTTTCGTCCGGGGGAAGCCAGCATCGCCGTTGCGGGCCGGCCGCCAGTGGGAAAGACACCAGCCCATTGACGACATCAGCGAGCGAGTGCGAGGAGGCGGATCGATGGCGGACACGAGGGGCGTGCTGCTGCCGACCTACGTCGTGGCCGACGAGTCGGCGTCGATGGGACCCTATGTGAGCGATCTGCAAGGCGGGGTGACCTCGCTGTGCGAGGGGCTGCGCGCGGAGCCGATGATCGCGGCGAAGCTGAGGCTCGCCGTTCTCGGCTTCTCCGACGATGTGCAGGTCAGGCTCGCGGTGGCCGATATGCGTACCGAGACCTCCGTACCGCGGGTGGTCATCCGCGGGATGACCAGCTACCGGGCCGTGTTCGACGACTTGCTGCAGCGCATTCCCGCCGACGTGCGATGGTTGCGCGGCGAGGGCTACAAGGTGCACCGCCCGGTGGTGTTCTTCCTCAGCGACGGTCAGCCGTCGGACGAGCACGACTGGCGTTCCCCGCACGCCGCCCTGGTCGACCGGGACCGGACGCCCACCGCGCCGAACATCATCGCCTGCGGCCTCGGCGACGCCCAGGCGCGGACCATGGTCGATGTCGCTACCCGCCCCGAGTTCGCCTTCGTCGCCAAGCCGGGTACGGATATCGGCAAGGCGGTCGCGGAGTTCTTCCAGTCCCTCACCGCGAGCCTGGTCGCGACCGGCCAGGCACTGAACTCGGCGAGTCCGCAACTGGTGGTCAGCAAGCCGGACCAGTTCACCCTGGCGATCGACGAGGTCGGCCTGTGACGACCGGACACGGGGGGAGCCCCGCGCCGCAGCCCGCGCCTCCCCGGCCGGCGGGCTCACCGGGATCCACACACCCGCCCGCCCTGCCCGGTCCCGCCTTCCCGCCACCCCCCGGCCTGCAGCCGTGGCAGCGGGTCGCGGTGGACATCCCTGGGATGGAGTTCGAGGCCCGGCCTCCTGACCGGTACGCCTTCGACTTCCCCGACAGCGAGTGCGACGGCTGGTCCACCGACCACCTCGCTCTTCGTTTCGCCTCGGTCCGCGGCGCGAAGCACCGTTACTACAGGCAGCCCCGTCAGGACACCGCTCGGGCGGCGGCGCACGAGACCACCGGCAGCGTGGTGTTCGCCGTCGCCGACGGGGTCTCCAGCGCCACGGAATCACATCAGGGCGCCGTCGAGGCGTGCCGCGCGTCCGTCGAGCGCATCCTGCACCTGCTCGATCAGGGGCCCGGACCGCTGGATCTGGCCGATGCCGCGGCCTACGCCGCCTCGCGCCTCGGCGAGTTGGCGCGATGGCTGCTCGGGACCGCCGACCCCGGGACCGAGGAGGTGGCACGGCTGTGCGCGACCACGCTGGTCGCCGGCGCGGTCCGCCCCACCGCCGGCGGCCCGCGCGTCGAGCTCTTCCGGATCGGGGACTCCGGCGCCTGGCTGCTGGACCGGGCGAGCGGCCGCTACCACCAGGTGTTCGCCTCGAAGACCGGGACGGACTCAGTGCTGGTCACCAACGAGGTGGCGCCGCTGCCGCGGATCCCCGGCAGCTTGGAGCAGGCCGCCTTCCACTTGTCCGGCCACATAGTGCTGTTGACGGGCACCGACGGGTTCGGCGATCCGCTCGGCGACGGTGACGGCGCGGTCGGCGCGCTCTTCGCCCACCATCTCGCCGAACCCCCGCCGCCGTTGTGGCTCGGACACGTCCTGGACTTCTCTCGTGAGACGTTCGACGACGACCGCACCTTGCTCGCCGTCTGGCCGCAAGCGGCCGCGGGGCCGGCACCGAAAGCCGGGCCGCAATGAGCGCCCCGCGCCCCGCGCCCATCGACATCACGACGCTGACACTCGGAGACCGTCTCGGACAGGGCGGCCAGGGTACCGTCCACCAGGTACGGAACAAACGCATCAACAAGGGGCGCCCGGACGGCGACTGGCCGGTCGTCTACAAGGAGTACAACGCCGCCGTCCTACCGGCCCTCGACACCACGGCACTCGAATCCGCCGTGGCGCTGCTCAACCGCCTCCCCGACAGCGAGGGGCGCTGGCTGTGCGACAAAACCGCGTGGCCGGCCGTCGTCGTCCACCGCCAAGGCCAGGCGTGCGGGTTCCTGATGCGCGCGGTCCCTGACCGCTTCCGCTTCACGCTCCGGTCGCTGAACGCGGTACGCCCAGGGCAACGGCGGCTGGCCACCGTGGAGTTCCTCCTCAACGACGACGCCTACGTCGCCGGGATCGGCCTGACCGTGGGCGACCGCGACCGGCTCCTGCTGCTGGCCGATCTGGCCACGACCCTGCACCGCCTGCACGCGTTCGACATCACGGTCGGCGACGTCTCCCCGAAGAACCTGCTGTTCGCCCTCGCTCCTCAGCCCGAGTGCTTCCTCATCGACAGCGACGCCATGCGTCTGCGGGGCGCGAGCGTGCTGCCGCAGGCCGAGACCCCCGACTGGCAGGTCCCGCCGGGCGAGGAGCGCGCCACCGCGGCAAGCGACGTCTACAAACTCGGGCTCCTCGCCGTCAGGCTCTTCGCCCGCGACCAGACCACGACGGACCCGGCGGCCCTCGCCCGGACCGGTTCACGCCTCGGTGACCTCGCCCGCGCCTCCCTCGACCCGGAACCCGCCCGCCGTCCGAGCGCGGCGGCCTGGGCGGAGGAACTGGCTGCGGCGGCTGCCACTGCGACCAACCAGCCGAAAAAGAACCAGCAGAAGCAGAAGCCCAAGCCCGCCCGGCAGCCCGCCGGACCGGCAGTCGCCGGCCGCGGCTCCGGCCGGCCGGGAGGTGCCGGAGCAGGACGCACCGCGGGGCCGGGAATCTCCCCCGGCACCACGGCGGCCGGACTCAAGCAGGCCCTCGGCACCCTCGCCGCGATCGCAGCCCTCGTGGCAGTCATCGCGGGCGGCCACCAACTCCATTCCCGGGCCGAAGCCGTCAGGGACACTCATGGCCCCACCCTGAGCAGCCCGCCATTTCCTGACCCGTTCAGCACCTCTTTCGACCCCGCCGACGGCACCGCGGGAAACCTTGACGATCCGTACAACAAGCCCGGCGGCGGCACCTCCACTGACCCCGCGGATCCGGCCCCGGACACGCCGTCAGCCACTCCCACCGATCCCATCGGTACCGCCGAGGTCGGCGACTGCTTCGATGACCACGGCGGCGGCAAGCAGGCCGATCTGAGTCCAGCCGACTGCGCCGCAGGCACGTTCAAGGTCGCCCGGATCAAAACCGGGACCACCGACCTGAACAGCTGCGACGGCGTCACCGACAGCGACGAGAGCGTCTCCTCCGCTGCCTACGACCGCGTGCTCTGCCTCAGCTACCAGAGCTCCGGGGGGAGCGCGTTCCACGCCCACCAGGGCGACTGCGTCTTCGGTGCCCCCGGCGCCGAGGAGTGGTCGACGCAGTCCTGCCGGACCGGCACGTTCAAGGTCCTTGCCGCCTACCGCGGCACCACCTCCCATGCCAAGTGCGAAGGCTGGCCGCACTACAACTACTGGCGCTCCATGAAGGTCGCCGGCAACTCGGCCCTCGACGTGATGCTGTGCCTGTCCATGAACTACCCGGACGACGCCGGCTACGCGGTCCGGAACGAGTGCCTGGTCAAGTCAGGCAACACCTTCACCAACGTGGGTGACTGCGGGAAATCCAACGTCTACGTCACCGGACGCACCAGCACCTACAGCGACGCCTCGTTCTGCGGCAGCGACGGCTACACCACGTGGCCCTCCACCGACTACCCCGCCTTCGCCTACACCGTGTGCTGGCGCTGGCGCTGACCCCCGGGCCCAGGCAGGCACCAGCCCCCGCAGCACCTCATCGCGCCCTATTTGTCACACATCGTTCAGGAGTCGCCATGGCGTACCGCTACTGGTGCGGCGAATGCAGCTTCAAGTCGTCCTGGGGAACCGAGTCCCAGGGCGAGAAGGAACAGCTCGAGCACTACCGGGTCCACCACCCCGGGCTCGTTCCCGGCGGGCAGATCGAGACCAACCGCAAAAACCCCGAGGGCGGAGGAAGCTGCCTCGCGATCATCGCCATCGCGGTCCTTCTCGTGTTCCTCGCCGCTTCGTGCCACCACTGAAACCCGTCCCAGGAGCTCGAGTTGTCCTCTTCGCAACCGCCCCACGGGCCGGCCGACCGACCTCGCCCCACCTGGCAGGACCCGCAGCCGCCCCACGGGTCCGCCGGCCGGCCCCGCCCCACGTGGCAGCACACCCCCCGAGCCACCCCGCCTCCACTGGGCCGCCCCGCCCCCTCCGGTGCCCCGCCCCTTCCGCCGCCGCCCCGTGCTTCCCAGCCGCCGACGGCGCCTCCCCCGCCCCCTGCTTCCCCGCCGCCCACGGCGCCTCCCCCGCCCCGGCCGCCGCAGCCACCCGCGGGACCTTCGCTGCCGGCCCGGCCCCACGCGGCAGGAACGCCGACCGGTTCACCGCGAGCGGTCGCCCGGTGGTTCCGGCACACGCGTGCCCGGTCCCTCACGGCCGCGGGCGTCGCCCTGGCCGTACTGGCGAGCCTGCTGTACGTGCTGTGGCCGAGCACGTCGAACGGGTCGGGCGGTCCCGGGGACGCCAAGCACGAGGCATCGGCGCCCCGCGTGTCACCGGCCCGGCAGGGCGCGTCGGCGGCGCAGGCACTGAGCGCCCTGCCGGCGGTGGACCTGTCGATGGTCTACGCACTGACCGAGCACGCGCCCATGACCCGGGCGAACCTGACGGTCAACAGCGCAGGGCAGGCGTCGGGAACCCTCAGCGAACCGGTGACCGGGAAGTCCACCCTCGCATGGTCCGGCGACCAGCTCTACCTGAAGGGCGACTCGGCCTTCTGGGCGAAGCAGAATCCCCAGTTCGGCCACGACCTGACCAGCACCGGTCACTGGGTCGCGCCGCAGAAGCGCTCCGGTTACTACATGCTCGACAGCTTCGGGGTGAACGTCGGCTCGCTGACGCCGGCCTCACTCGCCGCGCTGGTCCGGAAGGTCACCTCCGACCCCGAGGCGGTGCGACAGGACGGCGCGACGTTCCAGGGCCGTAAGGCGGTCGCGTACACCTCGCAGGGCTGGACGGTCGTCCTCGCCGCGGATTCTCCCTACCCGGTCCTTGCCATCGGCGGGGATCCCGGCCACGACGGCCCCGTCAAGTCCGCCGTCTGGCACTCCGCCCAGCGCACCGGGCAGGCCGCGGAACCGGCGGACTACCGTACGAACGCCGTGCCGGCCGATGACAGTGACTTCAGCAGCTACCTCGTGCTGGAGCCGAAGCCGGCCACCACCAAGCAGGCCGCTGTAGCCCGGACCGCCACTGCCTCGGCTGTGGCGACCGCCGTCCCGCCCGCCACGTCGGCCGAGGCGGTCTCCAAGACCATGGGGCCGGCCTTCACCATCACCAGCAACGACGCTTACCTGTGCACGACCGACCCGTGCTCGTACTCCTACACGGTCACCAACAGCGGCGACCAGGCGGGCGCGGCCACGCTCTTTCTGTCCCTGCCGAGGGTGCCCGACCAGCCCCACCCGCTGGGCACACTGCAGCCCAAGCGGTCCAAGACGGTCAGCGGCACCCGCCCCAACATCGCGTGGGGCACCGGACGGACCGTGAACCACACCGACTACGCCTGGGTGTACTCGACCGCCGAGTACGGCCCCGACCCCAAGGTGGGCAGCCGACTTCACGCCCGCAACCTGCGACCGAGCGACCTCTCATTCAGCACCCCTTTGCAGCCCACCGTGGCAGGGCTGCTCGACGCGATGACCAAGGACCGGCCGACCAGCGACACCGAGGCGGGCAGCAAGGCGACCGACGCGATCGAAAAGGCCAACGACCAAGGAGAGCTGCCCGACCTGGGGGAGATCGTCGACTCCGGCCGACTGGGCAACCCGCAGGACCTGCGCGAGATCCTCCCCACCACCGACAAGGTCGACAACCAGCGCGTGCTCCAGCAGATCGCGCTGCTGCTCCAGACCGACCCTCACGCGCACGTCACCTGGACCACGCCGTCCACGGCCGGTGGTACGACACCCCCGGCGGACTACCTCTACACCACCACCGAGCAGGGTCAGCAGGTCCAACGTGCCGTCAAGGCGGAAACGGTACGGAGCCCGGCAGAACTCGGGACGCAGGCACGCCTCGGCGCCGCGCAACTCAATGGCGCACCCCTGGACTCCGGCTCGGCCAACGGCCAGAAGGTGCGGTCCGGTTACGAACGGGTGCTACGGCTCGACCTCGAACCGTTCGTGGGCCCGCTACTGGACCTGGCCACCACGCAGGACCTGGAGCACTCCCTTTCCACGGGCCAGCAGTTCCAGCAACTGCGGGACAGCCTCTGCGAGCCGAACAGCGGTGGCCCCCGCATCGATCGCCTCGTCATCGTCAACGCCGCCGGCACCCATCAGTGGACATCCCCGCGCCAGGTCGGCGCGAGTTGCGGTTCCGGCGGGACCTCGGCATCGCCGGACCCATCGAGCAGTAGCGGGCCGGACAGCAAGCCGACCTGCCTGACGCAGACCTTTCCGCCCGGTACTGTCGAGCGCAACGGGCCGGGCTGGATCAACTACGCCCCTCTCGGGCCACACAACCGGGCCACGGCGGCCACTGCGTGCTTGAAGCTTCCGGTCGGCGGCGACGGGACAGCACCTTCCACTAACAACATCGCCGGCTTGGAGGAGGCCCAGAAACGCGCGGCTGCGCTGTTCCCCCGGGCGCGCGGGAGACTGGTCGACCGCTGTCACCTGATCCCCAGGATGTTTAACGGCCGCGGTGTGCAACGCAACATCGCGCCGTGTTGGAGGACGCCAGTGAACGTCGGTGAGATGACGGACATCGCCAATGCAGTAAACGCTTACCTCAACAAGGGAGGAACCGCGCTGCTGACGGTGGCCTGCAGGTACAACGACAGCGCGGCAGAGATCCCGTACGAGTTCATCTTCAGAGCCACCGCATGGGACTCCGACGGAAACCAGCACTCGCTCCCGCTACCCCACGGTGGCACAGTCCAGAATGTCAAGAGCGGGAAGAACCTCAGGCCCTGACAGATGGTGTACCAGTGATGCGGGATGACATTGCCGCGTTCGCGCGGATCACCGGAGCAGTGCCCAGGACGGCGGGGCCAGTCCTGCCATGGGGCAACACCCGGACCTTGTTCGGCATCGACCTGCCCGCCGACTACCGGGCGTTCGTTGACGCATACGGGCCCGGAACGGTGGGCAGCCGACTCACGCCGCTGATCCCACTGCCCCCGTACGGCGCCGGGATCGCCGCCCTGAGACCCGTCCTGGACGCCGCTGCCGAGATCGGCACCCTGCTGCGCGGCCTTCGAGAGAAGTACCCGGAGGCGTTCCCGTACTTCTTCTACCCCGAGGCCGGGGGTCTCCTTGCCTGGGGCGACGGCGACGGAGGGAAACAGTGCTTCTGGCTGACAGAGGACGCGGATCCGGACGCCTGGCCGGTCGTGGTGTGGGACAAGGCGAACTGGCGCCGTTACGACATGGGCATGGTCGCCCTGCTGAACCGCGCCCTCGGCCGGCAGGACGCGTTCCTCGACGAACTCGTCGGGCCCAGGCCCGGGGAGCCGCTGTGGAGCCCCGAACTCTGAGCCGTTCGCCGTGTCTCCCGGGGCTCGTACCTAAAGTGGGAAGCAGCGGCCTGGGAGGGGGATGACATCGGTTCACAGAGTCGCGGACTGGCGGACCTACAGGCTTCCGGACTCCGGGCGGGGGCTACGACCTATCCGGCGGATCTTGTGGCTTCGAGTGAGCGGTTCGTTGCGGTTCACCCGTTGGCTGCGCTGCCAGCTCCGTTCGCTAAGGTCTGCGGCCATGACCGAGAGCCAGACCGAAGCTTGGCCGGAACCTCCCCTCGCCGGCACCGAGGTCGCAGCGATCCTCGGCGCCGTCGAGCGTCAGCGGGCTACCCTTGCCTGGAAGTGCTCCGGCCTGGACGCCGCCGGTCTTCGCGCCACGCTCGGCACGTCCGCCATCACTTTGGGCGGCCTCCTCAAGCACCTGGCGCACGTAGAAGACAGTCACTTCGCCCGGTTGTGGCTCGGCTCCCCCGATGGTGCTCCCTGGGACACCGTCGACTGGGACAGCAATCCCGGCTGGGACTACCGCTCCGCCGCCGAGGACACCCCCGAGCAGCTGCGCGTTCTCTGGCAGGAATCGGTCGCCCGTTCACGTGCCATCGTCGACGAGGCGCTCAGTACGGGCGGGCTGGACCAACTCGGCGCCTACACCACCCGTAGCGGCGAACGCCTTAACCTCCGCCGCATCCTCCTGGACCTCATCGAGGAGTACGCCCGCCACGTCGGTCACGCCGACCTCATTCGTGAATCCGTCGACGGGCTCACGGGCGAGGACCCACCGAGGTGAACTGAAGTACGTCGTGGCGGGATGGTCGTCTTCATCATGCTCACCGCTGATAAGGGCATGTTCCGGCCGAGTGATCACGCCGGAGCCATAAACGGATGGCGGCGGTGGTCACGGTGCCGTAGGGAAGACGTAGGCCCTCTTGTCGTAGCGGGTGACGACGGCCCGGGAGTTCTTGAGCCGGTTGATCGTCCACACAAGACCGGCTCACCGGGCAACCGCCCTGTGAGCGCCAGCTGGCGCCCGTCCGGCACCGCCGGTCTGCTGCGATCGTGTCGGCTGTCGGTGAAGGCGCCGATGCCCGGATACGGCTGCTGCTGGAGCGTTTCTGCGGAGGGGCGGACACCGAGGCGGTGTTCTTGCTGCGCGAACGTCCACAGCCGCCGCCACCGGGCGGTCGCTGAGCGGGCGGTCGGGTTCAGAGCCGGATGATGATCAGAGCGATGTCGTCGCGGGCGCCGCCGGCCACGCCGAGGTGGGCGAGCAGGGCGTCGGCCATGGCCTCGGGCGCGAGGGCGCGGGAGCGGGCCAGGGCGGCGGTGAGGCGGCCGAGTCCGGTGTCGATGTCTTCATCCCGGCGTTCGATGAGCCCGTCGGTGTAGAGGACGAGGGTGTCGCCGGGGGTGTAGGTCTGGCCGGCCTCGGGTCGGGGGACGTGCTGCATGCGTGCGGCCAGGGGTGGGTCGGTGGCCTGGTCGAGCAGGTCACAGGTGCCGTCGGGGTGGAGCAGGATCAGGGGCGGGTGGCCTGCGCTGCTGTAGATGATCAGGTGGCTGGTGGGGTCGATGAGGGTTTTGACGGCGGTGGTGTTCAGGGCGCCGTGGACGGAGCGGGCGTACAGGCCGACGACTTCCAACGCCTGAGCAGGGCGTTCCAGGGCGCGGATGGCGGCGGACAGGGCACTGCGGAGCATGCCCATGAAGGCGGCGGCCTCAAGGCCGTGGCCGGTGATGTCGCCGACGGCGGCGGCAAAGCGGCCTTCAGGCAGATCGACCAGGTCGTACCAGTCGCCGCACACGTCGCCGGGCGCGCGGATACGGAGCTGGCTTTCGTCCTGCTCCGGCTGGCCGAGGACATCGTCTGGCCCGTCACCGCCGTGGACGGAGACAGCGAGCCGTGCGCGGACTCCTTCGCGCTGGACGAGGTCGGGTACGTACTGCTGTCCGCACTGCGCGAATGGGCACGGGAGTCCCCCACCACGGCGGCGCCGGGCATCGCCCGCAGCAAATCCGGTTCACGGCGAATGTCGTCACGGACCCCGACCACCCGGACACCGCCGACACCCAGGGCCAGCGCTCCGAGCCAGCCCAGGCGTACAGCAGGCACCTTGTGCCACCTCCCGATCGCGGTGCCCGGACTCCAGGCACGTCACCTGGTGCCCCTACCCCGACGTGGCGGCCGCACGAGGGCGACGGGCCGGGCCGGCGAAGAGAGGGGCAGCCGGGTTCGTAGGCGAGCGGTTCATGGCCAAGGCCTGTGGCAGGCGCAAACAGGGTGCGCGGACGGACTGATCATGAGGGCCGGTGTGGAACCACTCTGCTGGGGGCACCGGAATGCTCAGGAGTGGGCCGAGGTGCGGGCCCGCACCGAAGGGTGTGGGAGGGCACATGGACGTGCTGGCCCGGCTGGACCGATACCAGCGGCGGCACCGGTGGGCGGGTATGCCGATCGCGGTGGTGTACAAGTTCTTCGACGACCAGGCCACATACCTCGCCGCACTGCTGGCGTACTACGGCTTCGTCTCCCTCTTCCCGCTGCTGCTGTTCCTGGTGGCGATCCTCAGCGGCGCCCTGCACGGCAATCCTCAGCTCCAGCACTCGATGCTGCACTCAGCACTCAGCGACTTCCCCGTGATCGGCGACCAGCTCGGCCAGAACATCCACTCCTTCCACGGCAGCGGCGCGGCCATCGCGGTCGGCATCAGCGGCAGCGTCTACGGCGCCCTCGGTATCGCCCAGGCGGTCCAGCACGCCCTGAACAAGATCTTCGCCGTGCCGCGGCACACCCGCCCCGACCCGCTGCGGTCACGGGCCAAGAGCCTGTACTTCCTGCTCCTGCTCGCCGCCGGCCTGTGCCTGACGACGGCCCTGTCCACCGCGGAAGGCGCCGCCCTCCTCTTCGGAACCCGCCTGGCAGTCGGCATCCGGACTGCCGCCGGTGTCGCGGGTGTCGGCCTCAACGCCACCCTCCTGCTGCTGAGTTACCGACTCATGACCCGGCGCGAACTGCCTGCGCGCAGCATGTACGGGCCGGCCCTGGGAGCCGCGTGTGCCTGGCAGGCACTGCAGTGGGGCGGCACGTACTACGTCGGCCACGTGCTGCGGGGCGCCACGGCGACCTACGGAATGTTCGGCATCGTGCTCGGCCTGCTCGCCTGGATCTACCTCGCCGCCATCGTGTACCTCACCGCCGCCGAGATCATCGCCGTGCGCCGCCTTCGGCTGTGGCCGCGCAGCCTGGCCACGCCCTTCACCGACCACGTCCACCTCGCCACCGGCGACCTGCGCGCCTACCGCACCTATGCGACCACGGAGTCCTTCAAGGGCTTCGAGAAAATCTCCGTCCGCTTCGGCGAGCCACCGCCGCCGGCCGTGGGCGACAAGGGGCCCCCGTGAGCCGCCGGAAGGGATCACCGAGTACGCCGGTGGGCCTGGACGGCGGTACGCGGCACCCCGCATGATCACATCTCATGACGGACGCTGAGGAGACAGTGGAACGGCAACTCGCCGCGTACAACGATCACGACATGGAAGCCTTCGTCGCCACCTACGCCGACGACGTGCGCGTGCGTCTGCGTGATGGGACCTACCTGCGGGGCCCCGACGCTCTGCGGGAACGGTATGCAGCCCAGTTCGCCGAAGGCCGGTGAAAGGCGGAGATCGTCGGCGGGCTCACCGAGGGCGAGTGGGTGGTGGACCACGAGATCGCCCACGGACTGGGCGACGTTCCCCTTCGTGTCCTGGTCGCCTATCACGTGCGCGCAGGGCTCATCGACCGCATCAACTTCCTCGGCTGAACCAGCGCCCCGCAGATGAGAGCTGGGCCAAAGCCGGCAGAGGTTGAATAGCAGACGACCGGCCAGGTACCGGCCGACCGGGATTTCCCCTCCCAGACGAGACGTCAGGCAGAGAGCCGCAGCAGGATCACCGCCCGCGCGAAGCGCACCACCAGCGCGTCGGCGAGGACGGCCCGCTCGTACTGCAACGGGACTCGGGGTATCTCCCACTCCCCCGGCTCCAGGTCCGAAGCCGGGACGCGGCCGACGTGCCCGGGGCTGCCGGTCACGGTCCGGTGCGGCGGTCGGCGGACGTCGGGCGGTGGCCGTGGCGGCGTCTACGGACGACGTACACACCGAGCGCGGTGAGGACCAGCAGGCCACAGGACACGCCGGGCTAGCCGGTGCCGGGGCCCGCGGTGACGCTGCGCTTGGCGACCGGACCGGACAGTTGGTTGTCCGCCCGACACTGCAGGCGCACAGTCCGTGGCCCGCCGCCTTGGTGAGGCGGCGGGCCACGACGGATACGGCGAACTGGGTGGTCAGCCCACCAGGTTGACCGCGCGGGACGAGGTGACGCCGATCTCCTCGGCGATCTCGGCCAGCACCGGCTGTGGAATGGAGTCGTCCACGATCAGTGCGACCAGCCCGGCCGCCTCGCCGTCGCCGCGAGCGCACCGTCCAAGTGATGGATGGGTTGCTGGGCTACGAGCGGGCGGGTGCGTGCGTCACCTCGTGCCGTGCTCCTGTGGCCACTGTCCGGTGATCTTGCCGTCGGGCGTCAGGGTGAACCGGGTTCCGTCCATGTCCGTCGTGGCACTGGCTCTCGTGCCGTACGCCTCCATGGTGAAGTCCTCGGCTTTACCCATGTGCACGTGCGCCTCAGCGGCGTTGCTCCACGAATTGACCCGCACCTGCACTCCCCAGTGGTTCACTTGCGACTTCTCCCGCCACGGCCCCCAGCTGCTCTGCGGCAGCAGCCCTGTGCCTCGGCCCGAGAACACGTACCAGCTCGCGAAGCCAAGCAGGGTCACAGCGGCGACGAGCGCAAACGCGGCCGACCGGCGACGGATGCGGGAGGAGAGAGCCACTTGATGGGTTCCTTCATGGTTCGGGGAGCGCTTCGCCGCAGTCCAAGACGGTCCCCGGCCGGGCCGCGTTCCTGACCGCCGGGATCAATCAGCTGAACCCCTCACCTGTCCAGGTCAAACTGTTGCGCCGTCAGGCCGACCTGGAGACCAGGGGGGCCGCGCTGCTGAGGGCCCTTGTCGGCATCGAACCGGACCGTGAGAAGCGAGCATCTGGCCCGCGCCGAGGTAAGCGGGCGCTGGCTGGCGTGCCAGCGATGCAACACCAGCCATCAAGACGGCGCTAAAGATGGCTACTTCTCACGTACAGTCGTTCGAGCGTCCGGCATGATCAACACGCGTCGCGTGACCAACGGCGTGTCGGCAACAGCTATGTGGGGAAAGACATGAAGAAGCGTCCACAGTCTGCCTTGGCCCTCGGCACTGTCATCCTCGCCACGACCACGCTCTTCGGAGCGACAGCTGGCAACGCATCGGCTGCGCCGGGCGACGACGCACCTCAGCAAACTCTGCAGGGTGTCCTGGCGGATCTGACCGCGCAGCACGGCGACAACGGCGGCGGTTCATTCGACAGTCCGGAAGGGCAGCGCCTGCTCGCCGCGCTCGAAGCGGATGGTGATGGCAGGAGCGGCGCCAGCGTGTCCGCCGCAGTGGTTCCGGACGCGGTCGCACCGGCCGCCACGACGAGAAACTGCACGGGCACGTTCAACGACACCTCGGCCACGGTGACGCTCCAAGAGAGCAATGCCAGCATCCCCTGGAGTGTCCGTCTCGCACCGGCCAACGCCTCGCTGGGAGCCGTCAACTTCAGCAATCAGAGCTTCGCAGACAACTACCAGGCAAACAGCTACCAGCCGCACAACGAGCCGTGGAACTACTGGTTCCACGGAAATCTGGGCAACCCGTTCTCGATCGTCCGCAGCAGCCTCAAACACCAGATGCACAATGGTTCGTCGGTGTCCTTCCTGTGGTTCTGGCACAGCATCGCCAGGCCCACCTCCGGCGGGTACGCGTGGGTGAACTGCACCTACCGGCCCGGCGTCAACTAAGGGGAAGCATGGACCAGGGGATTGACGAGCCCTTCCAGGCAGTGCTGCGCGATCTCGTTGCGTCCGGACTGTCTGCCCGACTCAAAGAGGACAGCAGCGGCTTGACCGATGGACTGCTCCGAGCAGACCTGTCCGTGGCCGGCCGGAGAATCGGGCATCTGGCAGTGGATCCCGCACAGGATCTGGACGGGTGTATCTGGGTGCTCGCCGACCAAGTACAGGACCTGGTCCTTGAGGAAGTGCGCGACGAGGAAGGTCATGCCATCGTCTGGCCGCCCTGTACGGAAGGGCACCAGCACCCGATGCGCCTTTCATCCGATCCAGGTCATCCTTACTGGTCCTGCCCCGCACGACCGGAAGTGGAAATCCGAGTCGGGGCGCACCCCGGTCGTCGACCCTAATTTCCCTACACGCCTCCATTCCCAAACGCAGCCGGTAGGAGCGGAGCAGAGCCGGCGGTGTGCCTTATGTGCTCGGCGAGGATCTGATCAGGTTCGACCTCTCCGGTGGCTCGCGCGGCCAGCACGATGGGGGTCACCCGCTCCACGACGTCCCGGACGTACCCGGCCGGTGTCATACCGTTCTCCGAGGCGGCGCCGGCCGCGCCGCACGAGACATGGCCGAGCGAAGGCGTCGCGCGGCGTCGGGGTGTGGATCTCGGTCATGGCGCAGCCTACGAGCCGGACCGTTCGTTGTCAGTGCATGGATGCTCACAACGCTGACGCGCAGCCCTGTACGGCCTCGCTGGAGGTGTACTGACTCCCGTACTGGTCGGACAGTCACAACGATGCCGGCGCGCATGGACGCGCGACGGACCGGCTGGCGTCGTGGAACGGACGGGCGGTGATAGTCGCCATCGCGGTGGCCACCGTGATCCTCGCGGTGGTGTCCGTCGTGGTGCGTGACCTGCCCAGGTGAGTCTCTATGAGCTGTTCGGGGAACTGGTGGTGCCCGGCTGGCGTGCCGCAGCCGGCCGGCCATCCGATGGGCCGCAGGATGACCGCCCGGGCGGGCGGTGCGACGGGCCCGATTTCCCGGCGGCGCCTGCGCATCCCGCGGAGTGTGCGGATCCTTCGGGACCGCCCGCCCGGCTGCACCGTTCTCCCAGCGGTGCAGCCGCCCCGTGCCCGTGCACCGCGTGCACACAGGTGCGGGCCGCGACCTTGGTGGTGCGGTGAAGGGCGGCCTGATACGCCATGGCGTTCGGTGCTGACTGCAGTCACAGGCTGATCGCCACGAGGGGCCCTCATGCCATGCTCAACGACGCACATCAACATCCTGAGCATGGACCCGACTGCCCCACCAGGAACTGCGAAGCCTCAACGGCCGGGCTCAAATGCGCCGCCGTTGGCACTACAGACCGCGGAGTTCTCGGATGATGACCTTCAGGCCGTCGATGAACTCCAAGGTGGACGGGATGGTCCGGCCCGCCGGGACGGTGTCAGTGTGGCCGTTGCCCTGCAGGATGAGCGGCACGTACGGCGAAAGGCTCGCGCAAGACCAAGGACAGCCGGTTACGGTGCTGACCATGGCGACCAGCCCCCGATCTGCTGGCGCTGCCTGATCCGGCCCCGCCGACGCCGCCGGCCGCGAAGCTGCCGGACCATCCGGCCTACCGGCAGATCATGGCGGTGTTCGCTGCGGCCGACGTTCCGCTGCGGGCACGGGCGGTCTGCGAGGCGATGGATCTGGAGATCGCGCCCAGCAACGTCAACAACGTCCGGCTGAAGCTCAAGCGGCTGGTCGAACACGGGGTCCTGATCGAGCCGGCGCAGGGAGTGTTCACCCAGCCACGGCCGTAGGCACCCGGAGAGGCCACCATCCCGACAGCCCCAGCTGCAAGCGCGAAAAGGCAGCACGTCACTTACGCCCTCTGAAGCCCGGTCGACCAGCGCTCAGCGGTGGGTGGCGAGATGTTTCTGCAACTGGGCGTGGCGGAACTGGTAGACGCCTCCCACTCGCCTCAGCACCCCCCTGTGCTCGTGTGCGTCCACCAGGAAACCCACGAAGCGCCAGGGCAGCCGCCCGGCGAGACACAACCAGCCCTTGGTGACGGCGTACATCCCCCAGGCGCTCTCGCTGAATCCCGCGCCCGCGAACAGCACGGCGAAGAACAGCCCGACACCCAGGACGGCGGTGGAACCGACCGCCAGGCCGGCGAGCCCGAAGGAGAGCAGCCAACCGAGTCCCATCGTCGCGGACATCGCCCAGAAGACCCGGCGATCGCGGACCAGGAACGCCCGCGGTGTGGCAGCGGTGGTCAGATCGGCTGGAACCCCGGCGACGGCCCCAGACTCCCAGGCGTACCAGACGGCGACCGTCGCCACCGCGCTCACCGCCGCGCAGCCCACCAGCACCCCAGTGAGGCCCGCCGTCGCGAACCCGACCCCCACCCCGGTCGCCGTGAGGGCGATCCCGCCGGCCGTGAGAGCGGCCGGCCACCGCAGGCGACCCAGCGGGGGACGTACCGTCGCGCTGGAACGAGCGTCCGCGGCGGCCGCTCCGCCCGCGGTGGCCCCGAAGAACAGACCTAGTGCGGCGCTGACCGCCACACTGATCGAACTGCCGGTGCAGAGTCCCATCGCCACCGCGAAGACCACGCCCAGTGTCCCGGCAAACACCGCGACGAAGAGCCGACCCGGGGCCGCGCGACGCGGCTGCCACCAGGCGATGTCGGACCGGCCCACCCCGGGGATGCCATATCTGACGGCCGCCTCCCTGGCTGAGCAGCTGACCGTGACGCGCCGGCTCACCAGCGAACCCTTCGGTGTCAACCTCTTCGTGCCCGGGGAACCAGCCCGGCAAGACGACGTGGCCCGATATGCCGCATCCCTCGCCGACACCGCCCGTCACGCAGGCATCGAGCTCGGCGATCCGGTGTTCGAGGACGACGACTGGACAGCCAAACTCACCCTCCTGCTCCACGAGCCCGTCCCAGTGGTGTCCTTCACCTTCGGCTGCCCCGACGCGGAAACCGTGACCCGCCTGCAAGGCGTGGGCAGCGAGGTCTGGGTGACGGTCGGCTCTCCCCAAGAAGCCACCGAAGCCACCACAGCAGGCGCCGACGTGCTCGTGGCACAGGGCAGCGAGGCAGGCGGACACCGAGGCGGATCCGACGACGACGCCAGCATCGGCCTGCTCAGCCTTCTGCAACTGCTGGCGGCGCGCACTCACCTGCCTCTCGTCGCCACCGGCGGCATCGCCACCGGCGCCGCAGTCGCCGCTGTCCTCGCCGCAGGTGCCAGGGCAGCGGCACTGGGTACCGCCTTCCTGTGCTGCCCCGAGGCCGGCACGGCCCCCGTACACCGCGAAGCCCCGCACCGGTCCGCCCCCACAGCCGTGACCCGCGCCTTCACCGGTCGTGCCGCACGCGGCATCCGCAACCAGTTCCTCGACCAGCACACCGCGCACGCCCCCGCTGCCTATCCAGAGGTGCACCACCTGACAGCCCCCCTGCGTCAGGCGGGCCGCGCCCGCGGTGAAGCGGACCTCGTCAACCTCTGGGCAGGACAGTCCTATCCCCTGGTGCGCGATCTACCGGCCGCCGACCTAGTCCGCCGCATCGACGCCGAGACCCAAGCCGCACTTCAGGCGGCACTGTCCGCCGTGAACCGCTCCGACTCCCCAGCCGCAGACCAGTAAGAGAACGCAACCCGCAGCTGTCCAATGCTGCGCTGGCCGACCAGAGCTGACGAAGCGCTGCTCCCAGCCCGTGACCGTCCTGGAAACACTGCCCAGATCGCCGGCACCGGCTTCCCGACCGCCCGTCCCACTCCCCCACCACGGCGACGTCGGGCATGTCGGGGTACGTCCTTCTGTGCCCAGGCGGGTACGGAGAACGTACCCACTTTCCGCATATCCGGCCCCGTGCATCCTGGTCAGTGCTGCGGAGAGGGTTGAATGCGCATGGGGTCAGCGGCCTGTCGTAGGGTCCCGGCAAGAGTCCCCCAGTCCTTTCGGAGCGCCTGTGCCCCGCCTTGCTCGCCTTGTGACTACGCTCGCGGCCCCTCTCCCATTCTCCGGGGCCGACGCAGCGCCTCATCTGGAGCCCCGGCTCACATCGCGGCTCCTCGTACAGCGAGGGGACACAGAGCTGATCGTCCAGGAAGTCCAGCCGCCGACCACGGCCTCGACCGTCTCCTTTCCGGCGCCCTGGCCTCGCCGGTTCGGCACGAGCGCAGTGTCGCCTGCCGCTGACCTGGTTGTCTTCACCGGACCGCATGCACTGCGAGCCGTTGACCAGTCGGGAAGCCCACGGTGGGAACTGCGGCACCGCTGCTGGGCAGGCTGCGTGGGGCACACAGACTTCTCCGAGTACGCGGACGACAGAGACCACCGCTATGCCAACCGTGGCTCGGCCGGCTTCTCCTTGGACGGGAATACTGTGTGGGCCCATGTCCACGGTCCTCTGGAGCACGACGCCTCGGACCACGACCGCGGGGAAGAGTGGCTGGTCATCGACGCCGCTGACGGCACGGTGCTGGCCCGCACGCAGACTCGCACGGCCGCGGCGGGCTCCCTCCACGTTCCGCATCCGGACCCCGGCCAGATGGGTCTGACCATCGGAGAAGGCCAGGACGGATCACCCCTGCGCTGGGGGAAGTGGGACGGTCACGCCCTCATTGTCCACAGCTTCGGCGACGAGGACCGTGTCCTGCTGGGAGTGAGCCCGAGCGGAGATCGTCTGCTCACAGTGACCCATGACCAGGACGTTCTCGCCGTTCATCTGGTCGCCGACGGCTCCGTGGTGGCCGAACTCAACGCGGACGTGCTTCCCCCGTATCCTGCGTTCGAGGAGGAGACCACAGATGACGAGGCGCAGGCGTTTTTCGGCTACGAGGGCGGCTTCGTCGACGAAAAGACCCTCGTCGTCGGGACCGTCGAGAGCGACGAGGAGTTCAGCACAGGCCGGCACTGGCTCGTCGACGCGGTCCACATGCAGCTGATCGACCAGATCACCTATCCCTTCGAGGTGCCCGGCCTGCCCAAGGCTCTCGGAGACGGCACCTGGTACACCGTGTCCAACCTCGACCACGCCCTCCACATCTGGGCTCTGTAACGGCGTTGCCCACGATCAGGCGTACCCGAACGCTGAGCACGTTCACCCGTACGCGGCTGGGTACGTTCGCGTGTACGCCGACATGAGCAGGTCCCGCTGCTATCCGGCCGACACCTTCGACGACGAGTGGGCCCTGATCGAGGCCCTGCTGCCGCTGCCAGCCTGCGAGATGCCCACCGGGGACGTCCCGAGAAGCCCGGCGCGAGATCGTCGACGCGATCCGCTACGTCGTCGACACCGGCTGCAAGTGGAGGACCCTGCCCAAGAACTTCCCACCCTCGATGATCTGGGTCGGAGATCTCCTGCATGCAGCCGATTGATGACGACGTCACATAAGAGGTCGTTTCTTTTGGTGTGGTCGCTCGTTGAACCGTGCATGACGGATCTGGTTGAGCGGTTGGTGCCGGATGAGTTGTGGGTCCTGTTCCGGCGGGTGGTCCCACCGACTGAGGTGAAGCGTCCGCAGGGCGGGGGTCGACGGCGGGCAGGTGACCGAGAGACTCTGGCGGCGATCATCTTTGTAGCCACCTCGGGCTGCACTTGGCGTCAACTGCCGCCCGTGTTCGGTCCGGCCTGGCCCACGGTCTACCGGCGCTTCGCCCAGTGGAGCCGGGCCAGGGTGTGGGCTCGTCTCCACCGGGTCGTCCTCGACGAACTCGGCGCCCGCGGTGAACTGGACTGGTCGCGGTGCGCGATCGACTCTGTCAGTGTCCGGGCGGCAAAAGGGGGCCACTGACCGGACCGAATCCGACCGACCGCGGCAAGAGCGGATCGAAAATCCACCTGATCACCGACCGGAACGGTCTGCCCCTGTCACTGGGCATCTCCGGCGCCAACATGCACGACAGCCTCGGCCTGGAACCGCTCGTGCGTGGGATACCGCCCATCCGCTCCCGGCGCGGCCCGCGCCGCCGGCGACCGGCCAAGCTCCATGGCGACAAGGGATACGACTACGACCACCTGCGCCGATGGCTCCGCAAGCGAGGCATCCGTCACCGCATCGCGCGCAAGGGCATCGAGTCCTCCACACGGCTGGGCCGCCACCGCTGGGTGGTCGAGAGGACGGTTTCCTGGCTGGCCGGATGCCGCCGCCTGCACCGCCGCTACGAACGCAAGGCCGAGCACTTCCTCGCCTTCGTCGGCATAGCCGCAGCCCTCATCTGCCAACGCCGTCTGGACAGATGATCCGAGCAGACAGGCTGGGAGCCGCGTCAGACCAGCATGAGGACTACGCCATCGCCTGCGGTGGCGGCAGCGGACAAGAACCGGGTCAGCTCCTCGTAGCGGTGCTGCAGGGTGTCCAGGTCCGAGGGGACCTCGGTTTCGGATTCCGGCAGGGGGTAGATCTCGGCGCTGCGCATGGCCGCCAAGTCGTAGTGTCGGGCCAACTCGTCAAACGGTGTGGTGGCGAGGCAGCCGCTGGCCCGGGCGACGTCCTCGGGGCTCAAATACCTGGCGGGGCCGAAGTCCATGTCGTCCTCCAACGGAAGCTCAGCCCCTCCGTGGATGACATCGACCGGCATGCCACCGTGGGCGGCAATGAGGTAGTGCAGCTTGTGCCACGACTTCTCGATGCTGAAGTAGGGCGCCTTCTCGGGTGGAAGCGGGTCCTCTTCGGCCCAGGCATCACCCAGCTCGTCGATGTGTTCCTGCGCCCAGGACGGATCGCTCAACGACCGCTGCAGCTCAGCAGGGGAGAGACGGACGTACTCGCAGTGGATGCCCATGGACGCGAACCCTAACCGCAGACTCTGACATCGCTCCGGTCACATCCGCCTACTGCCTGCCGATAGCCATAAGAAACGACGTCTAAGTGGTGGTGGAGCAGGTACGCCTCGTGAGCGGCCTCCGGATGACCGGCTCAGGTGGGACGGCGATCCGGCCCACGGTGCCGCCTCATGACCTGTCAGGGGCAACAAGCTCCGGCGGCATGAGGTGCGTCGGCGCAGGCCAGCATCTTGTGCCCCTGGACTGAGAGGTCAGGACCGTTACACTGCCTGCGCTGATCGAACTGATGACCCAGGGGTGGGACTGTGAATCTCAAGGCCCGGCGCGTTGCGTGCGCAGCGGTTCTCTCGTTGTGCATTATCCCGGCGTCGGCGTGCAGCAGTGGCAGCGGAACGGCCCAGGCACACCAAACTCCTGCGCCAACTGCCGCAAGGCGGTCGACGCAGTCGAGTACCGACCTCACCGGCTCACCAACAGGTGCCGCTTCGCCTTCGGTGGCGAGTGAGACGCCGATGACGGAGAACCAGCTCAAAGCTGCCGTGATAACCGCCGCAGATGTTCCGGGACTGCGAGCTGACACAGCCCGGGACAGCACCGGGATCATGAGCCGAAAGCTCACAGCGAGCTCCGGAGGGCCGGTCTGCACGGAATTCCTGAACGCTTCCAACGCGTCCGCTGACTCCTACCATCCCTCTTCCGAACTGGGTAGGGCCTTCACTGCCAACACGACCGCCGGAACGATGCTCATCAGGGTCTCGTTGGTCGGCCATGCCTCATCGGCCGATGCGCAGCGGGTCATCAAGGAAACTCGCAGTTCCGCCAAGAGATGCCCCCATCTCACAGATGGAACACAGCGCATGAACTTGGCCCCCCTGAAACTGCCGGTGATGGGCGACGATTCCACCGTTACCCGTGTCGGTCTGATTTCCAGCAGGCTGAGCGAATGCGCGACCATTGGCCTGGTGCGAGTGGGCACAGTAACGCTCACCATCACGGTATTCGCACGTGATGCCTATTACCCCAACCTGCTCCAAGAGGTGGCGAAAGCGTCCGTGGGCAAGCTCCAGAAAACAGAACGCTAGGTCGCAGTCTCCCGTTCCGATGCACACCTGACATCGCGGCGCCGCGGAAGGTGATTGCGTCCCGGTCCGTGGAAATCTGCCCAACTACCGCACCAGAACGAGCTGAGAGCAGCGGGCAATGATGGGCGGCCGAGTCCGGACGGATCACGGGTCGAACCTTCTCCCAGGTCAGAGCTTGAACCGACCGTCAGTGATCGCAGCTTCCCAAGCTGAGCGCACTTGCGCGAAGGCCGTTGCCGGCGAGGCTCCGAATGATCGTAGGATCTGCTCGCGCACGTGACGGCACGGCGCGAGGAGGAGGGGATTCATGAGGCTCTTCAGGTGGGGAGTCGCGGCAGCAGCGACGGGGGTGAGCGTGCTGGCCATGCTCCCCGGCACAGCTCAAGCCGCGCCTACAACGTCCGCCAGTGTCAAGCCGACCTGTTCCCTCGGCGAGATCACTGGTTCGGGCAACGGGTCCGGCCAACCGATCTCCACGAGGGCCGGGCAGAACCTGGTCACCCACACCACCGTGCGCAACGCCAAGTCGGCGCCGCTGTCGGGCGTGTTCTTCGACTACCAGATGGCGGCGCCCAGCAACCACAAGGGCGCGGCGCCGACGGTCTGGTGGAAGTTCAACGGCGGGTCATGGCATCACCTGATCATGACCTGGCACCCGGCGACCAAGGCGTCGACCGCACAGTGGGTCGGCGGTGATGCTGTCCTCGGCAACCTTCCCGGCAACACGACCCGCAAGTTGGAGATGACCGTCGACTATCCGTCGGGCGCCACGCAGGGCTTCTACCCGGGGACCCTGCTGGCAGGAGCGAAGACGTGCGGATATCAGTTGCTGGGAGCAATCCCGGTGACCACGGCGTACGAACCACGGTAGTCACATGTCGCAGGTATGCCGACAGGCTCAGCTGTGAGTGAGCCTTTTCAACGTTGCCTCTCCAGGGTGAGGACTGCGGCGGCGATGTCCGTCATGCGGTTCGGGCTGCAGCGGCTGCGGCGGAAGATCCGCCAGGACTTCAGGCGGGCGACACCTCGTTCGACGGGAGCGCGGGCCTGGGCGAGTGCCCGGTTCAGCGTCCGCTCGGTCGGTGACAGTTCGCCGTTGGGCGGGCGGCGGATGGCGGTGGTGGCCCAGGAGCCGGCGCCGATGTAGGCGCGGTCGGCGACGATCGGGACGCCCTGGCGTTCGCAGATTCGGATGATGCGGTGGGTGCGTGCGGCGGTCAGATCGTGAGCACGGCCCGGCAAGGCCGGCGAGATCCACAGAAGCTGGCCTACGGGATCGGTGACGACCTGCACGTTCACGCCGTGGCGCCGGTGCTTGTGGGAGTAATCGGCGCGTCCGTCGCCCAGGCGGTCGCACTCGCTGAGGGTGCCGTCCAGGAGTACGTAGTCCGGGTCGTGCTCGCGCAGGGTCTTGAGCAGGCCCGGCGCCCGGTCGGCGAGGAGCCGCACGACGGCGGTGGTGTAGGCGTGGGCGGTGCCGACGGATATGCCGAACCCGGCGGCGATCTGCGCGAGAGTCTCGTGCTTGCGCAGGTAGGCGAGAGCGACGAGGGCGCGCTGGTGCGGCGGGAGCTTGCAGCGGCGGTCACCCTCGCGGGTGACGATAAGCATCGTGACCCACTCGACCAGCGCATGAGGCAGGTCGAGTGCGGCAGGATAGGGAACCAACAGGGCTCCTGGACCGGCAGGTTGAGACTTCGAACACCTCACCCAACGGCACGGGAGCCCTGTCCGTTGCGGGCACCAAGGTCATCACCCGATCGGTGGCCACGCTGAAAAGGCTCAGTGTCTCACTGCGTGACAGCGCCGACGGACGGCGGCGGACACTCGCGTACACCTACGGACTGTCGCAGCAGGTGAGAGTCACACCGGCCCAAGGTCGAGCCACCGCCCAGGTTGCTTCGGGACGAAGAGGTCCGTGGGTTCAAATACCGGCACCCCGACGTTGAAGTACAAGGTCAGAGGCCGGTAGCAAACGTGCTACCGGCCTCTGACTCTCTGGCGGGTCGGGGGGTGGGGGTTTCTTCCGCGCCTGTTGGCGTCAGATGCCGCGTTCGATCATGTCGATGACGTGCCGGCCCGCGTCGTGGGCTTGGGTGGGGTGGAGGCCGCGCAGGGGGCCGTCGATGAGGAGGACGGCGAGCCCGTGGACGGCGGACCAGGCGAGGAACTCGGCGCCGGGGCGCCGGTCCTCGGCCAGGAGGCCGGTGTCCACGAGGCCCAGGTCGTTTGCGTGGACATCACCGACACCCAACTCCAGGCCGCCCAACTCCTGGGCGCCGCAGGCCGCTCGGACGAGGTCCGCGGGGCCAGGCTCGCCGCGCTCCAGACCGCGCTGGTGAAGGCGTCGGCCGAGGAGAACTTCCGGCGCACGTTGGTATTCCACCACCTCGTCAAGGAGGCCGAAGCGTTCGCGGCCGGCCTCCCCGATGTCGCTGCGCAACTGCACGCCACCGACCCCGAGCTGTACCCCGAGATGATTTGGGCCAACTGGCTGTGTGGGGAGCACAAGCCCAACCACCGGCGGCGGGTTCTCACCGAGTTCACCGACGGGATCGCCACCGACGGCACGATCGTGGAGAAGGCCTTCCTGGGCTCGGTGAAAGTGCTGGGCGAAGGCGTCGACACCCGCAACTGCGACAGCGTCTACTGGGCCGACGTACGCGGCTCCATGCCCGACCTCGTCCAAGCCGTCGGCCGTGCACTACGCATGCAGCCCGGCGAAGGGAAGGTGGCCAGCCTCGTGGTGCCGGTCCTGCTCGGGCCCGGAGAGACGGCAGACAACATGCTCACCAGCCGGGCGTTCGGCGGGCTGGCCAAGCTACTGGAAGCCCTCCGGGCGCACGACGCCAGGGTCGTGGAGGCTCTGGCGCAGCAGCAGGCGCCAAGCCGTGTCAGGGGTGTTCAGAGCCGCAGCGGGGGCTCGGAGGGAGAAGGCGAGGGGGAAGGGCCGGGCCGTCGACTCCTGCCCGCCAGCTGCTGAAGTTCTCAACGCCCCGCGACCCCGCCCAGCTCGCGGTGTTCATCAACCTGCGAGTCCTCAACCCCGAGCACGAACACTGGCGACGCGCCATCGAGGCCGCCGTCATCTACAACCGCGAGCACGGCGACCTGAAGGTACCGTTCACCTACCGCGTGCCCGGCGGCGACGACCAGGCGGTGCAAGCCGAGGGGTGGCCGGCCACGCTCACCGACTTCCCCCTCGGGCAGTGGATCGCCGACAACCGGCGCTTCTACGCCCGCGGCCGTCTGGACCCCGACCGCATCGAACAGCTCGGCATGGTCTGGTCGCACTACGACGTCGCATGGGAGGAAGGACTCGCCGCCGCGCGCGCGTGGGCCGCGCAGAACGGGCACCTGCTCGCGCCGCTGGACGCCACCTACCAAGGTCACAAGGTCGGCATGGCTCAAGAACCAGCGAGCCGCCGCCCGCAAGGCAGCCGAGATCGAACAGCGGCGTACCGAAGGCCTGCCGGGCGGAGCGCTGTCGCAGGAACGGCGCGAGCAGCTGGACGACATCGACCCCTCATGGTGCCCCGCCTGGCCCGTGGAAGGGCAACGCGCATTCCACCTCACCCGGCTCCACCTCGAAGCCGACGGCAAGCTCCCGATGGAGCCGGGCGACGTCGTGCACCAGGGCCAGGACCTCGGCCGATGGGTACGCTCCGTCCGCCTCGGCTGGGACAAACTCACCACCGTCCAGCAATGGATGTGTGAGCACATCCTCGGAATCGAGCCCGCGGCCGAGGACGAGAAACCGAAGCCGCGCCGTACGCAGGCCGACAAATGGGCCATGAACTACGCCGCCGCCAAGCAGTACTACGAACGCGAAGGACACCTTCGGGTACCACGCAAGCACATCGAGACGATGGTCGTCAGGGACGCGAAGAGGGGCAACGGCGAGAACCAGGAGGAGCAGCAGATCTGGCTCGGGGCATGGATCGGGAACCAACGCAGCAGAGCCGCCACGCTGCCCCCGGAACGGGTGGAACAACTCTCCGCCATCGGCATGCGATGGTCGTAGCGGTAGTCCTGCTCTCCTGCCGCACGAACGGGACAGCTCCGGCCGATATCCCACGGGCTCCGCGGCCCGCCTCCGCAGCCAGCAATCCAACGCGGACAGCGCCCGCCGCCCGCACCCTGCGTCACCGGCACAGTGTTGGGCATGGCAGGCGCGGAGCCAAGAGGCAGGGCCGACCGGCGTACCCGGAAATCGACAGGCCCGGGATATGGGGGGCGTGGGAGGCGGTGCCGCCGGCTCTCGGATTGTGGCGGTTGCCGACGGAAGGCAGGGTGGTCTCGAGACGGGCTCACGGAGGTGTGGCGCATGTCGGAGAAGAACCCGGAGCACGGGACCGCCAATGAGGTCTCCCTGCCGCCCGAGGTCCAGTTGCTGCAGGAGGTCACCCCCCCTTCTTTCCCGAAGGTGGTTCGGGAATGACCATTCTCGTCGAGTGGCCTCCCGGTCACCCCGGGCTCCCTCCGCATCGCCACTCGGGCCCGTCGTTCGGCTACGTGATGGAGGGCGCGCTCCGGTTCGAGCTCGAGAGGGAGCCGGAGCGAGTGGTCGAGGCCGGTGGGACGTTCTGGGAGCCGGGCGGCGACGTGATCCACCATCAGGATGGCAACGCCCTGTCGGACGCGCCGACCAGGTTCGTGGTGACCATGGTGTGCGCGCCGGGTCAGCCGATGCTCACGGTGGTCGACGAGGAGGAGCTGAAGGAACGGGCGCACCTGCGCGCCCCGCGTCCCTCCGAAGGCTGACCTGCGAGATCGGCACGCGTGGGTTTCTGCCTTGCCGCCGCGGTCTGTCTCTTCACGATTGAGCGGGGAGCCACAATGCGCTCCATGGCGTTGTAGGCCTGATAGCTCAGGCTGACGCGACAACGGAGGACTGGGGACTGGGCAGGTCTGCGCAGCAGACGAGCCCTATGTGGTTTCAGGCGATACCGTATCGAATGAGTGGACGGCGTAATGTTGGCCGCATGGCCGCCGACATCCCTCCCGGAACCACCCCCTCGCGCGTGACCGACCGCCCCGGGGATGCTTCGCCTTTCGCTCTCGGCTTGCTGCTGCGCCGGGCGCACTGGCGCGCGGCCGCCGTGATGGAGGAGGCGCTTCGGCCGCTCGGCATCGAGTTGCGGCACTTCGCCGTGCTGATCGTGCTTGTCGACCGTGGGCCCACAGTGCAGCGGGACTTGGCGGCCGCGACGGGGTATGACAAGGCGGGCATCATGAGGATTGTGGACGATCTGGAGCGTAGAGGGCTGGCTGTACGCAAGAACGTTCCGGGGGACCGGCGGGTGCGGGCGGTGGAAATCACGCCTCAGGGCGTGGAACTCTTCGATGCGGCCCATGTGGCGGCAGAGCCGCTGGCTGAGCGTCTGGTTGCCGACCTGAGTCCCGGCGAGCCCGAGAAGCTGACGGATCTGCTGACCCGGATTGCCTATCCCGCAGGCGGCGAGGCGTAAGCGCGCCCGCGCGCTGGTTGCCTGCCGCGTGGGCGCACGTCGCCTCCTGCGGCTTGCGCAACGAACCCGGCCTTGCGGGCCGCCGGCATCGTCGCGATGTGCCGGCCCCGGCTACAGGCGGCGGTCAGGCGTCGCCGACGGGGACCGGGCTGCTCGCAGTTCGCACCGCCGTCACGCGGTATATCTGGCTGGCGGTGTGCTGTTCAGCCCCGCACCTATAGCAGCCGGCGAAGACACCGTGTGACGCTCCGACCCAGGACGTCACACGGCGTCTACAGCCAGGGGTCTATACCGTGAGGCGCTGTGCGAGTTCCTTGGCCTTGGCGGTCGCGTGGTCGAAGGCGCGGTGGCGGGAGGCCTCGTAGAGGGGAACCAGTTCGGACATGGCCACGTTGCGGGGGGCCATGGTGAGTTCCGGGACGATGAAGTCGAGATCCAGGCCGAGGGTGCCCTTGAGGGTGGCCTCGAGGTAGTTCTGTACGAACTCGTAGCCCTTGCGTGGGGTGCCCGGCGCGTAGGAGCCGCCGCGGCTGGCGACCACGACCACCGGAGTTCTCTGGGCGGAGGGGGCTTCGCCGGCGGTACGGCCGAGCAGGAGGACGCTGTCCAGCCACGCCTTGAGGGTCGACGGGATCGAGAAGTTGTACATGGGGGCGCCGATCAGTATGGCGTCCGCCTGCTCCAGTTCCTCGATGAGCTTCACGCGCGCTGCGAACGCGGTGGACTGCTCCGGGGTGCGCTCGGCGGGGACGGTGTATCCGGCGGACCAGGCGTCGGCAGTGATGTGCGGGATGGGGTCGGCGGCGAGGTCGCGGTAGATCACCGTGCCCTCCGGGAGCTGTTCCTCCCAGATCCTGCGGAAGGCGGCCGTGACCGAACGGGACGAGGACGCCTCGCCGGGAAACACGGACGAGTCGATGTGCAGCAGGGTGGCCATGGGCCTTCTCCAAGGTGCAGTGCCCGGGCGGGGGAGCCACAAGCTGGGGAGTTGCGCTCGTCGATAGTTAAACACGAGATTGTATTGAATGATACTATCTCGCTTGTAACGGAAGCGAGGACGTCGAGCGAGCAAGGAGTCGGGCGATCATGGACGTCTACGAGGCAGTCACCGGCCGACGGGCGGTGCGCGCCTTCACCGGCCAGGAGGTCCCGAGAGAGGCGCTGGAGCGCGTGATGTCCGCCGCGGCCCGGGCTCCGTCCGGGTCGAACCTCCAGCCGTGGCACACCTACGTCGTGACTGGCGTGCCGCTGGCAGAGATCAAGAAGCGCGCCGGCGAGCGCCTTGCCGCAGGTGATCCCTGGGACGAGCCGGAGTACGAGCAGTACCCATCGGCACTGAAGTCCCCTTACCGCGAGCGCCGCTCCGCCTTCGGTGAGCAGCGCTACGGCGTACTCGGCATCGCTCGCGAGGACATGGAGGCGCGCCAGCGGGCCGCTTCGGCGAACTGGGACTGCTTCGGCGCGCCCGCCGCCCTGTTCTGCTATATCGACCGCGACCTTGGCCGGCCGCAATGGTCCGACGTCGGCATGTATCTGCAGACCGTCATGCTGCTGCTGCGCGCCGAAGGGCTGCACAGCTGTACTCAGATGGCCTGGGCGAAGTTTCACAAGACCGTCGCAGAGGTCCTGTCACCCCCGGACGAGCTCGTCCTCTTCTGCGGCATGTCGATCGGGTTCGAAGACGCCACGGCACGTGACGCCCGCACCGGGCGGGCCCCGCTCGACGAGACGGTCACCTTCGTCGACGGTCTCTTCTCCAAGGCCGCCCCTCCTCGGTCGATTGAGGCGCATGTCACCCCGACGGATAGTGGCATATATGCCACGTATTCTCCTGGAAAGGTCATGTCATGAAGATCGCAGTCATCGGCGGCACCGGGCTGATCGGGTCGCAGGTCGTCAAGAACCTGAACGCCGCCGGTCACGAGGCGGTACCCCACTCGCAGTCCACCGGCGTCGACATCATCAGCGGCCGGGGCGCGGACGAGGCGGTGGCGGGCGCCGATGTCGTCGTCAACGTGACGAACTCCCCGACCTTCGACGAAGCCTCGCTCGCGTTCTTCCAGACGTCGATGGACAACCTGCTGGCTGCGGCCCACAAGGGCGGTGTCGGTCACTTCGTCATCCTCTCGATCGTCGGCGTGGACCAGGTACCGGAGCTGGACTACTACCGGGCCAAGACGCTCCAGGAGCAGATCCTCGCGGCCGGCCCGATCCCCTACTCGATCGTCCGCGCCACGCAGTTCATGGACTTCATGGACGCCGTTCTGTCATGGACCGCCGACGGCGACACTGTCCGGTTGCCCGCTACGCCGATCCAGCCGATCGCCTCCAAGGACGTGGCGCGGGCGGTGGCGGAGGTCGCCACGGGCGACCCGGTGAACGGCATCCACAACATCGCCGGCCCCGAGGTCTTCACCCTGGACGAGCTGGGCCGGATCACCCTGGCCCACAAGGGCGACCACCGCACCGTCGTCACCGACCCCACCGCCGGCATGTTCGCGGTCGTCAAGGGCGACGTCCTCACCGACACGAACGCCCACCCCGCCCCCACCCGCTACACCGAATGGCTCTCCTGACCTGCTCGCACCCCTCTTAGGTGTGCAGACCGCACAGAGCAGCTGAAGGAGGTGGATGATCCTGGACGTCTACGAGGCGGTCACGAGCCGACGGGCGGTTCGCGGATTCACCAGCCGGGAGGTGCCGAGGGCGGTGCTGGAGCGCGTGCTCTGCGCCGCGGCCTGGGCGCCGTCCGGGTCAAACCTCCAGCCGTGGCACATCTACGTCGTGACCGGCCGGCCGCTGGCCGAGCTCAAGAGGCGCGCCGGCGAGCGCGTGGCCGCGGGTGATCCCTGGGACGAGCGGGAGTACGAGATGTATCCGGCCGCACTGAAGTCCCCGTATCACGAGCGCCGATCCACCTTCGGTCATGAGCGCTACAGCGCACTCGGCATTGCGCGTGAGGACTGGGTGGCGCGCCAGCGGGCCGCTTCGGCGAACTGGGACTGCTTCGGCGCGCCCGCCGCCCTGTTCTGCTACATCGACCGCGACATGGGCCGGCCCCAATGGTCCGACGTCGGCATGTACCTGCAGACCGTTATGCTGCTCCTCCGCTCCGAAGGCCTGCACAGTTGCCCGCAGATGGCATGGTCGGTGTATCGCAAGACCGTCGCGGAGATCGTGTCACCCCCGGACGAGCTCATCCTCTTCTGTGGCATGTCGATCGGGTTCGAAGACGCCACGGTGGGCTACAGGCGTACGGGCCGGGCCCCGCTCGACGAGACCGTCACATTCGTCGACGGCTAGGATCAGCGCGCTCCGGCCCGTGCGTTCGTGCCACTCGGCTCGGCATGCGACGCGGCATCGGCCGTCGTTCAATGCGGACCCCCGCGCTCTGGACCCGTCGCCACACTGCCCGCCGGCCAGGGGCGGGAGATGCCCCCGCTGTCGCGGGCAGCGGGACTGGGCAGGGTTATGGCCTACAGCGAAGTCGCACCTTCGGGCCGTTGTCGCCCCAGTGAAGCTCACCCCCGACGGCGGAGGAGTCGTGCAGGCGTCCAAGTTCCCCGCCGTGGGCCGTCACCGCGTGGCGAGGTACTACCACCTTCGCCGACCGCTTCTGGCCCGGCGTCACGGTGGACCCGGCCGAGGCCAACGGCAGGCCGGCGCTGAGTCTGTCCCGCGACGGCACCGTGGTCGCCGTCCTCACCGTGAGCGTCACCCCGGACGGCATCGACCGCGTGCTCGTCGTGATGAACCCGTCGAAACTCGCGGCCATGACCGTCTGAGCCAATGGAAGGGCCCCGCCCTGCGCGTCCGCTGCAGCCTTTCGCAGAGGCGGGGCCGCCCGCCCTCGTTGCTCTGTCGGCGGGCCGCGGGCACCTGTCCCCTGACGCCCACACCTCCTGAAAGTAAAACGAACGGTTATTTTTTACAGCCCGAGCTCACTCGCACGGATTCGACCGCGACCCGCTGCAGCGGTCAGAGTTCGCGCGTCCTTACGTGTAGGTGACCGGCAAGGGGGTATGCCGGCGGCGCTGCGGGCAGGAGCGTGGTCAGTTCGTACCGGCTCTTCTGGGCGACGCGGCATGACGCGGTGTTGTCCAACTGGTGCAGGAGTTCAAGTCGCGTCAGTCCGCCACCGAAGGCGGTGAAGGCTCAGTCCGTGAGCGCCTGCAGTGCTCTGGGCGCCACTCCCCGGCCGCGCGCATGCGCCGCGGTCCAGTAGCCGACCTCGGCGGACGAAGCACCCGGTGTGACGTTCTTGAGGACCAAGTGGCCCGCCAACTGCTCCTCATGACCCGTGGCTTGGGATTCCACGATGGCGAATCCGAAGCGGTCCCCCGTCTCCCATCCCCGTTGCTGCTCCTGAACCCACCGCGCCGCGCTCGCCTCGTCGTTGACGGCTGAGCTCGTCCAGCGGCGCAGGACGTCATCCCGATACAGCTCAACCAGGTCGACAGCATCCGCCGGGCTCCAAGGGCGCAGTATGAGGGCGGAGGCTGACGGTGTGGCGTCTGCCTCCAGTCGTGCAGCCATCTTGCCCGTCGGTCGAGCGTATGTGGCCGTAGTGGCTTTGCGTGCCTCGTCTGGCTGTGCGGGACTGTGAGGCTGTTGCGTCATCGTGCCGCCCGTACGCGCAGAGCTGTGATGGACCAGTCGATCACCGGGGCGAGGCGATCCGGCGCTGGCCAGCCGTTGATCAGTGCGAGCAACTGGAAGTAGTGGTCCCTGCGTGGATCGCTCGCGGCTTCCAGACGGTGCAGCAGCCACTGGTGCAGTGTGGGGTCCTCGGGGCGGCCGTGGGCGAGCGCGCATTGAGCGGTGAGCGCCGCGACGACTGGATCGGCCTGGAGCGAATCCGCGCTGATGCCGGACGCCACAGCTGGTCCGACGAGATCACGGGCGACGGCGACCGTGTCCGGGCGCGGTCGTGTGGGGGCGCCGTCGGGCAGGCCGGTCACATGGTCTTCGGCCAGGCGCCGCACAGTGGCTCGGAAGTCCGGGTCCAGGGACAGTTCCGCCAGCTCCACCCATGCCCTGACCTGCTCGTCTGTAGGGTTGTCGGGCAGTTCGGGTGTCATGGAGCGCCGAGCTGCGGCATGGCGGGAGTCGCTGTGCGGGCCGCCGAAGACACTGTCTAGGAAGTCGTCGATCGGACGTCGGCGCTCGGCTTCGGACAGCGTGGCCAGCTGGTGCATGAGTTCCATCTCCTCGGGGGTGGCTTCGCGTTCGGCGGCGGCCGTCAGCACTGCCCGTCGCAGACGCAGGAGGCTGATCTGTACGTCCAGTGCGGCGGCGTGCTCCGCAGCGACTTCGCTGAGCGTGAGTTCTTGATCCACGACTTGCCGGATCATGTCGAGGCCGAGTCCCAGTTCTCGAAGTGTCCGCACCAGAGCAAGGCGAGCGACAGCCTCCGGGGCGTAGCGCCGGTAGCCGGCGTGAGTGCGGTCGGCAGGCGCCACGATGCCACGATCGGAGTAGAACCGGATCGTCTTGACTGTCAGCCCGGTGCGCTGGGCCAGTTCACCGATCGAGTAGAGGGTGCCGCCGTCCATGAGCCCACCTTCCTGTCTCCCCCTGCAGGAGACTCAAGTCTGTACCCTGCGTCTCCACGCTCTCCCCTGCTCGCCTTCTACTTCCCGGAAGCGCGCCCCGGCCTTGCCTTTCGGTGACGTCACGGGCAGGGACAAGGTGCCCCGGCTGAGGCTCGTCGTGGTCGCCGATGACCGAGGCGCCGGGCCTCGGTTGTGCCGTGCCTGCGGGGGTCCGCTGATGCCGACGGCGAAGGCGAAGGCCGCATTCTGTTCATCGGCGTGCAGGTCGCGGCACCGGCGGCAGATGCGAGAGCGCGGGCGAGGACCGAGACAGTCCAGGCGGGCCGGACGTCCACCTGTGCAGAGTGCGGAATGTCCTGGACGGTCGGGGTCGAACGTCCCGTCTCGGCAACGTACTGCTCTCCCCGCTGCCGCAAACGAGCCTGGCACAGGCGGCGCACGAGACAGCGCGAGTTGTGAGACCGCGTATCTGGCGGCTATGGCCCTGCTCCACGGCCGGGGCCGCGCCCTTTCCGACGGCCTCAGGCCGTCGGATGGCGCGAAGAGACGGTCTGCTCGGGCCAGTTGGTGACATAGGTCGCGCCGGGGCCCGTGGGGTGGTGTCCGGATGCCCGCAATGGTCGGCAGTTTGACCCGGGAACGCTACGACGAGCTGGTCAAGCTGGGGAGGGACTGGGTCGCCACGATGAGCGGCGCCCAGTGGCGGATCGGCGATGCAGCCATGGAGATCGAGCCGATGCGCTCGTATGGGGGTGCGAATCCGTCCGGGAAGGACGACCTGTTCACGGTCAGCGAGGCCATCCGGCTGTTCCCCGAGGACATCGGCCTGTCGTACTCGACAGGCCGCGACTACCGGTGGGGTGGTGGAGCGGTCGAATTCGTGGACGATGCGGGCCCGACGCAGCGCAAGGGACTACGAGCGCCTCATGTCCCATGCCGAAGCCCACATCCAGTGGGCCTTCACCCTGATGTCCCGCCGGCTGGCCCGGCAGCTCCGCCGCAACGAGGCGGTCCCAGCCACTCTCGCGGCAGCCGCCTGAAGGTACCTCCATACCGTTCGGTTGCCCGCCCATCGACGCCCGGCCGAACGCCAAGCCAGATCACGATCGAGCCTTATGACGCTGTGACCTGCTGAAAGGAGATGTGACACAGCTTCTGAGGAACGGCGACGGCTCCCCCGCTCTGACCATCCAGGCCACCACCTCCTACGGCGACATCACCGCCCGCAGCCTCTGACCGGCCACGGTCCGTGCACCGACCGCACGTCCGGTACCGCGGTGGTGTCCGGGCCGCACGATGAGTGCACAGCAAGGGCAGCCGTGCGCGCGTCACACAGGACGGCGCACCTTGCACCGGTCGGACACGCCTGCCGGTCAGCGGCAGTCAGGAGAGCGTCAGCCCGCCCTGGCACCGTGGAACACGTGAACGGCACCGCGAGGACACCGCGAGGCCGGGAACGAGGAGAGGTGCCCGGAGCGGCTGATCGGGGACCAGGGCAGCAGCCCAGAGTCGGACCCCTCGAGGATCCACGCAGGTTCGAATCCTGCCCTCTCCGCAACACACATCCCACCCGTCAGGGGTGACGGCCCCGACGACGTACGCGAACCCGCGGGATGCGCGGCGTTCACGTCGACGGAGGGTCAGGGACCTGCGGGCATACGGCCGTCGCCGGCCGCCGGCGTCTGGGCGCCGGCGCACGCACCAGCCGCCGCACGCACCAGTCGCCGCACGCACCAGTCGCCCGTCCCGGGGCGCCGCGCGCGACGCCTCCGCACCGTGTCGCTGTGACAGGGACGTACGGAACCTGTCACAGGGCTCGTACCGCCAGGTGCCGCCGCTTCCCCCAGAGCCCCACGGATGGGATGTTTACCGGCCGGAGCGGCCCGCAGCAGCAGGCCGCGGGGAGGGATCGGGTGGACACCTTGATGCGCATCGGCAACGGCAGAACCGCCGCAGGGACTCGAAGAATCGGCACCACCGGTGGAACCGGCACAGCGCGGCGCCGCCGGGCGGCGGTGATCGCCACGGCGCTCGCCATGGCCGTACCGCTGACCCTCGGCGCGGCGCAAGACGCGGGGGCGGCGGGGACATCGGGGGCGGCAGGGGACGACCCCATCGTCTTCGCCCGCTACACCTCCGCAGCGCCCGTCGAGGACCTCTACGCGGTCTCCACCGCCGGCGGCACGCCCGTCAAACTCACCCACACCTCCACCGTCAGCGACGTGATGCCCACCTGGTCCCCCGACGGCAAACGGGTGGCCTTCGTCCGCTACGGATCCGGCGGCGCCATCGACGGCATCTGGACCATGAAGACCACGGGCGACGACCTCAAGGCCGTCCCCGGCACCAAGGGCGCCACCGACCCGGCGTGGTCCCCGGACGGCACACGGATCGCCTACGCCAAACCGGTCGGCACCCAGCGCGAGATCTACGTGGCCGACATCGACGGGAGCCCCGCCACCCGGCTCACCCACACCACGGCGGACGATCTCCACCCGACGTGGTCCCCGGACGGCAGGTACCTGGCGTTCAACCGCGCGGACGCGACCGGACACAGCAAAGTGATGCGGATCCGGCTGTCCACCCTGGCCCAGACGGCGGTCACCGGGGCCGGCTCCCACGACTGGACGCCCGACTGGTCGCACAACGACCGGATCGCCTTCAGCCGCGTGGACTCCTCCGGCTTCGCCCACCTCTACCTCGTCCGCCCCGACGGCACCGGGCTGCACCGCATCACCGCGGCCCGCCTCAACGACAAGAACCCCTCGTGGTCCCCGGACGGCAGCCGCCTGGTCTTCACCAGAGGCGGTGCCGACGACGCCGACCCCGAACACCTCTACCTCGTACGGGCCGACGGCACCGCACTGACCCAGCTCACCAAAGCGGACTCCCACGACCTGGAGGCCGACTGGCGCCCGTAAGACGCCCGGTGCATGCGAAGGCCCGGGGAATCCGCCGTCCGGGCCGGGCCTTCGCAGCACCGCCGGAGACGGCGTGGGCGACCGTGTCCGGACATGGCCGCCTCTCAAAGATTCCGTTCAGCCGCGCCAGGCACCCAGTCCGGCATCCGTGAATTCGCAAGTGACGCCCGCGCCCCAGTCGTCGTCCTCGTGCAACACCGCCGGGTCGGCCAGCGTGGTGAGGAGTTCGCCGGCCGGTACGACCGTGAAGCCCTCCTCCCGGCCAGGGAAGTAGTACACCTCGATCCAGCCCTGCTCGACCCATCGGACCAGCGGCGCGATCTGCGGCTCGACCCAGGCGAGGCGTTCATCGAGGCTCCAGTCCCCCTCCGGGCTCTGAAGGACGCCGAAGGGGCCGGTCAGCCAGCCACTCGCCTCCAGCGTGCAGATCAGCAGGGTCTCCTCCACCGCAGTCCACTCCTCGCGGTGCGGGAACCCGCCCGACGCCGGAGCCGGGAAGGCGCGGGCCTGCCAACGCGCGCGGACGACCTCCGGCACCGACAGCCAGACGCGGTCCGCGCACGCCCTGGCCGGGATCCACTGCTCCGGGTCGGTCAGCACCCGGCGCAGCTCCTGGCCGCTCAGCACCGGGTCGGTGCTCTCGGGCCACGGGCCGTCCGCGCGGCGGACCTCCAGCAACCCCCGCCCGGCCAGGTCCAGGGCCGCCCCGGCCAGGCGGGGCAGTAGCTCCCGCGCCTCCTCCTCGGCGCAACGGCGAACGCTTTGACGAACTTCGCGTCCGAAGGTCCCCGGTTCCGGGCGATGTCACAGCCCGCCGGGCTGTCTCTCCTCGGGGACGAACCGTTGCCGACCGCGGGCGGGGCCTGCGGGGCGGGCGTCTTTGGCGGCGGTGACCCCATCGCAGTGAGAAGGAGCGGAAGGGCATCATGAGCAAGGTCTGGTTCGTCACCGGTTCGTCCCGCGGCCTGGATCGCAACTTCGTCGAGGCCGCCCTCTCCCGAGGCGATGCGGTGGCCGCGACCGCCCGGAACGCCCGGGAGCCTGGACCGGCTGGTCGCCGCCCACGGCGACGCGGTGCTCCCGCTCGAATTGGACGTGACCGACGCAGCGGCCGTCCTCGAGAGCGTGAAGCGGGCTGAGGAGCACTTCGGCCGTCTCGACGTCGTCGTGAACAACGCGGGGTACGGCCTGCTCGGGACGGTGGAGGAGTTGACCGAGCAGGAACTGCGCGACCAACTGGAGACCAACCTGTTCGGCGTGGTCCGGGTCGTCCAGGCCGTGCTGCCCCACCTGCGCGAGCAGGGCGCGGGGCACATCGTCCAGATCTCCTCGGTCGGCGGCGTCACGGCGTTCCCGCTCGGAGGCGGGTACCACGCCTCCAAGTAAATCCTCGAAGGCCTCAGCGAATCCCTCGCGCAGGAGGTCGCGGGATTCGGCGTCAAGGTGACCCTGGTCGAGCCCGGCTCATACGCCGCTTGTCCAAGTCGCTTCGCCCTTGTGAGCCCCGCCATCAGCCGGACACTCGTCGTGATCGGTGTCGGTGAGGCGGTCGCCACGGCAGTGCTGCTGGCCATCGTGCTCCACGTGGTCGGCAATCCGGACCTGGAAGAGGTCGCCTCTGCCGTCATCGGGACGACCCTCGCCGTCCTGATCCTTCTCACCGCAGGCACCACGGGCGGCAGCCGCAATCCCGCCCGCCGGTTCGGCCCCTGGGTCATGGCCGGCGCGCCCGGCACGATCTGACCGTGCCTGGCCTGGCTTGGCCGGGCCAGGCCAGGCCGATGGCAGCAGCCGCCGTTGTCAGGGCACCGGCACGGCTCCTGCCCTGCCGGTAACCGGTCCGGAGCAGGGCAGGGCCGGCCGAGCGAGGCCACGGGGCGCCGCATCCCCCGTCAAAGCAGCCGAGCACCGTACCCGGTCCCGGCCCGCCAGGCGCTCTACAGCCGGGACCGGTCGCAGGCCGTTGTGCTGTCGATGTCCGCACCAAGCACAGGCGGCCGACAAGCTCGCGTCCCCGCACCTACTCGGCCCCTGCGTCCGGAACCGTGGAATGCATGTCCGTTTGGACACTTCCGGCTACCAGACCGGACGGGGACCGTGGAGATGAATCGGATGTGACCCATTCCTCGGCCTTCCCCTTCAGGAGTCCCCATGCCCGAAACGATTGCCGGGATCACGGTCCCGGACACCGCCCTGGTCCACGAGGCGACCGCTCTCGTACGCCAGTCGGCCGACGACACGCTGTTCCACCACTCCCGCAGGGTGTTCCTGTGGGGAATGCTCAAGACCGCTGTCCGGGGACTCGAGGTCGACCCCGAACTCGCCTACGTCGGCGGCCTCTTCCACGATCTCGGGCTGACGGCCGACCACCGCACGAAGGACCGCCGCTTCGAGCTCGACGGCGCCGAGGCGGCGTACGGCTTCCTGCGTGACCACGGGCGCAGCGAGGAGGAGGCGCGAAACGTCTGGCTTGCCATCGCGCTGCACACCACACCGGAGGTTCCCCTCCACCTCGCGCCCGAAGTCGCCGTGGTGACGCTCGGCGTCGAGACCGACGTCCTGGGCCTGAACCTCGAGCAGATCACCCCGGTACAACGCGCCGAGGTCGTCGCCGCCCATCCAAGGCCGGATTTCAAGAACCGCATTCTCCAAGCCTTCTACGACGGCATGGCCGACCGGCCGGACACCACGTTCGGCACCATGAACGACGACGTCCTGGCACACTTCGACCCCACATTCCAGCGCAAGGACTTCGTCGCTGTCATACGGTCCAACGCCTGGCCCGAGTGACCTGATTCGCGATCATGGCAACGTCGCGGGTGGGCCAGCAGTCGGCGAGGGGCCGGCCGGCGCTCTTGGCCCCAGCCGGCCCACCGAGCGGCCGTAGCGCCGCGAGTTGGACCGGTCCGGACGGCGAGGGACTCACCCACTCTCGGACGCCGTGATTTGATCAAGGAAGGGTGATCGAGGAAAGGAACCGACCACCGCATGACCGTCCATCGTGTCGCCTTCCTCGTGTTCGACGGAGTGAAGATGCTCGACGTCTCCGGCCCCACGGAGGTGTTTGCGGAAGCCAACACTCTCGGCGCCTGTTACTCGCTGCGCTACACCTCGTCGTCCGGCGAGCCGGTACGCACCTCGATCGGTACGCGCCTGCCCGTCGACGCGGCCGCGGCAGAGGTCGACGCCGACACACTTGTCGTCCCGGGTGCGGATCCACTCGTCACCGAGCCGATCCCGTCGGATCTGACGGAGGCCGTCCGGCTGCTGCGTGCCCACACACACAGGCTTGTTTCCATTTGCACCGGCTCGTTCGTTCTCGCTGCCGCAGGCCTGCTCTCGGGGCACCGCGCGACCACTCACTGGCGTCACGCCCAGCTGCTCGCGCGCGCCTACCCCGACATTCGCGTCGAGCCCGATTCCCTCTTCGTCGAGGACCGTGGCATCTTCACCTCGGCGGGCGTCACGGCCGGCATCGACCTTGCGCTTTCCCTGGTCGAACGCGACCAGGGTGCGGATCTGGCACGTGACGTCGCCCGAAACCTGGTCATGTCCATGCAGCGCCCCGGAGGGCAGTCCCAGTTCTCTGCGCCGCTGAAGGGAACTCGACGCGAACCGCCACCTGCGCCAAGCCCCCTGATCCCCGCCTGCTGTCGGCGCCGGCCCGTCCGCCGGGGCGGAGGCGCGCAGGTCTCAGAAGCTGTTGTCCTTCCGAGCTTGAGGATTGCGTTTCTGCTGGTCAGGTGTAGGGGTGGCGGCAGGGTGGGAGTGGTGGCTCATCGTTTCGTCGCTCCTGTGGAGGTCGGGCATGCCGTCGGTGGTCGGACTGCTGGAAGAGCACGAGCTCGCCGTCGGGCGGACGAGCTACGCGAGGAAGCCGACCGCATTCAGGCCGAACTGGCCGCGGCTCAGCAGGAATGGCAGGAGTGGAGATCGCCCGCCAGCGGGTCAGTGTGCTGCTGTCCGCGCCGACTGGCGCCGGGATCGCGGACGATGCTACGTCGCCGGTGACGGCCTCGACGAGGCAGAAGCCGCAGGTGCCGGTGTGGCGCGAAGGGCTGGCGTGGTCCGCACTGTCGGTCGACTACCAGCGCATCCTGAAGACACTCGCGGACCGGTCCCGGCTCGGACAGGGGCCGCTGACCTGCCAGGAGATGGCCGCACTGTTCGGTATGGAGGTGGTGCCGGCGCGGGTGGAGGCCCTGCGGTCGAAGGCGAAACGCCTGGTCGCGCGCGGCTGGCTGGCCACGGTTGGGCCGGGCCGCTTCACGCTCGCCCGCGGCGTCAGCGGGCCAGGCGGCGGCTCATGAGGCCAACCCGTACGGCACCTTCCGCCTCGACATGGACAAGCGGCTCGACCTGGTTCCCCTGGCCGTTCTCCGCGCAGGTACTCCGTCGGACGCCTCCGCGCTTGTGTGGGCCGGGGCAGCTCGCACAAGCTGCCCGAGTGATTCCACCATTACCGCTGCGGCAGCCCTTATCACCGCCGGTGTCAGCTGCCGACGGGGTACCGGCTGGTGACCGCGACGCGGTTGAAAGCGTTCATCACGGTTGCCAGCCAGGCGATTGCCGAGACCCGGTCTGCGGTGAGTACGGCCGCGGCGGCGTTGTAGTCCTGGTCGCTGACGTGTCCGTCCGGCACGCGTGTGATCGCCTCGGTCAGGCGGAGGGCGGCGCGGTCCGTCTCGGAGAAGTAGCCGGTCTCTGCCCAGGCGGGCAGCCCGGCGACCGGTCAGGGTTTTCGCCCTTCTTGAGGGTGTCACGGGTGTGCATGCGCAGGCAGAACGAGCAGTCGTTGATCTGAGAGGTGCGGATCCTCAGCAGTTCGACCAGGAGCGGGTCAAGGCCCGCGGCGGTGGTGTTCTCTCGCACCTCCGAGGACAGGGCGATGAGGGTCTTGTAGGCGGCCGGGGCTGCTCGCCGATGTTGACGCGCTGGGGGTCGGTCATGGTTCCCATGATTCCTTCGTGTGGTAGGCGCCGCGCTTTGGGCACGTCGGTGGAGAGTGGGCGTGCTTTGGCGGGGTGGTACAGGGTGATGCCGCACCGCGCATGTCCCGGGTCTACGACTTCGGATCGTCGATCTTGAGCTTGGCTCCGGTGTCCGAGACGAAGACGACCAGGAGCTTGGCGGATTTGGTCCGGCTGGTGTTCTCGGTGAGGACATGGTGGGCGCCCGGCGGCTCGACCCAGTTCTCGCCCTGGTGGTAGGTAGTCGCGGGCTTGCCGGCGAGCTGGCTGCGCACGGTGCCTTCGAGGACGTAGGCGTAGACGAAGGCCTGGCCGTGCCGGTGCGGCAGCGCGCGTGCATCGGGCGGGAAGTCGACGATCGCCGAGGTGAACGTCTTGCCTTTCACGTTCGGCAGGGCCTGCTGGAGCAGCGGCTTGAGGGTTTCGGTGGGGGGTGTCGATGACATGGCCGCAGACGATGCCATGGCCGCAGGCGATGCCTTGGCCGTGGTCGTGCCCGTGGCGTGGGTGGGCTGGTCCGAGGTCGAGCAGGCCGTGGCCGCAGTCAGCGTGGCGACGGCCAGGAAGCCGGTGGCGATTCGCATTCTGATCACGATGGGTCTCCTGATTCAGTCTTCCGTGACGCGGATGATCGTCTTGCCCGGGGTGCGCTTGCCGGGGGCGAATGCGGAGGGTGCTTCGGCGAGTGGCCGCACATCGCCGACGACTGGTTTGAGGCGGCCGTCCCTCAACCGAGTGGCGAGATCGGCGAGCCGGGCGCGGTCGGGTTCGACGACGAAGAAGATTGCATGCCCGTCCTTGGGCCGGGCCTTGGGCGGCATGACGATGCTGACCAGCGTGCCACCGGGGCGGACCAGGGCGGCCGAGCGGTCGAGGATGTCGCCGCCGATGACGTCGAACACGACATCGGCCTCGCCGGCATCCTCCAGCTTCTCGGCCTGCAGGTCGATGAAGGTGTCGACGCCGAGAGCGAGTGCCCTGTCCCGGCCGGAGGCCCGGCCGGTGCCGATGACGCGGGCGCCGGCCTCGCGGGCGAGCTGTACCGCGATCGAGCCGACGCCGCCCGCGGCACCGTGGATCAGGACGGTCTGGCCTGTGGTGAGGCGCCCGTGGTCGAACAGCCCCTGCCAGGCGGTCAGCCCGGAGATCGGCAGCGCGGCGGCCACGGTGTGGTCGATGTCCGCCGGCAGCGGGGCGAGGTTGCGGGCCTCCACCGCGGTGTACTCGGCTAGTGTGCCGTTACGGGCCCAGTCGGCCAGGCCGAACACCCGCTGTCCGACGCTCAGGCCGGTGGTGCCGTACCCCAGTTCTGCGACGACACCGGACAGCTCGTGTCCGGGCACGCTCGGCGTCCGGTCGCGGCCGGCGCGGTCGGTCCACGTGGCGGGCCAGTCCAGCTCGCCAGGGGTGAAGCCGGCGGCGTGCACCCGCACGATGACGTCGTTCTCGGCCGCATGGGGGTAGGGCATGTCTGTCAGGGAGATCCCGGCAAGACCAGCGTCACGGTCTCGCACAGTGATGGCTTGCATACAGATCCTTACTGGAAGGGGCGACCCGAGCGCACAGGGCTCATAGCGGCTGCAGGTGGATGTATGCCGTTATGCATGATCGATCTCACCTGCTCGCGCGGATTCCTTCGTCGCCCGTTGTGCGTTCTCAGCAGGGAGACGAGGTGGCCCGTCCGGGTGTGACAGCTCAGACGCGCACGAGTTTGTCGGGGTTCATGACCCGGCGGTACGCGGTGATCAGGCCTTCTGCGATCTGCACCGTGTCGACGGAGTAGACCCGTCCTTCCCGGTGGAACACGAGGGCCGACTCGCCACCGACCTCCGCGAAGTCGATGCGGTCCGGGTGCCACTGACGCCCCGTACGCATCATGACCTCGGCGACGCGCTCGCCGCCGTGGATGAGCTTGCGTGCTGCCAAGACCTTGCCGCCGCCGTCGGTGACGTAGACCGCGTCCGGGTGCAGGAGCCTGACCAGGCCGGCCAGGTCCCCGGCCTCGTAGGCGGCGCGGAAGACCTTGAGGACGCGTTCGCGCTCCGCCTTCGACGCCTGCGGCGTGGACTGCTTCGCCTTGGCCACCCGCCGTCGTGCCCGCGAGGCGAGCTGTCGGGCGCCCGGCACGGAGACGTCCAGCACCTCGGCGATCCGGCCGAACTCAAGGCCGAAGACATCGTGCAGGACGAAGGCCACCCGCTCCGGCGGGCTCAGCTCCTCCATGATCAGGAGCATCGCCGAACTGACGGACTCGTCGACGAGTACCGGCTGCGACGCGTCCGGCCCTGTCAGCAGCGGCTCCGGCAGCCACGGCCCGACATAGCTCTCCCGGCGGAAACGGGCGCTCTTGAGGATGTCGTACGACCGTCGCGCGGCCACCGTCACCAGCCAGGCCCGCAGATCCTCGATGTCCTGCAGATCCGCTCCGGCCGCCCGCAGCCACACGTCCTGGGTGACATCCTCGGCATCGGCCACAGTCCCCAGCAGCCGGTAGGCCACTCCGAAGACCGCGGGCCGGTGCCTCTCCCATTCGGCTCCGAGCAGGCCCTCCTGCGCAGACCGTCCGGGCCCGTGCCTGTCGCCCATTCGGATCGCAACCTCCTCCACCTGCGGATGCAACGTAGCTATTTCGATCTCGGGATCTCCGAAGACAGCTCCGCGGAAGCGAGCCGACCCGCTCCGACACGGCAGCTGTAAGTCCTGATCAAGCTGCTTCGGGGATGGTGTCGGCGTGGGACGTGCCGCGCGCTCAGCAGCGGGACGGTTCGCCGAGAGATCCGCTTTCCCGGCCCGTGCGATCGGATCGCCGGTGGGTCTGTGAGCGCGTGCTCGTCCGGCGTGGAGGGCCGCAGCCACGGACAGCGCCCCGACGAAGCCGACGTACAGATAGCCCGTGGTCTCCAGCCCCCATGAGGGCGCCGCGAGCCCGGCCGCGAGGGCCGGAAGACTCAACGCCGCATAGCTGATCACGTAGACGGCCGAGAAGACCTCCGATCGCGACTTCGCAGTGGTGACCGCGCTGATGGCGCGGAGGTTGCCGTTGAACGTCAGGCCGACGCCCAGCCCCGCTACGACCGATCCGCCCACGTATGTGGCTGGCGACGCAACAGCGATGGCCACCGCCAGTCCGGACGCACCCAGAGTCAGGAGAACCGCCCCCAGCAAGGTGGCGAGCCGTGCCGTATGCCGAACGGACCACACCCCGCCCAGGCTGTTGGCCAGAAACAGCGCCGCGATGCTGAGCCCGCCCGCAGCGCCGGAGCGCACATGCAGGACATTGCTCACCAGGGACGGAGTGAGCGCGAGGAACAGACCCGTGACGGCCCACCCCGCGACCAGGGCGGGAATGGAGGCGAAGAACTCCGGCCGGGCTTCCCGGGGAACCCGGACTCTCGGTCGCAACGACGCCAGTCCCATCGCGCGCCGGGCGAGTGTCTCAGGGATCGTGAGGACCACCGCGGCCAGAACGACGAAGGTCAGCGTAAGGACGGGAAAGACATACGCATCGGGGCGTGAGGTCGACTGAACCAGCAGCCCCACCACTCCGGCGCCGGCGGCCATGCCGATACTCGTGCCCACCGCTGTCGTCGTGGGCCCCAGCTGCGGACGTCTCCTGGGTGAGAGCTCGACCAGTCCGGCGGCAAGACCGCCCGTGGCCGTCCCCGTGGCGATGCCCTGCACCACCCGGGCGGTCAGGAGGGAGACGATGCCGTCGGCCGTCCAGAAGACCGCCGTGCTGGTCGCCGCCACCAGAAGGGCGGCGACCAGCACCGGGCGGCGACCCAGCTGGTCGCTCAGCGATCCGACCGTCAGCAGGGCGCCGAGCAGACCCACGACATACACCGCGAAGATCACTGTCAGCATCGTGACCGACAGGCCCCAATGCTCCCGGTACAGCGGATAGATCGGTGACGGTGCGCTTGCCGTGGCCATCATCACCACATTGGCGCAGGCCAGCACGGCGAAGGCCGCACTTCGCCCGAGACGACGCCCGTCGCGAGGGCCACTCACACGTCTCATCACGTTCTATGGCGCCTTGATCAGCTCGGCCACGGAGCGCCCATGATGCGCTCGACCGTGGTCGTGCGCTGGAAGCCGGGAATGAAGTGCTCCAGCACATCCGAGTTCACGGTTCCGTTCGTGGTCTCCGGGCGGTGCTTGAGTCCTTCGACGTAGGTCTGCAAAAACTCGTTCTTGAAGTCGCCCCGCGGATGGACGGCGGTGATCTCGTCCACCTGGCTGCGATCCAGTTCGTGCACGCCCAGGCCGATCACGTCGGTCAGGACTCCCAGATTCGTGCTGGCGATCTCCGGGCCCATCCGCCCGGGAATTCCCGGGGTCGTGTGCAGCGCGATCGCCGTCCACACCACGTCGGCGGCCGTGGCCGGAAAGCCGTGGTCGAGCATGAACGTGCGTGCGTGGTCGGCTCCATCGACCTCGAAGCGCTGCTCCGCGTCGGAAAACGGCGTCAGGAGGCCGGTGTCGTGAAACATGGCGGACAGGTAGAGCAGCTCCGGGTCGGGCTCCAGGCCGAGTCTGTGAGCGTGCATGGCGCCGAAGACGAAAACGCGCCGGGAGTGGTGGTAGATGAGGGGGCTGGTCATCTCCTGCATGACGCGGGTGGCCTCGGCAACCGCCGCCGTTTCAGGAATCTCCACCCCTGCGATGATCTCGCTCATGACCTCTGCTCCTTCCGATATCGGTGTGTTACGAATGGACGGTGCGTCCGTCTTCCACACTGCCAACCACTCGGCGTCCGGCGCTCCCTCGGTCCGGCCATGAGTCACCCGAATCCGGACAGGCGGGCAGCGGGGTTGTGGGCTCCTCCACGCATCGGGTCGCGATCCTCGTCTACGACGGGGTCAAACTCCTGGACGTCGTCGGCCCCGCGGAGGTGTTCGGGGAAGCGAACCGGCTCGGTGCCGACTACACGATCGTGCTGGTGTCACCGACCGGTGCCGATGTCACCTCGTCCATCGGGATCCGGATCGCGGTCGACGCCGCCGCCACGGAGCCTGCTCCCGACACGTTCCTGGTGGCCGGCGCAGACCTCTACCCGCGCACACCGGTCCCCCGTGATCTGATCGAGGCCACGCGAACGCTGGCGGGCCGGGCCGACCGGGTCGCGTCCATCTGCACCGGAGCATTCATCCTCGGCGCCGCCGGCCTTCTGGACGGAAAGCGCGCGACCACGCACTGGAAGGTCACGCACGAGCTCGCCGCCCGCTGCCGGGCCAGCCGCGTCGAACCCGACGCGATCTACGTCCGTGACGGCACCACCTACACCTCGGCGGGCGTGACCGCCGGAATCGACCTGGCACTGGCACTCGTCGAGGAGGATCACGGCCCTGATCTCACCCGCGACGTCGCCCGCGCCCTGGTGGTCTATTTGCAGCGTTCAGGCGGCCAGTCGCAGTTCTCCGCCCCACTGCAAGGACCGCCGCCCCGGTCTCCGGCCCTCCGTAAAATCACCGACTTGATCACGGCGAATCCCGGGGGAAACCACTCACTCGGCGAACTCGCCAAGCACCTCAATGTGAGCCCTCGGCATCTCACTCGGCTCTTCCACGACGAGCTGTCCACGACGCCGGCCCGGTACGTGGAGATGATCCGGTTCGACATGGCGAAATCTCTCCTCGACCAAGGGCATACCGCAACGCAGACGGCATCCCTTTCCGGATTCCCGAATTACGAGAGCATGCGGAGAGTTTTCGTGAGGGAATTGTCGCTCAGCCCCGCCGCCTATCAGCGACGCTTCAGCACAGCGCGCCGAGCCGACGAGGGGCAGTAAGACGAAGCTGTCACTGAGGTCCTTCAGCGCGGCCACTGATCGGGTGACGGCGTAAGTATCCGCAACGGACAAGGCTCCCGTGCCGTTGAGGGAGGTGTTCGACGTCTCAACTCGCTGGCGCAGGAGCCTTGTTGGTTCTCTATCCTGCCGCACTCGACCTGCCTCATGCCCTGGTCGAGTGGGTCACCATGCTGATCGTCACTCGCGAGGGTGACCGCCGCTGCAAGCTCCCACCGCACCAGCGTGCTTTGGTCGGTCTGGTGTACCTGCGCCAGCACATCACTCTCGCGCAGCTTGCGGCCGGCTTCGGAATCTCGATCGGCACCGCCCACGCCTACACGGCCGCGGTGATCGGCCTGCTCGCCGATCGCGCGCCCGGCCTGCTGCGCGCGCTGCGCGAAGCCGACCCGGGCTACGTCTTGTTGGACGGCACCCTTGCCGAGTGCGACCGGGTCGGCGACAGCCGCGCCGACTACTCCCACAAGCACCGCCGGCACGGAGTGAACGTGCAGGTGGTGACCGACCCGGCGGGGCGGCTGCTGTGGATCTCGCCTGCACTACCCGGCCGCGCTCACGACCTGACGGCGGCCCGCACCCACCGGATCATCCGGATCTGCGAGCGCCAAGGCGTCCCGATCCTCGCCGACAGGGCCTACATGGGCGCCGGCCCGTGGGTGACAACATCTCTCAGACGTCCGCCGGGCCGAGAACTCACACCGACCCAGCAAACCGTCAACCGTGCGCTGTCCGCGGCGCGGGCACCGGTCGAGCGCGGCGTGGCACGACTGAAGTCCTGGCGCATCTTCCGCAGATCAAGGTGCAGCCCGAACCGAATGACGTCAATCGCCGCAGCCGTCCCCACCCTGGAGCGGCAGCGCTGAAAGAGCTCAGTAAGTAGGCACCCGTGGGGAGCTTGTCATGGCCGCCGTCACTCCACACGCGGGGCGCCGACCCGGCGCGTTGGCCGGCTCTTGACCGCGGACTGGGTGGATTGGCGGGGCGCCGGTCCGAACAGCGGCAACCTGAACTCGTCGGCCTGGACCGGTCGGAGGCGCCTACCGATCTAGCCAGGTCAGGAAGCGCATGCGTTCTCTGCCACACTGACCATAGCTGGACGAGTGGGCAGTGTTTGGGTCCAGGCGGAGCCATAGGGCCCAGAGCTAAGCGCGCAGGTCACTCGGACCGGCTGCAGAGCGTAGTAACTGAACGCGATCAGCACCACGGCCAGCACTGTCGACAGCAGGTAGCGGCGGGCTATCGGAAAAGGCATGCCGTGATCCTACTGATGCTTCACAAGCACCCCGGGAGGTTGGACGGCGGCACCATCAAGATCAGGTTGCGGACAGTGAACCGGTGCTTCCGGTGGCTCAGGCAGCCGATCCGGGCCGGGCCAGACACCACTTCCGACCACGACGGCGTCGTCCGGCGCCAGCGCTGAGGGCGCAGCGGGCGGCGACACAAGCAACGCGAGCGGCATGCGCCGCGCCTGTGCCGCTCACGTCGGCGGACACGCCGCGTGTATCGCGGCCACAGGGCACGTCTCACGAACGCTCGGAAGACAACAACCCGCTCCAGAAATAGTCCTGGCGTCACGACCGTGTGAGCAGGCTCAAGGCCCTGCGACCATCGGGGCCGCACGCGCCACGCACGCGCAGAGCGGAAGTTGTCTCAACTCCGACTCGCTCCTTGGAGGGGGTGCCGCATCCGCATGTGCAGCGGATTTGCAGCTTGAGCTGGGGAACGCTCACCGCGCAGCGTTGTCTCGGTGCTCGGCTCCGTCGAGCAACCCCCGGACGGCGTCGTTGAATCCCCCCGTGTCGGTCAAGCCGAAGGCGACACGCTGGAGCAGGAATCCGTGCAGCAGACCGATCAATACCCGTGCGCCGCTCTCCGGCTCCACGGTTTGGACAGCGCCCGCCGCTTGTCCGCGGCGCAGGGCGTCGGCGATGCTGCGACGGACCCTTTCGAAGCCCTCCAAGGCGCGGGCGTGCAGGCCGTCGTTGCGCAGTAGTTCCGACCAGGTCTGCACGACGCACTGCAGCAGTTCCTCGACCGGCACCACCTGCCCTGCGGCGTCCGTGACGGTCTCGGCGCTCAGCGCCCGCAGGGAAGCGGCCACCAGGTCGCCCAGGGAAGGGGTGTCAGCGGCCACAGCCACCCGCTCCATCGGCTCGAAGATCAGCCGGAAGGCGTCCGCGGCGATGGCCAGGATGATCTCCTCCTTGCTCGCGAAGTAGCGATAGGGGGCACCCGCAGAAACACCGGCTGCGGCGGCGATGTCCGGCATCGAGGTCTGGTGGAAGCCGCCCCGCGCGAAACACCGGCGCGCTGCCGCCACGATCTCCGCTCGCTTGGCTTCCCGACGCTCGGGCGTGATGCGCGGCATGCCCCGCTCCCTCAAAGTGAATGATCCTTCATCTTGACAGGGAACCATATCGGGCCGATCGTAAAAATGAAAGCCCATTCACGGAAGCGGGGATCTTGATGAGCATCGAGCTGACCATCGGCACCTATCGATACGAGCACACCGAGGCGCTCTTCGACGGCCGCGTGAAGATCGACGGGGTGGACGCCACCCTTGAGACGGAGCCCCTGGTCTCGGACCTCTTCCGGCACATGCTCGAAGGCCGCTACGACATAGCGGAACTCGGCCTGACCTACTTCCTGCGCACCTTCGACCTGGACGACGCCCCATTCCTGGCGCTGCCGATCTTCCCGAACCGCAACTTCCGGCACTCCGCCATCTTCGTCAACACCGAGGCAGGGATCGAGAAGCCCCAGGACCTCGCCGGCAAGACACTCGGCGAGTTCGCGCTCTTCGGACACGACGCCGGGATCTGGCCCAAGGGCATCCTGTCGGACGAGTACGGCGTGACCGTCGACCAGTGCCGCTGGGTCATCGGCGGCACCAACCACCCCATCCCCGCATTCGACTGGCTCCCGCAGCCAGTGCCGGACGGCGTGCACGTGCGGCACGCCGACCACGGCCAGACCCTGGGCGCGATGCTCGAGTCCGGAGAGATCGACGCGCTCATCTCCGTCGACGTGCCCCACGCCATGTTGCGGGGATCGACGAAGATCGCCCGGCTCTTCCCCGACTATGAGAACGTCGAGCGCGACTACTACCGGCGCACCGGGATCTTCCCCCGATGCACATCGTCGCGGTCCGCAAGGACCTGGTACACCGTTCCGAGGATCTGCGCTCGGTCTACCGCGCCTTCGTCAAGGCCAAGGACCTGGCCGAACGCAAATACATCGAGGACGCCGCGAAGCAGCACATGAGCCTGGTGACCCCCTGGTTCAGCAGCCTGTTCGAACACAACCGCAGCCTGCTCGGCGAGGACTGGTGGCCCTACGGCCTGCGCGAGAACCGCAAGGCGGTCGACACCTTCCTGCGCTACCACCACGAGCAGGGCCTCTCCAAGCGCCTGCTGACCAGCCGCGACATCTTCATCCCCGAGTTCCTCGACACCTAGTCGCACCGATTCAGGGCCAAAACCACCCACCAGTCCCGCAAGGACACCGTGTTCCACCGCGATGCCTTCGCCATCAACTCCTGGCACACCCTGGGCGGTCATTTCCGGGACTCCCGGGCCTTCTGGACGGCTGTCGGCGCGGGCGTGCCGGGGCGCTTTCGAGCCGCACACCCTCGACAACATCCGCGACCTTTGGCAGAAGCTTTGGCCTTACATCTCCGAGGACGCCCGCTTTGGGGCCGGCACTCGCCTGGCACGCTTCCTGGCCGATGCCGACCAGGCGCAGGCCGTCCTCGCCCGCCAACTCATCGACCTTGCCCAGGGCGGCAGCTACCTCCTCGTGGCGGTCAATGTCTCGGAGCTGGCCGAGGCGCTCGACGAGCTCATGGACGTGCACCTCGTCCTGAACAACTTCTACAACGAACCGCGAGTAGCGCGTCGCCTCGCCGAACTCGTTGGACAGTACGGGTCCTCCCGGAAAACCTCGTCCGGCAGTACGTGAAGACGCTGGTCACGGTGTTCCTCACCAACGACAACGGCGAAGTGTTCGCGGCCGACCCGATCTACTTGGACCTGATCGGCCGGTTCGACCCGAAGCAGGCGTCTCTCGCCCTCCGAGCCTTCGCCGACCCGGAGATCTCAAGCCAGCTGCAGCGTCCCCTGTCCCGGACGAAATGGGCCGAGCTCCTGAACGTGATCAACGTCAAGATCACCGGTCGGCCCGAGCGGGAACTCCTCGAGGCCGTCCGCGGGTTCCCGGGCACCCCGGACAAGCTCCGCCTCGACTCCGGCATCAGGCGCTACCTCGACGCATTGCCACGCTGATCTCACGCGTGATCCGTTTCAGGGCCCGGTCGCTCAGCGCGGCCGGGCTCGCGCCGGGCGGCGGTGTGCCCTACCGCAACGGCCTCGCCGCCCGGGCCGCGTGCCGGCAGCGCGGGAGTCGTCAGTAGGCGGCCGGTGTCGCAGAGGTGCAGGCTGATGGGGTGGAGTGGCCCGTAGACGTCGCCCTGGCCCGCCCGGCGACGCAGCTTCCGACGGGACCGTGGGCCTATGAGATCAAGGTCGATGGTTCTCCAGACACTTGAAGTTGTCTCATCCGAGTGACAGCTCGGGGTCTCTCAGCACGCCTGCGATCGGCACCAGAAGACCGCACAGCCCAGCGGCCTCGCGCCACAGGCTGGACGCGAACCGTGACGCCCCCATAACATGTCGCCGTTAACTTAACGGTGACAACCTGAGGGGCCGCGATGACCATCACCGCGCAAGACGTCTACACCATGGCGCCGTTCGCCAGGACGCTCGGGATACGCTTCGGATCCCTCAAGGCCGACGCTGTCACCGCGCAACTCGCCTACACGCCCGAGCAGTCCACCGTCGGCGCCGCGATGCACGGCGGGGCACTGATGGGGCTGGCCGATGTAGCCGGCGCCGTGTGCGCCACGCTGAACGGGACCGCCGACACCGTCCCCGCGACCATGGAATCCACCACCCACTTCCTGCGGCCCGTACACGGCACCGGCGCCTTCGCGACCTCCCGCCCGCTGCACGTCGGCAAGTCAACGGTCGCCGTGGAAATCGACATCAGGGATGACAAGGACCGGCTCTGCGTCCGCGTCACTCAACTCGTCGCCCTCCGGAGGCGCCATGACTGAGGGACCCGGCCAGTCCACGGCCGACGCCCGCCCCAGCACACCCGAAGGCCGTCGGCGCAGTCGCGCCAAGCGAGGCCACGGCGGCCGACTGAGGGACGAGCTCATCGAAGCGGCCGGCACGCTGCTCGACGACGCCGGCGAGGACGGCGTGACCATCCGTGCGGTGGCACAGGCTGTCGGGGTCAGCACCCCCTCGGTATATCTCCACTTCGACAACCGACTGGAACTGCTGCACACCGTGTGCCTCCAGGTCTGGGACGAACTCGGCCGACGGATGCTGAGCATCAGCGCCCAGACCACCGACCCGTTCGCCGAACTCCACCAGCGCAGTGTCGCCTACATCAGGTTCGGACTCGACCATCCCCTGCGCTACCGCCTGGTCGCGACCGGACCCGCGACAGCCGCCACTGAGCAGGTCGCCGACGCCTGCTTCCGATTCCTGCGGGAAACGGTGCAGCGATGCGCCGACGCCGGCGTGCTCCACGGCGATGTGACGGCGCTGACCCGGGCCATCTGCGCGTGCCTGCACGGTGCCGTCTCGCTGCTGATCCTCCAGCCGCCCTCGAAATGGCCCGACGACATCCCCCAGTACGCAGACGATGCCGCCACCCTCGCCTGCCAGGGCGCCGCCGCCCTCTCACGCGCGCACCACGGCCGCAACGAAACGTGAACTGTCCTGCCCTGGGCAACGCTCCGCTACGCCTCGCTGGCGTTCTCATGGGCCGACGGTTGGCGCAGCGGTCGGCAGCCGGCCTGCGCGGGGCAGAAAAAGGGCTGGTCCATCGCCGAAGGACTGGCGTGAGTCCGTTCTGGTCGAGCATCACCATCCCGGAACGTCCAAGGGCGATCCCGACGCGGCTCCGAAGGACAGCGGCGTCCGCCGACGTACGAGGCGCTTCGGACCGCGGACAGTCTCTGGGTCGAGTACGCGGACGGGGAATGCGGACACTACGACACGCAGGCCGATCCCGCTGAGCTCAAGAATCTCGCAGGCACTCTGAGCGACGGGGAGAGAAAGCCCTGCACGAGACCTTGACCGCGCTCGCCCGTTGTTCGGGCTCCGAGTCCTGCCGGGACGCGTCGCGGCTGCACCAGTAGCCGTCATCGGGCTGCGCTCGGCGGCATCCGGCTGCAGATTCACGAGGACCCCGCTTCCAGCGCCCTGAGGGGTTGCGGGGGCTTCCGCACTTCATGCGAACCGCCCCCCGGCACGATTTGAGCCTGCGCACACGGCTCCGGAGGCGTCGGTCCCATCAGCCATGGGCGCTGGCGGGCGGCGCATCCTGTGGAAGTCTTCCTATGTTGGCCGCCCATAGGCAGGACTCAACCTGCGGCGTCATAGCCGGAGTCCCCGCTCCGGGTGGCAGATGACGCATCGCTGCGGTGGCTGGTCGGACCAAGTACCTCGTCGGCGCTGCGCGGTTCTGTGCGCAGTTGCTGGTCAAACTTGTGGCGCAGATAGGGCTTGCGTCCAGGCCCTGCTCGTAGGGCACTGCTACAGCCCCTCCGCTACAAGCGGTAACAGATCACCGGATCGCATGGAAGCGCGGAGGGACCAGGTCGCGATGCCGCTCGTCGGCATCAGGACGCGTGAGGTCCCTGCAGCCCCTGGAGAAGGAGAGCGATCAAGCGTCGGGGGTCGTAGCGGGGGTCGTTGTCGCGCCCGATGCAGAGGTTGCCGATGCCGCGCATCAACTCATACGCCTGCGTACCGGGCCTGATGTCACCGGCCTCGACCGCAGCGTCGAGCAGTTGGGCGCAGACGGGCAGCAGACGGTCGAGGAAGTAGGCGTGCAGCGCGGCGAAACGGTCGTGGTCGGACTGCAGGGCGTCGGCGAGACCGTGCTTGGTGACCAGGAAGTCGACGAAAAGGTCAATCCACTGGCGCAGTGCGTCGAGCGGGGATTCGGCACTGGCCAGCAGGTTCGGGCCGGCCTCGGCGCATGCCTCGATCTGGTGGCGGTAGACGGCCGTGACGAGATCCGCCCGGGTCGGGAAGTGGCGATAGATCGTGGCCATCCCGACGCCCGCTTGGGCCGCGATCTGGCGGATCGGCGCGTCGACGCCGGAGGTGACGAACACCTCGGCGGCAGCCGTGAGCACCGTCTGCCGGTTGCGCTGTGCGTCGGCCCGCTTGCCTCGTGACGCCGACTGCCCTGCGGGGGTGTCGGTGGCCATCGCGCACTCCTTCCACACCGATTGACAAAACGGAGCGCCGCTCCGGATAATAAGTGGAGCGATGCTCCGCTTCAGGTTAGTCGAAGCAGGATGCTCCTGCCCACCTTGGCCGTCGTCGGTCGCAGGAGACCGGCGGACGGCAGGTGCCACCGAAAGGGAACCCACCTCGTGAGCACATCCACTGTCACCAGCGCCGACACCTTCGGCACACCGGTCCCGGTCTTGTCCTTCAGCCCCGTAGTCCTCTCCGTACCCGGACGTCCCGTGGACCTCCAGATACGCGTGTCCGCACCCGCGAGCGGAACCGGTCTTGCCGTCATCCTCCTCTCTCACGGCCACGGCCCCTCGAACAACCTCTCCTCACTCAACGGCTACGCGCCGCTCGTCAACTTCTGGGCCGCCCACGGATTCGTGGTCATCCAGCCAACCCACCTCTCCTCCAGGACGCTGAGTCACCTGGTCGCCGACGCCCCCGGGGCGCCCTTCTTCTGGCGCTCGCGCTCCGAGGACATGTCGCACATCCTCGATCGACTCGACATGATCGAGAAGGCCGTGCCGGGGCTCTCCGGGCGGATCGACCACACCAAGGTCGCCGTTGCCGGGCACTCGTTCGGCGGCTTCACCTCCAGCCTCCTGCTCGGTGCCCGGGTCACCGACCCCGACGAGGGGGCAGAGGTGAGCCTTCTCGAACCGCGGATCAAGGCGGGCGTGCTGCTCGCCGCGCCCGGCAGGGGTGACGTCCTCAACGGACCGATGGCTGACGCGCTGCCGGTCCTGCGGACCATCGACTTCTCCACCATGACCACACCCACGCTGGTCGTTGCCGGCGACGAGGACGACTCCCGGCACTTCACGGACATGGGGCCGGACTGGCACGCCGACCCCTACACCCTCGCCCCCGGGCCCAAGACCCTGCTCACCCTGTTCGGCGCGGAGCACGGGCTCGGCGGGATCGCCGGATACGACGCCGCCGAGACCACCGACGAGGACCCCGAACGAGTCGCCGCCCTCGCCCGGCTCACCGCGGCCTACCTCCACACCCAGCTTCGCCCCAGTGCCCCCACGTGGCAGGCCGAGTGCGAGGCACTGACGACCGACCCCGATCCGACAGGACGAGTCGAATCCAAGTAAGCCCCCGCCCCGCAGTCACGTCCCTCCTGGGACGGTCCGCGCGATCGTGCGCATGGAGCCAGTCAGCAGGCTGGTATTCAACAACGATGTCCAGGCAGCAATCCGCCACGGTGTGAGTGCCTCGGCACCAGGACCCTCAGTCGTCATCGGCTGCCGCGACGCTGCCCAGACTCCTGCACTGTTCGAATTGCAGCCGACCGCTGACGCTGCTCAGACCGGTGAACAACTGCTGCTGGTACTCGTGGACAGAGCCACTCGGTCCACAGGTCGGCGGGCGGACCCTGCTGGGACGTCGCCGTGATCGGCACGGCGCCCGTACGTCAGGAGCTGTCCATGTCGCCCATCGTTCCCTCGCTGCCCCCGCACCTGGTCCAGCTCGGCTTCGACTACATCCTGGCAGTGGAGAGTGGAGACGACGTCCAGGCCACGCGGCTCGATACCGAGGTGGAGCAGATGCCGGGTTGCTGCCGGGCATCGCGGAACTGATCGTCTTCCCGGTGACCGCGTTGTCCGACGACACCGACCCCTGCGCCAACTCCTTCGTCCTGGACGAGGTCGACGTCATCTACCGGATGGCGATCCGCGCGTCGGCCACGCACGCCCCCGCGGCTGCCGCGCCAGGGGTCGCCCGCACCATCGCCCACTTCGTCGGCCAGCTCCTCGCCGACACACCAAAGGACGTCGCCAAAGCCTTGCAGGCACTGCGCGCGATGAGCAGGTGGAACGGGCCCGCGGGATGGTGGACACCGTGGTGGCGCTGCGCCGGCGACCGCACCACCGTGCGAGTGGATGCGCACTGGTGCAGTGGTGCGCACCCGCGGCATCGGGTCCGGCTCAGTGGCCAGCCTCCCGGCCGCGGTGCGGTCCGGGCTCGTGCGGGCGATGCGCCCGCTGGTCGCCCTGGCGCACCGGGTGTACTGGGTCGGCATCGGCCTGTTAGGCGTAGCGGTCCGCGCGGGCGCGGAAGGCGTCGGCCGCCTTGGTGAACGCGTCCTGGAGGTGCCGCAGCCGTTCGGCTGTGAGATCGAGGGCTTCCACGTCCGTGCGGGATTCCCTCAAGGCCCGTAGCGCCGTCAGGTCGATCGCCTCCCGGCGCCCGGCCTCCCGCTCCTGGTCGCCGTGCTCCGGGTCGGCGGCCGGGGGCGCGAGCAGCCGCTCGGGCATCGCCGCCTGATGGTGCGCGACGACGTCGTACGCCCGGCCCCCCGCGGCGGTGACGGTGGTGCGCAGCTTCTCGCGGAGCACCGTGCCGGCAAACACGGCCCGCTCGTACTGCAGCGGGACGCGGGGTATCTCCCACTCCCCCGGCTCCAGGTCCGAGGGCCGGGGCGCGGCCGGTGTGCCCGACTCGGCCGGGGGCTGCCGATCCGGCTCCGGGACGGTGTTCGGCGGGCGGCGGCCGGGTTGGAGGTCGGCCAGTGACCAGCGGGCGGTGTAAGGCCTGTCCGGCGGATCATGTGACTTCTCGCGTTCTACAAGCGCAGAAACGAAGTCGAGCGGACGATCAACGCCGTCAAGAACTTCCGGGCCGTGGCCGCGAGGTTCGACAAGCGTGCCTATGTCTTCCAGGGCACCGTGACCGTCGCAGCGATCCGGCTCTGGCTCCGGGGGTAGATCCATTATCCCGGTGCGGCGAGGCGCCTGTCACCGTTCTCCGGAATGATCTTTACATCCGTTTTGCACCTCTAGGCTTGCGGGCGGACACAAAGCACGGTTCTGACCTTGGAGTTGACAGTGGCGCACGACGTTGCCGCGCTGACGGTGGAGCTCACGGACATGGCTGCGGCCGATCACCAGTCCGCATTCCGCGCGAACAGCGATGACCCCGACGAACAGCTGGTGTGGCGCCGGCTGACCGCACGGCACGGTGACCGACTCAGCGAGATCATGGAGGAATACGGCTGGCCAACGGCGGAACTAGTCGGCGAGGAGGCCGCACGCGCGGCATGGCTGATCGCCCAGCACGCCGACCGGCAACTCGACGTCCAGCGTCGTGCCCTCCAGTTGATGCAGCAGGCGGTGTCGGCAGGCTCGGCCAGCCCACGCGAGCTGGCCTTTCTGCACGACCGCACGCGGGTCAATGAGGGCCGCAAGCAGGTCTACGGCACTCAGATCGCCGGCGTGAAGGACGGGTCACCGGTTCCGTGGCCCTGTGAAGAGCCCGAGCGAATGGACGAACTCCGTGCGGAAGTCGGCATCGAGCCCTTCGACGAGTACGTCGCCAAGTTCTCCATGGCATGACGCCCGCTTCCCTGTCGCCTCCGGTGGATCACTGCCCGGGCTCACCTGCCGCGGGCAATGATCCGCCGGACAGGCCCTAGGTAGGGACCGTCCGACGGGTCACTGTGCTGCCAGGTCCATGTCCCGCAAGCTGTGCGCGTAGGTGAACCGAGATCCGCGCGGCATGCGCGGCGAGGTGGTGCGCGCCAGCGCGATGCTGTACAGCCCGAATCGCTCGGTCTCCCGCGGGTTCGGCCAGCTGCAGACAAGTGGTCACCGAGGAGGCCCGGTGTCGGCCCCCGTGGGTGTCGCAGGCGGCGGGACTTGAGTCCGGGGCCGCATCCCCGGTGCATCGACATCATCTTTGGACTTGTAGAGATAACCAGGCACTGTGCGATGCATGGAACCTGACATCGCAGGTAAGCCCCCCGCGGTCAAGGCGGAGAGCCAGCTCCGCAAGGGGGTGCTGGAGTACTGCGTGCTGGCTCTCCTGCGGGACGGCCCGCGCTAGGGCGTGGAGCTGCTCGAAGCTCTCGGTGCGGTGAGCGTCATGGTCACCAGCCAGGGAACGATCTACCCCTTGCTGTCCAGGTTGTGCCGGGAGGGAGTGGTGGAGACCCGCTGGCAGGAGTCCCCCAGTGGCCCGCCCCGGCGCTACTACGAGCTGACGGCATCGGGGCATGCGGCGCTGAAGGCGTTCACTGCCATCTGGCCGCACTTCCGTGACGCGGTCGACCACTTCATCACCGACTGACTGGAGTCCACCGTGACGATCACCGAGCACCCGCTGGTGCGCAGCTACCTGTCCGCCGTGACGCGGGAGACGGCCGGGCTCAGCCCGGAGCGCCGAAACGAGTTGCTGGCCGACCTGGAGGAGCACATCGCCGTGGCGCTGGCGGCAAAGCCCGCCACCGGCGATGACCAGGTCCGCACCGTCCTCGCACGCCTCGGCGCCCCACGCACGATCGCGGCGACCGCACTCGGCGAGGAGCTCCCCGCTCCGAGGACGAGCCAGAGCCGTACCTTGCAGGACGGGGCACGCGAATGCGTTCCAGGACCGCGATCATCTGCGGGGCGTCGCCCCATTGTCCGGGCGTGATCAGCACGGCCAGGGGCCGCAGTCCGCCCCACCGGCCAAGTGGATCTTCGTCGTAAGCCCGCCGCGTGAACGGCCGACAACCTCATCCGGACCTTGCTGAACGGACCGGCCAGGCTTGCCGACCCTTCGAGGCGCCTGCTTGCGTGCGCCGGCGGCGTGCTGGTGCGCACGACACACGGTCGAGTCCACGCCCACCATGGACCAGTCGATGCGGCCTGCCGCGTCGGCATCGGCCTGGACTGCCCGGAAGATCCTTTCCCTCCCGAACTTTCTTGGAAGGTCACGCCACGGGATGCCGGTCCGTATGCGGAACAGGATCCCATCAATGACTTGCCGGTGCTCCTTCCACCGCCCGCCCCGACCGACGTTCTTCGGCAAGTGCGGCTCCAGCCGAGCCCATTCACAATCGGTGAGATTCCCCCGCCCCACACTGCCGTGAACGGGACCAGACGCGGGCACCCGGACGCAGTTCACCGGTCGCTCCTTCCAGTCGGCTGATGTTGCGGAAGCCGCAGGTCAGGCAGACGGAAGAGGCTGCTCCGTCCAGACCGTCTTGCCGTCATGGCTGTAGCGGGTGCCCCAGCGTTCTGTGAGCTGCGCGACCAGGAAGAGCCCGCGTCCGCCCTCGTCCGTGCTGAGGGCCCGTCGGAGGTGGGGGGACGTGTGACTGGTGTCGGACACCTCGCAGATCAGACAGTCCGTGCGGATGAGGCGCAAGGTGACGGGGCCTGCTGCGTACCGGTAGGTGTTGGTGACGAGTTCGCTGGCGACCAGCTCGGTGGTGAAGGACAGATCGTCCAGGCCCCATTCGGTCAGCTTCGCCGTGGTCAGCTCTCTGGCACGGGCGGGAGCGGTTGCTTCCAGGGGCAGCCGCCACGAGGCGACGTTCTGTGGCCGTAGTACCCGGGTACGTGCGATGAGCAGCGCGATGTCGTCAGTGGGGAGGCGGTCCTTGGGGAGCAGCGCATCGACCACGGCGTGGCAGGTCTGGTCCACGGTTTCTGTGGCGCTGGTGAGACATGCGCGCAGGTTCTCCAGCGCTGTGTCCACGTCGCCGTTCCCCGCCTCCAGCAGCCCGTTGCTGTAGAGCGCCAGCACGCTGCCCTCAGGGAGGTCGACATCGCATGTTTCGAACGGCAGTCCGCCCAGACCCAGCGGCGGACCGGCGGGCAGTTCGAGCACAGTCACCTCGCCGTCCGGGGTGGACATCACCGGCGCCGGATGTCCGGCGCGCGCCAAGGAGCAGTGCTTGGAGACCGGATCATAAACCGCGTACAGACAGGTGGCCCCGAGAATCTGATCGATCGCCGACTGATTCCCGTCAGCGTTCGCCTCCATCTCGGTGGCCAGCAGACTCACCAGATCATCCAGCCGCGCGACCACCTCGTCCGGCTCCAGGTCGAGGCTCGCCAGGGTACGCACCGCAGCGCGCAGACGGCCCATGGAGGCCGCTGCGTGAATGCCGTGACCGACCACGTCTCCCACGACGAGCGCGACCCGGGCGCCTGACAGCGGGATCACGTCGAACCAGTCACCGCCGATGCCCGGTTCGCCGCTGGCTGGCAGGTATCGGCACGCCACCTCCACGGCCGGCAGGTCGCACCCTGCGTTCGGCAGCAGGCTGCGCTGGAGAGTAAGAGCGGCGCTCTGTTGCTGGGTGAAGCGGCGCGCGTTGTCGATGCAGACGGCCGCACGCGAGGAGAACTCGTCGGCCACTGCAGCATCGTCAGCTTCAAAAGGCTCAGAATTGCGCGACCGCCACAGGCTCACCACGCCCAGGACCCGGCCTCGTGCGACGAGGGGTACCGCGATCAGCGAATGAACTCCGAGGCCCATGGCGATCTCGACGCGCCGGCGGTCCATTGCGTACCACTCGGGACGGAGGGCCAAGTGCCTCTCGAGAATCGGACGGCGCTCGGCCAGGCACCGCGCCTGCGGAGATTCCGGAAGAAGCGGAACCACATCTCCCTCCTGGAACGGCACACGGCGTTCCGGTGGTCTGAGGGCAGCCCGGATCAGCGAGCCTGCCGTACCGGGCACGGGTTCGTCACCCGTGGTTACGGGTTTGAGGAGGTCGACCGAGCAGTAGTCGGCCAGGCCGTGGACGGCCACGGCGGCCAGTTCCCTGGCGGTCTGTGTCACGTCCAGCGTGGTTCCGATGCGGGCGCTCGCCTCGTTCAGCAGGGCGAGCCTGCGTTGTGCCCGGTGGCGTTCGGTCACGTCCTCGATCGTCTCGGCCACGCCAAGAACCTGGCCCGACGGGTCTTCCATCCGGAACGCCGAGACGGACACGATCCGTTCCCGACCCGGATCGTGGCGTGCCCGAGCCGACTGTTCTGTGAAGATCAACGGCTCACCGGTCTCCAGGACGTGCCGGACCCGTTCGTCCGCCGGACCCGCGTCCTCGTCGACCAGGAATTCTCGGGGACGGTGGCCCACCGGCGCCTCGGCCGGAACCCCGCTTGCCTTTTCGACCGCACGGTTGACCCGGATCACCTTCCTGTCCGGGCCGTAAGTGACCAGACCAATCGGGGACCGGCGGTACAAGCCGTCCAGCAGCGCACGGTCCCGCTGCCAGGCAATCACCTCCGCGGCAGGGGCACCGACCAGAAGCCACTCCTGACCGCCCCCCTCCCGGGTGACCGCACGGGCCCGGAAACCCATCTCCACACGGTGCCCGTCCCGGTGCCGGACGGGCAGGACACCGAACCATCCCCCCGCCTTCACGGCCTCTACGACGACGGACCGCGCGACAGGCAAGTCCCGCGCATCGACCAGGAGGGTCCGCCACGCCCTCCCGATCACCTCCTTGGCCGTATAACCCAGCAATTCCTCCGCACGTGCGCTCCAGCCGACCACGGTGCCCTGATCGTCGAGTGCAGCAGAGGCCCCACGCCCCAGGGCGAAGGGATCCTCAGGACTCTCGGTGAAATGCGTCGACGGTGTCCCCATAGCCACCACCTTGCCTCCGTGACTCCGATGTTCCTCCCCGCGGTTTCCATCCGCGACTCTTCCCCGGCGATGTCGCGCACTCCCACACGATGCCGTGCTCTCCCGACTGGTGGACTCCACTCGATGGAGTGGATGCCGGGCATCGTCGGTGTGCACCACGGCATCGGGTGCGCATCCACTCGGTGCGGTGGTGCGCACCGGTGCGGCCGGCGGCGCGGGAGTGGCGTGCATCGGATGGACTCGGTGCGGTGGAGCGGGCCGGTGGAGGGGCAGCGGGATTCCCCTTGACACAGGACGTGGTCAAGGGGCAGTACGCCGGGTGGATGGACTGCATCGTCCCGGCGATGTCGCCCACTCCCCGGCCGGTGGTCTCCACCCAGTGGAGTGGATGCCGAGCACGATGTCGACCACTCCACTCAGTGGAGGGGAGTCCACCGAGTGGAGTGGATGCGCGGCATCGGGTGCACTCAGTGGCCGGCCTCCCGGCCGTGGTGCGGTCCGGGCTCCTGTAGGCGGTGCCCTTGTTGGTCGTTCTCGCGCACCGTGTGCGGCCTCTCGGCATCGTCGCGGTGCGCGTAGCGGTCCATCGTGGCGCGGGCCTGGTCGGCCGCTGCGGTGAAGGCGTCCCCGAGGTGGCGCAGCCGCTCGGCTGTGAGATCGAGGGCTTCCACGTCGGTGTGGGACTCCCGCAGGGCCCGCAGCGCCGTCAGGTCGACCGCCTCTTGGCGGCCGCGCTCCTGCTCCTGGTCGTCGTACTCGGGGCCGGCCGCCTCGGGAGCGAGCAGCTGCTCGGGCATCGCCTCCTGCTGGTGCCAGGCGACGTCGTACGCCCGGCCGCGCGTGGCGACGGTGGAGCGCAGCTTCTCGCGGACCGCAGCGCCGGCGAGGACAGCCCGTTCGTACTGCAACGGCACGCTGCGGCGGGTGAAGAGCTGGGCGAGGGCGATCGTTTCGGGGCAGGCGATGGCTTCGCCGGCCAGGGCGGATCTGCACCCATTCTCGATCTTCACTGCGTTGGAAGTATCGACGCCTCTCTGGCGGGCCCCATAGGATGCGGCGCTCAATTAAACCGCGATCAAGCAAGGAGGGGGCGCGGGATGCTCCTGACGTGTCGGAAGTGCCGGCAGCGTGAAGTTGCTTTTGACGGGATCAAAGGGCTGTGTCCGGTCTGTCAGCAGGAGAGCGACTTGTCGAAGCCGCCTCAGCGTCGCGGGCGCAACGCCACGGCGGCGTTGCTGGTCCAGTCCAAAGTGAGTCCCGGGCGGGTTTCGATGACGGGCCCACTGCTCACGGTACTGGCTGCAGCCGCGGCCGCCATCGTCAGCGAGGCCGTGCGGTTCTCCGCCGAGCGCATGCGGGCCCACCAATGGGCCTTGGCCGCCGCTCACAATGGCTACGACCGGCAGGCTCTGCACAGCGCACTCCAAACGATCAACACCACGAGCATGTTGCGCTTCGTGGTCTTCATGGCAGTTCTGTACGCCTACCAGCGGTGGGCGCGCGCCGGCCACGCGAACGCCATGTCGCGCACCGACATCGGGCTGGGCTGGACCAGGGCCCTGCCAGGCGGCCGCGGAGTCGTCTGGACCTACGGCGCGTGGTTCCTGTCGGTTTTCGCCGCGGTCTACGTCTCATTTATGATCAACTCCGACCTCCAAACGCCCGGCGACTACGAGACCGCGGCGAACGTCGACGCCATATACAGCCTGGTCCGCATAGTCCTGGCCGTCCTACTGAGCGTGTTCGTCGTGCAGTTGACCCTCGGGCTGAACAAGCTGCTGGCCACGCCACAGACGATGGACGTGACCGATCGGCCCATCGAGCTGCAGACCATCGACGAGGAGTAACTTCGTCGCGCCGCAACCGTCGCTAATCTGCGGCGGCGCCAGATCAAGCACACGATCCCGGAGCCCAGGGACCAGCGTGCCAACCGTCGGCGGCGCGGCAGTATCGGCGGCCGTCCGACGGGGTTCGACAGAGAGATCTACCGGCGCCGCAACGAAGTGGAACGGACGATCAACCGGTTAAAGATCTTCCGTGCGGCCGCGACTCGTTACGACAGGAGAGCCGACGTCTTTCACGGGACGGTCACCGTCGCCTCGATCCGGCTATGGCTGCGTACGTAGGTACGCTCGGGCCTACTCCAGCGTGCGTTCGGCCTCATCCGGGACCCAGGGGAAGGGGACGTTGGGCCATCGCGCGGCGGCCCACGCGTCGAGATCGACGGCGAGCACGGCGTCGATGAAGACCTGCGGCGGTCGGTAACCATGATCGGTGACGTAGTGCGTGATCAGGAACGGAGCGGCATGGGCGACCCCAGGCTCGCCCGGGATCCGAACCTCCCCGTTCCCTTCCGGAGCCTTCTCCTCAAGGCACAGGTCGCATTCGTGCACCCCGAGGCAGACATTCATCCACTGGACCTGCTGAACAGCCTTCAGCTTCTCCACAAACGCGGTGGGGACCGGTCCCGTCGAGTACGGCTTGCCGGCTTCCAACCACCCAATGCTCAGGCGCGTGTACGCCGGGCGGTACCAGAGTGCGTAGAAGCCCGACTCCCTGTCCGTGAACGCATCCTCGTCCTGGTAGTCGTACTCGCTGAGATCTGCGTAGAACACCCGCACATCATCGCCGCACCGCGTCCTTGACGCCCAAGCGAGCCACGACCCATCGGACAGTCCCTAGTGGGCGGAATCCGGCAGGACGGTTTCAGCGACGGCGATAGTGCCCTGGGCGATCGCGCAGAGCGTCTGGGCCCCATCGGAGCTCATCATGAAAAGGTCGCAGCGGCAGACAACCCGAGTGCGGCCGGGGCGCACGACCCGGGCATGGGCCCGGAGTACCTCGCCCCGGGCAGGACGTAGGTAGTCGATGGTGTAGCCGGCGGTGAGCAGCCCAGGGCCGGCAACCGTGCCAGCAGCGAAAGTGAGCGCATTGTCGGCGGCGTAGCTGAGGACACCGCCGTGGACGAAGCCGTTCTGCTGGCGCAATTCGTCGCGGACGTCCAGCTCCAGGACGGCGGCGCCGTCTCCGAAAGCCGTCAGCCGGGCGCCGAGGTAGATGCTGAAGGGCTGTGAGGCCAGCACCTTCCGGGCGAGTGCCAGATTCGGGGTGTATGCCTTCACCACAACCTCACTTCACTAGTGGACTGAGCATCGCGTCGCACGGCTCGCCCTGTCAAGATCGGATCATGCCGCCTGATCCTGACCCACGCCTGTTCTTCCTCCTGCAGCGGGCTGCACACACCCTGCGTCTGGCCGCGGACCGCCGCTGCCTGGCCGCCGCCGGTGTCACCACCGCCCAACTCGGTGCCCTGTTCGCCGTGCGAGACCAGCCGGGCCTGACCCAGCAGGGACTCGCCCGCGCCCTCGGCCTGCGCCAGTCCGCGGTGACGCCGCTGGTCGGCCGGCTCACCGCTGCCGGGCTCGTGGCCAAGAGTGCCCACCCCCACGAACACCGTGCAGTCGTACTGCAGCTGACGCACGCGGGCGCGGTGGCACTGCGCAACGCCGGTCCAGAAATCGACCGGTTCAACGCGGAAATGCGCGATCTCCTCGGCGACGACGGCTTCACCCATGCCGCGGCCGCGCTGCACAAGCTCGCGCACTGGCGCGCCTAGCCATGTCGGGGATCGTGCATCTGGAGTTGCGCGGTCGAAAGCGGGTGGGCGAACGCTCGCGTCGCGGTGCGCACCACTGCGGCTCTCCCCCTGTGCAGCGGCGTCCCTCGAATCGATCTTGGTACGGATAGGCTCGGTGGACATGGCACGGGTTGCGGTAGTGGGTGCGGGAGCGGTGGGCGGCGTTGTGGCCGCGGAGCTGAGGGCGGCCGGCCGGACGGAGGTGACCGCTTGCGTGCGTGCGCCGCTGGGCGGGTTGCGCATCGTACGACCCGACGGGTCGGCTCTGGAGGCGTCTGTTCCTGAGGTCACCGAGCCCGCCCAGGTATCGGCGGTGGAGTGGGTGATGCTGGCGACCAAGGCCTACTAGGACTTGGTCGGCCGATCATGTAACTGACTACTGATCAGATCGTGGATGTGAGCATGGGGCGGGGCGATTTGACGGATGCGGAGTGGGATCGGCTGCGGCCCTTCCCGCCGGTCAGCAAGGGGCGTTGTGGCCGGTGGCGGGATCACCGGCAGGTGATCGACGGGATCCTTCACCGAGTACGGACGGGGGTGCAATGGCGCGATCTCCCCGAGCGGTTCAGGCCGTCGAAGACAGCCTACGAACGCCACCGGCTGTGGTCGGCCGACGGCACCTGGTAGCGTCTGCTGCAGAAGGCCAGGCCGCGGCCGATGCTGCGGGAGAGATCGACTGGGACATCGCGGTGGACTCCACCGTCGTGCGCGCCCATCAGCACGCGGCCGGTGCCCGCACCGAACCACCGCCGGCGCCCGCTTCACAGGGGGCCGAAGTAGTGGAACATCGGCGCGAAACATCGTGGCGGAGTCTGCTCGCCCGGCTGGTGGAGGTGGTGCAGGAGGTGAGGGCCTGGGCCGCTCGCGCTGCGGGTTCACCAGCAAACTCCACCTGAGCGCGGATGGCCGCTGCCGCCCGCTGTCCTTGGTCGTCACCGGCGGACAACGAGCGGACTGCACCCAGTTCAAGGCCGTGCTCGAAAGGATCCGCGTTCCGCGCATCGGGCCGAACCGGCCACGCACGAAACCCGACAGTCTCGCGGCCGACAAGGGATACAGCAGCAGTCCGTGCCGCACCTACCTGCGGCGCCGGGGCATCCGGCACATCATCCCGGAGAAGGGCGACCGTAAGGCCGCCCGCGTGCGCAGAGGCTCGCGCGGCGGACGGCCACCCGGCTTCGACGAAGAGCGGTACAAGAAGCGGAACACCGTGGAGCGGGCGATCAACAGGCTCAAAAGGTCCCGGGCCGTGGCTACCCGCTATGACAAGCGCGGCTACGTCTTCCTCGGCACTGCCACTGCGGCGGCCCAGGTCATGTGGCTCCGTACATGATCGGCCGGACCTAGTCACGGGGTTCCGCGAGAAGGTCGTCCACCACATGACATCGAATTGTGGGGAGGTGCTCAGCGATCGCCTCACTCATCATGGCTTCCCCTTCGGGGTCCACGTCTGGGCACCCCTCGCGAGTGGCGGCATCCGGCCACCGTGCGTACGCCACCCAGGTGCCGTCATCGGCCTGATGCAGACGTGATCCGTAGCTGCCGCAGTGCTTGTGCATCGCTTGTGTCACGCGGTGCCAACCAGCTGCGAACTGCTGCTCCTTGCCTTCGTGCAAACGCCACCGGTAGATCACCGCAAACATGACACGACCTCCCCCTTTGACCTCCGCGCCTCCGGAATCCGGTGGGCGTGCCCTGCATACCCACCACACTCCAGATCGGGACTGTACATGCCAGCCTATTGGGTGGGGGCGGTCTCTGACGATCGCAACAAGGCCACCGCCGCAGCCGGCGGATCCGGCCCTGGACATGATCGGCCGGACAAGTCCAGACGGCCGCAGCGGAACCGTGGCTCAGCCGACTGTGCGGTGCGGGCACCAGGGTCGTGGTGCTGCAGAACGGCGTGGAGCACCGTGAGCGCGTCGCGCCGCTGGTCGGCGCCGCCCGCGTCCTTCCGAGCGTACATGGAACTGGACCGGCGCGGCGCCGAACTGCTGTTGCAGGTTCTGACCGAGCGGGAGGAGAAGAACAGCGTCGCCATCGCCTCCAACGAGTCGTCCGGCGGATGGACGAAGACGTTCACCGATCCTCGCCTCTAGGCGGCCATCGTCGACCGCCTCACCCTCAACGGCACCATCATCGAGACCGGCACCGACTCCTACCGGCTGGTCAGCACCCGAGCCCGCGCCGAGCAGGTCGAAGCTGGCTGACTGACGTCTCATGCTGGTCCACTGCTCGTTGCGGCGGGCCGGCCAAGCTCACGGCCCATTCATTCAAGGAGTGCGAACGACGCCCGCTGTTGCCACTTCGCGCCGTCATACACCATGAGGTCAACTGACGAGACCTGGGACGCGCAGGGAAGTCCGCCGAGCAGGTCAGCCTCGATCTCATCCAGAACTGCATCGTCCTGACCGTCAGTGACGGTCAGGTGGGGCACAATCTCGGTGAACTGGCCCCCATAGGGAGGCGCTTCGGACCACCGGTAAGCGATCACCTCAGTGAGCCGCCGCAACTGTGCGTCTGGCTCAGGAGCGAGATACAGCACCCCTGGAAACCGCCCACAGCTCTCAAACTGCAGGTCAAAGGCATGATGGCTGCCGAGCACATCAGTGAGAGCCGAGCGGACACGCGCATCTATTCGGCTCTCGTCGAGGAACGGGAAAAGCACCGTGACATGTGCTGGTACTCCTGCTCGGGCTGATGGATCGAACCGTTCACGCCATGCGCGGACGGCCGGCTCCGCGTCCGGGATCCTGACGATGAGTCCTGTCTGGCCTGCCTGAAGCCTGCTGGTGCGGTCGTCCTCCATGACACCGCATGCTGCCACCTCAGAAGCCGACGACAGCACTCATTATGCGTCCATGATCATGAGCAGTCCGCGGCACGGGACGAGCCGGCGGCTCCGGAGCACAACTGCCCTCATTTCCCCCATGAACATCCAGACGGCCGACGATCACCAAGCGCCTCCGAACCCCATGAGCAAACGCTGTCGATTGCAGTGAACGAAGCCACGACACCTCGGTGTCGGAACGACCGCAGGAGCGCGGACGGTTCCAGTTCGGCGATGGTGCCCGTGTTCGGAACTGTTCCGGCACGCGTCAGTGGGCCTTGACCTCGTCGACGTCCAGGCCGCGGTCGACACCGTGTGAGATCACGTTCTGCCCGGGTTCAGGCCGCAGAAGTGTGCCGTCCAGATAGACCTCGACCTTGTCCGCTTCGAACGAGACCAGATCGTTGATCTTGTCGACCTCTCGGTAGGCGTTGCGGTACGACCAGGCGGCGCGGCGCGCCTCACCGATGTCGTAGTAGTCACACAGGCCCTTGTAGGGACAGAAGGTCTGGCCTTCGACCGGACGGAGTCGGGACTCGTCGATGTCGGCGCGCGGGACGTACCAGCGCGGGGCGAAACCGGACTCGAAGAGCACGACGGCGTACTCCGAGCGGGCAATCACGGTGTCGCCGAGGCGGACTTCCAGGGTGCGGGATGTGTTGCGGATGTCGATGCGGTGGTACGGATCCGCGGCGTGTCCCAGGATGCGTTCGTCCTCCTCGTAGAAGGCGTCCATGGCCCGCCGGGCGAAGGCGATGCGGCCCTGGAGTACGGAGGCGTGACCGGGCAGCGCGGTGAATTCCCAGGCGGCGCGTTCGGTGGTGCGGTCGCCGGCCTGCACCGCGTACCAGACAGTGTCGCCCAGGTCCTTGTGGTGGGTGACCTTCTCGCCGGCGACCAAGGCCTGCGCGTCGACGTCTTCGCGGGGGAAGTAGGCGACGGGATAGCGGCCCGGTTCGTGGAGCAGGATCACGTTCTCGCTGTCGGCGATCCAGGCACCGTTGAATTGTACGCGCATGCGGCGACGCAGCCGCTCGGCGAACAGGAGGCGCTCGGGAAGGGGTTCGAGGGTGAGGAAGTGTCCGATGGCGCCTGATGAGAGGGGGCCTTGCTGCCAGGACAGTCCCATGGCGGGATTCCTTCCGGGTGCGGGGTGCGCGGGTGGCCGCACCCCGGGTGGGGTGGCTCCTTCTTGACGGTCAGGGTGCGCATGAGCAGCGGGACGTTCGGGCCTCGGGCCGGCGGAAGCACGTCCAAACGGCGTTGCCCTTGCCGCCGCTGAGTGCCTGGACTCCCCAGTCGTCGCACAGCTCTTGGGCATTCCTCGCCCGGCTTCCGCGCTCAGCGAGGCGGGCGGGATGCGCACGCGGGAGCGGCGCGCGCTGTCGTGGACTTCGACGTGGAGGCAGTCCGGGTGCCGGATGAGACGGACCATGGAGGCATGGCCGTTCGGGCTTCCGTGCCGGACGGCGTTGCCGGCCAGTTCCGAGACACAGGTCCGGATGTCGTCGCCGCGTCGGCATCCGCCCCAGCTGTCGAGCGCCTGCATCGCGAAGTCGCGGGCCGCACCCGCGGTCTGCGGGGTGGCGCTGAAGGTGTGTTGGGCGAGGTGTCGCATGGCAGGTCCTTTGCCGGCTGCGGCGGCAGGGGTGGATGTATGGTCCGCAGCCGCCCCGACGCCCTGTGCGTCAGGCGACGACGCGGGCGAGGAAGTCGTGGATGTGCTCGGTGATGGTCTCGAGGTGGCTTTCCAGGGCGAAGTGCCCGGACTCGAGGAGATGGATCTCGGCATCGGGCAGATCCTGGCGGAACGCCTCCGCGCCCGCGGGGCCGAAGATCGCGTCGTTGGCTCCCCATACCGCCAGCAGCGGGACCTGGGAGTCGCGGAAGTACTGGTGGACCTGCGGGTAGAGGTCCACGTTGGTGGGGTAGTCACGGAACAGCTTCAGCTGGATCTCGTCGTTGCCGGGCCGGTCCAGCAGCGCCTGGTCGTGGACCCAGTTGTCGGGGCTGACCAGGCTGGGGTCGGCGACACCGTTCACGTACTGCCAGCGTGTGACTTCCGGAGTCAGGGCGCCCCGCATGGGAGCCTCGGTGTCCGGCCCCGGAGCCTTGGCGTAGGCGAACACGCCGTCCCAGAAGGGCTTGACGAAGCCCTCTTCGTAGGCGTTGCCGTTCTGGGTGATGATCGCGGTGATGCGGTGGGGTGCCTGGAGGGCGAGTCGCCAGCCGATGGGGGCGCCGTAGTCCTGCACGTACATCGCGAACCGGTCGATGCCCAGGTGCTGGAGCAGGCCGGAGGTGACCTCGGTGAGGGCGTCGAAGGTGTACGGGAAGTCCTGCAGGGTGGGCATCGCGGACTGGCCGAAGCCGATGTGGTCGGGAGCGATCACGTGGTAGCGGTCGGCCAGCGCCGGGATCAGATGGCGGAACATGTGCGAGCTGGTCGGAAAGCCGTGCAGAAGCACTACTACGGGTGCCGTCGGGTCGCCGGCCTCCCGGTAGAAGACCTCAAGACCGTCGGCGGTTGCGGTGCGGTGGTGGACTGCGGAAGCCATGTATCTAACCTCTCTGAAAAGCTTTAGTGGTTATGTGTCCAGTCGAGCAAACTCGGCCTAACCTGTCAAGCATCATTTAGTGGTTAGATTGCGATAGTGGTCGATGTGCCACCCTGCCCGGCGGCGGAACGTGGGCCTGCCTCAAGCCTCCGCCCGTGAACGGGCACCAGCCAGCTCACCGTCGGCCCCGGTCCCGCTCAGGCGGTAGGCGTATGCCCGTCTGGCTCCTGGTTCACCCGCGGCGCGGCAGCCCGGCTCTGTGGACGGTCGTGGCCGACCGGCTTGAACTGCCCGAGCCCCGGCTTGGCGGCCACGCGCGCTGCGTCCGGCGGCTCGCGCGGCCCGGACCGGTGAGCCCACGCGGCGCACGGGCCCGATAGCGCCGGACGGCGAGGCACAGGACGCAGAACTGTTCCGTGGGTACGGTCCGGAGTGGGCGTGCTTGACCCCTCTGCGTGCCGCGTGGAGGGCCTGCGTGAGCGTGGCGAGGTCGTGGGCACCGTGGCGCCGCTGTCCGTGGCGACGGCGTTCCCGCAGCTCACCCGGATCGAGTTCGCTGCGCGCCTCACACCGCCTGGTAGGTGGCAGGGAACGCATTGGACCAGATCAAGGCGGCCAAGAGCGCGGCCACCAGAGTCGCCGCTCTGCCCGCCTCACCGGCCAGCAGGCCCTTGAGGCGCTCGGCGACACGCATCCCACGGATCGCCGAGACGCGGTCGTCAGATACGGCGGCCACCTTGTCGGCGGCCGCCACCAGACGCACCCCTTCGTGCTGCTGCATCTGGGGGGCATCGGCGATGCCTTGGCACGCGATCACGGCCCTGTCTCTTCTGTCGCGACTGCTGACCGTCCGGCTGGTGTAGCGCCCGACCGAAACGAGCTCTAACCGATTAAATCTATTTCTCTGGTTACGTTGAGTGGAGTCGTGTAACCCGTCAAATGGTCCAATTCGGTTAGGAGGTGCGATGGTGATCGACCGAGAACAGCAAGAGGTGCTGCTGGAGCGCCTCAACAGCACGCCGTTGGTCAATGGTGTCGGCCAGGACCAGCTGGCAGATCCCGAAGCGGCCAGGTCCTGGCAGCAGGTCCACGGCGGCAGCGGCACCGTGGACGAACTCCGCAGTCTCGTGCGGGCGCGCGACGCCCTCCAGGATGTGGCGCGCGGCAACCGGCCCGCCACGTCGATGGCCCCGCTCCTGAAAGGGGTCGTCTCCCGCCCGCACGTCTCGTCTGCGGGGGTGTCGTGGGAGCTTGACGTTCCTGCGGAGCACCGGTTGGCGGTAGAAGCGATCTTGGCGTGGAACGGCGTACAGCAGACGATGCCCGGCCGCCTGCGGCCGTGCGCCAACCCGGACTGTCGGCGGTTCCTCATCGACCGCAGCAAGGCCAACAAGGCCCGCTGGTGTTCGATGGCCGAATGCGGCAACGGTATGAAGGCAAGACGCCACCACCAGCGCGCCCGCGACGCCGCAGCCGAGTAACGCCTCCGGCAGTCGTCTCGGCGCCGGTGAACAATCGGGTTAACCCACACCGGAAAGCAACGACGGACGTGGCCATCGGCCGTCACGTCCGATGGCCACGGTGGCGCCGACGCCTGACCTCGGTGATCTCGCCCGCCATGGGAAGCCAGTAGTAGAGGTTGAAGGCGGCGATCACGGCCACGCCGAGTAGGGGAAGCAGGGCCCCGAGCAGCGTTCCGGTAGCGAGCCAGCCAAGGGCGAGCCGGAAGCGACGGCTGATGGCTGCCACGCCGGCCGAATCGATGGTGTCGGTGAGCAGCCGACGATTCACGGCGGACGCAGCCCCAAGTGATGTTGAACAAGATCGCCAGGAGTTCGAAGGCGGCACCTTGGAGGACAACAGCAATGCGCTGCCCGTGTCCGTCGCGGAACGCCTGAGCCGGCACGGAAGCGGCGAATGGCAGGAACGCGACGTCCATCAGCAGCACGGTGTTCAGGAAGAGCACCACGCGGTCGACACTGCGGATGTCGTCGAACATGATGTGGTGGTTGGCCCACACCTGGCCGATCAGCATGAACGTAAGGACGTACGCCAGGTAGGACGGCCAGAGCGGGGCCAGGCCGTGCATCAGGTCGCGCGCGTCATGCGGCGGGCGGATCTCCAGCACAAGCAGCGTGATGGCGATGGCGATGACGCCGTCGCTGAAGGCGACCACCCGGGCAGGATCGCGCTCCACGCCGAACGACGTCGCTCCTCCTCCCGGTCCATCTGGTCCATGAACAGGCTCTCTCATTGCCCCAACCTCCGGCACCGGACGCTCCCACCTGCGCACTTGAGGACCGTTGTCCTAGCGCTGCAGGAACCAAAGAGCCCCAGCCGCCGCCGTCGACTCGAAGCCGCAATCGCATCTGCCGATCACTCTGCGCCATCCTGGTCAAGGCGGTGGCTTCACCTCACGAGCGACGAAAACCGCGCTCCTGCAGGGTCCATGCGTTGCCGTCGGGGTCGGAGAACTTGGCGAAGCTCGCGTAGTCGCGGCGCTCCGGGTCAACGCCGGGCTCGAAGCCGCCCTGCCACGCGTCGAGAGGTGCCTTGTGCCTGATCTCCCCGACATCGACGCCGCGCTCCACGAGCTCGGCCCGCGCCGCTTCGAGATCAGGGACCACCAAGTACAGGCCCTGCACCGAGCCAGGCTCGGCGTCGATGAGACCGACTCCGCTCCATGTGATCAGTTGCGTGCGCACGGGGCAGTGCCACCGCCTCGTAAGCATGCAGGCCACGAATGATCCGCCCATAAAGAGTAAATAGGCACAACGTCCGCACTGCCCTCCGTGCGAAGAATCCCAGCGAATACACCAGGATTCGTGATCACGGAATCGCGGCGGCATTGGCACAGGAACTAGGATCGGCCCCAGCGCGCAGATCACAGCACCATGAGCGACTGCCCCGGCCGACCACCTGCAGGAGGTCCGCAATGGCGACGCTGCTATCCGTCAACGTAGGACTGCCCAAGGACGTCTCCTGGCAAGGAAGGACCGTCCACACCGGGGCGTGGAAGGCCCCTGTCCAGGGCTGCCGCATGGTCCGGCGGCTGAACGTCGACGGAGACGGTCAAGGTGACCTGGCCGGGCACGGCGGCGAAATGCGAGCCGTTCTCGTCTACCAGCTGCAGTCCTACCAGTACTGGCAAAAACAGCTCGGTCGCGACGACCTGACCTTCGGGATCTTCGGGGAGAACTTCACAGTCGACGGCCTGCCCGACGACGAAGTATGCATCGGTGACCGGTACCGCATCGGCGAAGCGGAATTCGAAGTCACCCAGCCCCGCGTCACCTGCTACCGCGTCGGCATGCGCCTGGGCGAACCCACCATGGCCTCCCTCCTGGTCGCCCACCACCGCCCAGGTTTCTACCTGCGCGTGATCACCGAGGGACATGTGCAGGCCGGCGACGAGATCACTCTCATCCGCAAGGGCCCGGAAGAACTCAGCGTCGCCGACACCGACGCACTGCTCTACCTGCCCAAACGCGACCCCGCGAAGCTGCGCAAAGCACTGAACATCCCCGCCCTCAGCCCCGGATGGCAGCAATCCTTCAACGATCTCGCCGCCGCCCAGCAGCCCAAACAAGAGCCGGGATGGCCGGGCGAACGCGCCAGCAACCAGCAGCCCAAGGAGGAACCGACGGGATGGCCGGGCTTCAAGACCATGCGCGTCGCCCGCATCGCCCCCGAGACCCCCACCGTCTCTTCGATCTACCTCGAGACCACCGACGGCACACCCCTACCCGAGGCCCGCCCGGGCCAGTACCTCTCCCTCCGCCTCGCCGTCGACGATCCCGCCCCCGCAGTTCGCAGCTACTCCCTGTCCTCCGCCCCCACAGCCGGCACCTACCGCATCAGCGTCAAACACGAGCCTCACGGGAAAGTCAGCAGCTACATTCATGCCACGCTGCGTCCCGGGGACCTCGTGGACATCGCCAGCCCCCGTGGAACGTTCGTACTCCACGAAGCCACCCGCCCGATCGCCCTCATCTCCGCCGGGATCGGTGCCACCCCTGTGCTCGCCATGCTTCACCAACTCGCCGCCACAAGAGACCCACGCCCCGTCTGGTGGATCCACGTCGCCCATGACCGCGCTCACCACGCCTTCGCTGACGAGACACACGCGCTCCTGGCCCAACTCCCGCACGCTCACGAGCACATCTACTACACCGCCGAAGCCACACCACACCGCGACGAGCCCTACATCACGCAAAGGCGTCCGACTGCCCCGTCACTCACGGCCATGGGCATCCCCACCAGCGCCGACGCCTACCTCTGCGGACCACCCGCCTTCATGGAAGACCTCGGCAGCTTCCTGCGCGATCACGGCCTGCCCCCGGAACGGATCCATACGGAGCAATTCAGCGCCCTGCCAGCCATCAACCCGGGCGTCACACCCACGGTCGCCGTGCGGCCGCACCAACCACCCGGTCCCGCGGGCACCGGACCGCTCATCACCTTCGCACGCAGCGGCATCACCACTCCCTGGTCACCCTCGCACGCCTCGCTCCTCGATCTCGCCGAAGCCTGCGACATCCCCACCCGCTGGTCCTGCCGCACCGGCGTCTGCCACACCTGCATCACCCACCTCGTGGCGGGCGACATCACCTACACCACCCCACCCCTCGAACTCCCCGAAGCCGGCACCATCCTCGTCTGCTGCAGCCAACCCACCACCGAAGTCGTCCTCGACCTATAGCCGACCCTCAACTGCCCGGGCTGCCAGCCGCTGCTCCGCGCGGTGCCCTTTGAAACGTCCCGCACCTCGTCTGCTTGCCCGAGAGACCGAGCCTGCGGTCGCCCTACGCGCGAACGCAAGAGCGGCGCCACGGCCAGGCGGACTCAGGTAGGCGCGCACCGTGTCCTTGCCGCCGGCATGAACGGGCCGTGATCGCCAAGGCCCCCTCGCGCGGGCGCCGGTTGCGGCAGCCACCGATCGTGACCGACGGTCTGTACTGACGACGCTCCGGCCGGCCGAGCAGAGCTTCTCGGCTCCCGTCAGGCGGGCGCCGGTACCCGGCCCCGCTGTACGACCATCATGGCCATGTCGTCGTTGAGCAGCCCGCCCGCGTACGCCCGAACGTCGGCGGTGATCTCCCGCAGGAGCGGCCCTGGGACACGTTCGGCCCACCTCAGTACGCGTTCGGCGAGCAGGTAGAAGGTCCCCTCGCTGTCGCGCGTCTCGATGACGCCGTCGGTGTAGAGCAGGATCCTGTCCCCGTCCTGGAAGGGGAAGGTCGCCGCCGTGTACACGGTCTCCGAGATGGCGCCGAGGCCGAGTGGTGGGGCGGGATGGGCCACATGGAGAGCGGTGGCGGTCTCGGCCGCACGGCACAGCAGCAGGGGCGGCGGATGCCCGCAGCTGATCATGTGGACCACGGGTTCGTCGTCCGGGATGTCGAGCACCACGGCGGTCACGAAGCGTTCGGCGGCGTCGGGGTCGGATTCCCAGAACTCCGCGAGGCCCCAGGAGACCGCGTCCTCCACGTAGGCGACCAGTTCCGTCAGCGGGAGCTGAGGGTGGGCCGCCGCACGGAAAGCGCCCAGCACGATCGCTGTGTCGCTCGTCGGGCGGGAAGTCGACGATCGCCGAGGTGAACGTCTTGCCCTTCACGTTCGGCAGGGCCTGCTGGAGCAGCGGCTTGAGGGTTTGCGGGTGTCGATGACATGGCCGCGGGCGATGCCGCGGCCGCGGTTGTCGCCTTGGCGTGGGATGGCTGGTCCGAGGTCGAACATGCCGTGGCCGCAGCCAGCGCGGCGACGGCCAGGTTGCCGGCGGCGATTGGCATTCTGATCACGATGGGTCTCCTGATTCAGTCTTCCGTGACGCGGATGATCGTCTTACCCGGGGCGCGCTTGCCGGGGGCGAATGCGGAGGGTGCTTCGGCGAGTGGCCGCACATCGCCGACGAGGCAGTGACCAAGTTCGCCTGTTCCGGTTCACACAACTCGTTCCGCATGAGGACAAGCCACGGCTCGCATCCGACAGGTCGTGTGCGTTCTGCCTCGCCCGAACGGTCTCGACACCCCCCTGCCTCCCGCCGGCGGCCGTCACAGTCCGGGGGCAGCGGCATCGAGACGGCTTCGCGCCTGCCCTCGGTTGTCCACAGAGGCACCGGCGCGGTCGCGACGTGGTCGCGGGCCCAGACGGCGCTGCCGTCAGAGCAGGGCATGGCGGTGGCGGAGATCGCCGAGGTGACGTTCACCAGCGCGGGCCGGGCTCGCTTTACCCGGATGCTCGTCCCAGATCTGACGTTGATCCCGCGCTGTCCTGAGCGGATTGCTCTACATCCGCTCAGGGGCTGTCGGCAAACAGATCCCTGCTTCCAGCTGCATGGATCCCTGTTGTGGTACAGGGCCACCGGAGATGGACGAGGCAAACCTGGCTGCGAAGTTCCAGGCGCTGTGAACGCGTCTGGACGAGCTCGGCATCGGCTGGCCATCGGGGCAGGGGTTCGGTGCTGCCTGTGCTGCCCCCGCCGCCCAACGCGCATGCGGAGCGCGCCCCGTCCGCACGGGCCGCGCCCTCCGTGTTGCACTCGGCGCGCGGCCGGGCCCCGCCCCTGCCTCCTCAGCGCACCGGGCGGCCGCACATGGCGTCGTTCTCTCCGGTGGCGGCGGAGTCGCGGGCACGGGCCACCGCCGCGGACAGGGCCCGGCGCACACCGGCGGGCAACTGCCCGCCGGACGGCCAGTGCACCAGGTAACGCGCCACCTCTCGGAGTTTGATGTTCGTGTGCTGGGAGACCTCCCTGAGCACGTCCCAGCCCTGCTCGGGCCGGAGCCCGCCGACGGAGATGACCACGCCGATGGCCTGGTCGATCACGGCGTGCGAAACCACGGCTGTGCGCAGCTGGGTCACCTCCTCCTGAAGCGCCGCCAGCTCGTCCGTCCTCTCGTCGCCTTCGATCATGCCGCTCACCCTCGACGCGACGCCCCCGCCTGCGCCAGCCACCAAGCGAACGACTTCGCAAGCATCCGGACGAAAAACGAAAATCACCTGGTCATCGCGACATGCTCGGCTGATTCGGGGGGAAGCGCGAGACATGGACACACTCACCTTCGACAGCACGGACCTGGAGGTCACGGAGGACTTCCTCAGTCGCGCCTACGCCCGGATGCGGATCGGCAGCAGCACCCCCGAAGCCGGCCGGGCCCTGATCCGGCGCACCGCCATCGCCCCGGTGAGTGTCGACGAACTCGCCCTCGACTTCGAGATGAGCTACTCGGTCACGCCGCTCGGGCGGATCTGCCTGTGCGTCGTGCACGAGGGAACCGTCCGGGACCATCGCTTCCAGGGCGCCGAGGACACCTTCGGGCCGGGTGACGTAGTGCTGTTCGCCCCGCCCGACCTGCCGTACTCCGGGCGCATCTGCCACGCCCGTTACAACATCACGATGCTGGACCCGGCGCTGCTGGCCGAGGTGGCCGCCGGCCCCGACGATGCACGGCCGGTACGGCTGACCGGGCACCGGCCGCGCTCGGCGGCCGCGGCCGGTCACCTGAGCCGTACCATCGCCCACCTGCGGGATTCGGTGCTGGCCGACCCCGAGACCGCCGACCAGCCACTCATCGCCGCGACCGCCGCGCAGTACCTGGCGGCGAGTGTCCTGAACGCCTTCCCGAACACGGCCCTGCCCGAACCGACCGCGGCCGACCGCCACGACGCGCATCCCGCAATGCTGCGCCGCGCGCTCGCCTACATCGACGACAACGCCGACCAGCCGATCACCGTCGCCGACATCGCCGCCGCGGCCCATGTGACCGTGCGCGCCCTGCAGTACGCCTTCCGGCGGCACCTGGACACCACCCCGCTGGCCCACCTGCGCCGGGTGCGGCTCGCCCACGCCCACCAGGACCTGGCGGCCGCCACACCGGACAACGGGGAGAGCGTCACAGCCATCGCCGCCCGCTGGGGCTTCCACCACCCGGGACGCTTCGCCGCCCTCTACCGCGACACCTACCAGCGCACCCCCCACACCACCCTGACCGGCGGCTGAGCGCGGGCGTGCTCCCGAAACGGCGGCGGGCACCGTTCCCGGACGCGACACCGGTCACGGGTCGGACGTCGTCCGTGAACAGCCCCCTCCCACGCGCCCGGTACAAGGTCGTGTACTGGCCGTACATGAACAACACGCCGGTGGCCGATGATCAGGGAAGTACGGGCGATGACGGCTTCCGGGTGGACGAGCCGTACGCCGGTCTCGGCTGCTGGCTTCACCCGCCGTACGGGGTCGCCGGATCAGGCAGGCGGGACTCGTCGTAGTGGATGTCTATGCCGGAGAACACCGCGTCACTCGACACATTAACCAGCCGACAGCTTTGCCGGACAGCGGCCAGCGCGAGCCGGACGGGTCCCTCCGCCGTCACTGCCCGGTCGGATGGGCCGCTGGTTGCGTTGACGATGACGCGCGGCGCCACGTTTGCCAGGACGGTTTCCACAAGCCGTGGCGGAGGTTCCGCCGATGAGTTTCCGGTGATTGGGCGGTCTACCCGTCGTCGAAGGGAGCGCACCATGCGCAAGATCATCGTTTGCACGTTCCTGACGCTGGACGGCGTCATGCAGGCACCGGGTGGTCGGAACGAGGACGCTGAGAGCGGCTTCGAGCACGGCGGCTGGCAGAAGCCGGTGACCGACGACGAGGTCGGCACGGCCATCGCCGGTTGGTACGAGCACTCCGACGCGATGCTGCTCGGCCGCAAGACGTACGAGATCTTCGCGTCGTACTGGCCGACCGCCGATCCCGACAACCCATTCACCGATCGGATGAACAGCATGCACAAGTACGTGGCGTCACGGACCCTGACGTCCGTCGAGTGGCAGAACTCCACGCTGCTGAAGGGCGACATCGTCGATGCCGTACGCGAGCTGAAAGTGTCCAACGGCGGCGATATCAACGTCGTGGGCAGTGGCGGCCTCGCCCAGACCCTTATGCAGCACGGCCTCGTCGACGAGTACCGGCTGACCATCCATCCGGTGATCATCGGCACCGGCAAGCGGCTGTTCGCCGACGGAGCGATTCCCACTGCACTGGAGCCGGTCAGCGTCTCGAGGACGAAGGGCGGCACCATCGTCGGCGTCTACCGGCCGAACGGTAAACCCAGCTACGACAGCTACAGCTAGGTGCGGGCTCTCGGCAGAGCGAGGACAGCGGCCGCGTACGCACGGGATCGGTCCCAGACTGCGAAGTAGTCGGTGTGCAGCTGGTCGAACTCCTCTTGCCGGCCGGGCTGGACACGCATGCCGCTGCCGCGGCCAAGGAGAAGGTTGGCGCGGCGGCTCACCTCTGGGCTCAGACCACGGATTGGCGGCAGCGATTGCCCTGCGAAGGTTGTGCCGTCGGGGATGTACGCCTCGTAGACCAGCACGCTTGGGGTGGCCAACGCGGCTGGCCTGCAGCAGACGCGCCTGTTCGGCGACTTCCTGCACCAGCGGGTCGTCGGGGCCGCAGCGATCTGGAGCTCCGGTCCGCTCGATGGGATCGCTCGCCACATGCCGGCGTAGGCGGCGGCCGGTGTTGTCGCGGCTGGTGCCTTCGTGGCCGGCGCGCCAGGAGTCGTGGCCGCAGCGGTGCCACGGAAGGTGGCGGTTGAGCCCGCGCTGCAGCCGGTGGCGAGCACCGCGACGCAGGTGAGCGTGGTGGCCAGGAATACTCGCCGGAGCGTGAGTGGAGATGACATCGCGGTTGCCCTTCTGTTGCGCACAGCGGCTCATTGGCCGTGTGACACTCGGGACGCCGCACGGCGGCCCGGACGGTGCAGCGCCCAATGGATCGTCGACGCCCGCCGCTTCTCCACCCGCGGGGACATGGACGCCGAGACCGCATTCAGCAGCTGGACAAGCTGGGCATGGCCCTCCGGCCTCCGCTGCCGCCTCAAGCAAAGTGGCCAGCGACAAACACTGTGACCGCGCCCAGACCAAAGCAGATGAACGACCAGTGCACATGGGCGGCGTCGCCGAACAGGGTCACCGTCGGGTTGTGGTCCCCAGGTGTGCCGGACAGGGAGGGCGAGGATCGGGCGGTGGATATAGGGGCCGTCGTTTTCGGTGATCATCTGACGCATGCGGGGCGACCAGTGGGCGTACTCGTCGCGTAGCACGGCGCGGATGCCATCGGTGTCCTCGGCGGTCAGCCCCTTGGCGCTGATCCAGTCGACCGGAACGCGTTGGATGATGTAGACGCGGATGTGTTTTCCGCTGTTGTGCTGGGCGAACAGGCTGTGTGCGCCATCAGCTGCGTGGGCGCTGCCCAAGCCGACCAGCTCGGCAATCGCGGGGTGTCGGTTAACCAGATCGGTCTCGTTGCTCGTGCCGTCGGCGAAGTGCAATTGCCGCGGCCCATCTGCGGGTCCGCTGATCGTGTCGGGGGAGCGGCCCCAGCGCGCAGTTCCCGTCTTCAGGGAGTCGAGCAGCAGGTTGCGCAGCCGTCCGCGGTCGATTTCCGGCTTGAAGAGTTCGTCGGCCCGGCGATATGCAGGCGAGAGGGTCTCGTACGCGTGATGAGGGGCATGCGAGATCCTTCTTCGAATCGAGTTCCGGGGTTACCGCGTGCGGGCGGGAGTCGGCCTCGTGGCGGGTTCCTGAAACCGCATGTCGAGCGTCAGGCGATGCCTCAGCAGACGTCCGAGCCGACGCTCCACCGTTGTGTGGATGAGCAGGGACAGCCCCAGCACGCAGCCGACGGACACGGCCATCGAAGGCACCAGTCCTAGCCTCGGAAAAGCCCGGATCAAGCCTTTCGCCAAGGGAATTCCGATGCTCTGGTGGACGAGGTAGAAGGGGTACGTGAGTCCCCCCGCGGTGACCAGCCAACGCCATCGAAGCCTCGCCAGCGGTCCCCCGACACCGGCCAGCGCCAGCAGCCCGAGACAGAGCGTGAGAACGGCCGCGCACACGGCCCAGGAGGGCCGGCTCTCGCCGGGGGGTACCGCGGCATGGTCGGCCACCCGGAGTTCGAGCACGGTGAGTTCGTAGGACCAGGCGAAACCCAGCAGCAGCCACAGCAGGAAGCTCTGGCCGAACCTCTGCATGAGGTGGAGGACGATCCCGGCGACGAAGAGGCCGGTGTATCGGGGCAGAACGAATTCGTCGAGCAGGGGAGACCGGAGTTCGAGGGCGACGACACCGGCCACGAGCCAGGCCCCGCAGAAGGCCACCGCCCGCCGATGCGACAGCCCGAAGACGAGCAGCACGGCCATCAGCAGGTAGAAACGGGCCTCCACCCAGAGCGTCCAGCTGACTCCGTCGACCAGTTCCAGTCCCAGTGGTCCCGGAGCCATCGTCAGGTTTCCCAGGACGGTACGGGGGTCGATACGGGTGGCGGCCGGCCAGTGGCCCACCCGTGAGACAAGGACGAGGGCGACGACGAGGAGTACGGCGCACCAGTAGGCCGGAAAGAGCCGTGCGATGCGGGATACGGCGAACTGGGCGGGAGTCCGTCCCCAGCAGCTCATGCAGATGACGAAGCCGCTGATGGCGAAGAAGAACTCGACGCCGAGCCAGCCGTAGCGGCTGATCTCGTGCACGAACGGCACGAACTCTCGGAGTTCGGTCCGTCCCCAGAAGTGCGGGGTGGGTGTGCCGAGGAAGTGGTACGCGGCCACCATGACCGCTGCCACCAGGCGAAGCCCGTCCATCGCAGCCAGGCGCGCCGGCCTGCCCCGCGGTCCGGGAGTGTCTCTGTCGAACGACATGTCGCAACCAGGGCCACTTCAGACGGTGGGGAGGGGCGAGCGGCTGACACGTATCTTCGACTGGCCGTGCGGGCGCTTCTCCCAGTCCTCCATGAACCGCGCGTGCAGACCGTGGCGCCGCGCCAGGCCCAGGAGCGTCTCGGTGCGGTAGTAGAAGTCCTCGCGCAGCACCTGGTGTTCGGTGCCCTCGGTGCGGTCGAAGGTGAAGTCGAAGAACCCGGTGTCGGTCAGCACGCGGCCGACGTGCTCCAGGCACTGGTCGATGACCTCCAGCGGCGAGTGGGAGAAGACGCTGTGCGCGTGGACGACGTCGAAGTGGTCGTCGGGCAGGAAGTCCAAGGTGAGGTCGCCGGTGATGGTCAGATGCGGCAGCTTGTCCTGGAGATGGCGCTCGATCAGGGTCTTCTTGGCGGCCATCAGGATGTCGGGCGATATGTCGATGCCGTAGTAGTTGCCGGTGTCGAGGTGGCTGATGAAGCGCCAGCCGCCGCGCAGGTTGCCGCAGCCGATGTCGAGCATGCGGTGGTCGGGGCGCAGCCCGTGTTCGATGAGGTAGTCGAACTGCATCTGCCCGAGCGCCAGCCAGCGGTCGTGGGTCTGGCTTCCGACCGCGGCTTGCGGGTTGCGGCGGGTGTCCGAGGCCATCACGGCGCGGTAGTAGCCGACGTGGTCGGGGTGCTTGAGGCGCAGCCACGCGTCCCGGCCGGCCCGACGCAGGTACGGGATGACACGGCCGGGATGGCGCAGGGCGTAACCGGTCTTGTGGGTGAAGGCGGCGCGGTTGTTGCGCAGCTTCTCCGGCGACTTGGCGTCGGCGGGCATGGCGAAGCGACCTCCGTGCGAAAGGGGATCCCAGTGAGGGATGAAGAAGGAGAAGGGGGGTGAAGGCGATGTGTCGCGATGCGGTGGCCGCGGTCAGACGCGGCGGCGCAGGAGCAGCACGGTGACGACCGTGAGCAGAGCGGCCAGGCCGCCGAAAACGGCGGTGTCGGTCCACTGGAAGGTCCAGTAGTCGCCGGCCGGGTTGGCCTCGTAGAACCGGGCGACGTACCCGTGCACCGCCATGCACTCCTTGAGCTGGGCGCTCGACGGGAAGGGGCAGTTCAGCACGTCGTCGTGGCGGCCGGTGGTGGTGATCAGGCCGTAGGTGCCGGTCGACCACTTCTCGCCCATCGGCGGTTTGGGGATGCTGCCGGCGCTGACGTAGGTGTGCGGCGGGACCAGCAGCCGGGCCCGGTGCGTCCACTCCAGCAGTAGGGTCATCACCCCCGTCACCAGCAGGGTCAGGACCATCGCCGCCAGCACCCGGCGGGCCAGCAGGCCGAGCAGGGTCCCGGCCGCCAGGCCGAACAGGGCGGCCGCCACAACGCGGGGGCCCGAGCCGCTCAGGGCCATGGTGTCGTACCAGAACAGGCCGTAGCTCCGGTCGGCGGCCGGTTGCCACCACCAGGCGAACACTCCCGCGAGCAGACCGGAGAGGACGATCGTGGTCGCCGCGGCCAGGGCGAACCGGGAGGCGAACCACTGACCGCGGCTCACGCCCTGGGCGAGGATCATGTGGTGTGTGCCCAGTTCCCGGTCGCGGCCCAGGAGCGGGGCACCCCAGAAGACGCCGATGACGACGGGCAGGGCGATGTTCAGCGCCCCGAGGTACTTCAGCGGCTCGACGTCCAGCAGCAGGGGCAAACCGGTGTCGGACCGTGTGCAGTACAGCGGCCCGGTGGCACAGTGGTCGAACAGTCCGCTGTGCAGGGCGTCCAGCATGCCCGAGCGGTAGTACGCGGCGATCGCCGCAGCGACGACCAGGGCGGCCGCGCCGATGCCGGCCGACAAGCGCTGCTGGCGCCATGCGAGCCAGAGAGAGCCCTTCACGCCGCCGCCTCCGTCCTCTCGGCAGGGGCCTGGTGCCCCAGGTCACCGGCCTTGAGGTAGCCGATCAGGATGTCCTCCAGTCTGGGCCGTTCGACGTGCCAGTCGCCCCGCAGCGGTCCGCGCTGCCGTATCAGGGCGGTCAGCTGCCTGCCGCGGGTGCGTCTCCGCACGACGGTGTGCTCTCCGGCAAGGGTGTCGGCCTGGCCGGCGGGTCCGGTCAGCACGGCATGGCTCCCACGCAGTACCTCAACGTCATCGCTCAGCTCGACTCGGCCGTCCCGCAGTACCAGCACCCAGTCGCAGGTCTCCTCGAGTTCGGGCAGGACATGCGAGGACAGCACGATGCTCATGCCGCGCTCCACGGCCTCGGCCATCAGCTGCGCCATGATCTCGCCTCGTGCCACGGGGTCCAGATCGGCCAACGGCTCGTCGAGCAGCAGGAATTCGGGTCGCTTGCCCAGCGCCAGGGCGAGCGCGACGCGAGTGCGCCGCCCAGGGGACAGCTCGCCGACGCGCGCATGGAGCGGGATGTCGCCCTCACGGACGATCCGCTCGGCGGTGGTCCGGTCCCACGAGGAGTTCAGCTTCTCCCCCATCAGCAGGGTGTCCGCCACGGTGAAACGCGGATAGAGCGGCTTGTCCTGGGTGAGCAGAGCGACGCGGGCGCGGGCCTGCGACGTGCCGGGTACGACGCCCAGCACACGCAGCTGCCCAGAGGCAGGCCGCAGCAGGCCGCCGGCCAGGTGCAGCAGTGTGCTCTTGCCGGCACCGTTACGTCCGACGAGTGCGGTGATACGACCACCAGGCACGGCGAACCCGCAATCCCGCAGCGCCCAGTCACCCCGCCTCCGGTACCGAAATCCCAGTCCCGTGGCGCACAGCGCAGCCGACGCTTCAGGCCCGCTCATGCGTCCTCCTTCTTTCGTTCCCAGTCGCCTGGGGTTGTGCTGTCGTTCTCGTTGTCGTAGGCGTCCAGGGCAGCTGTGACCAGAGCGAGGACATCTGCCCGCTCCAGCCCCGTGGCCCGCGCGCGAGCCACCCAGTCGGCGACCTCCCGGCGCAGCGGAGAGTCGTTCTCCGCCCCAGGCCGGGCCAGCGACCGCGTCACGAAGGTCCCGAGGCCACGGCGCAGTTCGACCAGACCGGCCTGCTCCATGTCGCGGTAGGCCCGCAGCACCGTGTTGGGGTTGATGGCGGTCGCCGCCACCACCTCCCTGGCCGTGGGCAACTTGTCCCCGACCTGCAAGGTGCCCATCCGAAGCGCCCGTTCGGTCTGCTCGACGATCTGCACGTAGGCCGGTACGCCGCTGCCACGGTCGATCCGGTAGTCGATCACGTCGCCTTCCTCGGCTCCACCACACTTGTATTAATGAATTAACGGAAGCATGGTGCACCTCCGGCGGCGATGTCAAACCCGATGGGAGAACAACCGGACGAGTCATTCCGGCGGAAGGCCACGCCCCACACGAGCGGGGCCAGTGGACGCTCGACCACGTCGCTGCCCGCCGGCCCTACGAGTGCAAGGGCCACTTGCGGGTTGCATGGATCCGGAACCGGCAGAGCAGAGCCGCCGTCTGTCGCCCGATCGGGTGGAGCGGCTGTCGCGCTCCGGATGCGCTGGTCGTAGCGCACAGGCACGGCAGTGGGCCGGGCAGACTTCCTGCCCGGCCCACTGCCGTTCGGTCTCAGCGGCGGGTGGTCTCCATGTGCAGGAGGTCTCCCATGGGCCCTTCCGTGCCGTCCGGGTTCTACCGGGGCCGTGGTGAACCCCGGCGTGGGCCCTCGCTTGCCCGGCAGGACCCTGTCGAACGCGGCGTGCTGCTCCGGATGCCCGATGACAACCTGCTCGCAGCTGTCCGCGAGGGCCTTGTTGCGCCGAGCTGAATGTTGCCCCGGAGATCACCAAGCTCGACCTGTCCGTCCTGGTGATCCGCGGCGCCCACGACACCTCCGCGCCACTGGACCTCACTGGCCGCCGCACGGCCGCGCCGGCCCCCGACGCCACACTGAAGGTCGACGAGGGCGCAGGCCACGGGCTGTCCGCCACCCACGCCGGGCAGCTCACGACCGACCCGCGGGACTTTGCCGCGACCGGCTGAGCCGCCGCGGTCACCGGCGGGCGGCCCAGCGGGTGATCATGCCGACGGCGCGGGCGCGGTCGGCGGAGGAGAGGTCGGCGATGGAGACGTGGTGGTTGGCGCCCGGAGCCCACAGCACACGGCTGTCTCGGGCTCCCGGCGGGAAAGGCTCGGCGACCGCGGGATCCTGCGTGCCGTTGACGAACAGCAGCCGGCTCCCGCAGCGGCGGACCCATCGGTCGACGTCGGGCATGGCCCCGGAGTCGAAACGCATCGGGATGTCCCGGGGGACGAAGGTGCGCGCCTCGATGCTGTCGGGGTACCTCAGCAGGCCGGCCAGATGGGCCGTGGGGACGCCGAGGTAACCGAGCTGCGTGCCGATCTGGTACCAGTACGGCACGTAGTGCAGCGCGACCCGGTCAGCGTAGAGGGCGAGCCCGGCGGTGGCGTCCAGCCAGGTGTACAGCGCGTCGTCGGAAGAGTCCGGGCCGGGGATCGCCGCACGTTCGGCGGCGCTGCCGCCGTTTTGCCAAAACATCAGCGGGGCCCGCAGCACGGCGATCTCCAGCGCCTTGTCCGCGCTGCCGACGATGCCGAAGCCGTCACCGATGCCGGCCGCCCACGCTTCGTAGCGGGCGACCATCTGCGGACGGCGTTGCAGCAGCCGGCGCTGGACCGCCCGCAGCGCCTCCCGGTCGGCGGCGCTGCCGACGCTGTCCAGGAAGCGCAGGTAGGCCGAGTCGTCGCGGTCGTCGACGTTGTCCGGGGCGGAGTAGGCGATGGTGCCGTCGACGTCGTGCGGGTAGAAGCGGCGGTGGTAGACGCTGGCCATACCGCCCTTGCTGCCGCCGGTGGAGATCCACGCGGCCCGGTACAGCCGGCGAAGGAGGCGGACCACGCGGTGGTGATCGTCGGCGGCCTGGCGGATCGTCAGGTGGGTGTAGTCGGGTTGCGCGGGACGCGAGGTGCCGAAGCAGCGGTGCTCGACGAGGAGCTGGTTACCGCCGAGCAGCTCGGCCGGTTCGGTGCGGTGCGGGGTGAGCGGGGCCTCGTAGCCGGTCGTGGCGAGGATCATGGGGCGGTCCAGACCGGTGTGCAGCAGGGTGAGGCGCTGCTCGAACGTGCCGGCCGCGGGATCGGTGTGGTCGACGGGCTGGCGCAGGCCGAGCACGAAGAACCGGTAGCCGGGCTCCGCGCCGGGCCGCTCCTCGACGACCCGCAGCCCCGGTAGGGCGGACAGGGCCCGCACGATGTCGTCGTCCTCCGCAGCATGCGGCACCGCCGCATGCGCCGGCAGGGCCGCGGCGGCGCTCAGCCCGGTGGCCGTGGCGGCGAGCAGCACGCGTCGTCTGGTCCGAGTGCGCACGGTGTGTCCTCCCCGTTGCCGTTTTCCTGCCTGCAGTACAGCGGCTGGGGAGGGGGACCGGATCCCCTGTGCGCGGGGCCCGTCTCCCCCGGGCGGGGGAGCCGGACCGGCGCGTGACGGCTAGCGCTGGGACCGCGTAGATCGTCGGGTTCAGGCTGAAGTTTCGAGAGGGCGTCCGCCCCAGCGGATGCCCTTCTCGCTTCGGACGCCACCCCCCGGTGCGTGCCGATCAGCCCGGCCCGTTCCAGCCCCCAGGACGTCCTCCGCGCGAGTGATGCCCGGCCGTGTCCGGTCAGGTCCCACTCGTCCTTCGCGTGTGGCGCGCTCCTCGCGCCGGATGCCTTTCGTCTACCAGCGGTACCAGCGGCCCTTGCGGCCTGTACCGTCCGCGGAACGGACGACGAAGCCCAGCAGCCACACGATGAGCACGATCACCGCGATCCACCACAGCGCCTTCAGGGCGAAGCCCGCGCCGAAGAGGATCAGAGCCAGCAGAAGAACCAGAAGCAGGGGAACCATTGTCATCAACCTCCTGGCCACCAGATGCCCTTACTTCAGTCCTACAAGCACACAAAATGTGAGTTACTTCAATGAAGTGAGGGGCATATGCATTCGGCGCGCCATGCATGGTCCCCCTCGCCTCGCCTCTCACGCACCGCAGCGACCGACCATTCGCGCCGACGCGCGGCGCGTCGCACCGGCGGTGCGGACGCCCGCGAAGCGGGCCAGGATGTGCGGTTGGCCGAAGTCGCCGAGGCCCCAGTCAGCCTTGCCGCCCATGTCCAGCCGGAACCCTGCACCGAAGATGTGCCCGAACAGCACCCCGCCGGTCACCAGCCCGCTGGCGATGTGGACGGTGAAGAACACCAGGGTCACCGCCGCCGAGACCATCCGGAGCATGGGGGTACGGCCCTCGAACGGTTCCTCCAGGCAGGCCGAAAGGCTCACGGCGTTCTCGGCACGCTCGGTGCAGGTACGCGTACGCGGGCTCGGCGCACGAACAGCCGGTTGCCGCAGGTGCCCAGCGCCAGACCGACCGCGATCCGGCCGGCCCCGACACGGCGGGGAGCCTGCGGCCGCCCACGGCGAAGTCGGCGAAGGTGTGAGTGAGGCTGTAGCCCAGATGCCTGTTCCGATCATGACGGCCAGCCGTAGGACCTGCTGCCCACATTTGCAGTTTTCGACCGTCATCGGCCGTCAGGCCCGTTCGTGGCCGCACTCGCGGGCAGCCAGACGAGGGGCAGCGTCACGTCGTCGATGCTGGCCGGCGGCAGCGGCTGGGTCGTCTGCCGGAAGGGGGGCTTGGCGGTACTGGCGTTCCCCGTTGCGCGGATCGGACCCGTTTGTCAGGGGCGGTGCGGGGCACACGGGAGTCACCGCAAAACACGGACAGTGCGTTGAGCACGGCGGGAGGCGCGTCTGCCATGTCGGCTGGTGAAAAGGCCAAGGCCAAGGCCGAGCAGGCCAAGGGAAAGCTGAAGAGGGCCACGGGACGAGCAGCTGTGGACGACCCGATGGTCGCCGAAGGCCAGGCGGAGAAGTCCAAAGGCGATGCACGCCAGGCCAAGGAGAAGATCAAGGACATGTTCAAGCGCTGAGTTCTGGCGCCGCTCATGAGTGCTGGGCCTTCACCCCCGACCGCGGGGATGGAGGCCCTTTTCCTTCTGCAAAGTCGAGTACACCGTGTCCTCGGACGGCAGGCGTCCGCTCGCGTGCGGCCAGAGCCCCCAGGAGCGCGCTGCGCCCGCGGTCCGGCACCGTCCAGAGTGTCTGCCCCCTCACTCCCCAGCCCTCCAGCAGGGCCTTGGTCGCGAGGAAGCCGCTCATGGTCGCCCGTTTCATGACGGCCACGGTCAGGCCTGCGCGGATCAGGTCGCCGGCTACGACCAGCCAGGGGTGCCGAGTGCGTGCGCACCGGGTTCATCGCCGGGGATCCGCCGGAGCAGACCCGCGCAGGGGCCCGTTTTCAGGCAGCCGCCGCTGCAGGTGGGCAGGGCAGTGAGGCTCCGAGCCGTACATGCCTGACTCCTTCTGCGAAGTGCACGACCGGCTCACAGGAGGGGACCGGAAGGCCCCCCGAGCCGGTGAGCGTCTGCTCCAGCGCCTCCAGGCGGGCGCCGGCCAGCGGCGACGGTGCGTGTTACACGCGCGTCTCCCAGAGCAGGCCGAGCCGGCGCGTGTACGCCCGCCGGCGCGAGGTCAGCCAAACGTCCCGCTCCGTCGGCCGGTCGATGGGCAGACCTGGGCGCACGACGAGACGCTAGGAGGCTCCCCCCGGCCCATCTCCGCCCGGAGTGGACGAGGGTCTTCTCCCGCCTGGTGACGTCGAGGGCGCCGGGGTGAGAGGGCGTGCCGATTCCTGGCGCCGTCGGCATCGGCGGGCAGGCGACCTCGAGGGAGAAGAACCACAGCCCGTCCCGGCCGCTGGGGTGCCGCACGTGGGTCCTCAGGCTGATCTTCAGGAACGTGGGCAGCCCGGCCGGTACGCCGGGCGGGCGTACGTCCGCCCTCACGAACGGCGTGAGCCCGACCCAGACCACGCCCTCGTGCTCGTCCACGACCAGAGGCTCGGGCACCAGAGCCTGGACTGCCTGCACGGGAACGACCCGTGGACGAACGTCTGCGCCAGCCAGCCTGCACGCAGCGCCGACAGCCACACCCTGTGCTCCGCACCGTAGGCCACCACGCACCGCGAGTCCCCCCGCCCGGCCAGGGGAACGCGCGCCACCCCGCGCCGGCGCCGCGCCCGGCCCGGCCTCTCCCCCGACGACGTCCCCCGCTGGTCATGAGCGCCGCGCCTACGGAGGCCCGGGCGCAGGCCGGGTCGGGCCAGGACTCCGGCGGACGCTGGATTCCCCGGGCCGTCGGCGTCTGCGTCCGCTGGTGCACCTCCCGGCCCGCAGCCAAGAAGGCTACGCCCGCACGGCCGGACGCCCGCCGCAAGTGGGAGCGGGCCGGCCGGCGCCGATCGCCGCTGCCTGAACTCGGCCACGGTTCACGGGATCGGTCTCTGCCGGTGCGCCCCACCACTCGGTGAGCAGGACGGTTGCGTCGTCGTCGAGTCCCTGGTCCGCGAGCGGCCCGGCGCGATCTTGTCGAGCTCGTCGGGCTCTCCACCACACCGTATTGGAGGAGCATCGCGGCGAGGCGGAGTACAGCCTGGCGACCGGTCTCACGGACACGGGTCCCGCGCCCTTCCTGCGGCCTTGGGGTCCTGCGCACCATCAGCTCCACCGAACCGCCGCGACCGCAGCCGGCACCGGCACCCGGGACCCGGGAGAGTTACTGTTGCGAATGCGCCTCCAAGAGACGCAGGGAGAGTGGTTACTCCGCCATGTGATCCGGAAACGGAGGCTGTGGTCGCCCGACTCAACCTGGACGGAAACCTCATCTCATGAGCAAGGTCGCTCTGATCATCATCGACATGATCAACACGTACGACCACGAGGACGCCGAACTGCTGCTCCCCTCGGCCGAGTCGGTCGTGCCGGTCGTATCCGACCTTGCGGAGCGCGCACGGCGCCGTTCCGTCCCGGTCATCTATGTCAACGACAATTGGGGCGAGTGGCGCTCCCATCACGGTGAGCTGCTCAACCGTGCTCTCGCGGGGCCGCACGCTCATCTCGTGGAACCGCTGCGGCCCGATGCGGACTCCCTGTTCGTTCTCAAGACCCGCCACTCGATGTTCTTCGACACCCCGCTTCAGTACCTGCTGCGGCAGCAGGGCATCGAGCAGCTGGTGCTCTGCGGACAGGTCACCGAACAGTGCGTTCTCTATTCAGCCCTGGACGCCCACATCCGGCATTTCCAGGTGACCGTCCCCGAGGACGCTGTCGCGCACATCCATGAGGACCTCGCTCGGGCGGCACTGCGGATGATGGAGCGGAACATGGGCGCGCGCGTGTGCAGGAGCCAGGACCTCTGGATGTGACAGGCCTCTGCGGTGCGAGCCGCATACGGAGGCCGGAAGTGAGCTTCCCGCGAAGGGTCGTACGGCACAGCGCCGCCACTCGCGGCTGCGGATTCCTCGATCCTGGGCATGCGTAGATCACTGATCTTGACTCGCTGCCCGGGAGGAAATCCGCATGGTCACACCGACGCGCCCTGTTCGCCGCGTCCGTGGAGAACGGCGGTTCGATCTGCGCGCCACCGCTCTCTTCTTCGCGCTCCTGGCGATCGTCTTCTGCGTCCTGGCGTTCTTGGTGCGCACAGCGGCCGGCATCGTCGAGCGTCGTCCGCTGTGGGCCGTGATCCTGACCCTGCTCAGCGTCGCGGGCGTTCTGACGTCCCGGCCCAGGTGGCGCAAGGCGTCCGTCACGCACTGCGCCGGCCGGGCTGCCCGAGCGCTGGAGGAGGCAGCCGAGATGGCGTCCGACGACCTGCGCGACACGGCGGTGGTGGATGCCGACCGGCCGGCGGCGCAGTTCGGCGGACCGGCAGAACACGTCGGTGCAGCAGAGTCGTCAGCCGCTGACGGCTGCCTGGCCGACTACGCCGGCCTCGATCCGGACGCCTTCGAGCGAGCCATAGCCGACCTGTGCACCGGATACGGCTGCCGGGATGTGGAAGTGGTGGGAGGCGCGGGCGATTTGGGAGCGGACGTCGTGGCGGTCACGCCGGACGGACGGCGCCTGGTCATCCAGTGCAAACAGTACGGCGACACCCACAAAGTCGGCTCACAGGACGTCCAGCGCTTCGGGGGTACCTGTTTCACCATTCACAAGGCCGATGTCGCAGTGCTCGTCACGACGAGCGAGTTCACGGAACCCGCAAGGGAGTACGCGCGGCAGTGCGGAATCGTCTGCGTGGACGGTCCCGGCCTCGTGGCGTGGTGCCGCGGCACCGGCCCGAACCCGTGGCAGCAGACCGGCATCGAGTCCTGAGCCGGCCTCGGCCGACGATGCTGTGGTGACGTGCTGCCCCAACAGTCAGCGGACCGCGGACACATGGAAGGCGGCGACCTGGGCACCAGTGATCACACTCCGACTTCTGGAGAGGAGATCTTCGTGCACAAGGACATGCGCAAGGGAAAGTGGATCACCGGTGGCGCACGCGAGAAGCTCGCGGAAGTCTTCGCCCGGGAGTACAAGGAGGGGCGATCGATCCGGGCGATAGCCGAGGCACACGACCGGTCCTACGGCTTCGTGCATCGTGTGCTCACCGAAGCGGACGTACCGCTCAGGACCCGCGGGGGCGATGTGCGCACGGGCACCGCCCGGCAGACGCGATGACGGCCTGCGCGGCTGCGCGGCCTCGTCGGGCCACTGCGGCAGGCAAGTCCATACGGTGGCCTCGCGGGGGCAGACGAGAATCGCCGGGCCCGGTAAGACGGGCCGCCTCTCAAGCAGGGTCGCTGTGCTGTTGCCTGCAGAGAGGGAACTGCGTGCCGTGCCGGCCCGCTTCGCCGAGGCCCGCTTCCGCCTTGGCCTGCAGCCCACCGGACAGTCGAGCCGGGACCTGGAGGACACCTCCCGCAGGCTGTGCGCCATGACCGGCACCCAGTCGGTGGACCAGGCCCCTGCCGCCGCCGACGCCCTCCTGGAGGAGCTGCGCGGGGGCTGCCAGAGGGTCGGAAAAGCCGACCGCACACTGGCGGCCTGACGGGCAGGCGTCCGGAGGCACCGCGCTGTCGAGGGGTGCGTGGCACGAACAACCGCACCCCCGCACGCGCGACGGCGGGGGCCTTCCGCGACTCGGCAGCGGCCGGACCTTGCGGAACAGCGTCGACCGGGACGGACCCTGGCCTCGCCTCGGCTGCCGCTCGTCACCGAGCGACCGTTGAGCACGATGTTGCCCTGGATGTGCCCGCGGGCGGCGCGCTTTCCTGCGCTGCAGGGGCGCGTCTGCGTGCCGGCACCGTCCTGGCCCCCGGCGGCACCCTGCTCCTCTGCACCGACGGCCTCGCCGAAGCCTGCACCGGCAAGTACCGTACCGACCGCTACAGGGACGACGGTCTGCTCGCCTTCGCCGCCCACCACGCCGGCCAACCACCCTTGCGTACTGGCGTACCGGCCGGCTTACCGAGGCCGAACACCGGTGCACACCGGCGGATGCCGTCAGCCGCCGCCCCGGACGGGATATGACCGACACCGACTGGGGCACCGGCTTCACCGGCTCCCTGATGGTCCACCTCAACGGCAAGGCCATTACGGAACGGCCATCCCCTGCACCGAGTACCGGCCGCTGATCAAGTGCGGCACCGAGGTGGAGGCGGAAGCGTGCTCCATGCTCGTGCTCCGCGCTCACCAGGACGGCTGACCTCAGCTCACTGGACGCACGGCCGCCGCTCGCGCGGGAGCGAGCAGTTGCAGTGATCCGTGCGCGCCGGCCCAGTCGCTGATCCGTACCGGATGGCCGACGACGTGCCAAGTGGTGACGGCTGCACGACGATGTCGGCGGCCAGGTGCGCGCCCACCAGGGCCACCGCGACGCCGATGGCCTCGCGGAAGCCCGTGAGGAAGGCGGCGCCGAGCGCGCCGACGAGGGTCAGGGTGATCGGCACATGCGCACGTCAACCGCCACCACCGGTGTTCCTCCTGCGCGGAGTGCGGGGCGCGGTGCGGGAACGGGTGCCGGGCCGTGTGCTCGCCCAAACCCTCCAAGAGCAGGGCCTGCCATCGTGCCCCTCCGTGGCGGCGGCCTCGGAGGCCCGGGGTCCGGCTCTTGGTGTCCGCGACCTCCACATCGGCCATCCGGTCCCCTCCCGCGGTCGTCGAACTGCGGGCGGGGTCCTGCCGGCCGGCAGGACCCCGCGGTGTCCGGCGCTGCGCCCGGCCGCGAGGACAGCCGGCTGTCGGGCGCCCGGGCCTCATCCAGTGGTGAGCATGCCTTCGCGCAGGCGGGCCAAGAGACGGGAGAGCAGCCGGGAGACGTGCATCTGGGAGACGCCGAGGCGTTCGCCGATCTGGGCCTGGGTGAGTTCCTCGACGAAGCGCCAGTGGATGAGCTTGCGTTCGCGCTCGTCGAGTTGGGCGATCAGCGGGGCGAGGGTGCGGAAGTCCTCTACCAGGCCCAGGGCGGCGTCCTCGTTGCCGATGAAGTCGGCCAGCGCCGCTTCACCGTCCTCGCTGCCGTTGATCGCCGCGTCGAGGGAGGTCGACCTGTGGCCGTTGGAGGCGAGCTGGGCCTCCACGACCTCCTCCTCGGGCAGGCACATCAGCTCCGACAGCTCCTTGGTGGTCGGCGTCCGGCCGAGCCTGCTGCTCAACTCCTCCTTCGCACAGGCGAGTTGGACGCGCGCCTCCTGGAGTCGGCGCGGTACGTGCACGGCCCAGGAGGTGTCGCGGAAGAACCGCTTGATCTCACCGACGATGTACGGCACGGCGAAGGAGGTGAACTCGACCTCACGGGACAGCTCGAACCGGTCGATCGCCTTGATCAGGCCGATCATGCCGACCTGGACGATGTCCTCCATCTCCTGCGGGCCGCGGCTGCGGAACCGGCCGGCCGCGTAGCGGACGAGGGACATGTTCATCTCGATGAGCGTGTTGCGCGCGTACTGGTACTCCGGCGTGCCCTCCTCCAGCACCGCGAGCTGGTCGAAGAACACCTTGGACAGCTCCCGCGCGTCCCTCGGCGCGACCTTGGAAGGGTCTGCTATCTCCGGTACGCCCGGTACGTCCACTGTCTCCTCGGCAGTTGGTACGACCGTCGTCGCCATCGTGCGCCCCTCCCAGTCGATCGGTTGTGCCCTTGCCGGTCGTCCCCGGCAAGCAGGCGGATACCCGGCAGTCCGAGCGGCATTCCTCCCGCTTCTCTCAGTCCTGCTCCCCGTGGCTGCGTACGACCTCCTTGACCTCGGCCGGCGCGAAGCCCCAGCCCTGCTCCACGGTCGGCTCGGCCGGTACCGCGATCTCGTCGGGGCTGGTAGGGACGACGAGCGCACCGGGCCCGGACCGCCGAGAGCGCGGCGCACGGCGCCGTCCATCTCGGCCGGGCCCGTCCCGGGCATCCCGGTGATGCCCATGGCCTCGGCCACGGCGGCGAAGTCGAGGTCGTCGAAACGGTGCCGCACTCGGGCAGCCCTGCCTGCAAGCCCTGGACGCCGCCGTCCTGTCGGGGACGTCGAGGGCGCGGGCCCGACGGGGTCCTGGGTCGTGACACCGTTGCGGCAGGTGTTCGTGTGGCGCTGGGCTCGGTTGCAGCCGACGGCGAACACCATGGCTCGTGCGGCATTGCCGTAGTCGGGCCCTTGCACCATGCGCTTGACGAGGTGGGTGCCCGTGGCGATCCTGCCGCTGACGCCGACCCTGATCAGGTCGCGCAGGCCGGTCCCCACAAGGACGTTGTGCACGGTGAGCGCGCGGGGTGGAGAACACCCGGTGGTACGGGGCCAGACGACCGTACGGCCCTCGGGCACGTGCGGGACGCGGGCGATCTCGGCGTTCACCTTGGCGCCGGGCGGGACACCGCCGATGCCGGGGGTTTGGCGCCTTGCGACGGTTTCGGGGACAGGCACTTGACGTCGTCCTGCGCGGCCTCGTAGGTGAATTCGGCCGCGTCGAAGTCCCCGTCCCGGGTCCGGCAGCCGAAGTACCCGGTGCCGATCTCCCACAGGAGGTCGCCCCCGGGCCGCGGGTGGTCCTCGGACGGTCCGCCCTCACCGGTGTCCTGGGCGAACCCCCCGGCCGCGACACCTCGTACGCCAGCCGGCACCCGCTGCCGCCCGACAATGCCCGCCGCCCTGGAAGAAGACCACGGCTGACCTGATGTCTCCCACTCGCGCCTCACGGGTGCGCCGGAGGCGTGCAACGCCCTTACCGCGGGCAACCGGATAGCCCAGGGACGTGCACACAGCGCGACGGCCCGGGTGACGACGCAAGCAAGGAGGTCCGCGATGGAATGGTGGGGCTGGGTGGTCCTGCTGATCGCGGTGGCAGGATTGCTCGCCGCGACAACGTTGGCAGTCCAGGCGAAACGCCGTAACGGCACGGTGATCGCGGTGCGTTCGGGTCACCGGAGCAGCGGGGAGGGGGGACGGTGAACACCCTGATGCTCGCCTCCGAACTGACCAAGCGCGTGGTCGTGACGCTGGGCGGCGAGGCGGTCGCCCAGATCCGCGACACCGTCTTCGACGCTCGGGCCGGTCGGATCACGGGCTTCACCCTGAGCGGACGCGGGCTGTTGTCCGGCCCTCTCAAGGAGAGCCTCCCCTTCTCCGGAGTGCACGCCATCGGACCGTCCGCCGTGATGATTCCCAGTGAGGCGGTCCTGGAGAACCGCGACGCGGTCGTGGGGACCGGCGAAGCCGAACGCGGTCAGGTCATCGGCGCGCCCGTCCTCACCGACCAGGGGACCGAGGTGGGCACAGTCCTGGACGTGGTGATCGAGGCCGGCACCGCCGGACGGGTCATCGGATTCGAGATCGCCGCCCACGAGAACCTCGATTCCCGGAAGCGGAAGACGTTCATCCCGCGCGGGGAGACACTGGCCGTCTCCGGCCGGGCCCTGGTCGTCCCCGCGCACGCCAGCCGTTTCGTCGCCGACGACCTCCCCAGCTTCAGCGCTCAGGTCGAGGCCTTCCGCGCCCAGGCCGCGCAATCACGCGCCGGCGTGCCCGCGGCCGGAGAAGGAGGTGCGGCATGATGATGTTCTCCCAGGCCCTGGGCCTGCCCGTGATCACCTCCGTAGATGCCGAACAGCTCGGGCGCGTGGAGTCGCTGACCATCGATGCCCGCAACGGGCGGGTCGCCTGCCTGCGTCTGTCCGGGGCTCCGAAACACGCCACGACCATCGCCTGGAACGCGATCGAAGCCGTCGGCCGGGACGCCGTCATCGTGCGCTCCCGCACCGGCACCGATCCGGGGCAGAGCGACGTTCCCACCCACCACGAGGCCCTCGGGCACCGGGTCCTGACGGAACACGGCACCGCGCACGGCACCGTCAAGGACATCGCCTTCGACAACACGACCGGGCGCATCCTCACGCTCTACACGGCGCTCGGTGACGTCCCCGCAGACCAACTCCTCGGCCTCGGCTCCTACGCCGTGGTGGTCCGCGTCGAGCCCGCCGGGGCTCCGGGGGCACGGGGGTGAGCTGCGCGCGGTCGTAGCCACCCGGGGTCCGATATCGGCGGCCTCCTCGTCCGGTCGGCGGTCGGCAGACGCAACGGAGACGCGACGGGCCGGTCGCCGGGGCGGACGTGCGTTGTCCCCCCTCCCGCGTCAGGCATGCGGCAGGCTCAGGCCCGACCGGCGGTGTACGACTTCAGCGGCGGACGGGACGGCCAGGGGCCGGATCACGTACAGGCCCACCGGCCGGCCCACCGGTCCATCGCGCAGCTCGTCGAGTCCCGCGCCGGTGCTCAAAAGGACGGCGGCGACCAGTGCCACGCCGGGACTCGTACGCTTCGGATTGCGTCATGTCACTCCCTCCCCCGCTCGCCCCGCGCTGCCGGCACTGACGACGGTCACGACCCGGACCGTCAGCCGGGAGGCTGCGCGGGCGGGGACGCGGAGCCGGTGATCGCTGCCGGCCGTGGCGCGCCAGGTTTCGCCAACTCGGCGTTGAACTGGGCGCCGATCAGAAGCGCGAGGTTGGACAGCCACAGCCAGACGAGAAAGACCACCACGCCTGCCAGCGAGCCGTACAGGCGGTAATAGGTGCTCACATGCGAGGCGTAGACGGTGAAGCCCAACGAGACGATCAGCAGGAGCAGGATCGCCAGGCCGCCGCCCGGCGCCATCCTCCGCACGGGTCTCGAGCAAGACGGACCCGAACGGTAGAGCACCAGCACCAGGGCGCCCGCGACGGCGGCCAGGACAGGCCAGCGCAGTGTGTCCCACGCGGTGTGGGGCACGGTGCCCAGGTTCAACGCCCGGCCCAGACGCCCGGCCAGGCTGCCGCTCACCAGCAGCGCGAGAGTGGTGGTCACCAGCAGGCTGATCAGCACGATCGCCGTGACGATGATGCGGGGGGCCGTGCGCCACACCGGCCGGTGCGCACTGACGTGGTGGATCGCGTGCAGGGCCCTGCGAAAGACGCTCAGGTAACTGCAGCCCGACCACAACGCGCCCACGACACCGAAGAACACCAGCATCCATGCCGCTGACGACTGACCGGCCATTTGCCGGAGTGCGCTGCGCAGCAGTCCGCGCGAGGTGGCCGGGACGACCCCCGTCATCCGGTCGATCACCTCAGGAGTCGTCTTGGGCATGGTCAGCCCGATGACCGAGAGGATGACCAGCAGTACGGGGAACAGGGCCAGGACCGCGTAGTACGTCAGGGCGGCCGCCCAGTCCATGACGTCGTCGTTCCAGATGGACACCGGTGTCCGGCGCAGCGCCGCCCACCACCCGTACCGCCGACCGCCGGCCTGCCGCATCACCGCAACGCCCTCTCCACGCACCCTCATCCACTCGCCCCGGCAGTCCCTCTCCCTCGGCGGCTCGACGCCGGAGAGCCGCGGAAGTATGCGTACGAAGGCGGGCCACGGCCCGATCAGCCATGACCCGCGTTCGTGGGTGTGCCGTTCAGTCCCCGAAGATGTCCTTCGCCGCGTCCTTGGCCTTCTCCCCCGCCTGCCTGACGTCACCTTCGACCTGGTCGGCCTTGCCTTCGGCTTCCAGACGCTCGTTGCCGACCGCCTTGCCGACCGCTTCCTTGGCCTTGCCCTTGATCTTGTCGCCGGCGTTGCCTGCCTTGTCCGCGCCGCTCATCGAAACCGCTCCTTCCCAGCCCGGGCTCGTCGTGTTCCCCGGCACCTGTACCCGCGCCGCCCCGGATGATGTCCCCTCCATGACCGGACCACTCGCACGGCAGCCGTGGACGGCGCTCTCCGCGCCGCGTGCCCCGGCCGGCCCGGCATCGTCACCATGACGTCGTGATCGCGACACTCTGCGGTCATGCCTGGGACCGTGTTTTGTGGGTATCCGGGGGCCTGATGAAAACCGGCGCTTCGGAACGTGAGGCGGTGTACATGGACGCGGCTGGGCATGATGAGTGCCAGTTGCCACTCATAGCGGGTCCGCTAGCGGTGTCCGCAGCCTTCGAGGGCAGCGAGGAGATCGCCAAGGCTCGTGAGCTGGCCCGTCGCTTCCTGACGGATGTGCAGGCGCTGCGCGGTCTGCCGGTGTCCGGCCGCGCGATGGGCATGGTTCAGCTGGTGGTGAGCGAGCTGGTGACGAATGCCCGAAAGTACGCGCCTGGCCCGTGCCTGTTGACGCTGAAGATCGAAGACCGGGCCGCCCAGGTGAGCGTCTGGGACAGCGGTACGGCAGTGCCGGCCGTCCTGGCGCCGGACCCGAGCCGCATCGGGCAGCACGGGCTCGAGATCGTGATGGCGGTCTGCCAGAGCTTTGCCGTTCGCCGGGAGCCGGTGGGCAAGCGCATCACGGCCACGGTGGCGTTGGCCGCTGATCCCGGCGGAGACGCCTCGGTCACCAGCCGATGTGACCACGCCCGGTTGGGACGGGGTCGCCCTCGATTTCCGCCGACGGCTGACACCGGTGAAGCCGGTTGCGAACGCGCCATTCTGGCCCGCACGGCGGGTCTCCTGTACGGCCAGGCAGAAGACGCGGGACGGTGCGCACGGCCGGCGGGGACTCGTGCCGTGCGAAGTCAGCGGCATCGCCTTTTGGCGGGGTCTTGTCTGCTCCCGGCTGGGCGGACTTCGGGAGGCTGTCGAGCATGTTGTCCCACGTGTGAACCCCAGCACTTCTGATGGCTGTTTCCGGAAACCCCTCGCCCCCGCCCGTCAGGGAGAAGCGTTCTGGCTCGGGACGTGTGGGCTCGCCCCTACGCCTCGGCCTGATCATCGGTCATGGGCCCGACCGCTGGCGGACCGTAGCCCCCTCACCAGTGACCGATGATCTCCCCGGCAAGCTCTGCGCGATACCGCCGAATCCCGGCCGTCGGACAACTCGCCCGGGTTGGCGTCATAAGCCTGGTATAGATGGACAGCGGCCGTACTCATCCGGGTGCACGCCGTCGAGGGGCGATTCGGGCAGAGTGAGGGGAAGAGCGTGGATGTCCCACTCGAAACGGAGGGGCACTGCACCGTGCCGTCAGACGGCGGGGCATGGCTGGAAGTTCGTCCGCTGCTGGAGCGCCCAGGCGTGTATGCAAAAGGCGAGGTCGGCGTGAGCACGCGGCCGATGTGGCAGGAAGCCCTCTGCCGGCTGTCACGGCGGAGCGAGAGCTGCCTGTACGTCGAGATGTCCCGGCTGACGTTCATCGACGTGGCCGGGGTGACGGATCTGGCGATGACCGCACGGTCACTGAGTGGGGATCGTCTGCTCGTCCTTGAACAACCACCGCCCCAGGTACCGCGCATTCTGGACTTGTTCTGGTCCGGCCTGGGCGGGATCGAGGTGGCTGCATGACCGGCACCGCCCCCGGGCCCCAGGAGTTCGTGCACCCGGCGCTGTTCTACAGCGGGGAGCAGCAGTATGTGGCAGGTACAGTCCCCTTCGTCCTCGAGGGGCTGGCCAGGGAGGAACCGGTTGCGGTCGCCGCGCCGCCGGACCGACTCCAGCTGATCAAGGACCGGCTCGGTGACCAGGCCCGCCGTGTTCACTTCGTGGACATGACGCAGGCCGGCCGGAACCCGGGGCGGATCATTCCCGGAGTGCTGCGCCGGTTCGCCGATGCCCATGCCGGTGGACGGGTGCGCATCATCGGTGAGCCGATCTGGCCCGGTCGCAGCGCGGCGGAGTACCCCGCGTGCGTGCAGCACGAGGCGCTGATCAACGCGGCATTCACCGGCCGCGCCGTCACCATTCTGTGCCCGTACGACGTCGCCGGGCTCGACCAGGAGGTGCTGAAGGACGCCTTGGCCACCCACCCGGTGGTGGTCGCCGAGGGGAGCGAGACGGCTTCGGCGGCGTACAGTCCCGAGGAGATCGTCGCCCGGTACAACCAGGCTCTGCCCGTGCCGTCCGCCGCCCAGGCGACGAAGTTCGAAGGCAGTGGCCAATTGCCGACGGTACGCGAGTTTGCCGTACGGCAGGGCGAGCGGCTGGGGTTGGAGGGGACGCGGCTGCAGGATCTCCAGCTGGCGGTGGCAGAGCTGACCACCAACAGCGTCGTTCATGGAGCCGGTGGCGGCACGCTGCGGATCTGGGCGGAGGACAAGCAGGTCGTCTGCGAGGTGCAGGACGCGGGCCGGCTCACCGATCCACTGGCCGGCCGGCGCCCCCCGGCACCCGAACGGCCCGGCGGCCGGGGCCTGCTCCTCGTCAACCACCTCGCCGACCTCGTTCGCATCCACACCAGTGAGGCGGGTACCACGATCCGCTTCTACATCGACCGCTGATCCCTACTGACCCGGCGGCATCGAGACCGCTCGCCCCCCAGCCGACCACAACCCGCGCCTCCCGCCGAGCCGTTGACCGGGACTAGGACGACAAGGAGGCTGCAGTCGTCGGGCAGCTCGGCGGCGGCTTGCCGGTGCAGCAGGGCATGGATTTCGGTCGGTACCGAGCCCGGCCGTCACGGTGGCGAGCGCGGTGGCGAGTTGTTCCGAACGCCATCCCGGGCGATCGGATGTTCTCGTCCCGGCTCGCCGTTCGGCTCGTGGTGGACGCCGGATAGCCGACGGCGGGGCGTGCGGCCTCCAAAGCATCGAAGTCGGTCCACGTACTGTACATGCCGACCCGGCCGTCACAGGGACCCGACACAGCCATCATGAAAGCCCGCGGGTGCTCTGCTCCCCCATGGCGAGCCGGTGCTCGTGCGGCCGGTGCTTCGGCGGAGCAAGCTGTCTGTCCGGCGTGCGGAACGGGGTCGGCCCGGGTGTACAGCCGGTACGCACGGCGGCCGACGGACGCGCGGTCGGCCGTCGCCCGATGGACGATCGATGCACAGGTTCGGCGGTTGCGCGCTGCAGGGGGCGTCACTACGTCAGCACTCCTGCGGCACGATCGTGGTGGACACCGAGACGCGAAAACCAGGTCAGGTACCCCGTGGCTCCGGTGTCATGCGTGCCTCTTCGTGGCGGATTCCTTCCCCGGTGCGCAGCGACCGGAGGCTTTGTTCGGCGGGTACCGAGTGGGTTAGCCTGCGGCGTATTTTCCTCCCGCCTGAGGCCTTGAGGTGAGGGAATGCAGAACGTTCACGGGCCCACCGGCCCACCAGGGTGTTCGAGTCTTCACTGCTGAGGGCTCCAGGGGAGCGGGACGAGGGTGCGCATGACCAGCGACAGGACCGAGCTCGTCGACGCCGGGCCGGGCGACGGGGAGCTCAGACAGCTTCTGGCGGGGCTGACGGCCGTGCGGGACGGCGACTTCGGCACACGTCTGCCGGAAGACGCCGGCGGTCTCATGGGCGACATCGCGACCGTGTTCAACGGCATGGTCGACCAACTGTCCGTGTTCACCTCCGAGGTGACGCGCGTGGCCCGGGAAGTCGGCACCGAGGGGACGCTCGGCGGGCAGGCGGAGGTGCCGGGGGTCTCCGGAACCTGGGCCGACCTGACCGACTCGGTCAACGCCATGGCCGGGAACCTGACCACCCAGGTCCGTGACATCGCCCAGGTGGCCACGGCCGTGGCCAAGGGCGACCTGTCCCAGAAGATCGACGTGCCGGCGCGCGGGGAGATCCTGCAGCTGAAGGAAACCGTCAACACGATGGTGGACCAGCTCTCCGCCTTCGCCGACGAAGTCACCCGCGTCGCCCGCGAGGTCGGCACCGAAGGACGCCTCGGCGGCCAGGCCAAGGTGCCCGGTGTCGCGGGGGTGTGGCGGGACCTCACCGACTCGGTCAACTTCATGGCGGGCAACCTCACCAACCAGGTCCGCAACGTCGCCCAGGTGACGACCGCGGTGGCCAAGGGCGACCTGTCGCAGAAGATCACCGTCGACGCACGCGGCGAGATCCTCGAACTCAAGAACACCATCAACACGATGGTCGACCAGCTCTCCGCCTTCGCCGACGAAGTCACCCGCGTCGCCCGCGAGGTCGGCACGGAAGGACGCCTCGGCGGCCAGGCCGACGTCAAGGGCGTCAAAGGCACCTGGCGGGATCTGACCGACTCGGTCAACTTCATGGCGGGCAACCTCACCGCCCAGGTCCGCAACGTCGCCCAGGTGGCGACCGCGGTGGCCGAGGGCGACCTGTCGCAGAAGATCACCGTCGACGCACGCGGCGAGATCCTCGAACTCAAGAACACCATCAACACGATGGTCGACCAGCTCTCCGCCTTCGCCGACGAAGTCACCCGCGTCGCCCGCGAGGTCGGCACCGAAGGACGCCTCGGCGGCCAGGCCGACGTCAAGGGTGTGTCGGGCACTTGGAAGGCCCTCACTGACAACGTGAACGTGATGGCGTCGAACCTGACCGGCCAGGTGCGCTCCATCGCCCAGGTCGCCACGGCCGTCGCGCGGGGCGACCTGTCCCGCAAGATCACGGTCGCGGCCGAGGGGGAGGTCGCCGCACTGGCCGATGTGATCAACACGATGGTCGACACCCTGTCCGCGTTCGCCGACGAAGTCACCCGCGTCGCCCGCGAGGTCGGCACCGAAGGACGCCTCGGCGGCCAGGCCCACGTGCCGAACGTGGCCGGCACGTGGAAGGACCTCACCGACAACGTCAACTCCATGGCGAACAACCTGACCGGTCAGGTACGCAACATCGCGCTGGTGACGACCGCCGTGGCCGGGGGCGACCTGTCGAAGAAGATCGACGTGGACGCACGCGGCGAGATCCTGGAACTGAAGACGACCATCAACACGATGGTGGACCAGCTCTCCGCCTTCGCCGACGAAGTCACCCGGGTCGCCCGCGAGGTCGGCACCGAAGGACGCCTGGGCGGCCAGGCCGAGGTGGAGGGCGTCTCGGGCACCTGGAAGCGGCTCACGGAGAACGTCAACGAGCTGGCAGGCAACCTGACCCGTCAGGTACGGGCCATCGGCGCCGTGGCCAGCGCCGTGGCCGAGGGCGACCTGACCCGCTCGATCACGGTGGAGGCCTCCGGCGAGGTCGCCGAGCTCAAGGACAACATCAACTCCATGGTGGAGTCGCTGCGCGAGACCACCCGGGCCAACCAGGAGCAGGACTGGCTCAAGACGAACCTGGCGCGCATCGCCGGCCTCATGCAGGGCCACCGGGATCTGCCTGTGGTGGCTGAACTCATCATGGACGAGCTGACACCGCTGGTGTCGGCCCAGTACGGCGCCTTCTACCTCGCCGAGGACGGTGAGCGCGGCCCGGAGCTGCGGCTTGTCGGCTCCTACGGCAGGCCCGACGACGACGGGCGGCCCACCCGGTTCTCCTTCGGCCGCTCACTGGTCGGCCAGGCCGCACGCAGCCGCCGTACCATCACCGTCGACGAGCTGCCCCAAGGCTACGTGACCATCTCCTCCGGGCTCGGCCAGGCGGTGCCGGCCGCGCTGATCCTGCTGCCGATCCTCTTCGAGGACCAGGTCCTCGGCGTCATCGAGCTGGCGTCGGTCACCGCCTTCACGCCCGTCCACCGGGACTTCCTGGAACAGCTCCGCGAGACGCTCGGCGTCAACGTCAACACGATCGTGGCCAACGCCCGCACCGACGAGCTGCTGGAGGAATCTCAGCGGCTGACCGCCGAGCTGCAGGCGCGTTCGGCCGAGTTGCAGTCCCAGCAGGACGAGCTGCAGCGCTCCAACTCCGAACTGGAGGAGAAGGCCTCGCTGCTGGCGGCGCAAAACCGCGACATCGAGGCGAAGAACCTGCAGATCGAACAGGCCCGGCGGGAACTCGAGGCGCGCGCCCAGCAGTTGTCGCTGGCCTCGAAGTACAAGTCGGAGTTCCTGGCCAACATGAGCCACGAGCTGCGCACTCCGCTCAACAGCCTGCTCATCCTCGCCCAGCTCCTCGCTCAGAACCCCTCGCGCAACCTCACCCCGAAGCAGGTCGAGTACGCGGGAATCATCCACTCCGCGGGCAGCGACCTGCTGCAGCTGATCAACGACATCCTGGACCTGTCGAAGGTCGAGGCAGGCAAAATGGACGTCACCCCGGAGCGGGTGCCGCTGCGCCGGCTCATCGAGTACGTCGAGGCCACCTTCCGGCCCATGACCACCCAGAAGGGGCTGGAATTCGCGGTCACCACCGCGGCGGGCGCGCCCGCCGACCTGCTCACCGATGACTCCCGGCTACGGCAGGTGCTGCGCAACCTGCTGTCCAACGCGGTGAAGTTCACCGAGCAGGGCAGTGTCGAGCTGGCCATCGAGCCCGCAACGGACGACGAGGTTCCGCAGGACGTCGTGCGCGGCGGTGCCGTCGTGGCGTTCCGGGTGCGCGACACCGGCATCGGTATTCCGGAGCAGCACCTGGAGTCGATCTTCGGGGCGTTCCAGCAGGCGGACGGCACCACGAGCCGCAAGTACGGCGGAACCGGCCTCGGACTGTCCATCACCCGGGAGATCGCGCATCTGCTCGGCGGTGCCGTGGCGGTGGACAGCGCGCCCGGCCGGGGCAGCACCTTCACGCTGTACCTGCCGGTGGCCCGGCCGGACTTCGAGGAGCTGCTCGAGGCCGCTTGGCCCACCCCGAACAGCCCGAAAGAACCGGCAGAACTCGCATCGGCCGCCACCGCGGGACAGACCACCGCTCCCCCGCAGCCGGCCATTCCCCAGCAGCGGCCGCGCCGACTCCTGGTGGTGGAGGAACGGCCGCGCGGCCTGCTGACCCTGGTCGCCGAGAGCGTGGTCGCGGACGTGGCCCGGCACCGCCCGGACGACGGCTTCCCGCTGCCGGCGGTGGACGTCATCACCGCCGTCGGAGCGCTGGAGGCAGCGGGCGCACTGGCCACCGAGTCCTGCCACTGCGTCGTACTGGACCTGGACATGTCCGGCGGGGAGGCGGGCCGGTTCCTGCAGGCACTCGAAGGCGACTCGGGGCTGGCGAGCGTACCGGTACTCGTCCACAGCAGCCACCGGCCGGAGGTGGCACGGGCCGAAGCGCTGCGCTCCCACCGCGACGACGGGTCCCTGGAGTTCCTGTCCAGCCTGGACGAGCTGCGCGAACGCATCGCCCTGCACCTGGCCGCCGAGGCACCCGGGGAGGTGCTCTCCCTGGTCCGGGTCGAGGACCCGCAGGACCTCGCACCCCCGGTGGACGACAGCTTCCGGGGCCGTACGGTCCTGGTCGTCGACGACGACGCACGCAACCTGTTCGCACTCAGCGGGATCCTGGAGATGTACGGCTTCCGGGTGCTGCACGCGGAGAACGGGCGCAAGGGCATCGACACGCTGCTCGCCAACCCCGACATCGCGTTGGTGCTGATGGACGTGATGATGCCGGAGATGGACGGCTACACGGCCACCTCCGAGATCCGCAAGCTGCCGCAGTACGCCGAGCTGCCGATCATCGCGGTCACCGCCAAGGCGATGCCCGGCGACCGGGAGAAGTCCCTCTCCGCCGGCGCCAGCGACTACGTCACCAAGCCCGTCGACACCCGCGACCTCATCGCCTGCGTCCGACGCTGGCTTTCCGCGTGAGCGCGCCGGTGCCTCCCGCCGACGGGGCGAGTACAGCCCGGCGTGGCACGACCCGCGTCCAAGCGCCGTTCAGCCGAGGAGCGTGTACATCGTGAAGACGCCCGAGCAGCCAGGCGAACCGGACGGCGTCGAGTCGGGCACTGCGCCGCTGGATCTCGCGGGCGTCTCCCCCACCTCCCCCGTCGGCAGGCTGGCCGCCACGGTGGACCGGCTGCGCCGCGAGGTCCGTGCCGCGCATGCGGAGGCGGAGGGCCGTGCGCTGATCGAGCTGGCCAAGGGCATCCTGGTCGAGCGGCTGGGCTGCGGTCCGGCGCAGGCCGCCCGGCAGCTCGCGGAGCTGACCGAGCAGGCCAAGTTGACGCCACTGGAGTTCGCGGTGGAAGTCATCAACCAGGCCGCCCGCGACCGGGTGTCGGAGGTCACGGACGCCTTCCTGAGCACCGTTGCCGAGACGCCCGCGCGCCAGGCCACCGCCCTGCGACTGCGGGCGGCGGAGAGCGGCGCGCTGGCCGCGAACGACACTCAGGACGTGGCCAACGCGTTGCTGGAGCATGCCCTGCGCCCGCTCGGTGCGGTCGCCGTGGCCGTGTGGAGCGCGGGCGCGGACGGCTCGCTCACCCTCAGCGGAAGCGCCGGCTTCTCCCCCGCCGAGGCCGTCCGGTGGCGCTACGTCCCCCCGGAGGTGGCGACCGTGGCGCGCCGGGGCCTGACGGAGCGCACCGGTCAGTGGTTCCCGTCGCTCGCCGACACCGGGCTGCCCACCATCGGCCGGCACATGCATCCGGCCGGCGGCCGGGTTGCGGTACCCGCCGGCGCAGGGGGCCGCATCCACGGCGTCCTGGAGATCGCCTGGCCCGGGCCGCTGGAGCCGCAGCCGCCGCAGATCGTCCGGCAGGTGGAAGCCCTGGCCGAGCTGTGCGCGCACACGCTGGAGACGTACACGCTCCGCCAGTGCCCCGGCCAGGACCCACGGATCCTGCCGGACGCCGCCGAGCTGACGGAGCTGGCCGATGGACTGCACGACCCCGCTCTGGTGCTGGTGCCGCACATCGACGGCTCCGGCCAGCTGGTGGACTTCCGCATCCAGCACGTCAACAGCCGTTTCCTGGACCCGGCCGGCCGGCCGCGCGCGCTGGTCAGCGGAGCTCTGTTGCTCGAGGCGTACCCCATGGCCGCAGGGAAGAGCGAGCTGTTCCAGCGGGTCGAGCGGGTCTACGCCACCGGGGAACCGTACCGGGGCCGCCGGATGCGTCTGACCGCACTCGTCGACCAGGTGCCGCTGTCGGCAGTCGCGGACATCAGCATCAGCCGGCACGGCAGCAGCGTGCTGCTGATCTGGCGTATCGAGGACGAGACGGCGCAGCTGGCGAGCCTGCTCCAGCACGCCCAACGTCTGGGCCGTATCGGCGGCTTCGAGGAGAACCTGCTCACCGGTGAGATCACCTGGAACGACCAGTTGTTCCACCTCTACGGCCGGTCCCCGGCGAGCACGCCCGTACCGCTGGAGGAGCTGCCTGCGCACGCGCACCCCGACGACGCGGTGGCCCTCGGCCGGTTCCTGCGGACGCTGCTGCACCGCCGCCGGCCGGCCTCCGCGGCCTTCCGGCTGCAACGCCCAGACGGCGTGACCCGGCACATCCGGGTGGTCGCCGAACCGGCCCTCGACGCCGACGGCGGCCTCTTCGCTGTGCGAGGCGCCTACCAGGATATTTCCGCCCAGCACTGGACGGAGGTGGCGCTCGCCGCCACCCGGGACCAGCTTGCGCATACCGAGCAGCAGGCGGCTGAACGCAACCGTCTGACGCTGCAGTTGCAGCACGCCATCATGCCTCCCACGCAGGCTCCGCTGACGGTGCCCGGTCTGGAGGTCGCGGTGCGCTACCGGCCGGCGGAGACCGAGCATCTGGTGGGCGGCGACTGGTACGACGCCGTGATGCTGCCGTCCGGGCTGGCGCTGCTGTGCGTGGGTGACGTCGCAGGCCACGGCATCGAAGCCGCCACCAGCATGGTCGTTCTGCGCAACGCGTTGCGTGGCCTGGCCGTTACGGGTGCCGGGCCGGGCCAGTTGCTGTCCTGGCTGAACATCGTGGCGCACCACTTGACCGGAGGCATCACCGCCACTGCGGTGTGCGCCCTGTACGACCCGGATCAGCGCAGTCTGCGCTGGGCACGGGCAGGCCATCTCCCGCCCGTGCTGGTCCGTGGCCGGGAGGCGGCCCCGCTGCCGTTGGTCAAGGGCCTGCTGCTGGGCGCAGTGCCCGAAGCCGTCTACGAGGAGGCCGAGCTGCAGTTCGCGCCGGAGGACATGCTGCTGATGTACACCGACGGGCTCATCGAGCGCCGGGACCGGTCCGTGGAGGAGTCCCTGACCTACCTGCTGACCACGGCCCGTACCGCGCCGAAGACCCTGGACCAGCAGCTCGACCGTCTGCTCACCTACAGTAGGTCGGACACGGACGACGACACCTGCATCGTCGGCATCCGTGTGACGTAGCCGCGACTCGGGCCACCGGTCCGGCTCCGGCGGAGTGCGCTCGAGCGACCCGATGGATGCGCGACGACTGCGTCTGGGCCCTGAACGCCTACGACCACGCCGAGCAGCAGACCGGCCTCGGGCCGCCCGGAGGACGTGCAGCCGTCTGGCGAGGGTCTTTTCGCGCCGTGTCCGCGCCGCCCAGCACACGGGTGCGCCAGTGCCGCAGCGGCGCGTCCAGTGCTTCTTATGGCGTTATGGCGCCGCTGGGGACAGCGAAGTGCCTGCCGTCAGGATGGCGTTCAGTCCCGCTGAGTCGCTGAAGGGGACGTCACCGGGATACTGCACGATGCATTGTTCCCCCGAATTCAGGAGATTCAGCAGATCTCTTGTGAACGCCTGGGCCGTGAGGTGATCCATCTCGCCAGTGAATTACACCACGAGACGCCGGCCGGAACGGTAGTCGGCGACCGAAGGAGCATTCGGCGTGCCCACCGCCGTTTCCGCAGATCCGCTCCGGAAAGCGCCTGTCCTGGATGCCCGTGTTCAATCCGGCCGGCCCTGCGCGCCGGGGGCCGGGCGGCCGCCCGGTTACGGCACGGCTGCCGGCACCGAGGAGGCGGCAGGACCGTTTGTGCGTCTCCTACGATGGCGCGGCCGGCGGTGCTTGCCCGGCGGCCGTTCGGGTACCGCGTTTGAATGAGGGTGGTATCCATATGGGCAGGCGATTACTGAAAGCGATGTGTTCGTGACTCGTCTCAGCGGCTTCGGGGACGACCGGGCAAGCGGGCCGGGCGACGATCCCATGGCGGCTCTCGCGCTGGAGCTCGCCGATGCCGTGGACGGTCTCGCGACCCTGTGGTCCGTCGCCGCGCAGGGAGCTCGGCTGCGCCTGTCGCCGCACCAGCTGCGTGCCCTGCGGATCCTTCAGGCCGCGCCGGGGCTCAACCTCACCGCTCTGGCGGAGAGCATGGAAATAGGGATGCCCACGGCCAGCCGGCTGTGTGACCGGCTGGAGGCGGCCGGCCTGCTGGAGCGTGTGCTGCATCCGCAGAAGCGGCGCGAGGTGCAGTTGAACCTCACCGGGCACGGCCGGCAGGTGCTCGACGAGGTGGCCGCCCGCCGGTCGCGGGCGCTCGCCACCGTGTTCGCGGCCATGGGGACGGGCGACCGGGACGCACTCAGTCGCGGGCTGCAGGGCTTCCTGGCGGCTCAGGACGGCATCACCCGGGTCCCGGACCGCCCCGATGCCTGATCGCGCTACCAGGACCCGGTCAGTCGCGCCGGCCCACCCAGTCGAGGCAGACCACGGCGGCGTCGGACATGAGGTCCTTGCTGCCGTAGTGCTCGATCAGCCCCGCGACGACCGAGCGGGCCGTCTCGTGCGGCGGCACGGACCGGGTGGCGCCGAGGATCTGGCGCAGGGCGCGTTCGCCGAACAGATCCCCTGCCGCCGAGCGGGTGCCGTGCACTCCGGTGCTGACCGCGATCAGACGGTCGCCGGGCTCGACCTGGAAGGTCTGTTCGACGTACAGCGTCTCCTCGAACATGCCGAGCGGCAGCTGCGCCTCCAGCTCGATCCGCTCCGTGTGGTCGCCGCGCCGGCGGAACAGCTGCGGTGACCCGGCGTCGACCGCGCGCACCGCCCCGGAGACCAGATCGAACTGCAGCAGCAGCGTGGAAGCGTACGCCTTGCCGCCGTACTGGGCGAAGACCGCCTGGTCGGCGAGGGACGCCTGGTCGGCCAGGGCGATGCCGGCGCGGCGGGCGTTGCGCAGGGCGCCGACGGCCAGGCTGGTCAGCAGCGAGGCGTCTATCCCCTGGCCCATGCCGTCGGTCACGGTGAGGATGAGATGGTCGGCGTCGGCGGACCAGTCGAAGTTGTCCCCGCCGATGGCGTAGGCGGGCTCGAGGTGCGCGCCGATGGCGTACTCTTCGCGGGCCGAGCCGCAGCCGGGCAGCAGCTGCCACTGCATCTCGGCGGCGAGGGTGAGGCGGCGGGTGCGGCGCGCCTGGACGTAGAGGTCGGTGTCGCGGTCGGCGGTGGCGACCTCGTGGCCGAGCGCCGTGGCGAAGTCGGCGAGCTGGAGCACCGTGTCCGGGTCGACGCGACCTGCGGGCAGGCGCACGGAGAGGACGCCCATGCGGTCTCCGCGCACGGTGATGGGCAGATGCACCAGGTGGCCCGCGGGCTCGCGCAGTACCTCGATCACCGGGCTCTGGTTGACGAAGGAGCTGCCCGCCGGGCCGTCGTGCGCGGGCACCGAGGGGCCGGTGTGCGGCAGGTCGGACACCGGTTGCAGCACGGTCAGGCCGTAGTCGGCCAGCAGGAGGGTCACCTCCTCGGCTCCCACCCGCTCGGCCAGCAGACGGCGGGCGGTGGCGACCAGCGCGTGGGGCGGGGCCGCGCGCAGTAAGGCCTCCGCGGACGGAAGCGATTCAGAGGCTTTCACGGCATCCACCCTCTCGCCTGGTGGCCTCCACGCTACCGCTCGGCGGGCCGCTGCCGGCAGCTCTCCTTTCCCGGCCGTGAGGTCAGTCCGCCTCCGTACTCCGCTGCGGCCCGGCCGGCGTCATGGTGTGGCACAGCAGCAGACAGACGTCGTCGTCGCGTTCGGAGTCGTGCAGGAGGGGTTTGAGCAGGGCGTCGGCGGCGGCGTCCGGGTCCTGTTCCAGCTCCGGTGCGCTCAGTGCGCCCAGCGCCCGGCCGAGGCGTTCGATACCGGGGTCGATGCCCTGCGCCCGGCGTTCGACCAGGCCGTCGGTGTACAGCACCAGGGACGAGCCGGGCTGCAGGTCGGCGACGTGATCGGCATACGTGTACGTCAGCGGGATGCCCAGCATGACGCCCGGCTTGCCACCGAGGACCCGCACGGTTCCGTCGGCGCCCCGCACGACAGCGGGCGGATGCCCGGCCGACGCCCAGAGCACCCGCGGTTCGCCGGGCCGGAAGCGGGCGACCAACGCGGTGGCGTACAGGTCGGGCTGCAGGTGCCGGAGCATGTGGTGCAGGCGGGTGAGGATCTGGCCGGGGGTGGAGTTGTCGACGGCGTAGGCGCGCAGCGCGGTGCGCAGTTGGCCCATGACGACGGCGGCGTGCAGCCCGTGGCCGGTGACGTCGCCTATGACGGCCAGCAGGCTTCCGTCCGGCTGAAGGAAGGCGTCGTACCAGTCGCCGCCGATGTTCAGTCCCTGGGTGGCGGGGAGGTAGCGCGCGGCCAGGAGCAGGCCGGGCACGGTGGGCAGGTCGGTCAGCTGGGCCCGCTGCAGGGTGTCGGCGGTGTCGCGGTAGCGCTCGTACCGGCGGGCGTTGTCCAGGGCGATGCCGGCACGGCGGGCGAGTTCCACCAGCATCACGCAGGTGTCCGGGTCGAAGCGGGGACCGGGTGCGGTGAGGGTGAGGACGCCCAGCAGGCTGTGGGTTCCCAGGGGGATGGCGAGCAGGGGCCGCTCGGGAGACAGGGCGGAGGGCGGGAGGTCGCCGATGCCGGGGAGGTTGCCGGGGTGGGGGGCCGCGTGCTGGGGGCGGCCCGTGCGGGCGGCGGTCACTGCGGCCGCCGAGTGCTCCCGTACGCGGTGGGGCCGCTCGTCCTCGTCCTCGTCGAAGAGCCAGACGTCGAGGTCGGCCGCGTAGTCCGGGATCAGCAGCTCGGACAGGCGGCGCAGGATGGCCGTAGGGCTGAGGGACGCCGTGATGGCGGCGCTGGCGTCACCGAGCAAGGTCAGCAGGCGCCGGGCTCGCTCGGCCTCTGCCCGGGCGGCCCGCTCGGCGTCGAGCAGTTCGCGCTGGGCCCGTACCGCGGCTTCCAGCTCGGAGTGCAGTGCCAGCACGCCCTGGTTGGTGTCGTGCAGCTCCTGCCGGTGCAGCCGGATGAGGTGTTCCTGCTCGCCCAGGAGGGTCAGCAGGGCCGCGGTGTTCTCGTCGGCGTGCAACAGCGCCTCGGGCAGTGGCATGCCGGTGCGGAGAGGGGGCCCGGCGGGCGGGCGGGACAGGGGGCAGCTGAGGGCGGGCGCGCCGTCCGGATCCGGGAGGGCGGAGCCGACCGGCCGCAGCGAGACGTCGAGCCGGCCGCCCTCGTGCGCGTCGGCGTGCCGGAGGTGCAGCGTGAGTTCCCACTCGCCGCCCTGGCCCAGGCAGCGGCGCAGTCGGGCGGTGAGCGACGTGAGGACGCGGACCCGCTCCAGGGCCGGGGTCTCGCCGTCCGTGAGGACGCGGTCGACGGCGGCACGGGCCAGGGCCGCGTCCGTGACGGAGGCGATCTTCCAGACGTCGGGAGGTGCGGTCATGGACGTCCGTCCGGGAGTTCGGGGGCCAGGACGGCCACGCTGGTGTCGTCGCGCAGCGGGCGGGCGGCGCTGCCGGCGTCCCGCAGGACGACCGCGGCCGTCACGGCCGGGTCGTGGCCGAGGAGCTGAGGGTCTTGCGGTGGTGCCCAGCGGCTGGGCAGCCCGTCGCTGTGCAGGACGAGCAGGCTGTCCGGCCGCCAGCACGAGTGCTGTACGGGCACGGTGGCGGGGAAGTGGGCTCCGACGATGCCCGGGTGGGAGATGAGCGGCCGCCACACGTCCTCGGTGCGGAGCCGGGCGCCGATGTTGCCGACGCCGGCGAAGGACAGCCGGCCGGTGCTCTCGTCGAGCTGGGCGACGCCGACGGCCGCGCCGCGCGTGGTCCGCAACGCCGTGTGGAGGCGGCGCAGGAGCTCGGCCGGCGGCAGACCGGCGCATCTGTGCAGTTCCTCCACGGCGGCGGTGGACGCCTCGGCCGCCTTGCCTCCGTGGCCGAGTCCGTCGGCGAGCAGCAGCGTGACCGTCGAACCGGAGCGGACCCAGGCGAAGGCGTCCCCGGAGTGCTCGGCATGGGCGAGCGAGGTGACGATGCCCCCGGCCCGGGCGCCCGTCGGAAAGTGGGCCGGCCCCGGGGACGGGGCGCCCGGGGGACGCGCGGGCCTGATGCGCGCCACGGCGACGGTGCCCCGGCCCGGCCTGCTGTGCAGGTCGAAGTCGCTGGAGACGCGCAGGCAGGTTCCCAGGCCCGCGCCGAGGGAGGAGGAGGCGGTCGTGTGCCCGTCCTGCAGCGCCGCCTGTACGTTGCCGATGCCCGGCCCGTGATCGAGCGAGGTGATCTGCACACCCGGCACCCCTTCCGCGCGCGTGTCGCAGGGACCGGTCAGGTTGATCACGATGCGGCCGCCGCTGGCGTGCTTGACGAGGTTGGTCGCCAGCTCGGTGGCCACCAGCGCCGCGCCCGCGGTGGAGTCGGCGTCCAGCCCTGTGCGGGCGCAGGCGGCTTCCGCGGCCACGCGCACGTCCCGCACCCGGGTGCTGTCCTGGACGGGGATGTCCCACACCCGGCTCATGGCGCACCCGTGCGGGGGCCGGGCAGTCCGGTGACCCAGTCGGTGATGGTGACGGTCGTGCCCTTGCCGGGACTGCTGTCGATGCTGAACTCCTGGACGAGCCGTTTGGCGCCGCTCAGGCCCAGCCCCAGGCCGCCGCCGGTGGTGTAGCCGTCGGTCATGGCCTGGTCGATGTCCCGGATGCCGGGGCCGGCGTCGACGAACGACAGCCGCAGTCCGCGCCTGCCCCCCTCGTCCAGGATCGTCATCGCCATGGACCCGCCACCACCGTGCACCAGCGTGTTGCGGGCCAGTTCACTGACCGCGGTGACCAGCTTCGTCTGCTGGACCAGACTGAAGCCGAGATCGGCGGCGGCCCGGCGTACGTGCTGGCGTACCCAGGCCAGGTCCGCGTCCGAGCCGATGGGCAGACGCGTGGTCGGCGCGAGTGGGGCATGCATCATGCACCCTCTTCCGGATGAACGGGTGAGGCTGCCGAGGGGGCACGGCCCAGCAGGGACAGCGCCCTCTCGACGTCCAGGGCCGTGACCAGGCCGGGCAGGGTGAGACCAAGCTCGACCAGCGTGATGGCCACGGCGGGACGCATGCCGGCCAGCACCGTCCTGGCTGCCAGCAGGTGTGCGTTCGCGGCGATCTCGGCCAGGATGCGGCCGAGGAAGGAGTCGACCATCTCCACTCCGGAGATGTCGATCACGACGCCGCCCACCGGCACCGGGCTGGCCGCGATACGGTGGGCGAGATCGTCCTTGAGTTGTTCGGCCGCTCCGTCGTGCAGCTCTCCTTGCAGGGTGACCAGCAGGACGTCTCCGAGTGCCAGGACCGGCACCCTACCCGCGTGGTCGAAGAAGCCGGTCACCGTGCGTTCGCTCCCGCGTCCGGGCGTGGCGAGACGACGATGCCCTGCTGAGTGAGCGCGTGGGCCAAGGCGTCGGCGAGGCCGGCCCGCGTGATGATCGACCCCAGGTCGATACCGAGGTGCACTATGGTCTGCGCGATCGCGGGGCGGATGCCGGAGACGATGCACTCCGCGCCCATCAGACGGGCCGCGGCGACGGTCTTCATCAGGTGCTGGGCGACGAGGGAGTCGACGGTCGGCACGCCGGTGATGTCGAGGATGGCGTACCGGGCCCGCTGCTCGACGATGGCCTCCAGCAGGCTCTCCATCACCACCTGGCTGCGGGCGCTGTCCAGCGTGCCGATCAGCGGTACGGCGACGACGCCCTCCCACAGCCTGATGACCGGAGTGGCCACCTCCAGCAGCTGCTGGCGCTGCCGGGCGATCAGCTCCTCCCCCGCGCTGAGGGTCGTCTCCATGACCACCAGGCGCAGCGTCCCCATGAGCACCGCCAGTGCGAGCACACACGCGTGCGCGTGCTCGTCGGCGGCCTCGAACTCGGCGCTCAGCAACGCGGCGGCCGGTTCTCGCAGTCCCGCGACCTCCGCGGCGATCTGGGCAGGGCCGAATCCGGCTCGGGCGCGGGAGGCCGCCATCCGGCCGAGCTGGTCCTTCACGGCACCGAAGCCGGGGGCGTCGATGTCCTCCAGCCGCCCGGAGCGGGCCACTTCGGCCAGAGCGTCCACCACGGCCTTGCACGCCTCGACCGCCTCGTCCCGGGAGACGGTGAACACCGTGCCGAAGAGAGCGGCGTCGGCCCACCGTTGGGCGATCTGCTCGCGCCGCCGCTCCAGGAAGCCAGCCAGTTCCCGCACGACCTCGGGGGCCACGTCGTGCTGCTCCGCCACCTGCATCGTCTCCCTGCTGCACGCTCGGCGGCCCGCCCGGCGGCAGGCCATGGAACAATTATTGCTTTATGGCAAGCGTTGGTGCGACGGTACCGGCCGAACCACACGCGATCGTCACATTCGCTCCGCCGGGACCGGCCCGCCGCCCATGTCCCTACCCCGCCAGTCCAGGCATACGACGAGGGCGTCGTCGTCCGGCACCGGCTTGCCGCGGTGGCCGGTCAGTTCGCGCAGGATGGCGCGCGGCACCTCGGCGGCGGGCAGCAGCCGGGTGGCCTGGATGGCCCGGGCCAGTGCCTCGTCCCCGTACGCTTCGCCCTTGGGCGAGGCCACGGCGTGCACGCCGTCGCTGACGAAGACGAGTCGATCACCGGGCTCGACCTGGAAGTCCTGAGCCACGTAGTCGGTCTCCTCGAACATGCCCAACGGAAGCTGGGCGTCGAAGGTGACGCGCTCCACGGCGCCGTTCCGCAGTCGCAGCATCTGAGGGGAGCCCGCGTCCACGACGCCGGCCCGGCCGGTGGCAAGGTCGAAGTCGAACATGAGCACGGACAGGTAGCAGCGCCCCTGATAGTGCGCGTAGACGGCCTGGTCGGCGAGGGCCGCCTGGTCGGCGATGGAGATGCCGGCGCGCCGCGCGTTGCGCAGGGCGTTGATGGCCAGGTTGGTCAGCAGGGCGGCCTCTATGCCCTCGCCCATGCCGTTGGTGACGTAGAGCATCAGGTGGTCGGCCGTCGCGGACCAGTCGAAATTGTCGCCGAAGATGGCGTACGCCGGCTCCAGTTGAGCCCCCAGTTCGTACTCGGGGCGGGAGCAGGAACGGCCGGGCAGCAGCTGCCACTGCATCTCGGCGGCCAGGGTGAGCCGGTCCTTGCGCCGCACCTGCAGATACACGTCCGTGTCGCGCTCGGCCACGATCAGCTCGTGCCCCAGTACCTCGGCGATCTCGGCCAGTTCGGGCTCCCAGCGGCGTACCGCCTCGCTCCCGGGCAGGATCACGGACAGCACGCCGAGCCGGTCGCCGCGCACGGTCACCGGCAGGTGCAGGCGGGCCCGCCCGTCCCGGCCATCCTCGCAGTACGGCTTCTGCGAGCCGAAGGCCCGGCCGGCCGGGCTGTTGTGCACCGACACCGGCTGAAGCGTGGGGGCCGACACCGGCTGAAGCACCGTCAGGCTGTAGTCGGCCATCAACAGCTCGACGTCTTCTGCGCCGTACTGCTCGATGAGTACGACACGCACGGCATCGAGCAAGTCGTAGGGGGCCGCGGTGCGCAGAGCGCGTTCAGCGGCATGGAATCTCTTCACGATGGGAAAACACCAACCTTTCGCCGGACAACGCACGGGCCTCGCCCATGAGGCCGAACTCCCGCAAACGCGTCGGTCGCCCCGGATCAGCCGCGGCCGCCCGTGCGCCTAGTACGCTGACAGGCACCCCAGCGCCTGCGAGAGTGTGACCGTGACTGCCTTCCGCCGCTACCCAGAGCCCGAAGAGGTCGCACACGTGACCACCAGGGCCGTCGAGCTGCTGGAGGTCGTGTGGGGCCGGGCCTCCACCGCGCCCACCTCCGCGTCCCAGCTTCGGGTGCTGCACATCCTCGAGCACCACGACGGCATCAATCTGCGCACGCTGGCCGAGACCCTGGCCTCGACCCCGCCGTCCACGAGCCGGTTGTGCGACCGGCTCGTCGCCGCCGGGTTCGTCGAGCGGGTGGTGAGCGCGGAGGACCGGCGGGAAGTGCGGCTGCACCTGAGCGGCCGAGGCCGCGCCTTCCTCGCCGACCTGCGCGCCCGCCGGGAGCGGGAGCTGCGGAAGGTGCTGGCGGATATGCCCGCCGCCAAGCGGATCGCACTGCTGGAGGGGCTCGAGGCGTTCTGCGGCACAGCGGCGACGCAGATACACGAGGACACCACGGATCCCAGCAGCCAGACCGCCTGAGCCGCCGTTGGGGGCGCCTGCGCCACCGCCGCCTTTCGGCGACGACGACCAGCGCACGGAGTGGTCTCCGTCCACCGGAGCATTCCAGGGTCCTTCCCGCGCACGTCCGACACGGCCACTTTGTTGCCTCATGGCTATTGTTGTCAAACGGCAACAGTGCGTCTGACAGCCTTACGTGGATTCGGTTACCCCGTAACGGCGCGATGTGCGGGCGTTGTGCCGTATGTCTCGGCGAAGCTCCGCCGGACTCGGGCAAGTCGGACGTGCACCCCGCTCAGAGCAGGACGCGGGCGATGAGCAGGGCGAGGTCGTTCTCGCCGCTGGGCGAGCGCAGGGCACCGAGGAACTGGTCGCAGGTGTCGTCGGTGTAGAGGACCAGTTCGCCGCCGGGGCGGAACGGGATGGTCGCCGCCTCGAAGGGCAGGTGGCCGGCGAGGCAGACTTCGCAGGTGCCCTCGTGGGGTCGTAGAAGCAGTAGATGCAGGTGGTGATGGTCTGCTCGGTGGCTTCGGTCAGATGGTCCAAGCGGTGGAGGGCCTCGGCGGGGGCGAGCGAGAGTTCGGCGCACGCGAGGGCGGCGCTGCTCAGTGCGGTGAAGACGTAGCCGATCCGAACCGGCCTGGTTCTCTGCCCATCGCCCGAGCCGCAACGACATGGCCACCCGGCCTGTGGGCGGCGCCGCCTGGCCACGCCCAGGCGGTCGAGAGCGCGCCGCACATGGGTCCGGCCTCCCGGGGCCGGCCCGGATCGGATGTCATCGGCACAGGTGAACAGCCGGACGCGCCTGGCCGTGCTGCGCCACGACCAGCGCGCCGCCGACCTGGCCGGCGCTAACGGCATGCTGGACGAACCAGCGGCCCAGGCCCGGCAGACGCAGCCGGGTCGTACGCCGCCGCTCGACACCGATCTGGCCAGCGACGTCATCCTGGCCTGTCCGCTCTCAACCTCGGATCAAAAACCAGTTCCGGGATGAAACATCGGGAGAAAGCGACCTCGCAGTTCGGCTGACGGTGAGCTGACGCGGGCCGCTGCCGATCCTGGCGTTCGGATGCACAGCAGGGCTGGACAGGACCAGCCTTGTCCGGCCCCGCTGCCACGCCCGCACCGATAGCGTGCACGTGGTCCTGGCTCGCGCGCCTCTGGCGGCTCTGCGGGGGCAGAGGGACAGTCGCCCTTGGCCCCGGGGCTGCCGGCCGTGGTGGGGAGGGCGGTCGGCGGGTCGTTGGGCCTGTGGTGACGGCGGTGCTGCCGGGTCTCGCCCTGCGCTATGGAGTTGTGGGCCGTGGGTGCAGCCGTTCCCCCAGGAGCGAGAGACTGCCGATGCCGAGGGTGATCAGTGTGCAGGCGATGAAGGCCGGTGCGGGTCCGGCGGTGTCGAGGAGTGCGGCGGCTGTGAGTCCGGCGGCTCCGTAGCCCACCCCGGCCGCGGCGTAGAGAACGGAGAAGCCTGTTGCCCAGGCATGCTGGGGAAGGCGTTGTTGGAGGGCGAGGTTGCGGATGACCAGCAGGGGGCTGTAGAGGAACCCGCCGATCGCGAAGGCGAGGGCGAAGTTCATGGGGTGCGTGGTCAGGCCGGGCAGGGCGAAGGCGCCGGTCAGCACGGGCAGCAGGACGAGGGTCTGGCTGAACGGGCTTCCGGGCCAGCGGCGGCTTCCGTAGGCGAGGCCGGCGGCCACGCTGGCGACGGCGAAGGCGGTCATGACCGGCCCGGCCAGCGCCGGGGAGGAACCGACGTCGTCCAGCCGGGCCGGCAGGAGGACGTCGACGGTGCCGATGAGGAACATGATCGCGGCTGACAGCAGGGTGGTGGGCCAGGTGAGCCGGAGGATCGCCGCTGTCCCCAGCCGTTCGGGCAGCGTGCCTTCGCCCGGGGTCCCGGTGCGGGGGTCGGTGTGCGGTATGCGGTGGGCGAACAGGAGGGGGGCGGCGGAGGCGGCGGCCATGGCGATGAGGGCTCCGATGGCGGAGAACTGGACGTAGAGCAGGGAGGCGAGTGGAGGTGCGACGGCCCAGACGATCTTCTCGAAGGAGGCTATGTGCAGGTCGTTCCGGGTCAGCAGCGTGTAGCGGTGCATGTAGTTGGAGCCGAGTACGCGCTCAGCGGCGAAGTGCATGTGCGTGCAGCCCCCACGCGGGCGTTCACCCCGTTGAACAGCAACCTTCCTTCGGCGGTGAGGATGGAGTCGCAGTTGAGGTATCCGCCGTCCCCGGGTCGGCCAGGGGCTGCCGGTCGCGGTCCGGTGCGGCGGTCGGCGGACGTCGGGTGGTGGCCGCTACGCCGTGGTGTGGCGGTGCCTGCGGACGACGTACACGCCGAGCGCGGTGAGGACCAGCAGGCCAGCGGACACGCCGAGCCAGCCGGTGCCGGGGTCCGCGGTGACGCCGCGCTTGGCGACCGGACGGCCAGTGACGATCAGCTGGCCGGTCCTCTTCACCCGGCCGTGGTGCGCGACCACGGTGACCGGGTAGGTGCCGGACGTGAGACCGGTGCGAACGGTGGCCATGGCGTAGTAGCGCGGGTCGTCGCCGTCCGCGGCCTTGGTGTCGTCGCGCCTGAGGTTGACCGGTTGGGTGAACGCCGGGGAGGTGGCGGAGAGCCGGTTCTCCTCGCCGGGGTCCGGGTACGTGTCCTTCCACAGCACGTAGACCCTTCCTCCGGCGCGGACCCGGTAGCCGTGCTCGCGGGCGGTGTCGAGGTCGAACGTCGGGGAGAAGACCGGACCGCGGGCCCTGCCCAGGTAGTCGCTGTCACCCGGCCGTGCCGCCCGTACCGTGAGGGACTTCTCGGCGACCCGGCGGCCATCCGGTCCGTACAGGCCGAAGGCGTACGTACCGTCCTTCACTTCCGGGCGGATGTACGGCTGACCGGTGAACAGGCGGGGGGTGTAGTGGTCGTACTGGTTGTCGTGGACGAGCCGGACCGGATCGGCCAGCGCGGTGGAACGCACGGTGAAGTCGGTACCGGTCTCTCCCGGGTACAGGTCGTCGAACTCCGTGTCGATCTGCTCCCCCGGCCGGGCGGCTGTGCCGTAGAGAGCCTGCACCTCGAACGACGGACGCTGGGACGGCAGGACCCGTATCTTGTACCGGGCCACGGCACGGTCACCGATCTTCGCGACGAGCGGATACACACCCGGCTTGTCGGACAGGGCCAGCGTGGCCACCGCGTCGAAGCGACCGTCGTCGTCGGACCACTTCAAGGCGACCGTGCCGGAGAACGCCGACGAGGTGGCGGTCACGGCCTTCGCTTCCCGCGGCACCCCCTCCAGGGACAGGTCCACGAGTTGCCCGGGGCGGGCCCAGTCGCTGCCGAACATCTCCACGTCGAGCTTCGGACCGGAGGCGGCGAACGCGGTCCCCGTCGAGAGACAGCCACTCAGCAGGATCCCCGAAACCAGCGCGGCCACCCGCCTGGACCATCCCATCGCGCTCCCCTGCTCGTCGTGACGGTTCCGGCTCCCCGCCGGGGGCCGCGCACATGTAGACGTGAGAAACGGGACAGTTGGTTGTCCGCCGGACACAGCAGGCGCACAGTCCGTGGCCCGCCACCTTGGTGAGGCGGCGGGCCACGACGGACACGGCGAACCGGGCGGTCAGTCCACCAGGTTGACCGCACGGGCCGAGGTGGCGCCGATCTCCTAGGCGATCTCGGCCGGCACCGGCTGTGGAAAAGCACGTTCAATGCCGAACCTGGGCTCTGGCGCGAGGCTGGAGCCGCCTGCTGGATCCGCATACTTGCGCCGGGGCATCGCCGACTGGGTCCACGGCCGGGTCACTCGGGTGGGTCGGCGCGTGTTTGGAGCTGCTGCCAGCAGTGGTGGACGTGCTGTTCAGCCTCTCGCACGGCGCAGGAGGCGGCATCCGCGAGCGCGGCCACGGTCTTGTCGGCGCGGGGTGCGGTGTGACCGCGCACCGGGTGGGCCAGGCGGGCGACGCGTCCTCGGCCCCCCTGGTGGAGGACGACTGCCCGGGCGACCAGGATCGTGGCGATGACTGCTGCAGCGGTCATCGCAACAGCTGCGTGCTGATCGGACATGGCTGTGAGGGGTCCTTCGTGGGGGTACTGGCCGGGGCGATGGGAGGGCTGGTATTCGTGTCCTACCGGCCCTCCCGCCTCCTCATGCACCTCAGCCGGGCCAGGTTCCGGTCAGGCGGCGGACGACGATGGCGCCGGCGCGGTCGACGGCCGCTTTGACTCCGGCGAAGATCGCACCTTGCAGGGTGGCGGCGAGGAGCACTTCGCGCCAGGCGCGGTCTTCGTCGGTGGCGTCCGGGGCGTCCTCGTCGTGGCCGAGCATCTTCCACGTCTGCTTGAACAGCGCTCCCGCGGCCATGCCGCTGACGGCGCCGAGCGCGAGACCAACCGGCTTGTAGGCGATCTTCGAAGCCTTCACCCGGTTCACCCCTTCCGGCGGCAGGCCAGCCACACCACGACGGCCACACCCGCTGCCGCCAGCAGCACCTTGCGGTTGTCACGCGCCAGCTGCGCTCCCTGGGCGGTCTTCTGGCGCACTGGCTCGGGCGCCTTCTCCTGCCATAGCTGACCGGCCTGGGTCGCCTTCGCCCGGGCCTGCTCGGCCGCCTTCGCGGCCTTGTCCTTGACCGGATCGGGCAGCTGGTCCTGCGCCTGGTGGGCCAGGTCGGCGGCCTTCGCCTTGAGTTCCCCAACCTTCAGGGCGGCTTGTTCCTTCAGCTCGCCAGCCTTCTCCTGGGTGCGCGCCCTGACGTCGGTCTTCGCTGCGAGCGCCTCGACCGTCTCCCCGAGCTCGGAACGGGTCTGCTCGACCTGCTCGCGCAGTTCCTCGGGGCTGGAGGCGGTGGGTTCGTCGTGAGGCGGCTGGGTCATCGGTGTGCGCTCTCCTTGATCTCGGCCACGTCGGCCTTCACGTTCTCGACCGTCTGCTCGGGCGTGGGCGGCGCGGCCCGGTCGACCTGCTTCTTTCCACTCATGGCCATCACCGCGGCGATCACACCCAGCACCGCTGTGACGATCAGCCCGGCCGCCCACACCGGAAGCGCCACCGCCAGTGCGGCGACCACGGTGGCGACCAGCGCCTGCGCCATCAGGAAGCCGACAACGCCGGCGCCGCCGAACAGGCCGCCGCCCTTGCCGTAGCGCTTGCCCTTCTCCTTCATCTCCGCCTGTGCCAGGCGCAGTTCGCCGCGCACCAGCTCGGTCAGCTGCTGCGAGGCCCGCTGCACCAGCTCGCCCACCGGCTCCTGGCCCAAGCGATCCGCGCTGGGCCGGGACCCGGCATGGTGCGGCTGCGTGCTTGACACCACGGCCACCTCCTGTCCCTCTCAACTTCCTGCAGGCCGGACTGCGTCATGCGCCCGACCATCCGACGAGTGCGCGAGTACCCCGAGCAGGCGAGTTCAGGACGGGCGGTATGGCAGGCGTGTCTGCCTGCACCCGCCAGTCCGCCCGGCTCTCCCCCAACCGGCTAAGGCCAGTGGCGCAGGATCAGGCGCGGAGCGCGCCGGGCGAGCCAGGCGCTGGCCAGGCCGATGGCGGCACCGGTGGCCACGTCGCTGGGGTAGTGGGCGCCGCTCTGCACCCGCTCCAGCGCCACCATGGCAGCCGGCACCGCGCATAGTGCGCTGGCGGCCGGCCAGGCGGTTACCACGGCGGCGGTGAAGGCCACCGCGGCGGCGGTGTGTCCGGAGGGGAAGGAGGAGGAGTCGGGGCGGTCGTCGACCTCGTCGTGGGGAAACAACTCCTTCGGCGGCCGGGGCCGGTCGGCCACCTGCTTGCACAAGCCGTTCGAGATCAGTTGGGCGATGACCAGCGCGGCCAGGCCAGTTGCCGCTGCTTTGCGGCCGCGCCACCCGCCCAGCCACGCCATCGCGGCCGCGGCGCCGCACCAAAGCTTCGTGCTCTCCGCGATCTCCTCCACCACTGAGAGCACCTTGCCGGCGCGGGGCGGGATGCGGCAGGCAGCCTGCTTGGTCAGCGACCGATCAGCATCACGCAACCCTGCCAGAAGCCTCATGGAGAGCTGGTATCCCGCAGGTCATCGACATATTCCCAAGATCGTCAGGTGGCGGTCAGACCTCACCCAGCCGACGTCGGTCGTCCTCGTCCCACTTCCGAATGTCGCGAGGCTGGGTGTACGGCTCGGTGTCCGGTGGCAGGCCGCCCGCGATGGCCCGCTGGCGTACGGTCTCGGCGTCGAACTCCAGGCCCAGCAGGACGGCCAGGTTGGTGATTCGCAGCCAGACGAGGAACACGATGACGCCGGCCATGGTGCCGCCGCCGGGCGCCACAAGCGAGAGGCCGCAATGGGCAGCCGGTTCACGCGCTGGCTCACCGGGGACATCATCCCCGTACCCGGCGCCATGGGCGGTTGACGCCACGCGGTCTTCGCCCCTGCCCGGGAACCGGCCGGAACCGTTGCTCAAGGTCAACGAGGGCTGAGCAAACAGAACTCGTTGCCCTCCGGGTCGGCCAGAACCGTCCAGGAGACTGCGGACCGGTCCATATCAGGGTTGGTGGCGCCCAGCGTGCGCAGTCGGGCTGTCTCGGCAGCCAGGTCGTCACCGGGGTAGGGGCAGACGTCGAGGTGGACGCGGTTCCACACACTCTTGGTGTCGGGGGTGCGGAGGAACTCCAGGTAGGGGCCCACGCCTCTGGAGGAGCGCATGGTCGCGTGGTCGTCGGTGACCTCGTGCAGGGTCCAGTCCATCGCCTCGCCCCAGAACCGGGCCATCTCTCGTGGGTCGGTGCAGTCGACCACCACCCTGGCAATCGGCCCGGTGTCCTGGTAGATCGGGCGGGGCTCCAGGACGCAGAACTCGTTACCTTCCGGGTCGGCCATGACCGTCCAAGGGACGTCGCCCTGACCCACGTCGGTGAGCGTCGCGCCGAGATCCTTCAAGCGCGCGACCAACTCCGCATGTTGGGCGGTCGTAGTGGTGGCCAGATCAAGGTGCACGCGATTCTTGACCGTTTTGGGTTCCGGGCGGGCGACAATGTCGATGCAGACGGCCACGGGGTCGGGGTAGGCGAACCCGACGGGTTCGAGGTTGGTCACGCCGGGTCCCTCGCTGTCGACACCCCAACCCAGTGCCTCCGCCCAGAACCGGCCGAGCGCGGAGTCGTCATGGGCCTTCATGTTGATCTGCACAAGTCGTGTTGCCATGCCGCAGATCCTAGAAGCTCCGCCAGCCCAGGCCACCGCGATCAGGCATGGCCTCGACCAGGTGCTGGCCGCGGTCGCGTTTGCCGAGACTTCCGACCGAGGCGAGTCCTCGTGAACGAAGGCAAGCCCCGACACCGACGGCACTGACCGATCGAATGCTGCTCAAGCCTCCGGCATCCTGGTGGTGGAGGCGGTGTCGAAGGCCCGCCAGGCCGGTGCCCGAACTGCCGCGGCAGGCCCGTCGTGTACACAGCACGTATCAACCGCCCTGGGTGACCGGCCGTCGGGCTCACGTCGGGTCATCGCCCGGCTGCGAGTGCGCCGGTACGTCTGCGACCGGAAGAGTCGTTCCCGTACGACGTTCGTCGTACAGGTGCCGGGTCTGTCCACGCTACTGCCGGACCAGTACCGGGCTGGCGGACTGGCTGCGGTCGAATCGTGATCCAGCTCGGCGGCCGTCCGGCCCTGGCTGTGTCGGTCGTCTGCAGATCACCGCGGGCCGGACCCGGCTGCTCAGGCTGCTGACGGCGCCGGACTGTGCGCCGCGGGTGCTGAGAGTGGACGAGTTCGCCTTCCACAAGGGTTGCACCTACGACACCGTGCTGGTCGACGTCGGAGTCCGGCCAGGTCGTGGACGTGCTGCCCGACCGCACCTCCGAGACGTTCGTGGCCTGGCTCACCACTCATCCCGGCGCCGAGATCATTTGCCGGCACCGAGCGAGCACCTGCACCAAGGCGGTCAAGGAAGCCGCCCCCAACACCCTGGCCTGCCGTTCCGCCCTCCTTCTGACTCGCAGCGCCGTTCAGGCCCTGCACTGGGATGTGCTGCGCGCGCTCAGCCACCCGGACCAGGTGATACGCCGCGCGCAGTGGGACTACTGCCACATGCGCGGCGCGCCGCAGGCACTCGCGGAGGCGCTGGGCAGCACCGAACTCGTTGTCCTGGGCAGGGTCGATCGCCCGTTCTGAAGCCCCACCCATGCTCTGGAAGAGCTCTCCCGAGGCAGCACGGCACACACCGGCCCGGAGCACCACGTGCGGACGGTCAGGCGCGGCTCACGGAAGATCCAGTACCAGCTCATCCACGGCTGTCCGGCCGAGACCGGGCTGACCACTGCTTCGCCCTGATCGCGTTCGACCTCGGCACTTCCTGAACGCATCAGCGAAGGTCGCGTGGTCCGCGAGCGGTGATCGGTGGGCCGCCGTCCTCCGGCAGGACGACCAGGAACCGCCAGAGGTCGTGCTCAACGTTCGCCAACCCGATCGTCGCCGCGGACGCGAAAGCCTCGGCAGCGGAGTCGGCGCCGTCGGTCAGCTCATCGAGCCTTGCGTAGAACTTCGCCAGATCTGTGGAACGGCCGTTGATCCACAAGCGCACGTTCGCCCCCAGGCGAAGGGCAGCGAGCAACTCGTCACGCGTCGTACTCGGAGCCGAGTCCAGGACTCGGTCGTGAAGGCGCTCCTGGACGCATGGCTGTGTCGGGGCCGCCTCGGCCTCCTGGCGACACCGTCGGCACGACTGCACAGCGTCGGCGACGAGCAGGTGCAGATAGTGAGTGGTATGCCGTGCCGAGATGCCGCACAGCGTCCCGCGCGCCCCCACCGCATGCTCCACACCGGGGACGCCGTTCACCTCGCAGACACCGAATCTGGCCGGTTCCCGCGCTGTTGCAAACGACCAGCCATCATTCGGGGCATCGAACACGCCGACGAGCATGCCACAGCCGTCGCTCGCTTGCTCAGCCACCGACATCGCGAGTTCAACCTGAGTAGCAGCGCGAGTTCTCTTACGCACGGCCGTAGTTGGAGCAGGGTGACGTTCTCCGGAACGCGGAACCGCAACTCGGGCATTGCGCGTCCTCAGGTGTGTAGGCGCGCACTGACCTCGCGCGCCGATTCGTATTCGAGGGGAACCGAAATCTTCATGAAGAGCAATCTGACGGCCCTGGCCCTTGCAGCGATCGTCGTCGCCGGCACTGCCGCGGCCGCCGTCCCGGCCTCGGCCGCCCCCGCCAGGGCCGCCGCCCCGGCCCGCTGCCACACTGCCGACCTGAAGGCAGGCTTCGCCACGGGGGATGACGCGAAGCCGGAGATGGGGCAGGCCAAGAAGCAGACGCAGGCGTACATCTGGTTCACCAATCGGAGCAAGCACACCTGCACCCTGTCCGGCTTCGCCGGTGTCGACATGGTCGGCGCTCAGAAGACCGACGGCACCTGGTCGCTGGCGCGCTCCTCCAAGAAGCCCGAAAAGATCACCCTGGGGCAGGGGGACACGGTGGACTTCAGCATCACCCTGCTCCCGGTGGCCAGGTCCACCCCGCAGAAGGAGAAGTTCGTCCCGGCGAAGTTCCTGGTCACCCCGCCGAACGAGACAACGCACTTCACCCTGAAGTGGCCGTTCGGTGGCCAGATCCTCAAGCAGGACGGCGCCACCCGCCCGGGTACCTACGTCAACCCGGTCGGCGTGTAACCAACTCGACGGCCTCTGAGCTCCCTTCAGCGTCACTGGTGGCCACCGACGGACTGCCGGGATGGAAGCCTACGGAATTCGTCGGGGACGCCCCGAGGCGTGCAGCGAGAGTTCGTGCCCTCCGAGTGCCCGAACTTTTCATGCTCCGATTGCCGAGAAGACGTCGAACGGCCGCACCCATACTGAAGCCCCAGGTCGCCGACCTGGGGCTTCAAGAAGAGCGGGTGACGAGAACGGAACTCGCGCTCTCAGCTTGGGAAGCTACGGCACGCGGACCGCTCCGCTGCAGTGGGGCACCTGCGGGTGCGGGACATCCCCGGCACATCGGCTTGCGGATGCACATCCCCTATGGGGGCGTACCTGGTCTGCGGGTGATACCCACGGTGCGCCGCGATTGCCTCCGCCGGTCAGGTGGGGCCGTCCGGGCTCCGGGAGGAGGCCGTGTCGCCGGTCATCGCCCCGATCGCGTCCTTGACGAGCAGCACTCGCGGCGGGTAGTCCTGCGCTTTGTGCCCCGGGGTCGTCCAGCACGGGGGTGCGCCCCCGCCTCCGGATCGGCGACCGCGTACAGGTGGTGCGGGATCCCCGGGGGGTGGTCGATCCGGAATTCGACTTGCTCGTGCGTGCCGCCCGGACCGGTGTCGTGTTTGCCGTCGTGTCGGAGATCGCCCTGATGGTCTCCTCAGTCTTGGCCGTCGCAGTCGGCGCGGTTGTTCACATCGTCGGGCCGCAAGTGTGCGGGCACCAGCGCGCTGCGACAGACTGGACGTACGGCCAGTTGCCGAGGAGACCAAGGGTGGGTGTCACAAACGATATGTGTCTCCGATCGACTACGCGTCAGCTGCCAAACCAGGTCAGGTTGCAAGGAGGGAGTCGTCCTCGACACGTGCACCGGGCAGCCGGTGCCGGGCTGCGATGAGCGCGGCGTCGATGTCGCTGGTACCAGTCGACACACACAGCGTGTAAGCAATGTCGTCCATCCGCCGCCGCACCTCCTCATGGCCCTCCTCCGCCTGCAGAACACACAGCGTCTCGTACTGCTCGATCAAGTTCTTCAGCACTGCGGGGTGCGCCATGAGCATCACAAGCCTCCCTTGCAATCACCAATCTCTGCGCCTTACACCGAGCCATGTGCCCCGCTTCCCGGACACCATTCCCACGCTGTCCAACCACGCGGCGTGAGCTCCGAGCCGGCACGGACTCAGCCAGAGGCGCACGTCGGACCGTCGGGCGCTTCGCCCGCACTGCCGAGTGCGCCGGCCCCGTCGTGTGAGGGCTCCTCTGGACACGTCTTCCGCTGAAGTGGCCCGCCTGCTGCACTGCTCAGCCGCCACCGCAGGCCGATGAGTCTGCGCCTGTTCCCGCCCACGGGATATCGGCTGCTGCTTCAAGTAGTCCGCTGCGGCGGCCTTGTTCAACGCGTCGACAGAGCCCGCCGCGTCACAGCCCCTGGCGCCGGACAGCCGCGCCGCCCGGCGGGCAACACCGGCCTGCGCCGAACACACTCGCACCACGAAAGGGCCGGTGTCGGCCCAAGTGGGGCGCTCAATACGGCAGCTGCTGTGCAGCGGCCCGGCAGAGACGGGGGCACAGGGTTCCGCTGCTGTCTCTGCGGTGCCGGTGCATGGCCCGCATACCCTGCGATGCGTCCGATACGTCCGGATCCTCTCCGACTCACGCCGGTTGAGGTGCCTCAGGTGAGTGGGGCCCGGCCGTATGGCCGGGCCCCACTCACGCTCGCGCTCAGGTGCTTTCGTCTACCAGCGGTACCAGCGGCCCCGGCGGCCACCGCTGTCCGCGGACCGGACGACGAAGCCCAGCAGCCACACGATGAGCACGATCACCGCGATCCACCACAGCGCCTTCAACGCGAAGCCCGCGCCGAAGAGGATCAGAGCCAGCAGAAGAACCAGAAGCAGGGGAACCATCGATATCAACCTCCTGGCCACCGGATGCCCTTACTCCAGGCCTACAAGCACACAAAACAGGAGTTACTTCTCTGGCGTGAGGGGCATATGCGTGCTGCGCGTCATGCACGGTTCCCCCCATTTCACATCTCACTCCCCGCAGCCATGCAGGGCGTTTCACCCAAGGTGTAGCCATGGCCCTGGGTTTGTCGGCACAGTGCCGGGTCATGCGCAGCCGGCACCCGGTACCGGCTATCCGGGGGCGCGAGCGGCATGACCGCCGACGACAAGGCAGGCGCCAGAGCCGAAAAGGCCGACGGCGACCAGGCTCACGAAGACTCCGGCGCTGGTTGAGCCGACGATCGGGATGAGGTCCATCAGCGCGACGGGTCCGGCGGCCTGCCACACAGCGGCGAGGATGCGCTGGTGGTCCGGCGGGAGCATGGTCTCTTCCACGTCCGGCTCGCGGTACGGAATCAGCATCACCGATCTCCACCCACCTGCCCATCGGCGCGGCCGAGGCCCGCTCGTCGGCGAGTTGTTCACTCACCCGCTCCAGGACCCGCTCGTCCAGTTCCGCACGCCGTGCGGTGAGCCGTTCCAGCAGCTCGGGATCATGCACCGGAGTGCGCGCCTACGGGTGAGCTCACGCCGGCGCGCCTATTCCCCCCGTCGCTCCGGCGGTCCGAAGGTCGCGGTGGATCGGTGTCCGGCAGCCGGTCAACGGCAAGCCGGTGCCGCCCCGTCTGGCGGCGACGATCTCCGCGGCGATCGACAGGGCGGTCTCCTCGGGCGTACGGGCACCGAGGTCGAGGCCGATCGGAGAGCGCAGCTTGGCCAGCTCCCGCTCGGTCACGCCCTCGGCGCGCAGACGCCGGTTGCGGTCCTCGTGGGTGCGGCGCGAGCCCATCGCGCCGACGAAAGCCACCGGCATGCCGAGGGCCAGCCTGAGCAGGGGCACGTCGAACTTCGCGTCGTGGGTGAGGACGCACAGGACCGTGCGGGCGTCGGTTCCGGTGCGCCGCAGGTAGCGGTGCGGCCAGTCGACGACGACCTCGTCGGCGTCGGGGAAGCGGGCCCGGGTGGCGAAGACCGGTCGGGCGTCGCACACGGTCACGTGGTGGCCGAGGAACTTTCCGGCCCTCGCCAGCGCCGAGGCGAAGTCCACCGCGCCGAAGATGATCATGCGGGGCGGCGGCACGTTCGACTCGACCAGCAGGGTGAGACCGCCGGGGCAGTGCGAGCCGTCAGCGGAGATCTCCACCGTGCCGGTGCGGCCCGCCTCCAGCAGGGCACGGGCCTCGGCCGCCGCCGTGCGGTCCAGGTCCGGGTGCCCGCCGAGAGCGCCCTTGTGCGTGCCGTCCTGCCGCACCAGCAGGGCGCTGCCCAGGAGTTCGGCCGTGCCGCGGACGACCCGGGCGAGAGCCGCGGACCGGCCCTGGGCGGCGGCCGCCACGGCCGCCGCGAGGACCGGCCGGGCGGGCGCCTGGCCAGAAACCGGCGTCACCAGCACCTCGATCGTGCCGCCGCAGGTCAGTCCGACGGCGAAGGCGTCCTCGTCGCTGTAGCCGAACCGTTCAAGCACGCTCTCCCCCGTGCGCAGCGCCTCCAGGCACAGGTCGTACACCGCGGCCTCGACGCAGCCGCCGGAGACCGAGCCGATGACGGTGCCCGCACCGTCCACGGCGAGGGCGGCGCCGGGACCGCGCGGTGCGCTGCCGCCGACGGCCACTACGGTGGCGACGGCGAACTCCCGGCCCTCGTCGATCCACCGGTCCAGTTCCTCGGCCAGGTCAAGCATCAAGCGCTCCCGCTGCCGCGGTCAGGACCCGGTCCGGCCGGATGGGCAGGGCGCGGTGGCGCACGCCGGTCGCATGCCAGACCGCGTTGGCGATGGCGGCCGCGGCGCCCACGATGCCGACCTCGCCGATACCCTTGATGCCGACTGGGTCGTTCGGGTCGGTGTCGTCGATCCAGTCGGCCTCGACGTGCGGGACGTCGGCGTGGGTGGCCACGTGGTAGCCCGCGAGGTCGGCGCCGACGTGACCGCCCGAGGCGCGGTCCCGTACGGCCTCCTCGTGCAGCGCCATGGAGATGCCCCAGATCATGCCGCCCACGAGCTGGCTGCGCGCGGTGAGCGGGTTGACGATCCGGCCCGCCGCGAAGATCCCGAGCATGCGCCGCACGCGCACCTCGCCGGTGGTGACGTCCACGGCGACCTCGGCGAACTGGGCTCCGAAGGAGTGGCGCTCTGCGGGCGCGAGCGAGCCGATGGCCTCGGTGGTGTCCGAGCGCACCGTGATGCCCTCCGGGGGGATGGCGGCGCCCAGACCCAGCCTGTCGCGCAGTTCCTCGGCCGCGGCCGTGACCGCCCAGGACCAGGAGCGGGTGCCCATGGAACCGCCGGCGATCATCGCCGGTCCGAAGTCGCTGTCACCGATGCGGACGCGGACCCGGTCCGGGGGCACGCCCAGCGCGTCGGCGGCGACCAGAGTGAGCGCGGTACGGGCGCCGGTGCCGATGTCGGCCGCGGCGATCCGCACGGTGAAGCCGCCGTCCGGGTGCGCGGTCACGGTCGCCGTGGAGGGCGCCGCGCCCGCGGGGAAGGACGCCGCCGCGGTGCCGGTGCCGAGCAGCCAGCGGCCGTCCCGGCGCAGGCCGGGGCGCGGGTCCCGGTCTGCCCAGCCGAACCGGCGGGCGCCCTCCCGGAAGCAGGCGGCCACATTGCGGCCGGCGAAGGGCAGCCCGGACACCGGTCCCCGCTCGGGGTCGTTGCGCAGCCGCAGCTCGACCGGGTCGATGCCGCTCTTCTCGGCGAGTTCGTCGAGCGCCGCCTCCAGCGCGAAGGAGCCCGGCGCCTCACCCGGGGCCCGCATGAACGTCGGGGTGGGTACGTCGAGCCGGACCACGCGGTTGGCGGTGTGGTGGGCGTCGGCGTCGTACATCACCCGTGCCACCCCGGCGCTCGGCTCGACGAACTCGTGCACGGTGGAGGTGAGGCCGAGGGAGCTGTGCTCCAGCGCGCGCAGCCGACCCTCGGCGTCGGCGCCGAGCCTGACCCGCTGGATGGTGGGACTGCGGTAGCCGGCCAGCGAGAACATCTGACTGCGGGTCAGGACGACTCGCACCGGGCGCTGCAGGACGGTCGCGGCCATCACGGCGGCCACCTGGTGGGCCCGTACGCCCTTGCTGCCGAAGCCGCCGCCGACATGCTCGGAGCGCACCCGCACCGATGCCGGGTCGAGCGAGAAGAGGTTCGCGAGTTCGCCGATGACCCAGGTGGCGCCCTGGTTGGAGTCGACCACCTCGAGCCGGCCGCCGTCCCAGTGGGCGGTCGCCGCGTGCGGCTCCATCGGGTTGTGGTGCTCTTCGGGGGTGCGGTACTCGGCGTCCACGACGATGGCCGACGCGGCCAGTTCGGCGTCCAGGTCCCCCTTCTCCGTCACTGCCGGCATGTGCCCGTCCACCGGGTAGGCGCCGGGGTGGTCCGCAGTGAAGTCGATGTCGTGGGGCTCCTGTTCGTACGTCACCACGAGCTTCTCGGCGGCCTCCCTGGCCTGCTCGGACGTCTCGGCCACGACCAGCGCCACCGGCCAGCCCAGGTGCGGCACCCGGTCGTGCTGGAAGACGGCACAGGTCGGGTCCGGCTTCATGCCCATCAGACCGGTGTAGTCGGTGTTCACGCGCAGGGCGTTGCGGTGGTCGAGGACGGCGAGGACGCCCGGCATGGCGAGGACGGGGTCGCTGTCGATGGCGCGGATGCGGCCACGGGCGACCGTGGAGAGCACCAGCCAGCCGTGTGCGAGGTCGGCGAAGGGGATCTCTCCGGCGTAGCGGGCCGTGCCGGTGACCTTGTCCCTGCCCTCCACGCGGGTGTGGGCGGTGCCGACCGAGCGCGTCTGCGTGTGTGTCGCGGTGGTGACGGTGGTCATCGGGCGGCCTCCTCTGCGAGTCCGGTGAGCTCGGCCACGACGAGGTTGCGCATGAGGGTCACCTTGTATCCGTTCTGGGGCAGTGGCCGTGCCGCCGCCAGTTCGGCGTCCGCCGCGGCGGCGTAGGTCTCTGCGTCGGCCGGTGCGCCGATCAGGACGCGTTCGGCGGCGAGGGCCCGCCAGGGCCGGGAGGCGACGGCGCCGAGGGCCAGGCGCGCGTCGCGTACGACGCCGTCCCGCACGTCGAGCGCGGCCGCGAGCGAGCCGATGGCGAACGCGTACGAGGCGCGCTCGCGCACCTTGCGGTAGCGGGAGTTTGTGGCGACCGGGACGGGCGGCAGGACGACGCCGGTGATCAGGGCGCCCGGCGGCAGGGCGGTCTCGCGGTGCGGGGTGTCGCCGACGGGCAGGTAGAAGTCCGCCAGGGACGTCTCGCCCGACCCGTCGGCGGTCTCGAAGTGGACGACCGCGTCGAATGCGGCGAGCGCGACGGCCATGTCGGAGGGGTGTACGGCGACGCAGTTCTCCGACGCGCCCAGGATCGCGTGGTTGCGGTGCTCGCCCTCGACGGCGGGGCAACCGCTGCCCGGGACACGCTTGTTGCAGGGCTTGGTGACGTCGGTGAAGTAGCCGCAGCGGGTGCGCTGGAGCAGGTTCCCACCGACCGTGGCCATGTTGCGCAGTTGTCCGGAGGCGCCGGCCAGTACCGCCTGGGCCAGTGCCGGGTAGCGGCGGCGGACCTCGGGGTGCGCGGCCAGGTCGCCGTTGGTGACGGTGGCGCCGATGCGCAGGCCGCCCTCCGGCGTCGGCTCGATCTGATCCAGCGGGAGTTCACGGATGTCGACGAGCCGGGCAGGGCGTTCGACGCCGGACTTCATGAGGTCGACGAGGTTGGTGCCGCCGCCGAGGAAGCGGGTGTCCGGATCGGCGCCGAGCAGCGCCACGGCGCCGGCGACGTCGGACGCCCGCCGATAGTCGAACTCCCTCATGCCACAGCCTCCTTCGGCTCCGTCCCCAGGCCCGCGCGCCCCGCGTCCGGCTGCGCCTCGGCCGCCCGGGCCACGGCCTCGACGATCGAGACATAGGCGCTGCAGCGGCACAGATTGCCGCTCATGCGCTCGCGGATCTCTTCGGCCGTCAGCGGCGGTGGTCCGGCCTCGGGCCGGATGTCATCGGTGACGGCGCTGGGCCAGCCCGCCGCGTGCTCCTGGATCACCCCGATCGCCGAGCAGATCTGTCCCGGAGTGCAGTAGCCGCACTGGAAACCGTCCAGGTCGAGGAACGCCTGCTGCACGGGATGCAGCTGATCGCCCTCGGCGACGCCTTCGATGGTGGTGATCTCCCGGCCCTCGGCCGCCACGGCCAACTGCAGGCAGGACACGGCCCGGCGGCCGTCCAGCAGGACCGTACAGGCGCCGCACTGTCCCTGATCACAGCCCTTCTTCGAGCCGGTCAGCGCGAGGCGCTCGCGCAGTGCGTCGAGCAGGGTGGTGCGGTGGTCGACGGGCAGTGTGTACTTCTCGCCGTTGATGTTCAGGGTGATGACACTGGACGTCGATGAGGCCATGAGCAGCTTCTTTCGCATTTCCAGGGCAGATGGGGCGTTTCAGCAACCGGAGTACCGGGCGGGTGCGCAGGGTGTGTGGTGCGGGACTGTGCCGCAGAGGGGGGCGGCGATGCGTGGTGCTGGAACCGAAGGGGACCGCGGACTGCCACAGGGACGCGTCCGCAGCTATCGTGTACATCAACCGGACAGCTGTCCGTTAACTGGAAAACGTAACGGACAACTGTCCGCTTAGCAAGGGCGAGGTTCGGCCACGAAGCCTCGGGAAGGACGAGTGCCGCAGATGAACGACGCACCCCGGCGCTCGGACGCCCAGCGCAACCGCGAACGCATCCTGGAGGTGGCTCTCGCAGAGTTGTCCCGTTGCGCGGACACGCCACTGAGCGCGATCGCCAAGAAGGCGGGCGTCGGACAGGGCACCTTCTACCGCAACTTCCCCAGCCGCGAGGCACTCGTCCTGGAGATCTACCGGCACGAGATGCAGCAGGTCGCCGACAGTGCCGCCCACCTGCTCCGGACCCGGCCGCCCGCGCAGGCCCTGCGCGCCTGGATGGACCGGCTTTCGGAGTTCGCGATGACCAAGGCCGGCCTGGCCGACGCGATCCGGCAGGTCACCAGCGCGCCAGGCAGTCCGGCGAAGCCGGCCCCCACGCCGGTGATCGAGGCGGCGAACCTGCTGCTCCGCGCCAACGAGCAAGCCGGCACCGTCCGTTCCGGCGTCACCGGGGACGATTTCCTCCTCGCTATCGCCGGCCTGTGGCAGCTCGACCCCCACGACGACTGGCAGCCCCGCGCCACCAGGCTCCTCGACCTCGTCATGGACGGCCTGCGCACGGGAGCGCCCGGCCGGTGAGCACCGACGCACGATTGCCAAGACCATGATCGCCTATATGACCGCCTGCAGCACCGAGCGGCACCATACTCTTGGGCAACTGGAGCGAGGCGGATCAAGATGCTGAGGCGCCAGATGTTCGGCCGCGCTGGCTTCGAACTCCTACGCAACCGCGCCCTGCTCTACTCCTGAAAGGCTGCTCAGGACTCATCGTCGATCAACCCGAAGTCTTCTGGGAACTCCTCCAGGAACTCGCGACGAGCCGCGTCGGTCTCGGCTGCTGCCATCTCCCCAACCAGCTCAATCAGTTCCTGTCGCTGATCCTTGGGCAGCGTACTGACCACGTGGGCGACGCCCTCCATCACCTTGACCGCGTCGTCCTGATCCATCTGCTCGTCTTCGCTGCCGTCGATGAACCACAGGACGTCGATCAAGGCTTCGGCCAAGGCACGAGTCAGGGACGGGTACGAAGGCGTCACGATGGTCTCCCAGCAGATCAACGGCAGAGTCCAGCCATCCCACCACACACCACTGACATCAAGTGGACCGTAGCCCGAGACGCGGCAGCAGTTGTTCATCTCGTGGGGAGGCGCTCGACGTCGGCCGGAGTCGATGTTCACGAGAAGGGGAGGCAGTTTTGACCGCCGCACTCCGGGACGGACATCTGACCGGATGGGTGCCACCGCCGAGGGCCGGGTTTGCCGAATCGGCAAACAGACTCGTCTTGCGAGCGGGGTCTTCCGCAGGATCGGCATTGAGCCGGCGGAACGGTACAAGGGGGCCGTTCCGGGGCACAGAAGGCTGACGGTTGGGGAGGAGACGCATGACGCAGCAGGTCACGGAGATCACACACCGGTTGGTGTCCTCACCGGGAGGCCGGATTCACCTGGCGGAGCAGGGAACCGGGCCGCTGGTGCTGCTCGTACACGGCTTCCCGGAATTCTGGTACTGCTGGCGCCGTCAGCTGCCGGTACTCGCGGCAGCGGGATACCGCGCGGTCGCCATCGATGTCCGCGGCTACGGCCGGTCCTCCAAGCCGACCGCGGTGGATGCGTACCGGATGCTCGCCCTGGTGGAGGACACCGTCACGGTGGTCGACGCCCTGGGCGAGGAGTCCGCAGTGGTCATCGGCCACGACTGGGGCGCCACCATCGCGGCGCACTGCGCCCTGCTCAAGCCCGAGGTCTTCCGGGCGGTGGGACTGCTGAGCATCCCCTACACCCCGCGCGGCGGGCCCCGCCCCAGCGATGTCTTCGCTCAGATGGGCGGGGATGAGGAGTTCTACGTCTCGTACTTCCAGGAGCCGGGCCGCGCCGAGGCCGAGATCGAACCCGATGTGCGTGGCTGGCTCGCGGGCTTCTACGCGGCCCTGTCCGCCGACACCATGCCCGCACCCGGCATGCCCGATCCGCACTTCGTCAGCAGGGCCGGGATGCTGCGTGATCGGTTCCCCGCCGGCCAGCTGCCCGCGTGGCTCAGCGAGCGGGACCTCGACGTCTACGCCGGGGAGTTCGAACGGACCGGCCTGACCGGAGCACTCAACCGCTACCGGAACATGGACCGCGACTGGGAGGACCTCGCCGCCTTCGACGGCGCCCCCATCACCCAGCCGTCCCTGTTCATCGGCGGCAGCCTGGACGCTTCCACGACATGGCTGGCCGACGCGATCAAGGAGTACCCGGTTACGCTGCCGGGCCTGGTCTCCTCCCACCTCCTCGACGGCTGCGGCCACTGGATCCAGCAAGAACGCCCCGACGAGGTAAACCGACTCCTGACCGACTGGCTCGCTGCCTTGCCCGCCTGACGCGCTCCCCCAGCGGCGCCCAGTGCTGTCGAAACACCTGAACATCCGCAGCATCCTCCGAGAAGGCTCAACTGCCGGCGGAACCGCTGTCGAGGCGCTGCTCATGCTCATGAACAGCGCCAGACGTGGCGCAAGCCCTGCAGGCGCTGGGCGATGAGCAGGTGGAACGGGCCCGTGCGGTGGTGGAGACCCTGGTGGCTCTGCACCGGTGACCGCAGCACGTACGGGTGGATGCGCACCGGTACACCGAGTCCATCCGGTGCGCGCCCCCGGTCCGTCGGTGCGCATCCACCCGGTGGGCGATGCAAAACGGCCTCCTGGAAGCCGCAGTTCAAAGGACTGGCGTGACCGTCTTCCCCTGTCCTCACGCTGTTCGGGGACAGCAATCTGCAGTAGACAGTCCGTGAGGCCGTATCCCCGACGGCGACGGCTCGGAGCAGGTGTCTCGGCGCTTACTGCTGCAGGTCGGCCTCGTCCGCCCGGCGGAAGATGTCTCCGCACGTGGGAGACGGCACCCGCTCGCGGGCAGCAAGGACTGTCAGCGTATGGCGCACTTCCGTGCCCAGCCGAAGAAGCTGAAGACTCGACTGACCGCCCTTGTAGGCGTACAGGCGGAAGACTTTGACAGCCATGTCGTCGCGGTCGTCGGCGAAGGTGTCTGGGAGCCCGGCGAGTAGTTCGAAGTCTTGCTTGCCGGTCGCCGCGTCGGCCACGGCGCTCAGGGGCAGGCTCTCGAACTCAGCGGCGAACAAGGAAGCGTCCACCGCGACAGCATGGGCTGCCAAGGCCGCGATGACCTCGATGAGTCGTTCCCCCACCGCCAGTTCGATGTCCCAGCCCCGCAGCCGCTCTTGGCGGCGATCCTGACGCCACGGCTCCTGGTCCAGCAGCGGCAGCAGGACGCGACCCAGGTACGCGCAGCGACTCCACAGCATGTCGTGGTCCGAGGTCATGTGCGATCCTCTCCCCAGCCTTTGGAGGGCCTGTACCGCCCGAGCGGTGCAGGCCCTCCAACTTCCCACTGGACGCAGGCCAGGTACAGGACGGGGCTGCTGTTCGCCCTACTGCTGCCCGCAGAGCCACCCGAGCTCACGAGGGTCCCGTACGTCGTCGTGCGAAAGGCATGCGTCTAATGGGCTTGGAGGCGCAGAAATCGCAGCTGGTCGTCGTTCGTTGGCGAGGAGTCCACGCCCCGTCCGCCTCACCACGTAGGACACGGTCTAAGACCTGTTCAGGTAGGTGAGGACGGCGCGGACACGGCGGTTGGTGTCGTCATCGTCGGAGATGCCCAGCTTGCCGAACATGGAGGTGGTGTACTTGCTGATGGCGCTCTCGCTGAGAAAGAGGCGGCGGCCGATGGCCTGGTTGGGCAGTCCCTCGGCCATGAGGGCCAGCACGGAGTACTCGCGTTCGGAGAGCCGCTCGAGTCCCCGGCTCGGGGAACTGTTGGACAGCAGTTTCGCGATGACAGCCGGGTCCATGGCGGTCCCGCCGCACGCGACGCGCTCCAAGGCGCCGATGAACTGGTCGGCGTCGAACACGCTCTCCTTGAGGAGGTAGCCCACGCCGCCGGAGCCGTCGGTCAGGAGCTCGCGGGCGTACAACTGCTCGACGTGCTGGGAGAGGATGAGGACCGGCAGACCTGGCATCTCGCTACGGGCGGCGAGGGCCGCCCGCAGGCCCTCGTCCGACTGGTCCGGTGGCATGCGGACGTCGATGACGGACACATCCGGGCGCCACGTCCGCAGCGCATCGAGAGTTTCAGGCCCAGTGGTCGCTGTCGCCACCACCTGGTGCCCGTACGCCTCGATCAGGCGGACCATCCCGTCACGCAGGAGGTAGAGGTCTTCGGCTACAACGACTCGCATGGCAGCACCATCCTGACACGAGTCGGACCGCCCGGCGGGCTGATGATCTCCAGGGTCCCGTCGAACACCGCGAGACGGCGGCGCAGGCCGGCCAGCCCGCCGCCGGCTCGTTCGTCGGCCCCGCCCCGACCGTCGTCCTCAACCTCGACAACGAGGTCGGCCTCGTCCTTGGCGAGGCAGACGCGCGCCCGCGAAGCATGGGCATGCCGGACCGCGTTGGTCAGCAATTCGGCGAGGCCGAAGTAGACGGCCGGCTCGATCGGCGGGTCCAGGGTCAGCCGGGCGTCAGCACTGACGGCCACGTCGAGCGGGATGTCAAGGGCGAGGGCGCGCACTGCGTCTACGAGCCCCCGCTCGTTCAGTACCGGTGGACTGATTCCCCGGATCAGCTCGCGGAGCTCGGCCAGCGAGGCGGTGGCGCCGACACGCGCATCCCGCATCAGTGCCTTGGCCCGCTCCGGGTCGGTCTCCATCAGTTTCTCGGCGGTCGCCAGGGAGAGCCCGAGCGCAACCAGGCGGGCCTGCGCTCCGTCGTGCAGGTCCCTTTCGATCCGGCGGATCTCGGCAGCCTGCGCGACCGTCGCGTCCGCGCGCTGGGCGGTCAGCTCATCCACCCGGTCCGCCAGCGCCATCGCAGGCGACGGACGCAGGAAGCGGACAGCCACCGGCTCGACGAGCCGCCAAGCGTACGGGGCTGAGGCGACGGCCACGACCAGGCCGAGCGTCCCGACGAGGCGCGCGGCGAGACCCGGCCGGCCGAGCCCGAGGACCGCCGCGGCCACCCCAGCCGGCGGAAGGGTAGCGACCACGCCCGCGGTGAGCGGCAGGATCCCCGTGAACCGCAGGTCGCGCCAGTTGGCTGGGTCTCTCCACCGGAGCCGCCACTTCTGATCCAGAAGGGCGTCCCGACGGGTGCGTTCGTAGGAGAAGCCGTTCCACCAGTACCCGGTGGACATCCGCGTCACCGGTCCGGCCTGCCGGTATCCGGCGGGGATGACGGTGGCGGTCCACCTTGCGACGAGGAAACGGACCATCCGGCAGACCGGGCGGGATAACGCGAGCGTGCCCCCACACACCAGCACGAGCGGCGCTACCCACGACCACGGGTTTCCCGCCCTCCACCAGATCCCCAGCGCCACGGCGGCGGCCCACACGGCAGGGACCAGCATGCTGACGACCGCCACGACACACGCCCGCACGAACCCTACGCCGACGCCCGCCACCCACGAACCCAGCTGTCTCATGACTCTTCCTTCGCCTACCGTTCGGTACTCCCACTGTGCACCGCGCGGAGCCCGCTACTTCCCTGGTCAGCCAGGAAGTGGGGCTACCCCCACCCGCTTGTGTGTCCAGGCGGATACCGCGTCAGTCAAGCGGTTCATAGCGTCGGTGAGCATGGAAACCAACACGCACTCCACGGCCGATGCGGCACTCCTCAACACCCCCCGTGCCCAAGGAGCCTTCGACACAGCGAAAAGCAGCCTCAAGGTATACGGCGTACTGAGCACCGCCGCCCTCCTGGCGGTCACCGCGGTATCGATCAGCGGTCACATGGTGAACACGTTCATGTGGGTCCGGGCAGTCCTGCTGCCCGTAAGCGCCGCGCTGATCTACCGGATGACCGGATCCGCTTCCCGGGGGTCTCGACAGGCCTTCGAGCGCGTGCGGGCTCTCGCCGTCATCATGCCGATCGCGATCATCGGCGTCGACCTGATCCCGGGCATCTGTCCGCCCTGGTATGCCGTGATGCAGGTCGTCTGCATGCTGCCTCTCATCCGAATCGCATGCACCACCCCATCTTTATCGGGTGGAGGCTTTCCAGGCCTCCACCGGTCCACTACTGGCCGACAAAGTTCGTAACGTGCAGGCCGGAGCAGGGGCAGCGCTGGCGCCCACGCCCGGAGGCCATCCAGATATAGACCGTTACCAGAGCTCGCCGAACCGGCCGATCGGGATCGCGGAGACGAATCGCCGCCTGAGCGTGGACCGCTTCCCTGCGTCCATCACCTGCCATGGCGTGCACCGCGAGCATCTGTTCACGCCAACCGCGCGACTCCTCCCGTCTCGAGGGCCGTCCAGAGAGCGCCGTCGGGACCTACGGTGATGCCGTGCGGTTCAGATGACGGCGACGGCAGGTCGTGCTCGGCGATCTCACCGCTCGCGGTGATGCGACCGCTGCGGTTGGCTCCCCGTTCGGTGAACCAGCGGTCCCCGGTGGAGGCCTCGACGATGGCGTGGGGTTTGGCCGTGCGGTCGGGAAATGGAAACTCCTTGATCGTGCCATCCGGTTCGATCCTGCCGATCTGCCCTGCTTCGATCTCGACGAACCACAAGGCGGTGCCGTCACTGGTGATACCCACCGGGGCAGCGCCCGGGGTGGGCAGTGGGTGAATGACGACGTCGCCGGCGGTGGTGATGCCGCCGATCCGGTGGTCTTGCGACCGGGTGAACCACAGCGCGCCGTCGGGCCCTGCGGTGATGACCGCAGGACGACATGTGGGCGGGTCCAGGGGGTAAACGTTGAATTCGCCGTCAAGGATGAGACGCGCGATGTGACCACGGTGCGCCAGGGTGAGCCACAGGGCACCGTCGGGTCCGGCGGCGATGCCGTACGGCCCCGCCGCCTTATCTGCCACGGGAATCTCCGCAATGGCTGGGCCATCCAGATGGTGCATGGCAACTCCTTGGACGGGACGGGGTCAACTGGTGTGTCCCGCCTGGGGCGTTGACTTCCTCGTACCAGTTCGAGGATGAGCCCGGCGAAGGTCGGGGCACGGCAACGCCGTGGTTCGAGCTGATGCAGGCCGGACGGCGGCCTGGGGCGGCGGCTTTGGCGTTGGCACGCACTTCGTCGCGCCGCAAGCGTAGAAGCTGTTCTCGGCCGGCCAATCGTCGTCGGACAGGCGATGCGGTCGTACACGCCGAGCCCCGGAACGAGGCTTCACCACACCGCGCACGGCCGCTGCCGCCCTCCGCCGGTGGAGTCTCACCAAGACGGGCATACGACAGGGCTTCGCAGGAAGGTGCGGTGATGTTCGCCTCTGGGATCGAACTCCCTGTCTCTGAGTAGGCGCAGCGGCCACCACGCGTTCCGGGCGCAGCCAGTGGGTGAACGGCGGGCGGCAAGCGTCAGGTCCCTTGTCGCGGTGGTGGGTCAGTCGTGTTCGGGAGTGGACCATTGGACGAACTGGATGATCACGCCATTGGGATCGGCAACCTGGAACAGGCGTTCACCCCAGGGCTCCTGGCGCAGGGGCATGGTGATCTCTATTCCGGCGTCACGCAGTTGCTTTTCCTGCTCTTCCAGGCCGTCGTCGAGAGTGAAGGCCAGGATCAGGCCATCGGCATGCCGGTCGCGCTGTTCGGGCGGCAGTACCTGGATGCCGCGGGCGAGGAGGACGACATCGACCGCGTCGGGCCGCTTCAGGGATGCGAAACCGTCAGCAGCCTGCTGGACGGTGTAGCCGAGGTGACCGGTGAAAAACGCCTGGGAGGCGGCGACGTCCTCAACGGTCAGGGAGACGGTGGAAGCGGTGAACTGCACGAGGTGGTCCCCTTCGACTGACTTCTACCGGGCGAAATTTACGACGGAAGTAACTTTAAGTTGGGGCTCAAGGGGTGTCAAACATAAAGATGCTACGGGCGTAAGATTGCGCCATGGCTAACCAGACGTCCGTCCCCGCCGCCGGACTGCGCGAGGCGAAGAAGCAGGAGACCCGGCAGCTCATCTCCGACCACGCCACCCGGCTGTTCATCTCCCAGGGCTTCGAGCGGACGACCATCGCCGAGATCGCCGCCGCCGCCCGCGTCGCCAAAAAGACGGTCACCAACTACTTCGCCCGCAAGGAAGACCTCGCCCTGGACCACCAGGAGGAGTTCGCCACCTCCCTGGCCCGGGCCGTCGCTGCCCGGCATCCGGGCGAGTCGGCGTTGGCCGCCCTGCGCCGCGCGTTCGCCGACGCCGTGGCCGACCAAGACCCGGTCGCGGGGTTCTGCGGCCAGGAATTCGCCCGCATGATCGCTGACAGCCCGACCCTGACCACCTGCCTGCAAGCTCTGCACGAGCAGCGCGAACGCCACCTCGCTCAGGTGCTCGCCGAAGTCACCGGCGCCGAGTCCGACGACATCACCGTCCAGACCGCCGCCGGCCTGCTGGGCACCGTCCACCGCGTGCTGTTCCACCGCATCCAGACCCTGACCCTCGCAGGCCACGCCAACGACGAGATCGCCCGCATCATCGCTGCCGAAGCCACCCAGGCATTCGGCCTGCTGGAGCCCGCGCTGTCCGACTACGCCACCGCCTGACGCGAACATCTCGCTCAGCCCCGACCGGCAGACACGCTCCCGAGGACTCGGCGGTCAGGCGGTTCCTCCCTCCAGCCCACGAAAGCGGCTCTTCGCAGCTGAGGGTGGAGTCGCGGTCCAAATCCACCGGGTACGAGCAGGCTCCCCCGGCGACGCAATGGGAGAGGCCGCGGAACACGAGGGCGAAGCCGCGCAGGTGCTCCAGTCGGCCGGTGACGGCCCCGGTCGGTCCGTCGGACGTGCCGGGCCGGTCGAAGTGGGCCGACCCACGGCTCTGCGCGGCGACCGCCGACCGGCCCACCTTCAACGCCAACCTGAGCGAGACCCGAACGAAGCCCTACCGTCTGACGCGCACCGTGTTGCCCGGCGTTGAGAACGGCCATGAAGGCGGCGTTCATGATGCGGAGGAACGCTGACGACAACGCCCCGCCGGAGCGTGTTCCGGCGGGGCGTCGTCGGTGAGGTGCCGTTTTCGTCGGCAAGATGCCGGTGGTTCAGCGAGTAACCTCGTCGGCCTGCAGTCGGAGATCGAGCCAGGGGATCGTCTCGCCCGGCAACAGGTACTCGTCGGTCTTCACGAATCCGTGCTGTTGCGCGAAGCGGAGGCCGTCCGTGTTGGACGCCAGTACCACTGTCTCGATGACCTCGGCGCCGAGCTCCCTCGCCTGGGCGAGACCACGCTCATAGAGTTCTGCGCCGAAACCGTGGCCACGGTGGGTGGGCAGGACGCGAGCGATGACGGTTGCCACGGCTGCCTCGCTCGTGAGTGGGCGAACCGTTGTGCAGCCGATCAGGGTCTCGTCGAGATAGGCGACCTCCAGAACGTTGTGCTGGGAACGTTCGCGCACCTCGTCGAGCGACCGGTGGTGCGTGGGAATGACGAGGTTGTGGACGTACTGCCAGTCACGGACCGTGGCGTCGCCGTCCACCTTTTCGATGCGAAGGCGGGACATCGGGCCAGCAAACCCGCAGGTGGCAGTCCTCGTCAACAGCGATACGGGAGCCATGCCTGTGCCGCGCACACTGGATGGTCAGTCGCCGACGACCTCGCTCACGGCGGCTCGGGCGGCGGCCTCATCGACGAGGTACTTGCCGGTGTGCCCGAAAATCGCCCGGCTGGCTGGTGGCATGGTGGACAGTCCTTCGCCGTGAACGACGTGCTGCCGAAATTGGACCAGCTGCCGTTTTCCTCGGTCGAGAGCGTGTTGGTGGAGTCGGTCGCGGTGACCGACGCGGTCGTGCGGGCGGGGGGCTCGTACGACCGCAGGACAGGCGGCCTGTCCGGGATGTGGATGTCGGTCAGGGCGAATACACGGCTCCTACCTCCGGTTCCCTCGTGATCCGCCAATGGCGGGCAAGTTCGTCGTGGTGTCGTTGCGGGTGCGGCGGTTCGTCTGCGAGGAGGAATCCCGCGAGCGCAAGACCTTCGCCGAGCAAGTACTGGTGTCTCAGTCGCAGGTTCGGGCGACGGACCGAGCGGCTGCGGTCGACGCCGGCGTCGGTCGGTCTTGCGCTCGCGGGCCGGGCCGGCGCCCGGAAGACGGAGGTCTTCACGGTTCCGTCAGCCGGAACACCCTGCTGAGGCTGATCGCCTCGCTTCCGGACCCCGCCACCGCAGCACCCCGCGTGCTCGGGGTGGACGGGTGCGCCCAGCGCAAGGGCCGTATCTACGGAAGCGTGCTCGTCGACGTCGAGACACGTCGCCCGGTCGAACTCCTTCCCGACCGGGAGGCGGACACGCTCGCGGCCTGACTCGCCGAGCGGCCCGGCATCGAGGTCGTCTGCCGCGACCGTGCCTCCTTCTTCGCCGAAGGCCTCACCCGTGGTGCCCCGCAGGCCCTCCAGGTGGCCGACCGCCGGCACCTCTGGCACACAACCTGGGCGAAGCCGCCGAGAGGTGCGTCTACCGGCACCGCGGCCGCTTGCGCCCCGTGCCGGCACAGCCGGAGGAACTCCAGGAGGAGCCTGAGCCGACCGTGTTGTCGCCCTGGCCGACACGGCGCCGATTCCCGGAACGCACCGGCGCGAAGCACGCCACCATCCACGCTCTCCTCACCGCCGGTCACAGCAAGCGGTCCGTCGTCCGGCAGCTCGACATGACCCTCAACACGATCCTGTGCTTCTCCCACACCACGACGCCGGAAGAGAAGTTCACCGGCCCCCGGCCCTCCGTCAACCCGCGCCGTCACGCGCTGGTTCCTCACCCACCACGACGCCCTTTCCGAAGGCGACCGCCTCCAGCCCTGGATCGAAGCGGCCACCTCATCAAGGTGTTCAAGCGTCAGATGTTCGGCTGGGCGCTGGTTTCGAACTCCTCCGCAAGCGAGTTCTCCTCGCTCCGTAATTTGATTGCTGGACCTGACCAGGACTCTACGATCGAGGAGTGACGATCGAGTACGAGTGGCGGGGCGACTTCGACAACGCTGCCCTCAACGCGCTGCATGCTGACGGTTTCGGCCACCCCGTCACTCAGACCGACTGGCGAGAGCGACTTGAGCGCCACAGCCTCGGCTGGGTCTGCGCCTGGGAAGACGGCTCGCTGATCGGCTTCGTCAACGTGGCCTGGGACGGCGGAGTTCACGCCTTCGTCCTGGACACGGTGGTCGCCCAGCATCGCAAGCGGAGCGGTGTGGGAGGCGCGTTGGTTGCTGCTGCTGCTCACGAAGCTCGTGCCGCGAAGTGCGAGTGGCTCCACGTCGACTTCGAGGACCACCTTCGTTCGTTCTACTTCGACGCCTGCGGCTTCAAGGAGACGACAGCCGGACTGATCGCCCTGTAGCACGGTGGGCCAGGATGCACAGGGTCAGAAGCGGCACCGACAAGCCCTCGCCGGACCCCTGACCCAACTACTTACACTCCGTGACTGTGGGTCTTGCTGGTAGGCCTCGCGGGATCCTCCGGAAGCCGCCGGTGCCGACCGCGTTCGGGCTGATGGTTCTGGGCTGTGCGCGAACGACTGCTCCGGCTGGAAGTGCTGCTTTTCCGGCCCGCTCGTACCCGTGGTTCATCACGGAAACCATCGCGGCGATGTCGACGGCCGCCAGGGCGACATCGACCACGGCGGCGACCCGGCCCGGATCGCCGCCGCCGCGGCACGGGCGTACTCGAGGCTGGGTTGTTCTTCCGGAGTGCTCATGAGCGCCGTACGGACACTGGTTCACCGTGATGACCGGGCATCCGGGGCAGGTCGTCCGCTCCCGGTCGTCGCCCGGCCGAACTGCGGACAGGAGGCCGACGGGTGCGGAGGGTTCGGCGTACGCCGGGCTGCGCGAGCCGGTCAACTGGGCAGCGACACAGACGAGTTGGCCAACCGGCCCGGCTCGCGCTCAGCGGCGTCCGTGGCGGCGCTCGGCCCGGTTGCGAGGCGGGAGCGGTCGGGCGGCCTCGGCCCGCTCCTCCTGCTCGCGCACCCGGCGCTCGTAGTCCTCGCTGGCGCCGATCTCGGCGGCGGTGCGGCGCGCGAGCGTCGGGGCGGCCCAGGTGCCGATCGCCCAGGCGACGGTGGCGGGCAGGACGGGCGCGAGGAGCAGCAGCGTCCAGCGGCCGCCGGCGGCCGAGGCGGCGTTCCTGCGCTGCCGGGAACGGTGCTCCCGCCATGCCTGTTCGGGGGTGGGGATCTCCACCGGTGCGCGGCGAGTGCGCACGAAACCCGCGACGAGGCTGAGCAGGCAGGCGACCGCCGTCACCGTGTACACCGCGGTACGAGCGGAGCGCGGCACCCCCACCGCTTCCCAGAACCCCACGTAGAAAGCGGTCACGACGAGCCCGGCGAACAGCAGCAGGGCGAGCTGGGAGCAGCCATGTGCGATCCGGCGCAGCCAGTATCCGGCGCCGCGGTCGAACCAAGTGGTGCCCAGGCGCGGAATCGCCGCCGGCTCCACCTGCTCCCCGGGGACGCCGTCCGCCGTACTCTTCATGTCGTCCCCACCAACATCAGAAGATCTTGTGCCCAGCGCCTTGGACTTGTCGCTGATCCAGTGGCCGGTGCCGGTCACCATACCTTCGCCCGCGTGCCACGCCTGGGCGCCGGAGTGGCCGATGCCGTACAGCGTGCCCACGACCGCGCCGTGGTCGTCCCAGTCCTCGCTCCAGTGCTCGTGGAACAGCTTGTCGGCGAAGGTTCCCACGCCGACGATGACCGCACCGCCGACCGCGGCCGTGGCGACCACCCCGTCCACCGGGACCGAGGCCGCGAGAGCGACACCGGCACCCAGGCCCACCAGGCCGCCGCCCACGTCGACGAGCACCGAGTGGCCCCAGGACCAGCCCTCGTCATGGTCCTGCTTGGCCTCCAGACCGCCGACGACCACCGTGGCCGCGACGTCGATGACCGGGATCTCCTTGAGGAACCGGGGAGCACCCTCGGCGAGTTCACTGCCACGCAGGACGTCCGCCATCTTGTAGTTGAGGAACCGGTCGTACGGCATGTGGGAGCTTCCGTTCTCCAGCCCGGCCAGCCGTCCTTCCAGGCTGGCGAGCGACGGCGCAGCGTACGGCGGCCGCGACCCGCTCGACGCAGCCGCCAGAGGCCGGGGGCGCGGTTCAAAACGGGCTCGGGCAACCGACCGGTAGTCGGGTTGAACCGGTGCTGGTGGGCGGAGAGACTTGCGCGGTGATCATGGAGCTGCCCCCCCGTAATCTGACCTGGGACGAGGTGGATCCCTCCCTCATCCGTTCGACGGAGCATCGGCGGCGCGGGTGGTGAGATCGCTCAGGCCGGCCGGGCGGATGCCCCGACGCCCCGACGTATCGCCGGGTCACCGGGCCCTGCACGAGTGGAGCTGGGACGAGGCCAGTCCCTGGTCCGACGCCATGACGTACGCCCTGGCCGAGCGCTACGGCGCTGTGTCGCCGGCTGGCGGTGGGCGCACGACGAAGGGGACGGCGACGGGGGTCCGGTCGGCAGCTGGTGCTGCGATCGAGGGTCTCGTCCGGGGTGGTGCCGAGGCCTACCCGCTGGACCTGGCCGACATCGACGACCAGCGGATCTTGTGGGACCGCATCGCCACAACCTGATCCTGCACGTCACCGACCGCACGGGCTGCGGCAGCGCCTGGTACGGGCAATGCCATCAGGTACTCAGCTGGTTCCTCACCCGCGGGGGCGTCGCCGCCGTCGATGCCGAGCACCAGGTGGACCGGGCGATCGGCGGACGGTTCAAGAGCTGGACCGGCCCCGACCCGGTACTGGTCGAGGACATCGCCGAGCGGCTCGCGGCCTCCGTGCGGGCGCACGCGGACGCCCGGGCCGCCGAGTAGCCGCTTCCCGACCACTTCGAGCGCTGGCTCGCGCTGCGGGAAGCCGTGCCGTGGCGGGAGGCCCAGGACGGCACCGGGGACGGACCGGTGACGCCGTCCCGCGACGGAGCGGCGGAGGGGAATCCGCACCTTCGACGCCATCCTGGCCCCCGCCCGCGGACAGGGCCTGCTCACCGCCCTGGAGCCGATGCGGGCCGACGCCGCACGCGGCGCCCGGCTCGGCTTCGACCTGATCCGGGGCCGGCAACGACACGTTCTGGACACGCCCGGGCCGCCGCCGTTGCGCACCCTGGCCGCCGTCGCCAAGGGCGGCCGGAACGGTACGGCATCGGCCCGGACATGCGCGCCCGCCTCGACGCCTGCCGGCCGAGAGCGCGAAGGACGCCGCCCGGCCCCACCCGCTGACCACCCGGGCCGCACGCGCCTTCCTCGACGTCTGCTTCTTCCACCCCTTCGACGACGGCAACGGCCGCTCCGCCCTCCTCACCTGCCTCTTCGTCCTGGCCCGCGAGGGTGTCGCGCTCGACGGCGTGCGACTGCTGCGCCGTGTCTCCTTCCAGGCCGACGAGCCACAGGACGCGCCGACCCTCGCCGGGTACGTCGACCTCCACCTGTGCGAGACCCGGCGAAGGACCACCGGCCCGGCCTCCTGAACGGCCTGCGGCCGCGTCCCGCTCCGACCGGTGCCCCCGGCCGCTACGTCGCACCCGGCCCGGCGACCCCCTCGAACGCCAGCTGCTTCGCGGCGGCCAGGATGCAGTCGCGCGGCACCAGGACCAGGGACTCACCCTCGCCGATCGAGGCGCCCAGCTCGTCCATCCGCACCGCCTCCGACTCGGTCAGAAGATGCAGCTTCCCGATCACGAAGAAGTCGCCGTCGTCCCGCTCCACGACATCCGGGCAGTTGTTCGCTCCGACGGACCCGCGCTCGGCGGGCGTCGATCCGATACGACGCATGAGGCTCCTTACGGTGACACGATCGATGTTATGAACACCAATACGGACTGGACCTACCGGGTGTTCGAGCCGCACGGCTCCGAGGGGTGGCGCCCCTACGGCAGCGACCCCGAACAGTGGCACGGCGTGATCACCGCCGCCGACACGGACGAGGGCGCCAAGCACGCCATCGGCCGCATCGTCGCCGACCTCATGACCGAGTGGGAGAGGACCGGCCTCCACCACGCGATGCACGTGCGCGTCTTCCTCTGGCACGGCGAGGCGGGCGAGACGGAGGATGCAGACTTCGTCGTGGAGGTCCGGCCCCGGTCGGACTTCGACACAGCGTGACGGACCAGGACGCTCGGCAGCCGAAATCACCGCCGCAGGCCACCCATGTCGGATGGAACCCGTGATCGCGGCCTCGTGCTTCGCCTCGATGATCTGGGCGATGGCCCAGGTACAGCGGTCCTCACTCGACTTCCCACGCCGGGCCGGATCCGAAGACGTGGAGCCCGAGGACATGGCGAGCACAGCCTGGGAGTGGCGGGGCGTCGGGCCCAAGGTTTGGGACTACCGCCCGGCTGGGGCGGCCTCATGTCTCTCGTGCCGCCGCTAGGCCGGCGGCTGGCGCGGTGGCCCGCCCGGCACGCGTCACGGGCGGGCACGCCCCGATCCCCGGCCGCGCCCGCGCCAACCCATCCCGCCCGCCCCTTCTCCTTCACTCACTGCGCAAGCGTGGGCTTGCGCGCTCCCCCGGCTTCCGCCCAGCCGCCGCGTGCGCAGGTTCAGGGGGTGGGCAGGCCGCCCGGGCGGACGGGGCGACCGAAGCGGACTGGCACGCCGGGCGAGTACAACACGCTCACCGGCGGCCCAGATGGCGACGGCAGCCCGGCGGCGGTGACCAACTCATCCTCGCAGTCCAGAAGTTCGGCCCGGTGCAGTGGCCAGCGGGGGTGGGTGTTGGGCAGGTACACCGACCGGCCGAAGAAGGCGTTGTGCATCCCCCAGCGCGCGGTCAGGAAATGTTCGAGGGCGGTCGGCTCCGCGATCCGCTCGCCTGTGCGCACCGTGATCCGACTGCGTGCCCCGCGCGGTCCCGGCCAGCGGCGGTGGCTGGTGTAGCTGATGGTGTCCGCGTCGTGGTGGATCGCCATCCTGGCCCACATGTAGGGCAGCCGGAAGGCGCTGCGGGCGACGGCCACCGGCAGCAGCCGAGAGGCCTCCAGCGAGCGGAACACCACGCCGCGCCGGCCGTGCCGGTCAACGGAGTAGAGCCGGACGTTGGTCTCCGGGAAGGTGCCGAGGTACGGGATACCCGGAACCTTGAACCAGCCGACCCGGTACATCCGGAACGCCACCAGGCCGATGTAGGTGAGCCCGTCGTGCGTGTCCGGCACAGTCCCGGCCGGCAGCAGCGGCGCCACGTCCGCCGGGTCGGCGGCCCAGTGCAGGAACGACAGGTCGAGCCAGGACTGCGTGAGCAGCGTGTCCGGCACCTCGCGCACCGGATCGGGCGTTATCGGCTCCACAGGGGCAGGGGCGAGCGACATCGCATCAGAGTCGCACACCCCTTACGGCCGTCCACCCGCCCCCCCGCCCGCAATCAGCCGCTCGGTGCAGCAGGGCAGGCCACCTCGGACGCGGGTGGAGGGCGGGATCAGTCGCCGTCGACGACTCCGGAGGCCGCGCGATCTCGACCTTGCCCTTCGGAGCGCCGGACTGCGAGCCCAGGGCCCCTTCGCCCTGTTCGGTCCGGCCAGGCTCTTTGCAGTTGAGGATGACGGCCTGCTCGTCGAGGACGAGTTCAGCGGCGACCTGACGCGGGAGTTTGTCGGCGACGTCCCGTTTCAGGGTCGCGGTGCTTCTCTGCACCGCGCTCTCACGGGGTGAAGGCGGTTATGTGACTCGGCAAGGCGAACGCCGGGCAGGTCACCCGACGTCGGTAAGATCAGCGCTCTCATTGGGGGGTGCGATGCGAACATCAGGGCGGGGCGGCGAGGGGCAGAAGTACGCGCTGACCTCGGATGAGGACGACAGCGATTTCTGGGGCTTCGCTCAGGACGCCGAGGGGCTTTTCACGCCTCTGCAGGAGGGAGCGCGCCGAGTGCACCTCGCAGGTTGGCTCCCGCAGGGGGGCCTCCTGAGGAGCGTCGGTCATGTCGGTAGTCGTCGTGCCGTGGCCGGGAACGCCTGGGTCGAGCTCCTCGACGCCCACGGTGTAACCATGGGGTCCTACTTCGTCAACGAGGTCACCGTCCTCGACGTCAAGCCCTCCGCCCGCGGAGCCGGCCTCGTCGACCTCACGGTGACGCTGTGGTGCGAGAACGCTCTGGCTGGAGCGGAACAAGTGTGGGGTCTGATCCGCACAGGTCACCTGGACCGCACTGGCATGTGGCAAGACCTTGCCCCCGAGGACAGACGAGCGTGGCTGTCGGTGGCGCTGTGGTCCCAGGAGTACCAGCGTCAGGGAAAGCCGGACGCTCCCGCAGGCGAGACATTCACCCTGGACGGTCGGCACATCGTTGACAGGGACACCTTTTACTGCGCGATCGGCGAGGCCATCAACGGGCCCGGCGGCTACTTCGGCTGGAACCTGGACGCTCTGGACGACTGCCTGATCGGCGGGTGGGGCGCCTCCACGCCGTTCACCTTGCACTGGGATGCCTCGGCCAAGGCTCGGGCACGGTTGGTAGAGCGCGTGCGCGCCGGCGCTCGCGAGGTTGCGCTGTTCGACCTGCTCCTGGAGATCCTCGAGGAACGGGGCGTGAGCGTCGTCCTTCGGTGACAGCACGTCGCTTCCAGGCACCGGACTGCGGGAAGGTCGTTTGGACCCCTTCGGACGGCGGCGTCCCCTTCGGACGGCGGCGTGCGGGGCAGAGCGGCGGGCGGTGACTGTACGGCAAGCGGCGATGGGGCAGGTCCGGAGCCGGGCGCAGGATCCGGCAGCGGGGCGGTCGCTGCAGGGCCAGGAGGTCGCCGGGCGTTTGGGGAGTTCTCGTCGTAGAACCATCGCAGCGCCCCGGAGCTGCGGCGAGGCAGGTGTCGCCGGGCTCGTCTGCGATCTAAGCCGGCGCCGGGTTCCGCGCCACAAAGTCGAGCGCCCGTTGCGCGAGCCACAGGTCATGGACGGCACTGGGGGGCCGCAGCAGAGAGCGTTGGAGCAGTGATTCCGCGCGTGACAAGCGTTTGCGGACTGCGGATGTCGACAGGGACAGCGCGGCCGCGGTCGGGGCGATGCATGCGTCGAGGCGCAGCCAGGTGGTGAGCGTGTCGAGGACGAAGGAGGGGGTTTCAGGTGCGTGCAGGGGCCGGAACTGGTGTTCCGCCCACGCCGCGACGCGCGGCAGCTGGAGGAGTTCGCCCAGGGACGGGGCCGGCGCCCGTGCGGCGTCCCGCCGAACGGTTGCCTCGGGATGGGACAAGGAGACTAGGTGCGGGGTCAACTCATCTGACTCAGCACCGGACTTGTACCTGTGCTCCTTGCGTGTATGGGCAGCCGCTTCGTCAGGAATGGCGATCTCCCCCGTGGCGCGGCGTACGGGCCTGCGTCCGAGACAAGGCGATGCGACGCCGGGTGAGATCGACATCGGTGATCCTCACGGTAAGCATGTCGCCAACCTCGACAACGTCTCCGGTCGATTCGTCCAGCTCGCTGGTGTGCACGAGCCCTTCGAAGCCGTCCTCTCGTTCTTCGATGCGTACGAAGACGCCGAACGGCACGATCTTGGTGACCGGTCCGGTGACCACCTGCCCTATCCGCTGCGCTACCTGCGGCCACGGGTCTTCCTGCACTGCTCGGAGCGACAGTGGAACCCGTTCCCAGACCATGTCGACATCGAGGACCTCGGCCGTGATCTCTTGGCCAACACTGACGACGTCGGACGGGTGGTTGATCGGCCGCCAGGACAGCTCCGGAATATTGATCATCGCAGTGAAGCCGCCGATGTCCACGAAGGTGACGCCGAAGCTGGCGATGGACGTCACCGTACCGGTGACGACCTGGCCGCGCCGCAGGGTCTTCAGGAAGGCCCAGTCCCGGTCGCTGGGCGTCGGCTCGGTCTGCCAGCGTGCGCGGAGAATACCGTCGCTGTCGGGCAGTACGGCCGTGAACAGCGGGTGCCGCTCATCGGTAGCCAGGGATACGACGCCGGCAGAAGACGCGCTGGCGAGCTGGGAGGTCACTGCCTCGAACTGCGTCTCGTCCGCGACCGTGCTGGTGATCCGCCCGTCAGCGTCCTCCCAGATGATTTCCACCAGGCCCTCGTCGGGCAGAGAGGCCATGGCCGCGTCGACGCCGGTGAGCAGGTCCGGCCACACCGCCAGCTGTGCGCGAGGGGTCAGCTGGGCACGCACCGCCTCGATGTTGTCACGGGTGAGGCGGTGCCATCGGGAGGCGTTCGCGACGTAGGTCTCCTCCAGGAACGTGGCACGGTGGGCGCTGACCGCCCAGTGCAGGCGGCCCCAGAAGTCGGCATCGGCCGGACGCTGCACATGCTGTGGGTCGTCGGGGGCAAAGTCGTACGGCGATGCGTGCAGGCGTTCCGGGAACAGGCCGAGCGAGCGGGTGCGGTTCAGCGCCACGTCGCAGGGACTGCTACTGCCCACATAAAGGTACTGGTCCCAACCGACGTGGACCGCGAACGCTCCTTCCACCTCCAGGCGGCACCAGGCGCCGTTGCCGCGGAGCATGGCCCGGACGACTTCCAGGCCGACGGCGATCGGCACCAGCGCACCGTCGTGGAATCCGGCGAGGCCGGCCGGGAACAGGCCGGCCAGGCCGTAGCCGTCGACCGGTGGCTCCAGGCCGAAGTGGGCGAAGCCGCCGATCTGCGGCTCACGGATGGCCAGCCGGTCGACACCGGATTCCTCGGCGAAGGCGGCGACGGCCTGCAGGTAGGCGGCTTCCACCGGTCCGCGATCACTGGTCACGGGCTGGGCCCCGGTGTAGTGGCCGTGCTCATCGCGGTCGGCGAGGTCGTACTTGGTGACCCGGTAGACGTAGGGCAGCACGTCACTGCCCCACAGAGGGCGAAGACGCCGGTGCGCTCTCGTGGCGTTCGAGAACGCGGTAGACAGGGGCGCGGCGGACGGAGAACAGCTCCGCGAGGTCGGCGGTGGTGTGCTCGCCGGACTGGTGCTGCTGCACCAGGTGCGTCTGCTGGCGTGCGGTGAGCTTGGGCTGCTTGCCCTTGAGTTTGCCCTTGGCCCGCGCCACCGCCATGCCTTCGCGGGTACGCATGCGCAGGAGGTCGACCTCGAACTCGGAGAAGGCGGCCAGGGTGTTGAAGAACATCTTGCCCACTGGGTCGGCGGGGTCGTAGAGGGTGCCGCCGAGCGAGACCTTGACGCCGCGGGCGGTGAGCGAGTCGCCGAGGTCGCGGGCGTCGGGAACTGAGCGTGCGAGGCGGTCGAGCTTCGGGACGACGAGGGTGCCGCCGCCGCGCACGGCCGCGAGGGCCTGGGCCAGGCCCGGCCGGTCGCGGTTGGTTCCGGTCAGTCCGTGGTCCAGGTAGATCCGGTCCTCCGGGACGTCCAGGCTGGGCAGGATCTCGCGCTGGGCGGTGGGGCTCTGCTTGTCCAGACTGCATCTCGCGTAGCCGACGCGTGCGTTCATGTCCGGCAGCGTACGGTGAGCCCCCGCTCAACGTGCACATCCGCGGACACCCTGGGGGCGGTGGATGTACAACCTTGCAGTCCGTGACGGCCAGGACCGACTGGCCGAGGGGAGTACGTACCTCATGGGCCGCGCGGTGTGTCCGCGTTGTGCCAGTGTGTTCCACATTGCGATAAGTACGCAGCCGCCAACCTCCCCCCTGCTTTCTGTTCGACTTGCGTTCCAAGATCGGTTGAGAGACGGCCTCTCAGAGTCGGTCGGCTTGATTCCCCAGGCCAACCCGCGCTGACCTGCGGGCCGGCTGCCTACCCTCGGCGACCTGCCAGGCGGCATCCGACGCAGTGGCGGTCGCCGGCGAGCTGAACTGGCCGGCCACGGTCGCGTTCCCCGGGTCGATGTGCGAACTGCCGATGTCACTGCGCCCACGTACCGTTTCGGTTGACCGCCCGGCAGGGTGGTGACGGAGGGATGAGACATGGAGTGGAGCGGGGACGCTCGCCTGGCGGCCGGGCCGGAGGCCACCTGGTACCTCGAGACGGCGTTCACGCCCGGGGAGCACCTGGGGACGGTGTACGACGATCCGACAACTCCCGTGGTGGTCACGGAGATTGAGGAGCCGGCCACCATCCGCATACCCAGCGGCCGTCTTGTCGTCGACGCGCCGTGGCATGACGACGAAACCTGGGAGTACGAGCGAGGACTGCCGACGAGTCCCCCGCGGGAGCTCGCGGTGCGCATTCCCCCGGGCACCTACCGGGTGGAGATCGCGTGGACGGCGGGGCCGTACGAGTTCTTCGGGGAACAGTTCGACGGCGTTGCGTGCGCCGCGACCCGCCTGCGCATCAGTGACGATCCCGTGGTCGGGTGGGAGATGGGCCTGGGCGTCGACGACGATGTCGACCGGCTTCAGCCGGGCGAGCAGATCCGCTTCTACTCCGACGCCAATGTGGGCTGCTTCGCCGACGCCGGCGCGTGGAGGGCTTTGTCCGCGCCGTTTCGGGCCTATGTGAACGGCATGCCGGTACCACGCAACTCCGAACAGCTGCCCGACGGGTGCGAGCGGGTCTCCGACGAGTCGCAACAAGCCGATCTGGTCACGTTCACTGCAGAGTCGGGCGGCGTCGTCTGGCTGGGCCGCACCAAGACCGGCGACGTGGCCGCGATCGTCGTGACCAGTGGCATGCCTGGTGCCAAGGCCTGACGCGGCGCTACCGGGGCCCGCCAGCCGCCGAACTTCCCCACTCGCTCGAGGACTTGATCAGGTGAGGCCGTCGCGAGATGTCTTCCTCACTCTGGTATGCGCACTGCTCTGCTGGCGACGCCTGAACTCAGCTGTCGCCCGACCAGTACCAGGCGGCGGGCTGACCCAGCCCACCGATGGGGATCAAAAGGTCGAGTGTGTAGACGAGGGGCTCGGCGCGGGTGCCTTGACCTCGTTGGACTGGGTGGGGAGAGCGAATGCCGAAGGACAGCGTGCCGAGCAAGGTCAGCGCGAGGAGCCAGACGCCGGCCAGCCAGGGTCGGTAGCCATTGCCCACGGTGACGTCGAGCAGGTGCCCCCACGCTCGCGCCGCAGGATGCGGTGTGCTGCGGCGGTGACGCTGCTTGGCCAGCACCCGACGCGCATCGTCATCGTGGCCGGCCATCCGGTACCGGCTCGCCAACTGCTCGTACGGCTGTGGGCTGTAGCCGGGGCTGCGGCGTATCCACTCCACACGGTATGCCACAGGGTGTCGACGTCCCACCGCCTCGCCTCGTTCACCCGCCTCGACGGCCTTGACGGAGCCGTAGACGAAGCCGTTCCAACTCCACCACGTCCGGCCAGCAGTGCTCATTGTCGTGGAGATAGGACACCTGCGCGCCCCACAGGTCCACGGTGCCGGACGGCGGCCGAGCCCGGGGGCGGCAGCCCTGCGGCCTGATCGGCCTGGGCGATATCGATCTCGCTGGAGGCGGTGCCGAGCTGCTCCTGTACTGGCTGCTTCCCGTCGGCCGGGAGCGCGGCGCCATGGTCGATGCCGTTGTCCGCGTGCGTCGGTGGGCGCTGGAGGACCTGGGTTGCATCGCTTGCGGACCACGCACTCCGTCGCCAACGCCGCCTCCTGCTGGGTGGCGACGAAGGCCGGATTCGCTCTCGAGGGCACGATGCGAAGCGCCCTGCTGCACTCGGATGGCTGGCATGACGAGCATCTGTATGCCCGTGTCCAGGGTGACGCCTGGTCTGGGCGAGGAGAGGGCGCCGGTCATCCGGCGATGACTTCGAAGACGGCGGCTCCGCAGGAGGTGTCGTGGATGAGGGTGACGGCCTCGCCGGAGAAGAGGCTGTCGCTGCGTCCGGCGAGTGCGAGGTGGTGGGCGAGGCAGGAGGTGGTTTCCTCGCTGGTGAGGGGCGGCATGTTGTAGCGGATCGCGATGCACTGGCCGAGGGCGGCGAGCTTGCCGAGCCTTCCCCGGTGACAGCCTGTGCTGGGCGGAGTCGATCAGGTCGAGCGGCACGGTACGGCTGGGGCCACCCCGACGCCATCACGGCACCGGTCCACGAACGCGACACCGCCGCCATCGCGGTCACGGCACTGGGTGTCGGCGCCGAGGACACGGTGGCGACCGATCCATCGAGCGCGGCCGTACTGACAGGAGCCGAACTGATCTCGCAACGCCGCCAGGTGGAACAGATCGGGCAGGCGATCGGCAGGACTCTGCGTATCGAGGAACTGTCCCCGGACAGGCCCGCGAGCCCTACGGCCGCTTTTCCGGACCAGCAACCGTCGAGGCCGTCTTGCAGTTCCGTTCCCTGGCTGCCGCCGACGGGTCACCATGTACGCCGACCGTGCCGCGTGTGCTGGGTCGGCCCTTACCCAGTTCCACGGCGCGTCGGCATCATCCACCACACGCCCGTCGGCAGCGAGCGCCACTGTTGTCCGGGTCCCGGCCTGGTCGTATCGTAAGGCACCCAGACGTCGACCATACGTCGACACGCACCCGGTTGCGCTGCGTGCGCGAGACGCCCGCGGGCCAGGCAAACGCCTGTGGGGTAAACCCCCTTGCGCAGAGGCCTGTTGGCAGGATGTCATTGATGGGCGGGGCAGGCGAAGCTCGTCGGTATGACGAAGAACAAGCGAAACGCGGCTCTGTTCGCCGCGTCTGCCGCCGTCCTGAGCCTCGCCGTACCCCTCACTACGGCGTCAGCTTCGACGGCCGGCCATGCCAGGCCCTCGCACCTCGTTTGGACCAAGTGCCAGGGAACGGACCTCGACCCTCGGCAGGAGTGCGCGACCATCGATGTGCCGATGGACTACGCCGACCCGCACGGCAAGAAGATATCCCTCGCGTTCTCCCGCATCCCTGCCGAGAACCCGAAGACACGCCGCGGCGCCCTGTTCATGATCCCTGGCGGGCCCGGCGGCGGCAGCCTCGACGACCCCTCGGGCAAGGGGCAGAAGCTGCCGCAGGAAGTGCGGAACACCTATGACCTGATCGGCTTCGATCCTCGGGGGTACGGCCGTTCCACCCCGGTCAGCTGCGACCTGGAACGAGGTGACCTCGCCCGGGCGAGGCTCTTTCCCTGGCCTGCTCCCGACGGCTCCGTCACGGAGACCATGGCCACCGCGCGGCGGATGTCGGATGCCTGCGCACGCAACGGCGGCCGGCTGATGCGGCACATCAGCACCGCCAACGAGGCCCGCGACCTCGACCGGATCCGGGCTGCGCTCGGCGAGCGGAAGATCTCGGCCTGGGCCGTCTCGTACGGGACGTACGTCGGCGCCGTCTATAACGAGCTGTTCCCGCATCGCACCGACCGCTTCGTGCTGGACAGCAACGACAACCCCGACCCGGTGCGGGTGGAGCGAGCCTGGCTCGCCGCGTTCGAGGTGGGTGCCGAGGACAACTTCCCCGAGTTCGCAAAGTGGGCGTCGCGGCGTGGCAACCCCGATCGAGTGGCCGGGACTGCGGCCGAGGTACGCCGTCTCTTCCTTCGCCTCGCCGCACGCCTGGACCGTGAGCCCCTCCCGTGGCCCGGCGCCGATCCGCAAGAGCTCAACGGCAACGTGCTCCGACAGGTGATGCTGGAGAGCCTCTACGACCCGGACGACTACCCCGCCCTGGCCAGGCTGATGCTCGCCGCCCAGAAGGGCACCATGCCGCCCGCGCCCCAGGCGCCACCCGAGCCTGTCGTGCAGAACGTCACCGCGGTCAGTGCCGCCACTTTCTGCAACGACGCCGCCTGGCCCAGGTCCGCGGCCTGGTACGAGAAGGGGGTCCCCGAGAGCCGCGCCAAGTTCCCGCTGACCGCGGGGATGCCGAGGAACGCGGTGGTGTGCGCCGTCTGGCCGTACACGCCGCAGGAGCCCGCGGTACGGATCACCGACCGTGGCCCCTCCACGGTCCTGATGGTCCAGAACCGGCGTGACGCAGCCAGCCCCCTCACCGGCGCCCTCAAGCTCCGCGAGGCCCTCGGCCGACGCGCCGTCATGGTGACGGTGAACTCCACCGGCCACGAAGCCTACCTCGCCAACGGCAACGCATGCGGCGACCAGGTGGTCTCCGACTTCCTGGCGACGGGGAAGCGGCCGACGCGGGACATCCTCTGCGGTTAGGCCATGTCGTTCAGATCATCCGATCGTTGGTCTGTTGTGCCGTTGACCGACGCGCAGTGGGCGCGGATCGAGCCGTTGTTGGCGGGTGGAGTGACCACCGCCAAGTGATCGACGCGATTGCCTTCAAGTCCCGGACTCGGACGCAGTGGATGCACCCGCCGGAGAGGTGCGGAAGCTGGCGGGGCGTCTCCACGATCGTCCGCTCTCACCAGCACGCTGCCGGGGCCCGCAAAAAAAAAGGGGCTCCGGCCGGGAGCCGGCGGCCGACCATGCAGTCGGCTGGTCCCACGGGGGCTGACCACGGAGATCCAGCTCGCGGCCGACGGCGGCTACCGACCGCTGGCGTTCGTCCTCCCGTAAGCCGCGGGCTTCGAGCATGGTGCCGCCGCTGAGTCTCAGCGGCAGGACGCTGAACCACTGGCGGGTGCGGTGCGTGCCGGTGCGGATCGCCACGATCCGGGTTCCGGGCCGGACGGCGGCCAGGATCGTGCTCAGGGTGTCGGGCAGGCGACCGGACGGCCGTCCACGCTGCATGTCGATCCTGCCGCTGGACGACACCTTCCCCGCCAAGGAGACCGAAGCGGCCGGAGGGCGGGCCGTGTTCATGCTCGTCGAGCCCGACCATGCGGGATGCGCGAGATCGCTTCCCTGGTCGAGGGAGGATGCCTGCGCGTGATGGTCGACAAGAGCTTCCCGTCCACAGCCGCGTGATTCGGATCGGCCGCGAGGCGTTACGCTGCCTGCTCACCCGCCGCGGCATCACCCTCCAGCGGACCAAGACCTGGAAGGAGTCCCGGACCCAAACCGGGAGGCGAAGCTGGATGGGATCGAAGAAGTCCTGGACCGCTTCCCGGACCGGGTCTTCGCCTTCGGCGAGTTCGGCCCGCTGGGGATCCGGCCCACCGCGGGCTCGGGCTGGGCCGCCCGGGCGCCGCCAACACGTTGGCCGGGCTGAAGTCGATCCGTGCCGCCCGGCCCGACGTCGCCCCGATGTACGTAAGGTCGAACTGTGTTTCACCCCGACCTACGCCTCGTGGGCGAACCCCATCGAGGCGCACTTCGGACCGCTACGGCAGTTCACCATCGCCCACTCCAACCGCCCCCATCACACCGTGCAGATCCGGGCCCTGCACGCCTACCTACGCTGGCGCAACGCCAACGCCCGCCACCGCGACATCCTGGCCGCCGAACGCGAAGAACGCGCCCGCATCCGCAGCGAGAAAGGCATCCGCTGGGGCGGACGCCCCCTCACCACCGCGGCCTGAAGAACCCGACGCACCTCACCCGGTCACAGAACTATCCGGCGTAGGGGGTGCCGCCGAGCCAGGTGGTGCCGTCGATCAGTTCACGCACCGCGTCCAAGTGGCCGCTGTGGCAGGCGACTTCGGTGAGCACGTGGATCAGGATGTGCCGCACGTCAGGCAGCTGCCAGGTGGGCCAGATCTCCACGGGCCAGGCGGCGGGCTCCTGTTCGGGCGCGGCGGCGGCGAGCACGGCGTCTGCACGCGCGATGGCCGCCCGGTAGCCGGCGAAGACCTCGTCGGTGGGCATCCCGTCGGGTACGTACCAGTGCGCCTCCGCGCCTGCCGCGAGCTGTCCGGACACATCAGCCTCGCCAGCGATCACGCCGGGGAACCAGAAGCGTTCGACATCCACAGTGAGATGGCGCAGCAATGCCAGGCAACTCCAGCCGCTGGGCAGCACCGGCCGCCGCAGATCCTCCTCCGAGAGCCCTTCGAGGATCCCGAGGACGTGCTCGCGCTGACGGTCCAGGGCGCCCTTGAGGGCGTCGAGTTCGGCGTTCACCGGGCGGCGCACAGTGCGGCGAGGCGTTCCAGGGTGCTCACCATTTGTGTCTGCCACCAGGCGCGTCCGCTGTCCACTTCCGCGCGTTTGTCCTCCGGCATGCGCGAACCGTCGAAGGTCTCGGTCACGACCGTCGCCCCGGCTCCCTCCGGGAGCAGGTCGAAGATCCACCGGTGACCCCAGACGGCTCCGGGCGCGGTGGCGTCCGGGTGCCCGCGACCGGGCCTCGGCTCCCAGCCGATGCGGCGGTCCGGCTCGTACTCGACGACGTGGTTGTTCATCTCGTAAGCGCCGTATCGCTCGTTGTGCATCCGCATCACGAAGACGTCCCCGACGCCCGAGACCACGGCGTCGCAGACGCCAGCGCGGAGCATCCCCGAGCCGTCGAGGTCCGGGTGCCGTCCGGGGTCGGCCAGGATCCGGAAGATCTCCTCCGCCGGGGCCCCGATACGCCGGGACGCCACCACCACGGGCTCGCCTGTCGTACTCGTCATCCGCGCGCCTCCGTCAACCGCAGAGCATGAACCCGACTCCGGTCCGGACGCTACACCGGGGGTACGACAGCGCCTCGTCGAGGACGTACCACATGCCGTCGGTTGGCGATCAGGAACTGCCCCAGCCCCCCGGCGAGCCTATGCGGTCACAGCACTAGGGACGCTTGGTCGCACCGATGAGCGGACACGTCTGCCAGCCCGCCAAGAAAACCTGTTGCGAGTGACCCGCATCGGATGTCCGATTGATCGGCCACCGATCAGGGGAGGGAACATGAGGACGCCGCTGCCCACCCCCTCGTTGCACACCGCCCGCCTTCGACTGTGTGCCTTCGAAGACGCGGATGCGGACGACCTCTTCGCACTGCACAGCAGCGCCTACGTGCTGCGCTACTGGGACGCGCCACCGTGGAGCGAACGCGTGCGCGCCGAGAAGTTCATCACGGCTTGCCGGCAGATGGCACAGGAGGGCACCGGGGCACGGCTGGCCGTGGATCGTGTCTCCGACGGGGCGTTCATCGGCTGGTGCAGCCTGAACAGGTGGAATCCGGACTACCGCAGCGCGTCGCTTGGCTACTGCTTCTGCGATGCGGCGTGGGGCCACGGCTACGCGACCGAGGCCGCGCGCGCTTTGTTGCGGTGGGCATTCGACACGCTGGACCTGAATCGCGTCCAAGCGGAGACCGACACGCGCAACCTGGCCTCTGCCCGCGTGCTCGAGAAGCTCGGCTTCGTGCGGGAAGGGACGTTGCGGGAAGACTGCGTCGTCAACGGCGAGGTCTCCGACTCGTGGGTCTACGGGCTGATCAGGCGGGAGTGGCGGCCGTCGTCCGAGCCGGTTCCCGCCCACTGAATTCCCAACTAACCTGTTGAGGCTCTATGCCTGTAGTCACAGCGTCAGGCCCGTCGGCCCGTAGGTGCTGCAGAACGCGCAATCACAGCTGGTGAGACAGTTCGCCCGGCAATGGGCGGTCGGCCAGAAGCGGGATGCGCAGGGGCCTGGGTCGAGCAGCCTCCCGTCGCGGGGCACCGTCCTGTCGCACCAGGTACAGCGGATTGCTGCGGGGACGCCGCCGTCCTGCAACCGCCGGGCCGCCACGGTCGCCCTGTCGAGTGGGGCTTCCTCCAGAACCGTCACGGGGGCGCGGTCGAGTAGAAGCTCGCCACGCCACAGGCTCAGTCCGGTCACCGCTCTGACTGCCTGCAGAGCCTCCTGCCCGCCCTTCCCGGGCTCGGTCACAAGGACGGCAAACCCTGGCACCTCCACTGATGTCTCTCCTTCGGCGACGGGGTACGTGGCCCCAGTATGTCGACGGACAGAGCCCTCGAACCGTCAATTTTCGAAGGCTGGAGTCACGCGTCTGCGGACGGTCCGCCCCGCTGCTGGCGGTGTCGACGTGCCTTACGTATCGGGCGGCCCGAACGCGGCCTCGACTGGTGGGCTGGCGTATTCGAGTGTGTCTCCTCCACCGCTCGTGATGAGTCACGTAACGTCAGGCCGTGGGCGCACCGTTGGGCCGGTACTCCTCTGAGGGCATCGAGTCCCATTCGGTATTCGCGCCGTCGCGCGTCACCATGAACAACGGACGCGATCGCAGGACCTGCCCGACTGGTTGCCCGCGCACGAGCACCCCGGGATCATCCGGTCCTGCATAGCCCTCGGGCGTGTAGCGGAAGTTCACGTCCATTGCCTCGGCATACGCGATTGCGTCGCTCTCCAGTTCCGACAGGTCTCTCCCGACCAGCGGGATCCCGTCGTACGCGACTTGGGGACCGTGCACGGCGTCGGCGGCGATGCAGAAGAGCCCCACAGCCTGGCTCACATAGGCCATGACGGCAGGTGAAGAAGGAGCCACCCCGGGTCGGTGGACCTCGACCTTCCAAGTCGGCGAGAAGATGGCGTGGTCCCGCCTGCAAACGCTGACCTTCGTCCGGCCGAGAATCTCAGCCGACTCGACCACTTCGTCGACGGTCATACCGAACCGTAGCGGTCCGACACCGACAGCCGGCGCATAGGACCACTCGTCCCGTTCGTCGACTCCGTAATCGGCTTCGCTCCTGAACGCCATAATCGCCCCTCCACAGACACCTGAGAACGTGCCGCCGCCCATCATGTCAATCGCCGGCCAACGCACTGCCAGGTGCCGCCGGGCGCGAGCAGGCTCGTGTACTCAGAGATCGCCTCCGGCAACGGCGGGAATCTCAGCGAGCACGTCTGCGCCACCCACGAGCCAGGGTTGGTGACTTCAAGGCTGTGGCACACATTTCGTGACGATCATGAGGGGGAGGCAGAAGAGGTGATCGAAGGGGCGTCCAGGCCGCCTTCGGTTCGCAGTCCCCGGGCTGCTCAGTCCTCCGCGCTGTGTACCGTCCATCGGGTGAATCGTCATCTTGCTGATGCGCCTGACGGGCTCTCCCGCCGGGCTCGATCCTTCGTCTGGGCACACGGCCTGCGAGTCGACAGTGTGGGCGTCGAGCAGTATCGGAGCCGCTGGCTGGAGCACGGGATTCCGGCAGCGGAAGTCGACAGGGTCGTGGCCTTCGAGGAACGTTGGGGCGGCATGGTGCTTCCCCCGGCGCCGATGTACGACGGCGGGCCGAGAATCTTCCGCCCCGACACGCCGGAGCGGACGCCGACGGATGGGTGGTGGTTCGAGGCTGGAGACCAGCGGACCGCGGTGCCCTTCTCCTTCATGATCGGTCCCCGTGGCGAGTTCGGAATCCACGCCGAGCGATGGGTGCCGCTGCATGCGAGCGTCGAAGGATGGGTCGAGTCGCTCGCGCTCGCCCATCACGCGGCCATGTGGGCCCAGCAGATCACCAAGGTCACCGGCGAGGACATCGACGCACTTCAACTCGGGCTCCACGAACCGGTTCCGGAGGTAGAAGCACTGGCCGATGGGTGGTGGCGAGGCACGGACTCACTGATCGCGGTCTACACGGGCGAGGCCGAGTGCTTTGCCAAACCCGAGTACCGGACCGCCGTCATCTACTCCGGCCTCGACAAGTGGGGCCTGCACGGCTGAGCCGTGGTCGTCGCGTGCGGTGAGGACCACTCGGCGGGTGCACGGCCGACAGCCGCGAGGAACCAGTGCCGTCCCTCGGTGCGTGTGGTGCGGCACACCTCCGGCGACGCGTCCTCAGCAGCCCATGAGCCAGTCGGCGCCGTACCGTCCGCCGGGGCACCGCCCAGACTTCGGCCCTAGCCCGAAGCGGATAGCGTTCAACCATGACGGTGGACAGGTACAGCGCGGCCGACATACGCATCGTGGAGTTCGACGAGCACGTGCGGGCACAGCCTCAGATGTACTTCCAGGTCGGCCGGAGGAACCCGCAGTTCGCTACGCGGGTGCTGGAAAACGTCCTGGGCCACGCTTCACCCCGCTGCCCGACTCGTTCTGGTGCACACCCTCCAGGTCGAAGCCGAGAGCACCGGCGAACTTTCCTCATCAAGGTCTGGCGGAACGGCCACGCCCTCGAGCAGGAACTCGCCGGTCTGAGGCCGCTCTCGGCTCCCCGGGACATCGATCCCCCACCGGGTACAGGCACACTCATTGCTTTCGAACTGGACCGCACCTATCTGGAGCAACACCACGCCCCCATGCTAACCCGACAGGGCTGGACCTGCATGGGCCCGACTGCAACGGACCTGCGGGACCCGGACAGAGCCGCACTACGTGACCGTCGGCATGAGTCGATCGAGCGGGTCGAGGAGACGCTCCCGCGTGCCCCGGCCAAGGCCCCCCGGTGTTGGGCGGTCCCTGCACGGGGCGCACTGTGCGGGGACCACCCGGAGCCCTGCAGTCCTGTCAGCTCATGACACCACCACGAAAAAGCCGGCCTGCCTCGCGTCCTACTAGACGTATCACCCGGGGGAATAAAACTTGCCTCCCTGCTCCGGACCGCCCGACACCCCCGTAGATCGTCGCCGGGCTCACATCCAGCGGCATCTGCCTTGCTGGCTTCCCGCAAGCCGGCGCAGCGTTCAGTACTCCTCGGTCTCCACGAAACCCGCGTCCGCGTCGTCGTCGGCGCCGAAGGCGTCGGCAGCGGCCGTGGGGTCGAATCCGGGCGGGCTGTCCTTCAGGGCCAGGCCCATGCCGGCCAGCTTCGCCTTGACCTCGTCGATGGACTTCGCACCGAAGTTGCGGATGTCCAGCAGGTCGGCCTCCGAGCGCGCCACGAGCTCACCCACCGAGTGGACGCCCTCACGCTTGAGACAGTTGTAGGAGCGGACCGTGAGCTCCAGCTCCTCGATCGGCAGCGCCAGGTCGGCGGCCAGGGCGGCGTCCGTGGGGGACGGGCCCATGTCGATGCCCTCGGCGTCGATGTTGAGCTCGCGGGCCAGACCGAACAGCTCGACCAGGGTCTTGCCGGCCGACGCCATGGCGTCACGCGGACGCATGGCCTGCTTGGTCTCGACGTCGACGATCAGCTTGTCGAAGTCGGTGCGCTGCTCGACACGCGTGGCCTCGACCTTGTACGTGACCTTCAGCACCGGCGAGTAGATGGAGTCGACCGGGATACGGCCGATCTCCTGGCCCACCTGCTTGTTCTGCACGGCGGAGACGTAACCGCGGCCACGCTCGACCGTCAGCTCCATCTCCAGCTTGCCCTTGCCGTTGAGCGTGGCGAGGACGAGGTCGGGGTTGTGCACCTCGACACCGGCCGGGGGCGCGATGTCGGCGGCGGTGACCAGACCCGGTCCCTGCTTGCGCAGGTACATCACGACCGGCTCGTCGTGCTCCGAGGAGACGACCAGCTGCTTGATGTTGAGGATCAGGTCGGTGACGTCCTCCTTGACGCCCGGCACGGTGGTGAACTCGTGCAGGACGCCGTCGATCCGGATCGAGGTGACGGCGGCACCCGGGATCGAGGACAGGAGCGTACGGCGCAGGGAGTTGCCGAGGGTGTAGCCGAAGCCCGGCTCCAGCGGCTCGATCACGAACCGGGAGCGGAACACGTCGACGACCTCTTCGGTCAACGAAGGACGCTGAGCAATCAACACGAGGTATTGCCTCCAGGGTTTGGCGCCCGCTATCTGACGCCATGGACACCCCGAGGGTACGGGCCCTGCTCCCTCCCGGGTTGCCGAACCGCCTGACCACACCCGCCTGCCATCCGATCGGCAGACGGGGCGAAAGGCCGTCCCGCCGCCGGCCGACTTCGAGGCGCCCGAGCGGATGGCCGCAGACGGACGGCAGATCATAGTGATCAACAGGGAGGGCCACAGGCGTGTCTTCGACTTCGCCATGATGCCGATCCCGGAACGTCGTCCCGCTCAGCCCAGACGCCCGCTGACCCACAACCGCACGCAGCTGCCCCGGCCCCACCCGAGACCGGGCGCATCCTGCGCTGGTCGATCGATGCCGATGTCAAAGGCCCTTCAGTACGCGCTCAAGCGCCGACCGGCCTGCGGGCCCCCAGTTCGGCTTGCCTCCGGGCAGGCCGCGGTCCCCGTTCTGGCCCATCAGCATCAGGAACAGGCTCTTCATTGCGGCCAGCCCACGCGCTCGTCGGACCAACGCCTCGTCCGCCTGCGCATAGCTGTCGAAGAACCGCGAGGCGCCGCCCGCGGGGAGCAGCAGCCAGGCGGCCGCAAGGTCCCAGGCCGGGTCGCCGGCGAAGACATCGCCGAAGTCGACCACGCCCGCCAGTGTCCCGTCCGCGACGACGACGTTCGCGGGATGCAGGTCGCCATGAACCCACACTCGCGGGCCCTCCCACCCGGGAGCCGCGGCCGCGTCGTCCCACACGGCCCGGATGTCGTCTTCGACGAAGTGGCCGAGGTCCACGGCCCGCAGGAAGTGCTCGAAGCCCTCCGTGCACTCCTTGGGGTGACCGCCGCGGTCCGAGGCGTCCGGTGCTTCGGCGGGCGCCTCCACATGCAACGCCTCGAGGAAGGCCGCCAGGATGTCGGCCGCATGGTCACTGCGGGTGATCGAGCCGTGGTCCAGCGGTGTGCCCTGAACCCATGTCATGACGGTCCAGATCTTGGGGAAGCGCTCGGACGGCGCACCGTCCCGCACGGGGACCGGGATCGGCAGCGGCAGGCGCGAGGCCAGGGTCGGCAACCACCGGCGCTCCTTGAGCTGCAGATCCGGGCTGGTGTCCATCCGCTGCATCCGGACCGCCAACTCGTCCCCGAGGCGCCACATCTGGTTGCCCCAGCCGCCCGCCACCTCGCGGATGGGCAGCGCCGCCAAGTCCGGATGCTGGTCACGCAGCAGGTCGCGGACCAGACCCTCGCTGATCTCAATCTCGGATTCGATCATGCGGAGTCACAGTACTTGGCGTACGCGGAGGCAACCACGTTCTTCGGGGGATCCAGCTCCCCGACTGGAATCGCCGAGCCCTCTCGAAGAACCCGCCGCTAGAGCGCCCCAGGCTGCGCCGTCCACCAACTGAGGCAGTGAGTCGTTCACGTCGGGCGAGGCCCGGTGGGGTCGTGAACGCGGTCGCATCACCGCAGGCGCAGCGAGCATTGGCCGGCAGCGCAGGTCCCCGGCAGCAACCGGGGCTCGTCCCCGTGCCCGCGGGGACGGTCCGGCCCGACCTCGTCCACGGCGAGGCCCGGGCCAGTGGCTTGATCGGTCCGCGCTTCTTGAACGCTTTGGAGCGTGCTGGCTAGGTTGGCTGGCATGGCTGACCCCAGACCCCTCGCCTGGCCACCTGCCCCGATCAAGACCGAGCGGCTCGTACTCCGCGAGTCCGAGGCCCGGGACCGCGATGCGGTCATCGAGCTGAACGCCTCGCCGGAGGTGAACACCTACCTTGGTGGCCCTCGACCGCGCGCCGAGCTCGAACGCACGGTGCCCGAGGTGCCCGGGCAGCGCCGTGGCTGGTTCGTGGTCGAGCTCGACGGAGCAATGATCGGCACGGTCCAGCTCAAACCGCACGCCCCCGAGAGTCCGAGCAACCGCCGTCTGGAGGCCGGGAAGACGGAACTCGGCTACTTGTTCCTACCGGAGGCGTGGGGCCGCGGGTACGCCACCGAGGCGTGCACAGCGGCACTCGACTGGTTTGCCGGCGCGCTGCCCGGGGAGCCGGTGGTGCTCTACACCCAGACCGCCAACGCCAGCTCGATGCGCCTCGCGGCGAAGCTGGGGTTCACCGAGCTGGAACGGTTCCAGTCGTGGGGCGCCGAGCAGTGGTTCGGCGTGTGGTCCTCGCTCACGCCCTCCCATTGATCGGCTCTGCGGTCGACGATCGCACAGGCTTCCCCGGCCCCCGGTCAGGCGCCCTGCCTGGCGTGTTCCGCGGCGGTGGCTGGTAGCGGTAGGACTCGGTGCCGGTCTGGATGGGGGTGCAGCGGAAGGTAATCCGGTCGGCGATGGCAGCGCAGAGCTGCGGGGATGCCGGGCGTCCTGTGTGTGGCCGGCCCGCAACTAGCCGCCCCACTGGCCTACTCCGGTCCTGAATTGGTGCCTGCCGCATTCAGTGAGCGCAGCTGCCTCAGCTGACGGGTTATCTGTCCTTCGCTGTGTGTGCCGACCTATCGTCGAGCTGGCGATTGGGGGCGTCATGGTGCGGGACACTCGGCTGACTTGTGACCAGGGGCGGAGTGGATGGCGCACCCAGCGCGAGCGTGGCCGTCGCCGACCACTGATTCCGACCGTAGCCTCGCTCGTGCCGAGGGTTGTTCTTGCGGCCACCAGCGCGGCCACAAACAAGGTGCTTTCACCTTCTCCCAGTGGATCGGCCTCGGCAACGGCGGCGTCATCACCGACAACAACCCTTCGAGCAAAGGCGATCCTGCGGCCGGGCACTGTGCCGTCGGGCCGGCTCCCAGCGCCAGTCAGGCGGATTCGAGGATCGGGCGGACCTCGACGGTCTCCGGCGTGGGGAGGCTCCTGGCCAGTTCTAGGGCTTTCGTGCGGTCGGCTACCTCGACGATGAACCAGCCGCCGAGGGTCTCGTCGCCAGCGTGCGTGGGCACGTCGGTCACCGTCGACGTCCCGTCTGTCTCAGTGCGCAGTGTCGCGGGGCGGTGTGCTCGGTCTCCAAGGCTTCCCCGCCGACCAGTTTCCCGGCCGGGGCGAGGCCCCCGATCCAGCCGTCGTGTTCCTTGCGGTATGCGGCCCGGTCGGCCTGGACGGCGGTATGACTCGTCCGTCTCGAAGATCACGAGTGCGTATTTCATGGGACTTCGTCTCCCGCCGCCGTACGGGCGAATACTGCTGACGGTGTGAGAGGGGGGTGGTTTGTTCAGGCGATGCTGTCCGGTGGGGCGATGCGGGCGAGTGAGCCGATCTCCAGCGCGGTCCACAGGGCGCCGTCGGGGCCCACGGCGATGCCGTGCGGTTCGGAGCGGGGGGTGGGCAGGTCGTGGACGGTGACGGAGCCGTCGGGGGTGATCGTGCCGACGCGGTTGCCTCCCCATTCGGTGAACCACACGGTGCCCTGTCCGTCGACGGTGACGGCGTGCGGCCGGGCGGCGCGGTCGGGCAACGGGAACTCGGTGATCTGCCCGTCGGGAGTGATCCGGCCGATCTGACCGGCGGCGATCTCGACGAACCAGAGCGCTCCGTCGTGGCCTGCGGCGATCCCGACGGGCGCTGCCGCCTCGGTCGGCAGGGGGTGGAGGGTGACCGCACCGTCCATGCCGATCCGCCCGATGGCGTTGGCCTGGTTGAGGGTGAACCACATCCCTCCGTCGTCCCCGGCGGTGATCGCCGAGGGAAACGCGCCGGTGGCGGGCAGCGGAAACTGGGTGAGGTGACCGTCGACGGTGATCCGGCCGATGCGGTCGGCAGCGGTCTCGGTGAACCACAGTGCGCCGTCGGGTCCCGCAGCGATCCCGAACGGCCCGCAGCCGGAGCCGGGCACGTCGAATTCGTCGATCACGCCGTCGGTGGTGATTCGTCCGATCCGGTCCGCCCGGTACTCGGTGAACCACAGCGCGCCGTCCGGGCCGGGTGTGATGACGGTCGGCCCGCTGTCCGGGGCGAGTTGGTGGCTGGTCGGCTCCTCACCGGGGACCAGGCGGCCGATCCGGCCGCTGTGGACAAGGGTGAACCACAGGGCGCCGTCCGGGCCGGTGGTGAGGGCGTAGGGTCCGGCCGCGCGGTCGGCCACCGTGTGCTCTTCGATGGATATCTGGGGCATGTGGTTCAAAGGGTCTTCCCCTGTCCGTGCTCGCTGGCGATGCGTTCGATGTCGGCCGGGGTTCCGGCCATGATGGTGCGGGCGTGTTCGGTGACCAGGTCGGCGGGCCAGTCCCACCACGTGGCGCGCCGCAGCCGCTCGACGTCGGCGTCGTCGAAGCGCTGCCGGATGGGTCTGGCCGGGTTGCCGCCGACGATCGTGTAGGGCGGGACGTCGGCGGTGACCACGGCGCCGGCCGCGATGATGGCACCGTCGCCAATCCGTACGCCGGGCATCACGGTCGCGCGGTACCCGAACCAGACGTCGTTGCCGACGACTGTGTCGCCGCGGCTGGGCATGGCGGTGACGATGTCCAGCGTCTCCTCGGCCCACCTGCCGCCGAACATGGTGAACGGGTAGGTGGACGCCCCCATCGTCGGGTGCTCGGCGCCGGCCATCAGAAAGGTGGTCCCGGTGGCGATCGCGCAGTACTTGCCGATGGTGAGGCGCTCCGGCCCGTAGGCGTAGAGGACGTTGCGGTGCTCGAACTCCGTGGCTCCGTCCGGGTCGTCGTAGTAGGTGTACTCGCCCACGCTGATGTTCGGTGAGGTGACCAGCGGGTTGAGGAACACAACACGTTCGTGGGCGGGCAGCGGGTGCACGGTGGTCGGATCAGGGGACAAGGTCGGGGTCCTTTGCGTGGTTGCGGGATGTCGCACACGGCCCTGGCGGGGCGTCGGCGGGCCAGGGGCGGATCACCCTGGCCCGGCGGGGCTTCGGGTGTTCTCGGGGCTGGGCGGGGTGACCCACTCGATGAACTGGGCGATCACCCCGCTGGGGTCGGCGACCTGGAAGCAGCGTTCGCCCAGGGGTTCGGTAGCGGCATGGTGATGTCGACGCCCTCGGCGCGCAGCCGCTTCTCCTGGCCAAGGCCGTTGTTCTTGTCAACGGCTGTTCAGGGGTGCCTCGTTCGAGGTGGTGACCGCACCTGGGCCGGTGGGACGTTGCGGCGCCGCGCAGCCTTCCGCGGGCCTGGACCTCGCCAGCCACAGGCCGGTGAACACGGCGGTGACCAACGTGACGGTGCCGGCGGCAAGGAAGGCGCTGTTGAGGCCGGTCTCGAAGGAGGCGCCGCCGGATTGCCGGGTGCGGACGATGGCTCCGAGTACCGCCACGCCGAGCACCGCGCCGATCTGCCGGGTGGTGCTGCTGATGCCTGATGCGAGGCCGCCTTCCTGCGGGCTGACTGCTTGGATGGCGGCGCCTGTCAGTGGGGACATGGCCAGGGCGAAGCCGATGCCTGCGAGGGCCAGCCGCCACCATACGTTCCCGTAGCCGGTGTCGGCGTGCACCATGCCGAGCGCCAGCAGTCCCAGGCCGGCCAGGGCCAGGCCGGTGGTCACCACGATGCGGAAGCCGTACCGGGCGGCGAGTCGGCCCGCGTACGGGCTGACGATCACCATGGCGAGGGATACCGGCAGGGTCTGCAGGCCGGCGCGCAGGATCGAGCTGCCCTGGACGTACACGAAGAACTGAGAGAAGAAGAACGACGAGCCCATGAGCGCGAAACCCACCACGACCATGGCGGTGTTGGACACGGTGAACAGGCGCTGTCCGAACAGCCGCAGCGGCAGCATCGGAGCGGAACGACGGGCTTCGACGGCGACGAAGGCGGCAAGGAGGATCACCGCGGCGGCGAAGCTGCCCAGGATGACCGGTGAGGTCCAGCCGCGGGCACCCCCCTCGATCAGCCCGTAGGTCAGTACCCCCACCGCCAGAACGGACAGCACCGTGCCCGGGATGTCGATCGCGGGGGCACTCGGGTTGCGGGACTCGCCGAGGTGGCGCAGGCCGACCAGCAGCAGGACCACGCCGATGGGCAGATTGACCAGGAAGATGGCGGGCCAGCCGAAGGCTTGTGCCAGCACGCCGCCGGCCACGGGGCCTGCGGCCAGACCGATTCCGCTGAGTCCGGCCCACAGCCCGATCGCCTTGATCCGTTCTCGCGGCACGGGATAGGCGGCGGCGAGCAGGGCGAGCGAGGCAGGGCTCAGCGCCGCGGCCCCGATGCCCTGCAGCACCCGGCCGGCGACCAGCCAGCCGAGCGAGGGCGCGAGGCTGCACAGCAGCGACGCGGCAGTGAACACCGCCACGCCGGTCAGGTACACCCGCTTGCGGCCGAACCGGTCGGCGAAGACACCGCCGGACAACAGCAGCATGGCGACCAGCAGTACGTACGCGTCGACGATCCACTGGAGTCCGGTCAGCTGTGCGTGCAGCCGGTGCTGCATATCGGGCAGTGCCGCTCCAACGATCGTGTTGTCGAGCAGGACCATGAATTGACCCAGGCAGGTGACCGTGAGCAGCACGGCCCGGTTTGATCGACTGCCTACGGTCGCATGCGATGCAGCCATGGGATCCCCCTCAATCGTTGGTTGCGCCCGGTCCACGGTCGACGCGGGTGGCGATACACCTGAGCGCCCTAAAGCAGCCGATGACTGCGTTAAGCGACTATAGAGAGGATGGCCCCACAAACGCAAGTCGCGACTGCGTTAAGGTTGTGGGCATGAACGAGCGACAGCGAGCCCGGCGGCCCGGCGGGCGCAGCGCCCGCGTCGGCGCGCAGGTGCACCAGGCCGTCACCGACCTGATCAGTGAGCGCGGCTACGGCAACTTCACCGTCGGCGACGTCGCAGCCCGCGCAGGCGTAGCCGACAGCAGCATCTACCGCCGGTGGGGGAACCTGGAAACCCTGCTCACCGACGTGGCGCTCACCCGCCTCAATGCGCAGTCGCCGATGCCCGACACCGGGAGCCTCGCCGGCGACCTGCGCACCTACGCGGCCCAAGTGGCCCGCGAGATCACCGGACCCGACGGTCCGGCAGTGCTGCACCTGGCCGTCGCCCTCTCGAGCAGCGGTCCGCAGGGCCTGCAGGCTGGTGCCGACCTCCGCGCCGAACGCACCCGGCAACTGCAGTCCATGCTCGATCGCGCCCGCGACCGTGGCGAGCCCGCACCCGATGTGTTCGATGTGCTGGACCACATCCTGGCCCCGATGTATATCCGCGTCTTGTTCGGCATGGTCCCGCTCACCCCGGACTACATCGACGGGCTGGTCGACCGATTGCTGTGACCTCGAACCGGTTCCTTATCGGACCACGGAGGTTCCTCCCGCAGGGCGGGCCCGCCTCCGATTCCGCGGGCGGTGAATGACCGGATACGTTTTCGTCCCGCTGGTCAACTGCACTCTGCGGCGAAGCCATCACCTGCACCGGACGTTGGACAGCGACTCAGTGGCTGCGGTCTGGATGCGGCCGGGTCGGCAACGCCCGGACGGGAGTCGGTGGCGACAGGGCGTGGCAAGCCCCCTCGACGTCGCGGAACTCGCAGAACTCGCCGCGCTCATCGACAAACTCGCCGCTGTCGGCATCAACATGACCGAGCCCGGCGTCACCCCGCCCTCGGCCGCCGAGACCGACCCCGGCAGCGACAGCACGGCCGGCTCGCCGATCGGCTCCGGTCCGCTGGCCGGGATGACAGTGGTCGTCACCGGCGCCATGACAGGAGACCTGGAACGGCTCACCCGCAACGAGTTCCTGGTCCAGTCCAGCGGGTCCAAGAAGACCAGCCTCGTGGTCGCCGGCGAAGGCGCGAGTTCCAGGCGGGCCAAGGCTGATCAGCTCGGTATCCGCCGTCGCCACCTCGGACGGGTTCGCCGCCCTTGTTGCCGACCTCCTCGACTGAGCCGAACCAAGACGTTGCGCCGAGTGCCTGCGGTGGTCAGACGGCGTTCCCAGTGATCGACTGCCCGTCCGCGCCTCCGGCTCCGACAGTTGCTCGGGCTCCAGTCGTCGGGCGGGCCGCGACTGCCCGACGCCCGCCGACGCTGACACGCCACATGAACGCTCCTGCAAGCGCGAAGCCGGGCTTTCCCGCCGTACGGGCCTGTCTGATCCGCTGGTCAAGCCCAGGAGGTGCGCACATGCCTGCACCGGACGGCGGCACCGCGGTCCCGCATCCGTCCTGCCCCCGTTCGCCGTACGCCGCCTGTGATCTGCGCCCGGCGCCCGCTTCGCGCGGCCGGGCCACGGCGGGAGACTCGAAGTTCTATGAGGCTGCGCCATCTTGAAGTGGCTGGTCAGCAGCGGTGGTGTGACCCCGTTTCGAGCGGCTCGTACTGGTCGCGGGCGGCAGTCTGGGGTGCAGATCGTCCGCCAAAGCGGCTTTGCCGATGAGTCCACCGTCTTCGAACGGTCTACCCAGCGACACGACCGTCCTCGACAGGAGTGCCATGTCCACCATCCAGCCAGTGATCATCACTGCCGACCAGGACGTCCTGCTCGGCTTCTATACGAAATTGTTCGGCGCCGAGGAGATCTTCCGGGCACCGGCGGAAGGCCCGGCCTTCTACCTCGGCTTGCGCATCGGCGACACCGACCTCGGGCTGGTGGCCAAGACGAAGCCGGGGACCGGGGCGGCACCGCGGATCCTGCTCAGCATCGACGTCGACGAGACACTCGGCCGGGTGGAGGCGCTGGGCGGCTCCGTCCGCAGCGGCCCCAACGACATGCCGTGGGGACAGCGCGTCGCCCACATCCAGGACCCCGACGGCAACCCGTTGAACCTCACCCAGCCGATCCCGGCTCAATGACGCCGTTCCGGGCGCCAGTGCTGGTCATGGGCCGCCCGCGGTATGGATCGGCGGCGGCGCCGACGCGCAACCCCGGCGGGTGCGCCCCGATCACCGCTGCGCCCGCGCCGCGGATACCAGGTCCCGGACGGTTCACCGTCCGGGACCCTTATGCGGTCACGGCTCAGCGGGCCGCGAACCTCCCTGGGAGGCTCATCGTGTACCGGTCTCCCCCAACTGCTTGGGAACCCACTGCAGGGTCGAGCGGTGCCACGTCGTTTTCGAGGGCGCGTCTGGAGGCGGGTGGGTCAATCCCCGGGTTGCTGGGCTGGCTGGCAGCCGGTCGTCAGCAGTGTTCGGATCTTGCGGGCGAAGTCGAGGCCGGGCATGGCAGGCGGCTGCGTCGAGGGACCCCGGAGGGGGCAGGCGAGTGTGTCAGGTGGCGGTTTACCGATCAGTGGGATTGCCAACGAGGAGCGGTGCGGGCGGCAGCGGCAGCAGGGCGAGCGCGCCCGGCCACCGACTCCTACACCGAGTAATCCGGTGTCGTCATGCTTCGTACCCGGCCGCTTCGGATGACTGACGCACTGGGCCCAGGCCCGCGTCACCGCCTGCCTCTTCCGGAGCCACGACCACCGCGTCGAGGGCGCCCCGGAGCTCGGCAGACCCGCCCGAGCACCTAGCATGCGGACGCCTCACCACTGCCGGCGGGATCCCCGTCCGGGCCCACGGCCCTGCCCGCCCCCCTCCGCGCCGCAGGCTGCTCGGCGGAATCAGAATCCGTCGCATCGCGAGTTCGACTGCGGAGCAATCCCGACGACGGTCATCTGCGTATGAAGTAACAGGAAGCAAATCCCTCTCCACAACAACATCAATCGAGAAGTTCGCAATCGCTTATGGTCCATAACGGAGGTGATGGTCCGCCGCCTGAATGCGCTTCGCGGGCGGCGAGCGGCGCACAGAGCTACGCGCAGGCTCTCAAGCGCCGGGGACGGCTCATCGAGGCCGCCGGAAAATCAAGCACACCCTCAGAGAGGGGCTCACCATGCGCGCACACACCCGTATCAAGCGAGCGGCCATCGCGGTCGCGGCGGCACCGATCCTGGCCATCGCCGCCGGAGCCGGCGCCGCCCATGCAGCCGCCACCACGGCGCCCGAGCACGTCGTCTCGTTCCACCAGGACAACGGCTGGGGCTGGGGCGGCGGCCACGACCACGGCTGGGGCTGGGGTGGAGGTCACCACAGCCATGGCTGGGGCTGGGGCTGGGGTGGAGGACACCACAGCCACGGCTGGGGCTGGGGCTGGGGTGGAGGACACCACAGCCACGGCTGGGGCTGGGGCGACTGAGTGCCAGCAGAACTGATCGCCCACTGAGATCCAGTGCTCACCCCGAGAGGAGAAGTTGCCATGCGTGCAAACATCTCCACGGTCAGGCGCGTGGCAGCCGCCATCTGTACTGCTCCCCTCATCGCCATAGCGGCCGGCGCGGGAGCCGTCAGCGCGGCTGCGGCTGACCACCACGCAGCGAACAGCACCGCCGCCATGTCCCCCAAGCCGTGTCCTCCCAAGCAGACCTGTCCACCTGGTTGGGGCCCCGGATGGGGCTGACGGCCCAGGAACTGTAGGACCGCGACGCGGTCCTACAGTTCCTTCTCCAGCTTCACGACCCGCGTCCTGGAGGGTGGTACTCCTGGTTGCCGGCTTCCGGGCCGGTTACTGAGCCTTTTCAACGTTGCCTCTCCAGGGTGAGGACTGCGGCGGCGATGTCCGTCATGCGGTTCGGGCTGCAGCGGCTGCGGCGGAAGATCCGCCAGGACTTCAGGCGGGCGACACCTCGTTCGACGGGAGCGCGGGCCTGGGCGAGTGCCCGGTTCAGCGTCCGCTCGGTCGGTGACAGTTCGCCGTTGGGCGGGCGGCGGATGGCGGTGGTGGCCCAGGAGCCGGCGCCGATGTAGGCGCGGTCGGCGACGATCGGGACGCCCTGGCGTTCGCAGATTCGGATGATGCGGTGGGTGCGTGCGGCGGTCAGATCGTGAGCACGGCCCGGCAAGGCCGGCGAGATCCACAGAAGCTGGCCTACGGGATCGGTGACGACCTGCACGTTCACGCCGTGGCGCCGGTGCTTGTGGGAGTAATCGGCGCGTCCGTCGCCCAGGCGGTCGCACTCGCTGAGGGTGCCGTCCAGGAGTACGTAGTCCGGGTCGTGCTCGCGCAGGGTCTTGAGCAGGCCCGGCGCCCGGTCGGCGAGGAGCCGCACGACGGCGGTGGTGTAGGCGTGGGCGGTGCCGACGGATATGCCGAACCCGGCGGCGATCTGCGCGAGAGTCTCGTGCTTGCGCAGGTAGGCGAGAGCGACGAGGGCGCGCTGGTGCGGCGGGAGCTTGCAGCGGCGGTCACCCTCGCGGGTGACGATAAGCATCGTGACCCACTCGACCAGCGCATGAGGCAGGTCGAGTGCGGCAGGATAGGGAACCAACAGGGCTCCTGGACCGGCAGGTTGAGACTTCGAACACCTCACCCAACGGCACGGGAGCCCTGTCCGTTGCGGGCACCAAGGTCATCACCCGATCGGTGGCCACGCTGAAAAGGCTCACTCACTGAATTTTGCGGATGAGCCCCCGCGTGGCTTGCCAGTGCACGCCTCCCCTTACCGGCGAGCCTTCCGCCAGGGACGGGGTCGTTCATCTGGTCGGCGGCCCACGAGGGCAGCCCGCCAACATGACGTCAGGAGTCCTGGCGCACCTGGTCATAGTCGTCGCTGTCGCCCGGGCCCAGCCGCTCCGGCGCCTTCGCAGCCAGGGGACGGAAGGGGAAGTTGCGCAGCCGGAGTCGGGAGAATGTCCCGGACGGGTTCGTCGCCGTACTGGTCAGCAGCCGCTCGCAGGCGGTCAGCGCGCGCTGAGCGCCGAGCAGCGCGCTCGCCCGCTGGGCGAGGCCGCACGGGAGCAGACCCGCCGGGCTGGCTGGCCGGCTGGCCCCGAGCATCCCCAGTTCCCGCATGATCACCTCGTGGATCATGCGGCCACGAGAGACGCTCACCGAAAGTCAGGACGAACGCCTCCTTCCAAGTCCGGCTCGGCTCCCCGGACGGCACCCGTGCCTGCGGTCTCGCTCGGGCGTTCGCCGACATGGCCCGTCACCAGCGCGGATACCTGTTGCTGGAGTGGATCCGGCAGGCCGAGAAGGACGCACCGAAGCCCATGAAAAGCTTGGCCGGCTTCCTGCGCCAGGACTCGCCGCGGTGCCCGCCGATCTGGCCCTGCCCTGGAGCTCCGGAGTCGTCGAAGTGCATGTGAAACCGGGTGAAAACACTCAAGCAGGCTATGTACGGCGCAGTCTCATTCGAACTCCTCGGGGCCCGGTTCCTCACCCAGCGATGAGACGTCACACCGACGACACTGCACATGCTTTGGCTTCTTGTCAGCAAACATGCCTGATGACGGCCGTGATCCGGATCCGGCCCAATAGCCGCGCCTCGGTCGGGTCGTGGCAATAGATTGTTCCGATGACCGATTCCCTGCCGCCCGGCGGCGCCGTACTTGATACGGACGAGCTGGATGCTCGGTGGGCGGACGCCTGGCGACCGGAACAGGTCGCGGATTGGCTGGGCGGGGTCAGCGTGCCCTGGTGTGTCGTGGCAGGGTGGGCTCTGGATTTGTTCCGCGGATGGCAGTCGCGGCCCCACGGCGATCTGGAGATCGCAGTACCCGCGACGGGGTTCGCGGAGGTTCGGAACCGCTTCCCCGAGTACGTGTTTGACGCGGTGGGTTCGGGACGGATCTGGCCAAGAGCAGGAGCTGAGGTGCTCGCGGCCACGCACCAAACCTGGCTGCGGGACCCGACGAGTGGTCAGTTCCTCTGCGACGTCTTCCGCGAGCCGCACGAAGGCGGCACGTGGATCTGCCGGCGGGACGACAGCCTGCGGCTACCGTACGACGCGATCATCGAACGGAATGCAGACGGCATCCCCTACCTGGTGCCAGAGCTAGTGCTGTTGTTCAAAGCGAAGGAGGCGCGGCCCAAGGACCACGCCGACTTCGACGGAGTCCTGCCACTGCTGAGCCAAGCGCGGCGCGACGGTCTTGGTGGGTGGCTCAAGCGCGTGCATCCCGGACATCCATGGCTGGCGAAACTGGCGCGACAGTGACGCGGGCCAATGATGAAACACCACGCTGACGGTACCGCACTCGTTTCACGCTTCGGATCACGGAACTGCGGACAGAGCCGAATTCAAAGAGCCTCAACAAACCCTGCCGACCTGTCAGTGCACAGCCCTACGACCCCAGGGTCCAGTGCCGTGGTGTGGCCACCCAGTGCGGCATCTGGGTGAATCTCGGCCGGGTCCTGGTGCTCGTAGCGGTCGGACTTTCCGCCTGGTCTGGTAGAGCGCCTTTGCGGCGCTACGCGCTGAGCGGCGGGGGCGCTCGCCCTTCGACCGCGTCGGGGATGCACTGCCGGGGATGTGATCACAGTGAGCGACACGCATCCCGGCGGCGTCGTGGTGGGCGCGCGTAGTGGTGGAGTCGATGTTGAGCAGGGACAGGTCTGCCTTTCCGGACTTCGCGGCCTCCGCGATCATGCCCTCCAGCAATGCCTCGAACCCGCCCGCGTTCTGTCACAGCCGAAAGCGGTTGTGGACGGTCGACCAGGCTCCGAACTCACGCGGCATCTCCCGTCACTGCCCACCCGTCTTGAAGCGCCGGATCACACCCTCGAACTGCTGCCGCAGCCGCCCCGGATACGGGCCGTACTCGCCGACCGGCAAGTACGACTCGATGAAATCCCACAGTTGCACTCGCGTCAGGCAAACGCTCCACCGGACAAACGCTCCACCGGACCAAACCCCCACTACAAGGGCGAATCAGCAGATTGATCACGCCTCGATATACGCCCTGGTACTGCAACGGTGGTTGCCGTATTAGGCAGCGACGAGCGCCTCCACCGTCGAGTTCGGATCCCACTCGGGGTCCAGGCCGGTCAGCCGCTCAGCGACCCGGCGCCAGGCCTTCGGGTCAGTGCCGAGTCGCGCGCGCACGAGGTCCGCGAGGAGCGTTCGGGCCTCGGCGGCCTGGGGCGGGGCGTCCGGGCGGCGGGCGGCAGCGCCCAGGTAGGCGAGCAGCCGCGCGGCCGGGGCAGCGAGGCGCACCAGGTCTTCGCCGTCGAGCAGCCCCGCGCTGAGCAGCCCGTCCAGCTGGGTGGTCGGCGCGCACTGGTACTGGTCGCCGAGACCGTGCCGGGCCCGCTCCCGGGTGAGCTGCGCGCTGCCGGGCAGGCCGTCGGGGCCCGGCTCGGGCAGCAGCGCCGCATGCCGCAGTTTCAGGTCCTCGGGGACGCCGTCCAGGCGGACGATGTCCTGCCAGCACGGGAGCGGTTCCTGGGCGTGGGCGGCTTCGAGAGCGGCCCAGTCCACGGGCTCGCCCGGCGGGCGGGACTCGACAAGGTCGCGTGCGTGCCGGGCGCGCCGCAACCTTCGGACGAGCTTCTCCGGCGCCAGTTCGCGGTCCAGCCGGCCGCGGAGGACGGCGGCGGGGTCGGAGGACGCCAGGGCCTTCGCGCATACGGTGGCGGCGGAGCGTCCCAGCACGTTCTGCCCCGCGAGCCGCGCCAGCCGGTCGGCACCGCCATGCTCGAGCAGGCGCAGGCAGCCGAGTAGTTGATGCCCGAGGCCGAGCCGCGGGCCCTCCCTTTCGAGCAGCTCCTCCACGAGGTCGGGTTCGGCGGAGCACAGCCACATCAGACCGCCGGCCGGCCGCGCCGAATTCCCGGCACGCCAGTCGGCGAGCACCCGGGCGCCCAGGGACGGCCGTCCGGTGTCGGGCCGTGACCGGGTCACGATCCGGTGGGCGACCGGCCAGGGGTTCCAGTGCCGCAGCAGGGCGAGGTCGACGTCCGGGTCGTCGAGCTCGACGAGCCGCTCCACCGCACCGCTGCGCTCCATCCAGCGCGACTGGGCGGCGAGGACACGCAGCGCGTTGTGGTCGCGGTCCGTGAGCAGCCGGTCGAGGACGGCCTGTGGTGTGCGGTCGTGGCGCAACAGGTACGCGGCAAGCAGCCAGGGGCCGTCGGGGCCGAGTCGGGGCAGTACGGCGCCGACCACCTCGGGGTCGGCGAGGCAGAGCAGGGTGCCCTCCGGCCAGGCCCAAAGATGGTCGCCGCGCTCCAGCAGCCTGATGGCCTCGTCGGGCGTGGTCGGCCTGGTCCTGCCGATGGATGTTCCGGGGCGGGCTGCAGGGCTCGCACCGGATTGCGCGTGCTTCAGCAATTGCGCCCAGGTCAGATCCTCCGAGGCGGCTTCGGAAGCCGTCACGGTCGCGGCCAGGTGGAGCCAGGCATCGGGGTCGGTGCCGAGTTCGGCGCGCAGTCGACGGGCGAGCGCGGTCCGCCACGCTTCGGCGAACGCGAGTCGCCGCCAGTCGTGGGGCAGCAGGAGCAGGCGCCGGGCGGGCAGGAGGGAGAGCAGCTCGTCGGCGGGCAGGACGCCCTGCACATAGGCGCGCTCGATGTGCTGCGCCCCGGATTCGTACGTCTCGGGCAGTCGCGCGCGTAGCTGCGCGAGGCTGGGCGCCTCGTACGCGACTCCGTCCTGGGAGGCGGGGAAGCCATGGGCGGCGCAGGCGAGGGCGAACCAGCGAGGGGTGGCGAGGCCGGGCGCGGTCGCCGGCTCGTACATGGTCAGTGCGCGCAGCACCTCGGGATCCTTCGGTCGGGGCGCACCGTCCGGGGCGAGGGAGTACAGCAGGTCGAGCGCGGCCAGAGCGTGCATGCGCTCGCGTCGGTGCAGAGGCCGTCGGGATGGGGGCTCCGAGGCCGGTGGTAGGGGCTCGGCCGCCGGCCGGGGGTCGGCGGCGCCCTCGGCCGTTGGTTCGGGCCGGGACGGCGTATCGGGCGCGGACGGTGGTTCAGGCACTGCGGTCTCGTCCGCGGCCTTCCCCGCCGTGACGATCAGCTCCGCGACCGTTCCCCCGTGGTGGGGCAGCAGGACATCGAGCGCGGCCCAGGCTCGCTGCCGCTCCCCCAGATGCGTCTCCGTCAATGCCCTCAACTCGGCGACCGCCGCCGTGCCCAGCAGGTCGCGTTCGGCGAGGCGGGCGAGCGCGGCCAGGGCGGAGGCGGCAGGGCGCGCGGTGCCGATCAGCTCGACCGGGTCGAGGTACCCCGCCACCGCCATGCCCTCCGCCCAGATGGCGGCGCTGTCGTCGAGTTCCTCCTCGGCGAGGCGCCGCGCGGGCGGGGTGGTGTTCCCCGCGCGCCGGCCCGCGGCCCGCCACGGCTCGTTGAGGACGCTCAGCCGGAAAGCCTCGCGCTGTGCATCGCTCGCCGCCTCGTGGCGGGCCAGCTCCTCGCAGGCCTTGGGCATGAACGGAGTCGCGGCATGGGCCTCGGCGAGGGCGTCGAGATCGTGAACGTACGGCTCGGACAGGAGGTCGCGCAACGTGCTGGTGCCCCGGGCGGTGGCGAGCAGCGCGGGCAGTCGGGCGGGATCCTCGTAGGGCTCGCACCGCGCCCGCAGCAGGCGCGGCCCGTCGCCGTTCGGGGCGGCCAGGGCCTGGGTGACCGTGTCCACGACCGCCCGGCTGAGCCAGGCGGCTGCGGCGGGGTCGTTTAGCAGGGCGCGTACGGCGTCCGGGCCGGTCCGCTCCCAGATGGTCAGCAGGGCATACTGCTGGGCCACTTGGCGCACGCCGGAGCGCAGCGCCGGCACCACGAGCTGCGGATCGCCCGAGCCGAGCAGTGGGGCGAGCCAGGTACGCGGGACCTGGCCGTGCGGCGCCGTCAGCTCGGCGCGCAGAGCGGTGTCGAGCGGAACGGTGTCGATCCGGTCCACGACGGTGCGGCGCAGGGACTGTGTGGTGCGCGGGTTGCGGTAGACGGCTGCGGCGACGTGGGCGTCGCCCACCGCGACCAGCCGAGCCAGGACCCGGGTGTCGAGCCGGGGATGGCGGGCCAGAGCTGCCCGGGTGCGCGTATCGCCGTGCTCGACGACGGCGTCGACGAGGGTGGGCGCCGGGTGAGTCCCGCCGGCCAGCAGCTCCGTCGTCACCCGTTCGGGCAGGGAAGCGAACGCGGCCGCGGCGTGACGCGGCTCCGCGTGCTCGAGGAGCAGGCCGAGCGTGCGGTGGACACTGCGGGGCGCGGGCGGCCGGAGCGTGTCGTCGGACTCCGGCGGCACCGGCAGCTCGGCGAACAGCTCGGGCAGGCTGCCGCGGTACCCGACGAGTGCGTCGTGCAGCGCCCGCCAGCGGGTCCCGTCCGCACCGAGGTGACGCTCCGCCAACTGTTTGAGGCAGGCGGACGCCTCGTGATCGACTCCACCCGCAACGGCAACCTTGGCAGCCAGCGAGCGCGCGGGCCGCGCCCGCTCCACCATGCGCAGCGCCGCACCACTCCACGGCCCCGCGTCCTCCGCGTCCTGTCCGGCCCCGGCCATCTCGCGCAGCAGCCGCCCGGCCGCCCCCACCTGCGTCCTCGTCATGATCGCCATGCTAGACACCGCCACTGACAACCCCATGGGCACCAGCGCCAGTCTCGTCCGCCCCACCAAGGAGCCCTGACAACGGCCCTCTCGCGCCCAGCGGCATCAGCCACGCCCGCGCGACGCTCGGATCCTGAACCCCACCAGCCTCCGCCGAACCCGCACCACGGCTGCCGGGCTAAAGGGTGTTGCAGAAGGCTCGGTGGCGGGCATTTTGCCTGTATGGGCGGGGTGTTGCGGGCTGAGCCGGTGTGGGTGGAGACGTTCACCGGGTTGCGGATGGGGCGCTTCGAGAAGCTGCTTCGGGTGGTGCGGGAGCGGGGCGGCAACGGTCCCGGCGGTGGCCGGCCGTGGTGTCTTCCACTGGCCGAGCGGGTACTGCTGGTTGCCGTCCATTACCGCACGAACCTCACCATGCGGCAGCTCGCCCCGCTCTTCGGCTGCTCACCTGCCACCGTCTGCCGGGTCATCCAGCGCTTGCGACCATTGCTTGCGCTGGAGCCGGCGCCCGGGCCGGTGCCAGGCGTCGACCGGTTATGGATCGTGGACTGCACCCTGGTCCCGGTCCGGGACCGTAAGGTCGCAGCCTCCTCACGCAACTACCGGTTCTCGGCGAATGTGCAGGTCATCATCGATGCCGACACCCGCCTGCTGGTGGCCTCCGCCCGGCCGGCACCCGGCAACAAGGCAGATGCACACGTCTGGCGCGAGTCGGACCTGCCGGCCGTGGCGGCGGGCACGACGGTGATCGCGGACGGCGCCTACCTGGGCACCGGGCTGATTGTCCCGCACCGCAGACGAGCCGGACGTCCCCTCCTGCGCGGCCAGGAGGAAGACAACGCCGAACACCGACGCGTACGGGCCCGCGTCGAGCACACCTTCGCCCGTATGAAGAACTGGAAGATCCTCCGCGACTGCCGCCAGAGGGGCGACGGCCTCCACCACGCCGTCCAGGCCGTAGCCACCATGCACAACCTCGCCATGGCAGGGTGAAACAGCAGGTCAGACATCACCCAGACACGCCCGCCACCGATCACGTGTCCTGCCCCGCGAAGCGTTCTGTCCCTGGCAGACGGTATGGGTGCGCCATCGCAGGTGGGCGGCTGACGGCACATGGGACACGGTTCTGGCCCAGCTGACCGCCCACCGACGGAATCGGCTGGACGGGCCCGGTCGACTCGACGATCGACCGGACCCACCAACTCGCCACGAACACACGCCGGCCGGAGAAGACACCGGCGCCGCCACCTGCCGCAGCGAGGGCGAAGCTCCTGCCACCAGGGGCGAGCCGGCCGGCCATGCAACAGGCCGATCCCGCGGTGGCCTGGCAACCAAGATGCATCAGGACGTGGACACCGGACGCGCTGCTCGCAGACAAGGCGTACTCCTAGAACGGATCCGCGCAGACCTCGCGGCCCGTGGCATCCGCACGGTGATCCCTGAGCGCACACCGCTGCCTGGGAACGCGGGTTCCTCCAATCCCGGTAAGCCGCTGCCCTTGGCCAGTCCGCGTGATCACCAGCTCTCGGTCCGACAAGGGCGCGGAAACCGTGTCGAACGCCACGAGGAGATGTGACTCAAGTGGGGCCTGAACGCCATGCGGTCCAGGACTCCGGTCTCCATATGGGGCAGCGGCCGGTGCCGGACTGCACCCTGCGCAGCCGATGAATAGTTGGCACCACGTCCACCGTTGATCCGGCCAGGCGGCCACGACGCCTGCGTTCTCCTCGCTGGTAAGGGTGACGCACGCGCAGCAGACCTGCCTTCCGGCACAGATGCGGCATGTCCAAGTGTCGGCACATGAAGCGCAACACGGTCGAACGGGCGATCACAAGCTGAAACAGTTCCGGGCCGTCGCCACCCGCTACGAACAAGCGCGGATACATCTACGTTGGCACCGTTACCGCTGCCGCAGTCATGATCCGGCCCCGATCCTGATCAAGACTCCCCAGTTCGATTGCCGGCGCCCCAGAAGAACGGGCCAGCTGTCGGCGTAACTGTGACGTCCCAGCCGAGCTCGCGAAGCTGTTTTTCCAGCTCTGCCGGCTCGTACGGAACTTTCACGATTCGGTAGGCCGTCCCATCAGGGATGCGCCGCTCGATGGTGGACGATTCCGGGCCCTCGACGAGCTCCTCTGGCGTGCGGTAGTGGTCATCGACGAAGAACACCCGGCCCTGGGGCGCGAGGGCGGTGCTCACCAGAGACCAGAAGGACTCGAATCGCCTGGCTGGCACGTGCGAGAGCCAGCACCCCATGAAGACGACGTCATAACGGCGGTCAGGTTCCCAGGCAAACAGGTCAGCCTCGACGAATCTCACCCGGGCACCATCAGAGACACGGCTCGCGGCGATCGCGAGCATTTCCTGGGACGCATCGACGGCAGTGACGTCGCTGGCGTGGCGGAGCAGCTGAGGGGTCCAGGTGCCCGGACCGCAGGCCAGTTCCAACACACTGCCAGCCGGCCGGAAGGCGTCGAGCGCCTCAGCCAGCTCAGCGCCGCCGGGAAGATCGAGGAGCTGGTCAAGGTAGTCCGGGGCAAGGGCACTGTAGTAGGCACGCTGTTCGGACAGGAGCTGTTCCTGAGCTGATCCGGTGTTCACAGCGCCACTGTGGGACTTGCCCCAGGGGCAAGGTCAACCCTCAGAAGTTGTTTCCTTTGATGTCCGTACGGCTTGCAGCGTCGGTCCTGCGTCGCCTCACTGGCCCACGGAAGCTGTAGGTGGTGTCAAGGCGCCGTGGCTGCCTGCATGATCTCGTGCCAGGGCGTGGCGTCGAAGATCAGGCGGATGGTGTCGATGGGGCCGTTGGTGAGGTGGAAGTGTTCGGCGGTGCGTTGGGGCACTCACCGTGCGTCGCGATGGCAACGGCCACCGCGTCTACGACGACAACGCCGTGGAACAGGCACGCACAGTTCTGAAACTGCGGCGCGTCGGTCTCTCGTTGCCTGAGGTCACCGCCGCCATGGTGCCGAAGAAGTCGGCGGCGCAGGCGGTCGTAAGGGCGAAGATCGCTGAACTCGAAGGCGAAGTCGTCCAGAGGCAGGAGGCGATCACCTTCCTGCAGCACACCGTTGTGTGTCGGCATCGCTTCCTCGACGACTGTCCGCACTGCGCGACGTTCGTCCGTGAAGCCTGAGCCGCCCACCCGCTGGGAAGCCCAAGCGCCAGCGGTCCCCCTGGTGCCCTTCCTCGCAGCAACGTATGGCCGACTCTGCCGTCATCAACGTCATGACCCGCAACAGCCGGCTGACCCGGTCGACACCGCCGCGGTCGGCCAGGAGGGAGATGTGAGCTGAAGTCCCCATCGTCAAGGGCGAATTCGGGCGAGCTGGACGGGACTTACTGCCCCTTATGACGCGGCAAGCCCCGCCGCCGTCCGCAGCGGACGGGCGGGCGTGCGAAGATCCAAGAGTCGGATAAGCGCACTTGGAAGGTGGCTATGTTCGTGATTTCCCTGGGGGACGGGGCCGAGCTGCGGCCGTTGGAGCCGTGGCAGGCCGAGGAGTTCCTAGCGCATATGGACCGGGGCCGGGACTTCATCGGTCAGCACATGGAACTGCCCGATCTCGCCTCAGACCTCGACTCCGCCCGCAGCTATCTCCAGCTTTACGCCGACAAGGCAGCCACCGACACCGGCCGACTGTACGGAATCTGGCTCGACGGCACCCTCGTGGGTGGAGTCTCCTTCCCCAAATTCGACGCCGCCGCAGGCACCTGCGAGGTCGGCTGCTGGCTGGAGCCTGCTGCCACAGGCCGTGGCCTGGTCGGACGTGCAGCACGGATAATCATCGACTGGGCGTGCAACGAACGCGGCATCCACCGGGTGCAGTGGCTGGTGTCGCCGAAGAACACGCCCAGCATCAACGTCGCCAAGCGGCTCGGCATGACCCGTGAGGGCGTCCTGCGCGAAACCTACCTCTACCGGGGCGTCCGCCACGACGCCGAGGTCTGGTCGGTGCTGGCGCGGGAGTGGCAAGCCCTGGCCAACTGAGCGGTCCTTTGATGTGCCGTTTCTCCATGTTCACAGCTGTCGAACCGTCCGGTCCGCAGGAAGGGCAGGCTGCCGCTTAAGCGACTCGCCCCTGACCATGGAGCGAAGCCCACGGTGCGCGTCACCGCTCCCGACTCGACCGACTCTCCTGCAAAAGCAATCCTCACCCGGCGCGAACGACCGCTACGGGAAACGGACTTGACCTTCTTCAGTTGGAAAGTCTGCGGTGGCTGATGAGGGCTGCGGCGATTCCGACGAACGCCATGAAGTGTTCGGCCTTGCCCTCGTAGCGGCGGTGCGGGCGTCGGCAGCCGGCGAGCACGACCTTTTGTGGTCAACGGTGGCTTCACAGCTGCCTGGGGTAGCCCGGGCAAGCTGTCGGTGGCAGCTGCTACGAATGTCGACATGACCGACGACGAGATCATCCATAGGATCCGAGAGCAGGATGCGGCTGGCGAACTGCCGCCGCCGGCGCCGCCCGAGGCCGTGGCCGAGCTTGAGGCCGTGGTGGGGCATCCGATGCCGCCGCTCCTCAAGCGGATCTATCTCGAAGTCGCCGACGGTGGGTTCGGCCGCTGAGGTGAGGCTTTGTCCCTTACCCCGAAGACCTCACACTGGCCGAACGGCTCTGCGGGTGGCTGGACGGACATTCGGACTTTCCGGCAGCGCCCGCCGGTCCGTACTGCCCAGTACTCCAGCTGTAGATCGCGATCTTGCTGCTTGGGTACCGGGTCTCGGGCCGAGCTGATCCCCGCCTCGATCGGTGCGGTCCGATGTACTTGCGGTCTCAGCTGGACTGGTCAGCGGAGGGGCTGACGGCCCTGTCCGTGCCGTAGAGGCGGCCCTGGTCGCACAAGGCGTCGATCTCGGCGTTGTCTTCCTCGCTCAGTTGCGCATCCAGCGCGACACTGATGACGCGTCGGGCGCGAGCCAATCGCGGAGCGACATCCCAGTCTGCGATGAATCTGCCGACCGTGTACTCGTCGGCGGTTCCGGACATGTCCACCAGACGATTCCACTCCAGAGTTGATGCTCGGGCTCAGATCCCGAAAGCGTTCGAGGCCCTGATGGGCCGCATCGCGGGACGGTTCGTCCGTGTGGAACCCCGGCGCCGGGCCCGGGCGTTCGTGCTCGGGCTGTTGCCGGAACTGCCGCGCAAGAACTGCTGGACCCTCGCAGAGAAGGCCGGGGACGCGAAGATGGCCTCGTGCAGGTAGTGGCAGCCGGTGGCCCGGGAGACGCCGGCGTCGCGGGCCAGCAATGCGCGCAGCCGCGCTCGCGGAACCAGTGGAGCACCAGCACCGCCTGCTGGAACGGGCCCAGCGCCCGGGACCTTGTCGACGTGCCGGCGGTGGGCGACCAGCAGGCGGGCGAGGAACTCGACGACGTGGCGCGGGAGGTCGAGCGTGGCAGCATAGGTGACCAACGTGAAGCCTCTGGTTCAGCGGACGTTCTCGTGAGTGGGAAGCGTCCTGAGCAGGGCGCGCAGGGGGGGCGGTGTCGGGCGTGTCGGCGACGGCCGCGTCGAGGGCGTCGTCCATGCCCTTCTCCCACAGCTCGGGCAGGGCGAGTCCGGGTTGCCCCGACCACGCGATGTCCGGAGTGGCGTGTCCGGCCTCGGCGAGGCGCAGGTGGACCATGCCCGCGAGCCCGTCGAAAACCTTGGGCCGGATGAAGTTGCGGGCGGGCGGGCCGATCAGTCGCGCCGCCTGATGTGGCTTGGGCATGCGGTCGGCGACAGCCATCCATAGCAGGCCGCGGTCGAACGCGTCGAGTATCTCCTCCAAGCCGGGCAACTGGTCGTTCACCACCCCCTCAGCCGTGGCCTCTCGGCGTACGGTCACCGTACTGTCTGCGCCTTGCGCCGATGAGCGAAGCGCCCTTGCGACGGCGACCCGCAGCGGCCGGGACCAGCCCTCGGCGTCGGCCAGCGCGCGGGCCATGACGAGGTCGTCCCAGCTCATGCGTCGCAGCCGCGCCGCCTCCTGCGGCAGCGTGCGCGCCTCCAGCGCTGCGAACATCCGTTCCGGGTCGTGCAGCAGGGTGAGCGCGGCCGGCTCGTCGGCCGAGCCATCGGCTCGGTCGTCGGCGGGCAGCTTCTCGATCAGGGCGATCCGTTCGGCGGTCGGCGGGTGCGAGTCGTACTCGTGCGGCCGCGGCGGACGCTGCCCGGCGGAAAGCGCAGCGAGCCGCTCCCCCGTCCGGGCGGCGAGCAGCCGTTGGAAACCGCCGTGCACCTCGCCCACGGGCGGCAGAGCTCCCAGCGGCCCGCCCATCGCGGCGTACGTCTCCAGGTAGTGGGTGTGCGCGGCGGCGAGCACCGGAAGGACGCGCAGCGCGGCGGCCGTCGCGTCACGGCCCGCGTGCCGGGCGGCCATCTGGTCGGCGGCGAGCTCCTGGTGGCGGGCCACGGACTGCGAGGTCCGCAGGAACATCCGGGCGTAGCCGACGTACAGGGTGCCGATCGCGTAGTGCAGCCGGGTGCTGCCCTCGCGGAACGCTTCCACCGTGTGCAGTACGGCTTTCCGCCCACGCATCGTGACACCGCCGAGCCGGGTGTCGAGGTTGCCGTAGTGCCCGAACTCGTGGGCGAGGACGGCGCACAACTGCGGGACGGTCAGCCCGGCGAGCAACGGCAGGCCCAGGAACATACGGCGTCGTCCGGGCAGCAGCCCCAGCAGGCGGTTCTGTTCGGCGACCCCCGCGTTGACCTCGGCGACCAGGTAGAGCTCGTCCGGCGGCCGCTCCCCCGTCACTTCGGCGGCGGCGCGCACCTGTTCCCACAGCTCGGGCTGGTCCTGGGGCGTGACCGCCACCGCGCGGGGCACCGGGCCCAGACGCCCGGCCCGCAGGAAGACGAACATGCCCCGCAGAATCGCCGCTGCCAGTAGAACGGTGACGGTCAGGACCATGCCTTCGAGCCAGGCCGCCGGCGCGGTGAACAGCCGTGTCACCAGCAGCCAGTCGAGCGCCGCCATGGCCGACAGCAGAACCACGCCCATCAGATAGAAGCCGGCCAGCAGCACGAGCGCGCGGACAGCACGCAGTCGGAACGTCATCGGAAGATCCCCCACAGGGCTCGGCCAGCCCGAATGGGCCAACAACGCTCGCGGATCCTACCTCCAGCTCTCCGAGTAGGTCTGCCGCCCTATTGACCAAGGTAGAGGCCGTGCACGCAGCCCGGCCACATGGACTCGCTAGGGCCACGGTGCAGCCGTCGCCGGGACTCTGGTCATAGCGGTACGGCGGTGATCAGCTCGATGTCCATCTTCATGCAGACCACGCCACACTGCCCTGACCTGAAGGACAAGCGTGATCAGGGACACCCAATAACCACCAGAACGACACCAAGGTTCTTCGCGCTCGTCACGTGCTGGATCGCCCGCTTCCGGGGCGTGACCCCCGCTGACGTCCTACGCATCGTGCGCAGGTGTGACAGCACCGTCACGTCGAACCTGCCTACTTCCAGGGGAAGCGGTAGGCGCGATAGCTGTTCACGCCCGTGGGGAACTGGGCCTTGAACACGACCTTCCCCGAGGCGTTGAACTCGGAGACGTACGGGAGCGACCCCCATCCGACGAAAGCCCCTCCGCGGCGGAGCGGCTGCGCGTTGCCCTGCGAGGACGCGCTGAGGTAGTCCGGCTGGTTCACAGACTTCACCAGCGTCGCCGTACGCGCCTTCTCGTCCACGCGGACGGTGACGACCCGGCTGAACGGAAGCTCCTCCACCGCCCCGGCCCCAGTGTTCGCGGCCCCTGCGGACTCGTTGTCGAACCAGCTGTACAGGCCGCCGCCGAGCGGTTCGGGATCGTGCTGCCACGCGAAGATCGTCCCGGCCGTGTTCAGGTACTGGCCGGGCGCGGCCTGCTCCTTGAACGTGCCGGCCTTGCCGCCGAGCTGCCACAGCACGGTGCCGTTGTGCCGGTCGACCTTGTACGTGGTCCACGTGTTCCGGGCATCGACGAGCAGGTCCCCATCGGTGTCGGGCTTCACCGCGTTGATGTGGAACCAGTCCCACGGCTTGCTCGGCGACGACGGCAGCGGCTGCTCGCTCTGCGCGTACGGCACGTGATCGGCCGCCTTCCACTGGAACAGGACCCGGCCCGTGCGGATGTCTATCTCCTGCACCACCCCGTCGATCACCGCCTGGTGCGCGGAGCCGCCGATGTCCGTCAGATCGGCGGTCTCCTGCTTGTACGCCAGGACGAGTGCCGTGCCACGACCGGTGATCAGGAACTCGTGCCCGTCGGCGGCGTACCCGTTCCCGGCACGGACCTCGGCGACCTTCCGATACCGGTTGTCATAGATGTAGTTCACGCCACTCGCGAGGGAGCCCAGCCCGGTGCCCTGCCACCAGGTCAGAACCGGCTTGCCCCGGTAGGTCTGGGCACGGAAGTCCGCCGCCTGCTGGCCGGCCGGCACCTTGTGCGACCACACGACACGCCTGGCGTCGCCGTTCAGGATCTCCACACCGCTGGAGTAGGCGCTGTTCGCCGAGTTCGGTGAGACGAAGATGTCCCCCCGGCCCGCTGTGCCCTTGTCGGTGAGGACAGTCACCGGCGGCAGCGGCTTGCTGTCCGGGGTTGCGGATGCGGTGCCGGCCAGGGGCAGCAGGCCCGTGACGACAGTGGTGGCCGCAGCGATCAGGACCTGCGCGGGGATGGGCTTGTGACGCATCAGGTGTCCGTTTCTGGCAGTGCGAAGCCGAACCGGGTCGGCTCGGTCACGGGCATGCGAAGAAGGCGCGCACCCGGCCGGGTATGCGCGGTGAGAGATGGCAACTACAGGAAGGTGCTCCCGCGCACAGCCGATGAGGCTGTCAGGCGCGGGCGGATACCGCTGGAGGCGGAACGGCTCTCAACAGGGGCGACACGCAGCAGAACACACCCGCATGTGGTCGATGTGACCGCGAGTCGTGAGGATCTTCCGCTGCTGCATGCGGCAGAACGTAGCCGCGCACGGACCGGAGCGTCAATCACCGTCCACGCAGCGAACAGCATGGCCGACCGGGACTGTTCCGGATCATGCCAGTCCGTGCGGCCGGCGTACCCCTGTCAATCGCCGTTGGCGACCTCCCGCCGGACCAAGGCGTCAGCTGCTTCCAAGAGGCTCGCCCTTTCCTCCCGGACGGCCTGCCAGCGGGTGCAGGCCAGGCGGCATCTACCCGAACGGGTGATGTTGCGGCAATTCCACAAGCGACTACTGCAGGTCAGCGCCTCGGACGGGGAGTATCGGGCGTAGAGTCTTCACCAACTGAGTTTTTAGGCCTAGCTAAAGGTGGCATGCTGATGGGGTGGCAACGAGCGTTGTCTCTCCATGAGTTGGGGGTGAATCATGGGCATTTTTGCCCGTGACGAGAGCCGGACGACCTTGGCGGCTTCCCGGATAGCGCGGCAGGCTACGGCCTCCCTGGCCGGCGTACTGGCGGGGCGGGGCAAGACCCGCTCCGATCTGGCGGCGGCGATGGGTGTCAGCCCGGGACGTGTCAGTCAGATCATGTCCGGCGATGCGAACCTGACCGTGCGCACTCTCGCCGCCGTAGCGGAGGCGCTGGATGCCGACGTCCAGATCACGTTCTGTCCCCGAGGGCAGTCGGCGGACGCCAGGGCCAGCAGCAGCACGGACGCGTCGCGCGTCAGGAGCAGCGGGCTGCCGGCCCGACACTGAGCCTCGGGCCCGGCACGAGTGCCGCTCGGTCGTCCCGTCGACAGCTGATGCGCCTGTTCGTCAGCGGGTGAGCCAGCGTTCGAACCAGCGACGCTGTGGCGGCAGAGCCGGGTGGTGGAACGCGTCGTTGGACGTCGCCTTCGCCCGCAACGTCTGAAGTTCTTCGTTCTCGCTGCGACGGCCGTGGGCATAGGCGAAGCGCAGCAGGTGTCCACACTGGGCGAGGGCGGTGCCGAACGCCTGGCGGCGGGCGACGAGTTCATCATCGGTCGGTTCGCGCTCGGCCTGGCGGCATGCCTCGTCGATGCTTGTCGCCACGTCCAGCGCCACGTCGATCGCCGTCTCCACCTCCGTGTAGATCGCGTTGATCGTCTTGGTCTCGGCGGTGAGGGGATGCCGCTCCAGCAGGTACAGCCTGAGATCGTGGACGAACACCCTGAGCTGGGCGGAGGTTTCGATACGAGCGAGAAAGCGGTCCGACCAGGTACAGGCATCCAGGTGCACACGCTGCACCAGCCGCTCCCTGACCAGGGCGATGCCCAGGGTCATGAACTTGATATACGGCTGAGCCGTCTCGTCCTGTTTGCGCCTAGGCAGCGCGGTGGCCCCCGTCGCGGCGCCCGCGATCACCGGAGGAATCGACGCCGCGTGCGGCAGCAGCACCACCGCGCAGGCCGCCACCCCGCCCATCAGCGCCAGCACGAGCAGCATCAAAGAAAACGACGCCCAGCTGCCCAGCAGCCGTCCCTTGCCGGAGAACTCGCGTGCCAGACCCACCCAGGCGATGGCCGCGCTCACGGCAGCCGGTAACACGTAGACTGCCAGCCAGGTGTGGTGAAGCCAACTCATCGGCAGCCGCCCTCAAGACGTTCCACGGACAGGCCGGACCGCCTCAGGCGTGCGAATGCCAAGATGCCTCCCTCTTGGCACGTGTCGCACCAGCGCTCAGCCTCTCGCCGCCCACCAGTCCTCGACAGCTGCCGCGAGTGAAGTTGATGATGTCAGCCAACGTGATACCACGCCGTCACTTTCAGCGACAATTGGCCAGCGTGTCCGGCTGACCCCGGTGAGCCGCTTCTCCTGTTCAAATACCTGCTGACAGGCCACAGCCCGCCCGGCGCCGGTTCCTCGGCGATGACGGGGGCCATGGGAATCGCTCCTCGGAGTCCGCCGGCCACGACCGACAGATGCTGCCGCAGCTCGGGCCATGCGTGCTCCTCGATCCGCTGAACTCCGCCGGCGGCCTCGACGCGCCAGTGGTTCTCGATGCTGCCCGCGAGGGTGCTGCTTCGCTCGTGAAGGGTCAAGTCGGGCGGAGGAAGAACCGAGTTGCGCAGCCAGGCGATGAACGGGCGACTTCGGCGACTTGCCGCGCAGAGCGATGCTTCCGCCCTGTTGCAGCTCGAAGGCGATGACCGGGAACTTCGGCGTAAGCAGCGGCTGATCAGGGCCGTAAGGTTTCCCCGCCCCAAGCGGCTGGAGAACTTCCGGTTCGAGAAGGACCCTCACGTCTCACCGGAGAACATCGGCGAGCCGAAGAACCCCGCCTGGTCCAGGAGGGCCGTCCTCCCGTCCTGATCGGCGACAGCGGCACGGCCAAGCGTCTGTACCTCGACCTGGGCGAGAGGGTTCCAAACTGCTGTTCCGAATCTTCAACCAGCCCTGGCTCTGCGCGGCCGTCGCCGACCGGATCACCTTCCGCTGCACGCTGATCCAGACCGGCACCGACTCCTACCGTTCCAGGCCACCGCGAACGGACGCGGCACCAAGAACGCCCCGTGTGTTTGTCGTCGAACGTCCGCTCCGGTCAGTTCAGCAAGGCAGTCGTGAACGTCTTGCGGTGGTCCACCAGCCAGGTCTGCATGCGGTCCCAGCGTTCCCATCCACCGCGCTCGGCCAGCGCCTGGAGATAGGCGGGGTCACCGTCGGCCACGCGGCGGGTGACGAAGGCCCGGCAGACCTCCGTGGCCTGCTCGATGACGCCGGGCAACTCGGCGCGGTCCCCCGCCGAGAGGCCGTAGCCGTCGGCAAGGGTCCGCAGCCGTGCGGGCGCATCCAGCCCAGAGGGGTAGAGAGCGGCCGCGGATGCGGGATCAAGCATGGGCACCCAATAGCGGGCGGTCATGGCGATGTCCCAGAGGGCACGGCCTGGGGCCGCCAAGTCGAAATCGATCAGCGCCGCGGCACGGCCGTCACGGAAGACGACGTTCTCCGGGCACACGTCGTTGTGGCACAGCATCGTTCCCCCCTCCGGGTCGGCCAGGTCCCGGGGCCACTCGGCACGGGTGTCGACCGCCACGGCCGCGCTGGTCTCATGCAGACGCCGCAGCAGGCTCCCCACCGATGCGAGGGCAGAACTCGTCATCGCCCAGTCCGGGAACGCCGGCAGAGCCACGTCGCCAGGGATGAAGGTCAGTTGCTCACGGGCATCCGCGGTGAGACCGACAGGGGCCGGCGCCGCGTCGAAGCCGTGCTCCTTCAGCGCAAGGAGATAGGCATGCAGGGCGCGCGCGTTGCGCGGCGCCGGCCGCTCGACCAGCGCACCCCGGCGAAAGACCGCCCCCGCGTTCGCCATCCCGCCGACCAGCGCCTCACCCTCAGCCGTCATGACGATCACGCTATCGCCAATCGACCCAGCGCGGGCCGGTCCGCGAACTCGGCGCGAAGAAACGCCCCAAGGCTCACACGCAAGACCGGGGCCAAGCGGAGAAACGTCGTCTCCGCTCTGGTTACCCAAGTGGCTCCCTCAGACCCGGGTACGAATCGCCCTCGTACCTGTGGGGCTACCTGCAGCTGTTCCTCACCGCCAGCGTACGGTCTGTCCCCGAACTCCCGTACGTCCGGCGGGAGTTCAGCACAGCAGCTCCCGGGAGGGGCGCCGAGATGTCACGGTGTAGGCGCTTGCAGGAGGGCGGCGAACTGCTCCAGGGCGAGATCGGTGCGCTCGCGTTCGCCGGTGGTGGTGAGGTCGAACAGCAGGCCGCGGATGACGGCCATGACGAGGGTGGGGGTGGCGGTGTCGTCGTTCCCGGCGGTGATGTCGGCGAAGACGGCGCGCAGTGGGCCGAACCAGTCGGTGACGGCCCCTGCCTGGTCCGGGTAGCGCTCGGGGTGGGCCAGCAGGTCGGCGTGGACCTCGAAGAACAGCCGAACGAACGGGGCGCGTTCGGGCGCACTCAGCCACACCCAGATCCCGCGCAGCCGCTCCTGGACGGTGGTGCCGCTCCGCGGCAGGTCGTGGGCGAGGCGTTCAGCGCCGCGCCGGCGTGCCTCGGCGAGAACCGCGGCCACCAGCTCCTGCTTGCTGCCGAAGTCGTAGAGCAGCATCCGCGGGCTGGTACCCAGTGCCACCGCCAGCGGGCGAAGACTCAATCCAGCCAGCCCCTTCGCGAGGACGTAGTCAGTGGCCTGCGCCAGAACGCGCTCCCGCCGGCCGGAATCGGAAGGCCGTCCCACAGTGCACCGTCCTCTCGTACGGCAGAGCCGTGCAAGTATATGACACGGGTGTTTCAACAACGGACGGAGAGCCATGGAGGCCGACGGCATGCACGACCTCGACCGGGCACTGGTCCTGGGGCCCGGCGGGCATCTGGGCACCGCGTGGATGGCCGGACTGACGGCGGGCCTGCGCCGCTTCGGGATTGACCTGGGCGAGGCCGACCTCATCGTGGGCACCTCAGCCGGGGCGATCGTCGGCGCGGTCATCGCCACAGGGCAGGACCCCGCCCGCCTCGCCACCGTTCCCGCACGGCGCTCCGCCAACGCCTCGTCCGCGCCGCGCCGCCCCGGCCCGGCAGTCACGGGCGCGGTGTTCGCCGTCCTCGGCGACCCTGGCCTGGACCCTGCCGAAGCCCGTCGCCGGGTGGGCCGCATCGCCCTGAAAACGTTCGACCCGGAGACGGAGAACCAGCTGATCGCCCAGCGCGCCGCACTGATCGCCGCCGACAGCTGGCCGCGACGCCCCCTGCTGATACCGGCCGTTGACGCCGAAAGCGGCGAGCCGATCGTGTGGGACGCCGCCACGGGTGTCCCACTGGTTCTCGCGGTCGCCGCATCCAGCGCCTTCCCCGGGATCGAGCCCCCTGTCACCGTTGACGGCCGGCGCTACCTGGACGGCGCCTTGCGAGCCGGCACCAACACCGACCTGGCGGCCGGCAGCCGCATCGTGGTGGTCATCGATCCGCTCGCCCACCGCCACCCACACCCCACGACCGAGGGCGCCTGCCTCGTGGTCCCCGATCCGGCCGCGGTGCGCCGGTTGGACGCCGAGCAGGGCGACCCTGACGCCTGGACAGCGGCCTACCAGGCCGGTGAGGCCCAGGCCGGCACGGCAGCTGAGGAACTGCGCGCACACTGGCGGCCTGCCGCGGACCGCGGCTGAGGGCTACGAGTCGCCCGGCGCCCCATTCTTTGCGTCTTGGACGATGTGGGGGGATCGACTGAGCCTGTCTGCGGGGCGTGCCGAGCGGGGTGGTGGGATCCAAGGTTCTGTCGCTCGTGATGGCCGAGGTCAGGGCCGTGTCCAGGATGTGTGCTCGCAAGCGCTCGAAGGACGCGCCGAGGCCGGAGGTCCGCGCCACGGCTGACCGGCGCACCCGCCTCCGGAGCGTCGCCTTCGGCTGTCACAGGCTTGGCTGCTGCCCTGTCTTGTTGATGTGCGCGTGGACGCACCGGGTCCGGCGAGGTGTCGCCGGTATCCGTCGGGAAGCCGAATCAACGAACGGAGACAGTGATGAAGATCGTGGTCGTCGGCGGTACGGGGCTCATCGGCTCGCAGGTGGTCGCGCTGCTGCGCGACAGTGGTCACGAGGCCGTAGCGGCCGCTCCCTCCACGGGCGTCGACACCCTCACCGGTGAGGGTCTGGCGCAGGCTCTCATGGGCGCGGACGTGGTCGTGGACGTGCCGAACTCCCCCTCCTTCGATCCGGAGCCTGCGCTGGACTTCTTCAGCCGCTCGGAGCGGAACCTGACCGAGGCGGCAAAGCAGGCGGGTGTCCGTCACCACGTCGTGCTCTCCATCGTCGGCGTCGACCAGGTGCCCGACTACGGCTACTACCGGGCCAAGGTCGCCCAGGAGGAGGCCGTGCGGAACAGCGGCGTTCCCTACAGCATCGTGCGCGCCACCCAGTTCTTCGAGTTCATCGCCCCGGTGATGGACATGACCACCGAGGGCACGGAGGTGCACCTGCCGTCCCTGCGGCTGCGCCCGATGGCCTCCGCCGACGTCGCCGCAGCCGTCGCCGACGCGGCGCTGGGCGAGCCGTCGTACGGCGTCCGCGACATCGCGGGCCCCGAGGTCGAGCGGCTCGACCGGCTCGGTGAGATCACCCTGGCGGCGAAGCCGGACGGCCGCTCCATCGTCACCGACGAGGCCGCGAGCCCGTTCGCGGGCATGCCCGACGGGGTTCTCATCGGCGACGACACGGCCCACCTCGCGTCCACCCGCTACGAGGAGTGGCTGAAGCAGAGCTGACCGGTCCCTCCGTCGTCAGAGCGACTACGGGCGTCCCGTGGGTCTGCGAGCCGACCGCTCGTAGGCCCTCAGCTTGTCGGGCGCCAGGACCCAGTACAGCCCGTCGATACCGTCCGGTCCCACGGTGACGCTCACCAGGGCGACCGTGACCCCGTTCTGGACGAGGAGCAGGCCGGGTCGGCCGTTCGCCTCGGCCACGCCGTACTCGGCCCCGGGGAAGAACTTCTTCGCGAAGGCGCTTACCCTGGCCACGCGCTCGGCTCCCACGATCTCCACCCGTGCCACGCCGCGCATGCCGTTCCCGTCCGCGTAGGCGACGACGTCCGCCGACAGCACGCTCTCGAGCGCGGCGACGTCACCGTGCTGCGCGGCGGCGACGAAGGCCTCGACCAGCCGTCGGTGCTGGGCCGCCTCGACGGGTTCCCGGCGCTCGGCGGACAGCCGCTTGCGGGCCCTGCTGAGGATCTGCCGCGTATTGGCCTGGCTCAGCTGGAGCATGCCCGCGATCTCGTCGTACGCGTAGCCGAACGCCTCCCGCAGCACGTAGGCCGCCCGTTCCACGGGGTTCAGCTTCTGCAGGACCAGCAGCACCGCCAGCTCCAGCGCCTCGCCGCGCTCCGCGCCGACCTGCGGATCCACACTGGTGTCCACCGGCTCCGGCAGCCACGGCCCCACGTACGCCTCACGGCGAACCCGCGCCGACTGAGCCACGTTGATCGCCAGACGCGTGGTGATCTTCGCCAGGAACGCCCCGGGATCCCGCACCGCGCTCCGGTCGGCGCCCTGCCAGCGCGGCCACACGTCCTGCACCACGTCCTCGGCCTCGGACACGCTGCCCAGGATGCGGTAGGCGATACCGAACAGCTGTGGACGCAGTCGCTCGAACGCGTTCGCCGCTTCGTCGAGGGAGTTGTCGGTGAGCTGCTGTTGCTCGTCCATGGTGCCGATGCCTCCGCAGGTCGACCGTCGTGCCCCCAGGCGGGCGTACCTCCGGCGACGAGGACGGCCCGTCCGCTGTGATCCTACGGCGGCCGCATCCTTCGCGTTCGCCGGCGTCGGGCTGTCACAAACGGCGAGGCCGTCTTGTCCTTCCTGTGGACAGTCCCTGTTTGGAGGAGAACATGAGCGCTGAGCACGCACACCTGCCCCCGGGCGTTGAGGTGATCGCGGCCCTGCCGGAAGCGGCGGCCCGGATCCCGGACGGTGCCGAGGCCAGGACCATCCGGGTCACCCTGCCCCCCGGTGACCCCGGTGCCCCGCCGCACCGGCACCCCGGGCCGGTCTTCGGCTACGTGACCCAGGGCGAGATCCTCTTCGAGCTGGAGGGTCAGCCGCCCCGGGTACTCAAAGCCGGTGACGCCCTGTTCGAGCCCGGGGGCGACACGATCCACTACCAGGGCGCCAACAACCTTCCGGACGCGCAGTCACAGCTGGTGGTGATCATGTTCGCGCCGCCGGGTACCCCCGTTCTGACCGTGGTCGGCGCGGACGAGCTGGCCGAACGACGACACCTACGCGTTACCCGGCTCTGACTACCGCGTTCAGAAGCCGAAGCTCGATGCCGCTGACTCCCGGATTGTGGCGACCACGGACGGGAGGCAGGGTGGTGCCGAGACCGTTTGGGCGAGGCAGAAGGCACACGGCCTGTCGGGGATGCGGGCTGTGGCTTGTCCTCATCGCGAAGCGAGGTGTGTGAGCCGGGAACCGGCCAACACGGCCACCGCCGAACAGGTGGGTCGCTACACCGGTCCGGAAACACGGTGGCCGACGCGAGATCGTCCACGCCGGGCAGGATACGGAGGTGTGGTACATGTCCGCGAATAGACCAGAACAGGGGAGCGCCCACGAGGTCTCCTTGCCGCCCGAAGTCAAGTTGCTGCAGGAGGTCACTCCGCCCTTCTTTCCCGAAGGCGGTTCAGGAATGACCATCCTCGTCGAGTGGCCTCCCGGTCACCCCGGGCTCCCTCCGCATCGCCACTCGGGCCCGTCGTTCGGCTACGTGATGGAGGGGGCGCTCCGGTTCGAGCTCGAGGGGGAGCCGGAGCGTGTGGTGGAGGCCGGTGGGACGTTCTGGGAGCCAGGCGGTGACGTGATCCACTACCAGGACGGCAACGCTCTGCCGGACGCGCCGACCAAGTTCGTGGTGACCATGGTGTGCGCGCCGGGTCAGCCGATGCTCAGGCTGGTCGACGAGGAGGAGCTGAAGGAACGAGCGCACCTGCGCGCCCCGCGGCCCTCCGAAGGCTGACCCGCATGATCCACCATGTAGAGTGGCATCATCGACGCGGGGTGGAGCAGCTCGGTAGCTCGCTGGGCTCATAACCCAGAGGTCGCAGGTTCAAATCCTGTCCCCGCTACCAGAAGAAGGGGCCCGCAGGCGTGGGCCCCTTCTGCGTCTTCACCGGCCGGCATCGACCCGCCGTCACCCGCGGCCAGGTTCACCACTCCGCGCGGGTATGAGGCCAACGTGCCGGCCGCTGTGCTCACCTGACCACCGCCTACCGGACTGCGACGGAAGGCCCCGGCGGACCTGGCCGGAGGACGCGGCGTGCCGGGCGGGTTGCGACCGCCTCCGGCCCGGCCCGGCTCACGTGACCAGCTGGTTATGGAAAAAGGCCGGTCCAGTCGTGACGATCGACGCGATGCTCCCGGTCTCCGTGCGCCCCAGCCATACGATGCTCCCTCCTCCGGTCGGGAACGTCACGAGGTCGGCTCCGAGGGTCTCGTCGCTCGCCCGCTCGAACGACTCGCCCAGAGACTCAGTGGCCCGGGATGCGTCCTGCCGGCCCGCGTCGACGTCGAGCCAGAACCGGCGGAATGGCTCGGTCAGCGACGGCCAGGCCGTGGCGTCGGCGAAACTCCCCGTATTTTCCTCCGAGTCGAAGGTGGGCCGCTCACCGGGGACGATTCGCTCGATGCTCTCGCCGACGCCGAGGGCCGCCTCCCAGCAGGCCACGGGGGCATCGCTGACGAGGAGGCGGACAGCGACCTCCTCGCGGCCGTCGAACTGCTCGCCGTCGTACTCGTACGGCGCTTCCGTCCAGGAGGCCTGCACCCGGTGAACGCCAGCAGGGATCCGGTCCTTCAGTTCCCGGCCGGCCGGGGTGGGCAACTCCGGGTCGCCGTCATCCGGCCAGGGCGAGGCGACGACGAGTCGGCCGCTCGGCATCCGGATCGGACTCACCTCCGTCACCTCGACGACGTACACGGGTCCGGCATGCGTGCCCACCTGCGCCCCTGGAGTGAACACCGCCTCCAAGTAGCGGCTCTCTTCCGGACCTGCCGCCAGACGCTCATCTGATGTGTATCCCATGGCAACCGTAGGTTCCGGGAACGGACGGGCCCCATCGGCTTGCAGTCGAAGTCCACCGGGTTCCCCCCGAAGGGCCACGGGCCCGTGTCAGGCCGTGGCCCCTTGGTGGGCGTGGTGGGTCCGGGCGGTGGCCAGGTCCGCCGCTCGCCGGACCGAATCGGCGGAGGCGGCCAGCAGCGGCAGCCGGACGGCCGGGCTGGGGATGCGGCCCTGGGCGTGCAACACCCCTTTGATCACGGTCGGGTTCGGCTCGGCGAAGAGCGCGGCGGACAGCCGGGCCAGCTCGGTTCCCAGCCTGCGGGCCGGTCCGGCGTCACCGCGCTGCCACCGCGAGATGAGCTCGGCGTAGTCGGCGGTACGGATGTTGGCCGACGCCAGGATGCCGCCGGGGGCGCCGGCCGCGAGCAGCGGCGAGATGACGGCGTCATCGCCGCCGAGCACAGCGAAGCCCGGTGTCGGCGAGCCGAGCAGTTCCATCGCGGCTGCGTCGATCGCGCCGGTCGCGTACTTGACGCCGACGACCTCCGGCAGGTGCCCGAGCGCGTTCAGCGTGCTGGTGCTGAGGCGCTGACCGGTGCGGTACGGAATGTCGTAGACGACCAGCGGCAGGCCCCCGTGTTCGGCCAGTGCCGTGAAGTGCGCCAGCGTTCCCGCCTCGCCGGGCCGGGTGTAGGGCGGCGCGGGAACCAGCGCCGCGGCGACGTCACCGCTCTGAGCGAGCTCCCGCAGTGTCGTGATGGCGGCGGCGGTGTCGTTCGTGCCGACGCCGACGATCAGCGGAGCTGCGTGGGCCCGGCAGGCGGCCGAGCAGATACGGACCACGGCCTGCTTCTCCTCGGTGGTCAGCGTGGCCGCCTCCGCGGTGGTGCCCAGGGCAACGAGTCCGCGAGCCCCGCCGGCCGACAGCGCCTCGTCGGCGAGGCGGGCGAGCGCGTCCGGGGCAAGGCGCAGGTCGTCGGTGAACGGGGTCACCAAGGGGACAAACAGGCCGGTGAGGTTCGCTTCGGGCTTCATGCGCCCAGCCTGACCGACACAAACCCAATAGATCCAGTTGACGTTTCTTCGCTTATACGTAAGCTCACCTTATGCTCGATGTCCGACGTCTCCACCTGCTGCGCGAACTGGACCGACGCGGCACCATCGCGGCCGTCGCCGACGCGCTGTCCTTCACCGCCTCGGCCGTCTCCCAGCAGCTGAGCGTGCTTGAGCGCGAGGCGGGCGTACCCCTGCTGGAACGAAGCGGCAGACGGGTGGTGCTCACCCCCGCGGGCCGCACCCTCGTCACCCACGCCGACGCCGTCCTCGAACGCCTCGAACTGGCGGTCTCCGAGCTGGCCGGGGCACGCGAGGGCATCGGCGGGCCGCTGCGGATCGGCACGTTTCCCTCCGGCGGCCCCGCGATCGTGCCCGCCACACTGGCCGAACTGGCCCAGCGGCATCCCGCGCTGGAACCGATGGTGCAGGAGATCGACTCGGCGCGGGTCTCCGACGGCCTACGTGCCGGCGAACTCGACGTGGCCCTCGTACACGACTACGACTTCGTGCCCGCGTCCCCGGACACCACGGTCGACCAGGTGCCCCTGTTGGAGGAGCCGATGTACCTGGCCACGGGCGCCGCCACCGACACCGATCCCGCAAGAGGTCCCGCCGCCCGCGGTGACACGCTGGCGGAGCTGCTCGGACCGTGGGCCACGGCCCCCTGGATCACGGCCCGGGACGGCACGACCGGCCACGCGATGGCTGTACGCGCCTGTCAGGCGGCCGGTTTCCAGCCGCGCATCCGCCACCAGGTCAACGATTTCCGTACGGTCCTGGCGCTGGCCGCCATCGGGCAAGGCGCCGGATTCGTACCGGAGATGGCCACCGCACATGCCCCTGAGGACGTGGTCCTGACCCGCCTGCCCCTCTTCCGCCGCTCGAAGGTCGCCTTCCGCGCGGGTGGCGGCACCCACCCGGCGATCGCAGCATTCGTGGCCGCGGCGCGAACAGCGGTGGGCGCACGGGTCGTGCCTGAGTACTGATCGCTTCAGTGCGTTGAGTCGCGGGTCTTGTGCTCGGCGATCTTGGTCGGCAGGGTGTCCGGAGCGCGTGCTGAGCTTGTTCCTGACGACCTGTGGAGCGGCTGACCCCGCTGCTGCCGCGGGCTCGGTCCCTGAACGGGGCTATCCAGGAAGGCTCCGATCATTCCACTGCTTCAGGTGCTCCCTGCTCGAACGCGAGACGGCAGCGTTCAACCTGCCCGGCTACCTGGTCCATGAACCAGCGCATGATCTCGTAGGGGATGACGTGCTCGTCATGGCTGTGGATGTGGACGGCCGGCTCCAGGCTCCGGTCCTCGTCCGGTATCACCGCCACCATGAAGGCAGCTCCAGGCAGGTGGGTCTCCGCGTTGGGAACCTCAGCCCAGGCAGCCGGCGCCGGGACGGCCTCGCTCAGCTCCACGCACCAGGCGTCGTCCGGCAGGGCGTAGTGGAACTGGATGGCGTAGTGGCGGCCCGCATGAACGCGCAGCTCTGGCATGCCCGCAGGCTGCCACAGCCGCCACGCCGGAGTCTTGCGAGTATCCGCTCAGCACCTGGTGCCGCCGCCCCCGTCGACCATTCGCGGGACAGCCCTTAGGGGATGTCCTCAGTTGTGATCAACAGGCGTTCAGGAGACTGCTGGAGTCGTGGAGGGGCGGTGGCCGTCACGCAGCAACACCCCACCACACCGCCCAGGGCACGAACCCGACCACAGCCAGTACGACCGGGGCCAGGCGCAGCCAGACCGTCCAGCTGGGTGTCGGCCGTCGGCGCAAGAGTGCGGCTGCCGAGACACAGGCGGACACCACCGCGGCGACGGCAAGCCCCTGCACCACCAGCCACATAGCCGGACGGCCCCGTACAACGGGCGCCGCTGCACCGTTCCCCGCCGCGAAGACGGCGATCGGACAGGCCACCGTCGCCACGACCGCCAGCAGGCCGAGCCCGGCCAGCCACCGCATGGGGCGCAGGACCCGGCCCCGGAGCAGGAGGGCGCTCACCGGATAGACCGCGAAGCCCAGGAGCAGTAGCGCCGGGGCGAGACAGGTGTACCAGGCGTGGTCCGGTACGGGGGTGGCGGCGAGTGCCTGCCCGGGTGCGGGGGCGGCGCTCGACGCCGGTGGGCGGCCGGCGGCGACTGCCTGCACCCATGAGGACATGGTCTGCGCATAGAGCGGGGTCAACTCCCCTAGCTTCTTGCCGTGGAAGAGTGGGCCGCTGATCCGGTCGAACCCGCCCGACGTGCGGTGCCCGTTGTGCGCACCGTCGGTGACGAAGCCGATGACGGCGTGCTGGTTGCCTGCACAGGCCAGGGCCCCGCGGAAGGTGCGTGCGCTCTCCTGGGGCGGTACCTGCGTGTCGTGATCGCCCCACAGCGCCAGTACCGGCGTTCGGTGGAGCCGCTCCAGCACCGGCAAGGGGTCGTAGCCGGTCGTGGGGAACAGGCCTGTCGAGGCCATGAATTGGGCGGCGGGGCCGGCCACCGTGCGGCGGAACGGTCCCCCCACCCCCTGGTGCTGCAGGTGCGTGGTGAGGTTCCAGGTCTGGGTGCGCAGCGGGTCGTAGCCGGAGCCGCCGATGGTGATGACGAACGCGGCGTCGGTCGAGCGCGATGCGGCCAGCGGCGCCACCCAGCCCCCTTCGCTGAACCCCCACAGCCCGACCCGGCGTGGGTTCACCCCGTTCCTGGACTGCAGCAACCGCACTCCGGCAAGCGCGTCGTCGGCCAGCAGACCGAAGCCTCGGTGGAGCCGTGAGTAGCCGACGGTCCGCTTGTCGTAGACGAGCGTGGTGATCCCGGCCCTGCGTCCAGCAGGCCGTCGACCGGGGAGAGGTGCCCAAGGGCACCGATGTCCACGAGGTGATCCGTGCTGTCTCCGCCCCTCTCTACTACCGCCTGTTGACCACCGGCGACCGCATCGACGAAGCCGCCGCGGACCAAGCCGCCGAGGCCGCCGCGGCCGCGGCGCGTGCGGGAGCGTACGTGCGGGGCCACGAAGGCCGTGCGTGACCGGCTTCCCCCATCCGCCGCCGACGCGGGTCACCGTGCGTGATCTCCACGGTTTCCGGGCACCTCCGGCCTCGGCGGCGCGCTGCGCGGCGGCGGTCGACGCGTTCGCCGCACCGCCCACCGGCCGCCCCGCCAGGGAGCGTCCGCGCGGGGCCCAGAGGGCCGAGCCGGTCATTCGCCCCCGCCCCCACTCGGCCGGTGCCGTGCCCCGGAGCCGCACTTGCGTGATGGAGACCGGGACGGTCGGAAACGTCAGTGTTGATGCACCCCCACGGCGGTGACGCGAACGTCGAGCCGGAGCGGACTGTGCGGCAGCCCGTGTCACGGCCGGCGGGCGACATCGCGGACTGTCAGCAGCGTGAAGAGGCCCAGAACAGGACCGAGTGGTTCGCTGCGGTTGTGACGCCTCCGACGGGCAAGGCCCGGTGGACCTCGGACGACATCAACCGGCGGGTTGACCTCGCCGGCCCGCACCAGCTGGACGATCACCGGCGCCCGGTTCCCGCCGGCCGACGGCGCAGCATCCCCGGACCGAACCGCGAGAGCCGCCACGCCGCCGTCCCCCGTCCCGCGCCGATCTCATCCCCGGCCTCGTCAGCCCAGTTCAGAACGTGGGACGTCCCGAAAACGCGTCCTTTGACCGGCGGCCGCTGTGAGCCGTGAGCACAGCCGTGGAGCATGAACCCAAGCGACGTCCCGTGAGAGGGACTCGACCCGAAGGGGGAAGTATGCGGAAGACGATCACGCGATGGGCCGGCATGGCTGGCGCACTCGGTCTCGCGGCCGCGCTGATGGGTGCGGGGGCCCCGGCTCAAGCGGCGGTGGCGGCGCCTCATACGGCTGTCCAGCCGATGACCTACCGCTCCACCACGCTGTGGCTGCCGGACGGCAAGCGCACGGCGACGGTCTGGAAGACCTGGTACCGCAACTCCGACGGCCGCTACCACGGTCACTACGGCTTCACCTCGGCCAGCCACGGCGTGTCCGTCTACGTGGTCCTTTGGACCAGTGACAGGACCAAGTACCTGCCCACCGAGGGCAAGAGGTACTCCTACTCCGACGAGTCCACGGTCCAGCTCTTCGCCTGCGACAACTCCTACCCCAACGACGAGGACTGCACCGCCACCTGGTAGAGCACGTGGTGTTGCCGACACCTATGGCCAAGGCCACGGCAACACCGCCCTCGCCAGCAGCGCGCTGGGGTCGCGGATCGTGGGATGGCTCTCGCCCAGGTGAAGAATGCCAGCTCGAAGCGGCGCCGTGACCGGGCCCGCCACTCGACCAAGGGACGGGCGCCCTGCTCGTGGCCCGGGGTGCGAGGCGGCCTTCTGCTTCCAGCCGCTGCCGCTGCAGGCGTCATACAGGGGCGGGAACCGGTGCCCCTGCACGTCGGTGCCGTACTCCTGACCCTGGCCGCAGTCGCATTCGTAGATCCCGGGCTGGGGGACGATGGGAGGTGGCGCAGCCGCTCGGCCGTGGGATCGAGGGCTTCCACGTCCGTGCGTGACTCCTGTCCGGCTTCCGGCTCCTGCTCGCCGTGCCCGGCGGGCGGCGGCCGGGGGCGCGAACAGCTGCTCGGGCATCGCCGCCTGCTGATGCGCGACGACGTCGTACGCCCGAACCGCACGGCGACGGTGGTGGATTGTCTCCCACTCCCCCGGCGCCAGGTCCGAAAGCCGCGGCGCCGCGGTGTAACGAGCGCAACGGCACTGTCGTCCACGGGGCGAGGTCGTTCGTGGGGCTGCTCAGTATCGGCGCAGCAGCGGCCAGAGCACGGGCCATGGCCGGTCCGGCCCCGCGCAGAGCACCACGGCCGCGTGCTGCTCCTGGTTCGCCGTGCCGAGCCCGTTGTCGACCCGCGCCACCGTGTGGCAGGCGGTGAAGTGTTGCTCCAACTCGGCATACCCCGCTGGGTGGACGAGCAGCACCGGACCGGTGGCGCTGGCCGGTGGCGGGCCCCAGGCGTGCAGGCCCATGTGGCCGGAGTACGGTGCGGGCAGGCCGAGAGCGGGCCCGTACCGCGCGATGGCCCCGGCCTCGCCGTAGTTCGCGGTCAGCAGTACGGCGGTGGCTCGCTGGTCGGCGGGGATCGCTTCCCAGCCGGTGGCGGTGGCGCGTGCGAGCTGTGGCCAGCCGACCTCCTCACCGAGGTCGGGGTCAACGGCCATCGGCACGGTCAGCGCCGACGCGGGCAGCACCGGCAGGGCGGCCAGGGCGCCGGTGAGCAGGGCTGCGAGCAGTCCGCCGGCCAGTTTGGCGCGATGCTCGTGGATCCAGTGGGCGTATGGCTCGCAGCCGGCGGCGCTGATCGCGTACAGCAGCGGAATGGGGTAGTACCCCTTGCCGCCGCCGGCCAGCACCAGCAGGCACAGCACCACCCAGGCCACCACGACCGGTCGGGCCCAGCGCAGCTCCGGTCGGCGCGACAGCCGGCTCAACCCGGTCAGCCACAGGGGTGCCAGTACCGGGGAGAACTGGAGCAGTTGCATCGGCAGGGCGAGCAGACGCCCGCCGACTCCGACATCGGCGCTGATTCCGTGAGCCACCGTCAGCTCGGGCCAACCGCGCACGGCCTGCCACCACAGCGTGGGGATCGCGAAGGGCAGCGCGGCGAGGACCGCGGTCAGCGGGCCCAGCAGTGCGCGTGGACGCGGTACGAAGAAGCCCCGCGGTCCGGCTGTCAGCGCGCCCAACGCCAGGGCCAGCAACGGCCCCAGCACCAGCAGCTTGTTCAGCAACGCGATGCCCACCAACGCTCCCAGTACAGGCCACCAGCGGAATTCGCCCGTGCGCAGCAGTCGGAGCGTCAGCAGAATGATCGCCAGCCAGGCCGTCAGGTCGAAGGTCGCGGTGGAGAGCAGGTGGCCGATTCCCAGCGTGTAGCCCGAGCAGGCCGCGGCTCCCGCCGCGAGTACCTGCCCGCCGCGTTCGGCGCCCAGCTCTCGGGCGATCAGCGCGGTGAGCGTGATCGTGATCGCGGTGAGCAGCGCGGGCAGGATCCGCACGCCCGTCGGGGTGGGGCCGAAGAGCTCCGCGCCAAGCCGGGCCAGCAGCGGGGTGAGGGGTGGCTGGTCCGGGTAGCCCCAGGCCGGGTGCCGGCCGGCGAGCAGGAAGTACAACTCGTCGCGATGGAAGCCGTAGCGGCCCGACAGCGCGATCAACAGCGTCGCGGCCGCAGCCGCGATCCCCCCGACCGGCCCGGCTGCGAACCGCCGCGGGCACGGCTGCGCATCCCCCCGAACGTGCATGGCGGCATTCTGACAGTCCAGACGGAGCCGGAGAAGGTCCCCGAAGACGATGGGTCCCTGCTGCCGGTGAGAAGGGGTCGCTGAACGCCGTGGCTCTTCAGCCGACAGTCCCGCAGGATCCTCCAGTTCTTCAACCGCCGCAGGGCGTTTTCCACCCGGGCCCGCGCCCGGCAGTGGACGCCGTTGTCGCTTCTTGCCGTGGACTGAAGTGCATCTGACCTCACCGATTGCGGTGTGGAATGAGATCGCCACCACCGGGCGGCTGTTGGCGTCGATCACGACCGCAGGTTCGTCGAGTACCGATAGTTCTCGACAGCCGAACGGAGGGACAGGAGCATGGCCGACGGCGGCCTCCGCGGTCGTCGGCCCGCTATGGGCGATCCCGATCCGCAGGCAGGGCGAACAGGCCGACGGCGGTGGCGACTGGCCACCACCCCGAGTTGCCGCTGCCGGCTGCCCTCCGATTCGAGACGGCTTCTGTAGCCCGCCACACACCGCAGGTCGCCTCCACCGCACCCGGAGCAGGCGACCTGCACGCCGCGGGCCGGCCATGAGCCGGCACCACTTGAGTGCCCAGCCAGCTGCGCGGGGCTCTCAGCTGATGCGAGTTCCTGCGCCACTGACACGGACGCGCGGGTCACCCGCGCGCAGCGTCACCGTGAGCTCGCCAGGGCGGCCGAGGTCTTCGCCCTGGTGCAGGGTGAGGACGGCGTCCTCGGGTACCAGGCCGAGTTCACGGGCATACGCACCGAACGCTGCGGCCGCAGCGCCGGTTGCCGGATCCTCGACGACGCCGCCGACCGGGAACGGGTCACGGACATGGAAGACGGTGGCCGACTCCCGCCACACCAGTTGGAGCGTGGTGAGGTCCAAGCGGAGCATCAGCGCTTCGAGGCGCGCGAAGTCGTACGCGAGATCTGCGAGGCGCTCGCGCGTCGCCGCCGCAAGAACGAGATGCCGGGCACCGGCGAACGCCACACGGGGCGGGAAGGCCGGGTCGAGATCGGCGGCCGGCCAGCCGAGCGTGGCGAGTGCCTCCGTGAGGTCGGCGTCGGCGATCTCCTCGATGTACGGCTCGACGCTGGTGAGCGTGGCCCTGACCGTCCCGCCGTCCTCGGCCACCTCCACCGGCACGATACCGGCGCGCGTCGCGAAAACGAGTTCCCCGGGGCCCAGCCGCTCGGCGAGCGCGACGGCGGTCGCGACGGTGGCGTGCCCGCAGAACGGCACCTCGGCCTTCGGGCTGAAGTAACGGATGCTGTATGCCCGCCCCTCCTGACCGCCGAGGCCCTCCGGAGGCGCTGTCAGGAACGCGGACTCCGAGTATCCAAGGTCGGCGGCGATCGCCAGCATGTCGCTGCCGTCCAGGGCTGCGGCGTCCAGAACAACGCCGGCGGGGTTTCCGCCATCGGGGGCACTGGAGAAGGCGGTGTATCGCAGCACCTCGGGCTGCGGCGCATTCGTCGTCATGCTCGTAGCAACGCGAGGCAGCCAGCGGCTATTTCACAGGAGCAGCCCAACCGAGGAGCTGATCGCCTGCGACAGACCCCGGCGGGAACCAGTGACGGGTGTTTGCGGCCCTTCGCATCCACCGGGCCCGTCTCGCTCGCCGAATGCAGTCGGGCCCGAAGGAGGGGCTCAGCCTTCGGGTTCCCGCGCCAGGGCAGGGAGAAGGGGCAATGGCCGGGCAAGGCCTGCCGGCAAGCACTCCCCCGCGGTTGGCGGTGCCACAGCCGGCTCGGGGACCGGCCACAGCACCGCAACGCCGCCAGAGGAGTGCCGCCCCGATGAGTCCGTGACGCCACGCGGCACGTCCTACGCCTGTAGACGTGGCCGGCTCGAGCGGGCGAGAACGAAGACGGCACGGTTGCCGCTCAACGCAGTCGGGTCAGCCGCAGGCCCGCCGTCGATCGGTCCGGGTGGCAGGCGACACCGTACTCCCGGCCGAACCGATCGGCCTCCGCGACGAACCGCCCATCGGGTACCCGGCCCCATCGGGCTTCCGGTTCCGCTTCTCGCCGACGACGCTCGCCCAACGCCGCTACCGAGCAACCGGGTTACTGACGCGCTCGCTCTCATCCTGCACGAGCAATGAAAGCAGAGAGGCCACGGAGAGGCCGGCTTCCGCTGGATGGCGCAGCACCTTGTCCGGCTCGATGCGATAGGTGTTCGTGCGCCCATCACGCGTGTGGGAGAGGTAACCGTCCTGCTCAAGATCGGAGATGATCCGCTGGACGGCGCGCTCCGTCAGTCGGCAGCGGGCGGCAATGTCGCGGATCCGGACGTTCGGGTTGTCGGCGATGGCTGCCAGTACGCGCGCGTGGTTGGTGATGAACGTCCATCCGGTGTGGGGTTCGGGCACTCCAGCCATGCCCAGCATTTTACGGCACACCATTGCCGGAACCCAGATACATGACATACTTTTCACGTATTCGCTGACTACTCCCGCGTTCAAGAGGCACGGAAGGAGCCTGAGGGTGTCCTGGGATGAAGGTGTCATGCCAAGACTCATGAGCAACATCGGCGGGAAGCAGTGGTCGGACCAGGCCGGCGAGGACGTCCCGGAGGCTACGGTGATTCAGTACGAATGGCGCGGGGCCTGGGTCGTCGCCGCTCACGGCTCCTACGACATGCACTCGATCCCGCCTCTGGCGGACGCACTGAGCGCCGCCGCCAGCAAGCATCCGAAGGTGGTCCTGGACACCTCAGGGGTTGTCTTCGCGGACTCGTCGTTTCTCAATCTGTTGATCCTTACCCACCAAACGGGCACCCTGCGCGTGGTCGCCCCACCCCAGCAGCTTCAGCGGCTCTTTGAGATCACCGGAGCCGACAACGTCCTGGAGATACGAGAGACGGTGGATGACGCTGTCGTCTCCTGAGTCCCCCCGCCGGAGAGGTCGGCCGCGCGCCACTGGATTCAACCGCCACCCTTCAAAAGGACGAGGCCGGCGGCCCGTACCGTACGGCCAGCAGGGCCACGTCGTCGTCGTTGTCCGGTGGGCGCGCCCGCGCCAACAGCTCGTCTGTGAAGGATTCCAGGGGGCGGTGGGCCAAGGACGCGGCGTGGCGGCTCAGACGCGTCAGACCCTCGTCCAGGGTGTGGCTCGGGGACTCGATCAGGCCGTCGGTGTAGAGGAGCAGGGTTGCCCCGGGTGGCAGTTCCGCTGTCGCGTCGGGGCGGACCTGGGCGGGTGTGACGCCCAGCAGGATCCCGTGGCCGTCGGTCAGATAGCGGGCCATGCCCTCATGGGTGACCAGCAGCGGCGGTGGATGACCCGCGTTGGTCCAGGACAGCTCGCACTGGCCGGCGTCGTTCTCACTCATGCGGGCAAAGACCAGCGTGGCCATGGAGACCTCCGCGATGTCCAGGGTCGCCCGGTCGAGCCATTCCACGATCTTGCTCGGTGGCTTCTGCTGGGACACCGCGTACGCGCGGAGCATGTTGCGCAGCTGGGCCATGCCGGCCGCGGCGTCCAGGTCGTGGCCGACGACGTCGCCGATGGCGAGGGCGGTGGCGCCGTCCGTCAGGGTGAACGCGTCGTACCAGTCGCCGCCGACCTCTGAGGCGTCCGGCGCGGGCAGGTAGCGCGCGGTCATGCTGCGGCCGGGCGTCCGCGGGAGCTTCGGCAGCAGATGGCGTTGCATGGTTTCGGCGACCTTGCGCTGGCGCTGGTAGAGGCGGGCGTTCTCCAGGCCGAGGCTGGCACGTCGGGCGATGTCCTCCAGCAGGGCGGCGTCGGTCGCGGTGAACCGATCGGGCTGGTCGGCGCGGCCGAGGGTGAGGGCGCCCAGTACGTCGTGCAGGCTGCGGAGGGGGACCACGATCGCCGAGTGCATGCCGGTCGCCTCGAACAGGCGCCGCTGCTCCACCGCAATGCCGGAGTCGGGCGGTCCCTGGTAGGTCTCGGGGCCGGCGAAGGAGGACGTGACGCCGCGCAGCGCGCGGGACAGGGGCATCGGGGACTCCTGCGGCACCGGCGGCATGGGCCCTTGGAGGTCCTCCCGGAACACCACCGTTCCGCCTTCCGCGTGGGCGACGGCGAAGCGCGATACTTCGTCCCGCTCGCTGATCAGGTCGATGACGGCCCAGTCGGCGATGCGGGGCACCACCAGGTTGATCAGGCGGCGCAGCGCCTCGTGGATGTCCAGGGTGGAGGTGAGCAGGGTGGTCGTCTCGGCGAGCAGAGCGAGCCGTTCGAGTTCGGAGAGCCGTCCGCCGGCCGGTGGCCGCTGGGCGGGACGTCCGGCGCGGCCGACGGAGTGAAAGAGGAAGAGCGTGACCGACGGACGGATACCGATGTCGCAGGGTGTGGCCAGCCACGCCACCGGCAACAGCGTGCCGTCTCCGCGCTCGAGCCACTCGTCCTCACCCTGCTCCGTGCGCCCGCCGAGGGCGCTCTCCCGCATCCGGCACTGGGCTCTCGACACTGGTTCCCCGCAGCTGGTGCGGTGCAGTAGATCGTGGGCGTCCTGGCCGACCAGATCCGACGCGGGGCGGGCCAGGAGTTCCTCGCCACGCGCGTTGACGGCGAGGATGAAGCCCTGCTCGTCCGTCAGGTAAGCACCCGTACCGAGGGCGTCGAGAGCCCTGACAACCGCTTCCCGCGGACCATCCGGGCCCCTCATTGCTGCCTCCCGTCACTGGAGGAATCACCTGGGCCATCGCTGCGATCCGGGTTCCCCCTGGGACACGGCCGACCCTCGCAAGGCGCACCGGACCGAGCGGGGACCAGCGGGGAATCACGGTTCAAGCAGCCGCCCGACGCGACCACCGCAACGCCGTTCACCCTGGTCAGCGCGCGAGCCCGCGGCAAATGATCGCAGCTTCCCAGGCTGCGATCATGGCGAGGCGATCAACTCCGCGCCGCCCTGCGGCCCGGTCGGCGCGGCTTGCTCCCGTCGACGGCACCGCACCGTGGCTGAGGTCGGTGGGGGTGCAGCGAGGCATGCGCACGCTTATCCGTCGACACACCCGCCAATCCGCCGACGCACCCGCCAGCGTGGCTGACTGTCGTCGGATGAGGTTCATACAGTCCCCATCGAAGGTATCCGCTGTTGACGGACTGGCTGATGCGTATGGACTGGCTCTGGGCCGTCCATGAGCCGTGCGCGGTCACCCGATGCCAACCAATAACGACCGAAGCTCACGGCATCCGACCAGGTCAGAGCAGTGAGCCTTGGTTCAGTCCTGCTGGGCAGCGAGACCGGTGATCAGTAGACCGACGGCTACAAGGCGGTCTGCTCGATGAACATCACCCCGCAGCGGCTGACCGCCGCGTCGAACGCGCCCGCCTCGAAGCCGTGCACCTGTCGCCTTGGGCGAAGGAGACATTGTGATGCTCTCCCCCTCCGCACGGGACCGCGCATCGGCCAGCATGGGAGCGGAGCGGTCGAGGCTCGGCGCGTGCCCTCGGGTTGCGCGGAGGGCGGCGAGCCATGTGGTCTGCCCGGAGCCGAATCGGTCCTGCGATTGCGTGCCTTCGTTTCCAACGGCGACCTCGAATCCCACTGGCGCTTCCGAGGTCAGGCTTGGCGGGCATAGGACGCGAGACGATCGGCGAGCGCGATGACAAGGTCGCGCAGTTCATCGGGACGCTCGATGACGAACGGCCGACCGAGTGAGGCGAGTACTGGCGGCAACCAATCGAGCCGCTCCGCCCGCAGCTCGACGCGCAGCCAGCGCTCGGTCGCCCCGTCCTCGCCCACCGCGGGCGCGTGCTCCTCCACGCTGGCGACGCTGGCGGGAAGGTGGGCGTGGATCTGCTCAACCGTCCCGTGGATCCGCAAGGTCACCTCATGCCGGTACTCGGCCGTGGCGAAGCCTGACAACACGCGCTGTGCAGGAGCGGGACCCACGGGTGCTTCGAATGAGCCGGGCAGGGTCCGCGCGTCTGCGATGCGATCGAGCCGGAAGGTTCGGTCCTCGCCGATCTCGGCGTCCCTGCCCGTGACGTACCACCGGCCCGCGTGGGCGACGATCCCGTCTGCGTGCAGCGTGCGTTCGCTGCGCCGTCCGCCGCGGTCGGTGTAGCGGATCGAGACCGGTCGGCGGTGGCGCACCGCATCGGCGATGGTGAGCAGGACCTCGGCATTCGGGGTGTCGTAATCATCGAGCTGATCCGTGAAGGCGAGAGCTTCCAGGAGTGCGTCGAGCCGACGGGCGATGTGCTTGGGCAGCACCCGCCGGATCTTCGCCGATGCCGTCTCGCTTGCCGTCTGCTCTGTCGTGGTCAAGCCTGCTCGGCGGCCGGCGACCAGGCCGAGCAGCACGGCCAGCGCCTCGTCGTCGCTGAGCATGAGCGGAGGCAAACGGTACCCGGGGGCGAGCCGGTACCCGCCGTAGCGGCCGCGCACCGACTCCACGGGCACGTCCAGGTCGATCAGCTGGTCCACATACCGCCGCACGGTGCGCCCTTCGACGCCGAGTCGGTCGGCGAGTTCGGCCACGGTCCGGGTGCCGCCCGACTGCAGCAGCTCCAGGAGTGTCAGCACGCGGCCGGTAGGTCGAGGCATGGTCGCACCCTAACGCGAATACAGGACCGATTCTGTCCCCTATTTCTCCTAGCCTGCGACGTGCACGCCTCCAGCACCGCCAAGGAGAACTCCATGGACTTCGTCTCGATCCGCATCATCACCAGCGACGTAGCGCGCCTCGTCGAGTTCTACGAGCGAGCCACAGGGGCGCGGGCGACGTGGGCCACCAAGGACTTCGCCGAACTCAAAACCGCGGGCGCCACGCTCGCGATCGCCGACACCCGCACCGTCACGCTGTTTGCCCCGGGCTCTGCCCGCCCGGCAGACAACCACAGCGTGATCATCGAGTTCCTCGTCGACGACGTGGACCGCGTTCACCAGAACCTGACCGGCTTCGTCACCGACTTCGTCAACGAGCCCACCACGATGCCCTGGGGCAACCGGTCGCTGCTGTTCCGTGACCCCGACGGCAACCTCGTCAACTTCTTCACCCCCGTCACCCCAGCGGCCATCGAAAAGTTCGCACGCTGACGCCAGGCAGAGCCGCTCACGCCGGGAGCCCGGAGATCCCAGGGCTCCCGGTGCATGCGGCCGCCGAGTCCAGGAGCGCCACCAGCAGGGGACATCGGAAAGCACCGCTGCCCCCGAAGGACGTCTGGCTGGTGAACGCGTTACTGCGTCTGGACTGGCCAGGGACGGCGCCGGTGGACCTGACGCAGGTGCCGAGCACCGACGCGGACACGGCGCCATGTACGACGCGCTGAACCTCGGAACCGTGGACGTTCCCCGTTTCCCGTTTCCACGCTTGCCGAGGCTCGGGGCCGTGTCGTGGTCGGCATGGAGGCTGCTGCGCTCACTCGCATCTGCCTGAAACAGCTGGGAGCCGGCGCCGCTGCCCGGGTCCGCCAGCGTGCCCGCCGCCCGTTGCCGATGATGATCAGCTCAGCAGCGGTGGCCCAGACGTGCGGCCCGTGGCTGCTTCCGGTCCTCAACACCGGCGCCGGTCATCTCGACGCGCCCCTCGCCTTCTCCGTCAAGGGCCCGGTCGCCGCGGTGAACGCCGTCCTGCCCGGCATGCGCGCGCTGGGCAGAGGCACCCTGCTGTTCGTCAACGGCGGCAGCGCCGTACGCCCCCACCCCGAGCGGGCGGGCACCTCAATCGCCTACGCCGCCGAGAGCGCGTACGCGCGCATGCTCCACGACGCCCTCGCTCCGGAGAACATCCACGCCACCCAGCTGATCATCGCCGAAGCCATCCGGCCGGACGCCGAGCACAGCAGTCCCGCCCTCCTGGCCCGGCGCCTGTACGACGTCCATCGCACGCGCGAGGGGTTCCCCGGGTATCTGCAGCTGGCCTCCCGCGGATTGACGGAGACTCACCTCTTCGCCCGCTGGCCGCGAGCCCGCGCCGCGCCCCTCAGGGTTCGGTGTCGTGCCCAGGTATGACGCGGCTTCGCGCGGTCCGACCGAGGGTGCCCATCGGAACGGGAACTGCGGCTGACTTCACGGCCGGCTTTCGCCGGGACGATGGAACGGTCCCCGGAAAGCAGTACCCGTGCGAGAGGAAGTACCGAAGATGGCCAAGCTGCAGAGCCTGGACCCGATGACGCCGATGTTCGCGCAGTTCAAGGAGAAGAGCGGGCCCATCGTCCTGGCCAACACCTTCTTCGTTCCGAAGGAGAGGACTGAAGCGTTCCTTCCCCTCTTCCGGAGGCAGGCGGAGTACATGAAGGCTCAGCCGGGATTCGTCTCCCTGCGGATGCACAAGGGAACGGCGGGCAGTCAACTCATGATGAACGTCGCGGTCTGGGAGTCGACCCAGGCGCTCGCCACGGCGTTCGGCAGCCCGGAGTTCCAGCGCATGGCCGCCGAGTTCCCCGACGACATCGTGTCGTACCCGCACATCTTCGAACCGGTCGACGTGTGACACAGCAGCGGTAGCCGGGTGAGGGCAGTCGGAGAAGCCCCGCCCTCACCCGGGCAGTCACCCATCCATGCACCATGCCGGGCCGCCGAGGCCCGCCGAGCACCCCACCACGCGTAGCCCCGTCCCCGAAGAGGAGTCACCATGACCGTGGAACTGAATCACACCATCGTCCCCGCCCGTAACCCGCAAACCTCGGCGCAATTCCTGGCCGAAATCCTCGGCCTGCGAGTCGATCCGCCGGTGGCGCACTTCACGCCGGTCACGCTGGCCAACCGGGTCAGCCTGGACTACGACCAGCTGGACGACTTCGAGGCACACCACTACGCGTTCATGGTCAGCGAGCAGGAGTTCGACGCCGCCCTCGCCCGCATCCAGCACGGCGGAATCACCCACTACGCCGATCCGGCATGCCAAGAAGTTGGGCAGATCTATCACAGCAAGCACACCGAAGGCCGCAGGGGCACCTACTTCCGCGACCCCGACGGACATCTCATGGAACTCCTCACCCCGGGCGGCGCCGGGTCGTGAGGCCGATGGCCGCCCAGCGGAACATGGCTTCGCCGGGGGCGGGATTGCATTCGCTACGGTGTGCTGGTTGATCAGCCCGTTTCTGTGTTACCCGGCCAGGGCGAGGCTGTGCAGGCGGGCGATGCCGGGCATGGGGTGCTGAACGCCGGCACCTTTCAGGCGGCAGTCGCGGAGGAACCCTCCAACTCTTCATCCAGGCGAAGACGAGCTCGACGTAGGTGCGGATCTTACGGGCCCGGGGCAATTGAGCTTCGGGCGTGCTGGGCTGGTGGGTGATCAGCAGGTGGTGTCGCGGACGAGGACGAGTTCGGTGCTCGTCCGTCGGTGGGTGGCCCGCTGCGCGGATCGGCCGGAGACGAGCGAGACGATCGCGAGATGGGTCTCGGCGTGGGTGTCGCGGCGTCCGTGTGGCCGTCTCCATGTCCGCCAAGGCCGAAAACCGGTGGACAGTTCTCCGGCTCTGGGTGAGCATCACCGCGATGAACAACGAACCTCTCTCCGCCCCCAAACGCGTCCGTTTCGTCGAGCTCAGTGCAAAGGCACTGCGGGCGCTTGCCGACGGTGACCTCGCTGGCGGCAGCGCCGAGGCCGGGGTCGCCCTTGACGAACACTTCGTCGGTGAGCGAGCCCGCTGGATCTTCGGCTACCGCGCCGACCAGCTCGCCAAGGACCCCTCTGCCGCGCCCTGGATCACGCGTGCCGCGGTGTCCGAGCCGGACGGGGTCGTCGTTGGCGACGCCGGGTTCCACGGGCCGCCGGATGAGGCCGGCATGGTCGAGGTTGGCTATACCGTCGTGCCCGGGTACCGCCGCCAGGGCTATGCCCGCGCCATGCTGAGGGCGTTGCTCGTCAGGGCCGCGGCCGACCCCGACGTCAGGACCGTGCGCGCCAGGATCGGATCCGACAACACCGCCTCCCTGGCGTGCATCGAGGGCTTCGGCTTCACGCGCATCGGCGAGCAGGGGGACGAGCGCGACGGACTCACGATCATCTTCGAGGTTCCGGCAGACGCCATTCAGGCCGGGTAGCTGTACGGTCTCGGCGGACACGGTGATCGTCCCGGTCGGGCCGTGACATGAGAAGGGCCGCACGGGTTGGGCGAGTTGTGAAGCTGACCTGGGCCCGTACGGCCTGTTCCCATCCTGCCCTGTCCGGCGTCTCACGCGCACATTCCGGCGAGTTGTTCGCCGAACTCGCCACGGCATGGGAGGCTGCGCGGCAGTCCGCGCTCCGCGAGGCCCGGGGCGGGGAGCGTCGGAGGGGCGGAGGGTGCCGGCAGAAAGCCCAAGCTGGTCTTCCTCGATCGGCTGCTGGTCACCCTGGTCCATCTGCGCCATCAGTTGCCGCATGCGGTGCTCGCCGAGCTCTTCGAGGTGGATCGCTCCACCGTCTCCGCGGCCATCCGCCAGGTCCGCCCGCTGCTGGCAGCCCGTGGTTTCGCTGTGCCCGACCGGCCCGGCCTGCGGCTGAAGACGCTGGAGGACGTCTTCGCCTACACCGAGGCGGAGGGCGTTGAGCTGCGGCTCGACGGGGCCGAGACCCAGGTCCGCCGCCCGCAGGCCGACCGTCCTGGGCGCCGGGCGTTCGTCTCCGGCAAACGCAAGCAGAACACCATCAAGACCACCACGTTCAGCGAAGGCCAAGGCCGCCCCCTGCTGTCCGGCTTGGTCCGCCCGGGCCGGATGCACGACCAGACCGCCGCGCGGACCGAGGGCATTGCCGAGCAGTTCCGCACCCGTCCCGGCGTGAAGGCGAAGGTCGATTCCGGCTACCTCGGGCTGGCCAAAGAGTTCCCCGGCCAGGTCAGCGCCCCACCGAAGAAGCCCAAGGACGAGGCGTGCGACGGTGACAAGCATGCCTGGCGCGAGACACGGCGACGGCAGTCCCCGGCGAGGATCTGTGTGGAGCACACCAACGCCGAACTCCGCCAATGGGCACCCCTGCGCCGTTTCACCGGACGCCGCGATACCTACGCCGAGACCCATCTCACGATCGCCTCACTCGTCTCCGACCGATCCGCGCAGCGGGCCACCCGCCGACGGACGAGCACCCAACTCGTCCTCATCCGCGACACCGTCCGCTGATCACCCACCAGCCGAACCACCAGGCGAGCACGCCCGAAGCTCAATTTCTCCCCAGACCGTTACGGTGAGAGGCGTTGTGTGTGCCTCCTTCCAGTCCGGGGGTTCGGTCCGGCTGCGTTCGCGTCGGTGCGGGATGACCAGGCCGGTGCCCCGGTAGCCGCCGTCCGCGATGACCGTGGTGCGGCCGACGGCGTCCTTCGTGCCGGACAGCTCCCACGCCTTGCAGTCGTTACGGTTGCCGGGTAAGGGCGGGCCGACGGCGAGCACGAGCCGGGTGTTCCTGGTGCGGGATTCCAAGCGGGCCACCGCCAGAGCGCTTCTGGGACGGCCCGCGAATACGTGGGCTGTGACTTGCAACCGGCGAACTACGCCGATCAGCGATCCCACCACGCGGGCAGCTCCGGGACGTCGAGCAAGAACCCACCCCGCCGACCGGGCAACACACCGATCGCCGATTCGACGCCGTGGCGACGCTGGAAGTCGCGGGCACGCTCGGCGTTCCGCTCGGTGAACCTGAAAGCCTTGCTCGCCTCGTGTGTGCATCCGTTGCTGGGATCCGTCCAAGCCACCTTGAGCCGCACCGTCCAGTGCCCTGGCCCTCGCGGGTTCTTGACAAAAGCGGTGCGCGCCGCGACGACCTTCCCCCGCACGGCCGGGCCGGAGCGCCGCCGCCGTCGCAGGCGCCGGTAGTGCGCACAGCGCAGCAGCCTGGTCCAGCAGATGACAGCGACAACGGCTCCGCCGATGCCAACCAGCGGGATCGCCGTGTCCACGGTAGTCGGGTCACCGGTCAGCCGCGTTGCGAGGACAGCGGCAGCCATCGCGCCCAGAGCAAACCCGACGAAGGGCGTGACAATGGCTCCCATGACCAGGAGCGTGATCCGGACGATCCGCATGAGAGGCGATCCTAGGTGATCAACTCCAAGGGATCGCTCCGGGTGTTCGTCAGCTCAGTTGCCGTACGGATATGAGCAGATGACGGTGGTCTTCACGCGCCGTGTCTTCCTCGTCCGGTGCGCCACTGAGTAGTGCCCGCCGGCCTGGGCCCAGAAGTTCAAGACGCACTTGGGAGGCGTTGAAGGAGTTGAGCGCTTCCAGCAAGTACGCCGGGTTGAAGGCGACCGCCAGATGATCGGCGCCGGCCAATGTGGCCGCGAGCTGCTGTGAAGCGATGTCGTCTTCGTACCCCGCTTGCAGGAGGACGGTTCCCTGGGCGGAGAAGTCGAGCCGGATCGGGCTGTTCGGCTCCGCGACGACCGCGACACGGCGGACCGCGTCGGCGAGCGCCTCCCGCTCCGTGACCGCGACTGCCGGGCTGTCCAGTGTGAACAACTTGTCGTAGCGTGGCAGCCGCCCCTCCAGCAAGCGTAGTGTTGTACGCATCCCGGTTCCCTCGAAGGCGATCGAGCCACCACTCGAGCCGCCCGTGCCGTTCAACCCGATGCGGAGCAGCCCCGACTTCGTCAGCGCACGGGAGATCTCGGTCAGCCTGCGGCCGGGAACGACCACCTCCACCGCATCGGAAACCGCCCCCTCCGGCTTCCACGGCACCACACGCACGACATACCGGTATCGGTCCGTAGCGGCCAACGTCATGGACTCGCCGTCCAGCCGGAGCTGGATCCCTGTGAGCACCGGGAGGCAGTCGTCACGGCCGGCGGCTATCACGACCTGTGCGACCGCCGCCGCGAACTCTGCCGCATCCAACGTTCCGCGAAAGGCGGGGAGCCTGGGAAGGGCCGGATACTCCTGTATGGGCAAGGTCGACAGGCCAAAGCGCGTACCGTCCCCTTCCATCGTGAAGCGCGCTCCTTCCAGCGCGCACGCCACCATCGTCTCGGGCAACACCCGGCAGATGTCCAGCAGTCTGCGCCCGGGCACGAGCACCCGACCGGCTGTCAGCGTCTCGGCCGGGACCTCGACGGTCGCGGACGCCTCGTAGTCGAAGCCCGAGATACACAGCTGTCCCTCCGCCACGTCCAGCATCAAGCCGCCCAGCACGGGCACCGGCGAACGTGCGGGCAACGACCTGGCCGCCCAGGCCACGGCCTCGGCGAGAGCGCCTCGCTCGATCCGGAACTCCATCCGTACATTCCCCATCGCGTCGCACCAGTTGGTCCACGCACGCTATATGTCGCCACTGACAACGCTCGGTCCGTCCCGGCACGCCCCGCACAGGGCGAGGGAGCCCACGATGGTCGTGACGCCCGACTTGGACTCCCTCGCGACCGCGCTCGGTGCCAGAACCGCAAGCTCCTCCTCCGAAAATCCAACGGGCGGTGTCGGCACTGGCAGTCCATGCGCTGGGGGACCTGCGCCGTTCCGCCACCGCGTCGCTCAACGCCGTTGAGCTGATTACGTCCCGTCGGCCACATCGGCTGGCAGGATGACGGCCCTTCCCCCGTTTGTCTGATCCCGCCGCACGGGTCTCGTGCAGGCGGCTCATCCGAGTCCGCCGCGCAGGCTGACGCAAAGCATTGGGGCGCGCGTGAGCATGACTCGCATGAGCATTCACCCGCCTTCGTCTCCCGCCCCGTCCGCAGCGGCGCCACCCCGATGGGCCATCCGAGCCGCGCACCTGACCACACTGGTGGTCCTGCCGAGCGGGCTCTGGCGCATGGCCTTGGTGCTCGGATACCCCGCCGGTTACACAGAGACGGGCTTCAGGCCCTTCGACACGTTCGGGGCCAAGGTGTGGATGCTGACGCTGAGCGTGCTCTGTGAGCTCGCCACCCTGCTCACGATCGGCCTGGTGCGGCCGTGGGGCGAGGTCGTCCCGCACTGGATACCGCTGATCGGAGGACGAAGGGTTCGTCCCATGGCCGCCGTCGTCCCTGGCCTCCTCGGCGCCGCGATTCTGACCGTGATCTGGGGCAACGTCCCTTGGTGGTGGACGTATCCACACGAGAACATGACACCTACCGGGAACCTGGTCGTCGGCGTTCTCTACCAGCCGTTGGTCCTCTGGGGCCCCCTGACCGCAGCCGTCACGATCTCCTACTACCGCCGCCATCGCACCGCGCAGCGCCGCAGTTTGGCCGGTTGACGAACCCGACGCCCGTGGCTGGGCTCATTGGCAGCGGACACCGGCTTCCAGGTGCTGTCCCTTCTCGTGCGGCACAGCCACTGCGGGTTGCCAAGTAAGAGGCGGCAGACTGGCCTCAGCCCGAGCGGCTCGACCGCCCGCTACCCACCGGCTGGCCAGCGCGGAAGGTGACGCCGCACTCACGGCCGAACCGGTCGGCCTCAGCGCCGAGCCGGCGCGCGGTGCGCACCTTCTCCTCCAGGCCGTCGGCCGGGCACCGAGGTGCACGCACAGCCGCAGCGCGTCCATCTCCGAACGGCGCGGCCCGACCAGCCGCTCACCGCGAGCCGGTCCGTCACCCCGGTGGTCAGGTGCGGGGCCGGCTTCGGTGCAGACCGGCGCATCCCGGCCGCTGCCGGTGAGCCGGGCCGCCCGAATTCGACGGCTGTGGCAGTCGCCCGGCACCTCCGTAGCCTGCAGCGACACCCGAGACTACGTAGAGTGTGCCGTGTTGCGGTGCGGATGGGATCCGCCGGGGGAGGGAGCGTGCCATGGGTGCGTCGTACAGAGGCCAGGCGGACGCCTTGCCTGTCAGCGCGGAGCAGGTCATCGCGGAGGCGCGCAAGGCGTTCTTCGTGATGTTCGGGGGCCTCGCGCTCGTCTGGGTGCTGCAGCTCGTCAACTACGCCGACCACTACTCCCTTTCCAAGGACTACGGAGTCAGGTCCGGCGACGTCGGCACGCTGCCCGACATCCTCGTCGCGCCTCTGCTGCACTGGAGCTGGGCGCACATCGAGAGCAACTCCGGGCCACTGTTCGTCTTCGGTTTTCTCGCCGCCTACCGAGGGGTGGCGCGCTTTCTCGGTCTGAGCCTGCTGGTCGGCGTGACCAGCGGGCTCGCGGTGTGGTTCTTCGAACGAGGCGACGTGGATACGGTCGGCGCCAGCGGCCTGATCTTCGGATACTTCAGCTACGTCGTCGTGCGTGGACTGTTCGACCGGCACTTGATCGACACGCTGATCGGTGTGGTCATGGCGGCCTCCTTCGCCTACCTGCTCACCGTGGCCGTCCTGGGACGCCGGGAGTGAGCTGGCTGGGACACTTGGGAGGGCTCATCGGCGGCCTGGTGGGGGCGTGGGTCTTCCGGGACCGGCGCTCGCGGGCCGACGCAGGCGCGGGCTCTCGCCAGGGGCCGGGGCCGGCCACGCGCGGCAACGTTCAAGGGCGCTCCGACCACCCGCGCGCCGACCTCCACAAGGAACTCGGCGACCTCGGTCTGCTCTGAGGCCGGTCCGGCGCATCTGGGCGCGGCAGCGCCCGGCCGACCCTCGGTGGGGGTGTGATGAGGCTGCATTTAGTGTGTGGCCATGCTGCTGATCCACGGCGGGGATGCCCTCGTTGATTCTCCTGAACTGCGCACGGGGGGATTGCCCCTCGTCCCGGATGGCTTCGTCTGGCCGAAGTGCCGCGAGTTTGGCGGGCCCATGCAGTTTCTCGCTCACCTGCCCCTCGACCTAGGGGTGGTCGCGGTGTTCTTTTGCCAGAACGAACCCGGCATGTGCGACGACTGGGATGCCACCGCCGGCGCCAACCGAGCGTACGTGTTCAGAGGCCCACTCGCGGCGGCCGCCGTCCCCGCCGACGGCGAGACACTGCTCAATGCGGTCACCGCTCTGCATCCCCACCGCTCAGATGTCCCCACCGAGGAGCCGGTGCTGGGACGGCTGGGTGGTGAACCCGATTGGATCCAGGGCGATGAGACTCCCGACTGTCCCTCCTGCGCCGCCCGTATGACATTCACGGCCGAGCTCGAAGAGGGATACGACTTCGCGACCTCCGCCAACTTCGGCGGAGGTGGCCGCGGGTACGTCTTTCACTGCCGTTCCTGTACCGAGGCCGCCTTCCTCTGGCAGCGATGAGGACCCCACTCGGGCGTACCCAGGGTGACGTTCTCGCGTGCGGTGTGGGCCGGCGTGGCTCTGACGCCCTTCAGCGGACCCAGCATGTTGGCCTTCTGCGGGCGGATCTGGACGCGCCGCGCCAACAGCGGCACACCGTGCGGCGGATCGTCGCGCGGATCGAAGTGCGGACGCTACTACCTGTTCGCCTTCCGGCTGGGTGCACGGCTGGACAGGTTGGGTGGTGTGCCGGCCGGGCAGGTCCGCTATGACAACCTCACCTCGGCCGTGGCCGAAAGTAATCTGCCGCAGCCGCTCGGCACCTCGGCGAGGGAAAGGCTGTTCCCGTCGGGGTCCAGGACGACGACGTGGCGTACGCCGTTGCCGTAGGTCTCATAGTCGTTTCGGACGTGGGCCACTCCCGTGACCGAAACTCATCGGAGGAGGTAGCCCGGTTCTCCACGAGGAAGGTGAGGCCAGGCGAGAGGCTTGAGGGTGGCGATGGCCCGTTCGACGAGCGCGCGGATCGTCGCGTACGCGCGGTTGACGGCCTGCTGGCGTGAGCGAGTGCGAGCGAGGAGGCGGAGGGCGGAGCCGGGCAGGTCCAGCCCGGTCGGGTAGACGAGCGACAGGTTGGAAGACGCTCACTGGTTCGGTCGCCGTGCCCGCCCCGCCCCGCCCTGCCGCGCCCTTCCGGCGCTGCCGCCTTCAATCCGGCATTCACTGTGCCAGAACGTGCCGCGCTCATCCGGTTCGGGTTCGGGCCTGCTTGCGGTATCCGTCCAAGACGTCCTGGCGGAGCAGGAAACCGAAGCCGGCGGACTCCAGCCGGAGCCCCAGCTGAGCCTCACCGATGCCAAGATCGACGGCGGTGTCCGCAAGGTGCCAGTCGTTTGCGGCAAGCCTGCTGAGAAGGTGGCCGCGCCGAACCTGGGTCTCCGACAGGCGAAACGTCTTGAGGTAGGCGATCCTGCCGCGGTCGTCGGTGATGGCCTCACCGATGTGGTTCTCCTGCTTGGGGCGGAACGGCGGCAGGAAGCGGGAGAGCGTGAAGCGTCCCATCCGGTGGACCGACTGCCAGGTGTACGGACGTTCCAGCAGGCCGGTCGCCATGGTCGTGTCGTGGAAACGCGTCCAGGCATGTTCCTGTTCGGCAACCGCCGTGCGCAGGTCCGTCAGGGAGCGGATCTGCGAGTCAGGTATGCGGGCCCGGAATTCGGGCACCGGCGGCATCAGCGTGGCGTAGTGGTGGATCAGTTCGCCGTACAGGTCCTGCAGGAGCGTGGGGTGGAGTGCACGGTAGTCGTCGGGATGCGGGACCACGAACGCGGCAGCGAGCGCGTCGGCGACGTAGACGATCACGCCACACTGGTTGGGGTGGATCTCGAAGACGCGCAAGGCGTCGGCGAGCCCGCGTACTTCGGCACCCATATAGGCTTCCTCGACACGAGGAGAGAGTCCCTGGCGGATCGCACGCTGCGACCACTGCTCCCAGGCGAGGGAGGGACCGCCGAAGTGCAGTGCCAGGTAGCCTTCGAGTGCCAGGTGCACGGGGAGGAACCGCAGCCGGTCTTTGGCCTGGCGGCGGGCCATTCTGCGGTGGAAGCGCAGGCCCATCGTGGCGGCGGGAGCCGAGTTGGCGTCAGCGGAAAGCTGCGTGCCGTAGGCGGCTGCCGGCGTGCCGTCAGCAGTCCACGTGGCGACGAATCCGTGCGGGACGTAGGAGACATAGGCATGGCGTGGGCCGACCTCGACCAGCCCGGCCGCGTCGCCGTAGAGCTGCGCGTGCAGACGGAGGTCGCCGACGGGTTCGTCACGCACGAGGGGCACCAGTCGGACGGCGTTCCAGACCTGGGAGGGGCGGGTGGCCAGGCCCGTCAGGTCCACTGTGGTCATCGCGCCCGCTCCTGGTGGTGTCCGCTCGTCATGCGGGCCGCGCGGGTGTCCATGTAAGTGATCAGTTCGGCCAGGCCGGTCCGGCCTTCCGCGAACTGGGCGAGTTCCACCAGTGCGGGAAGGTCCTCGGCGTCACGGATACCCGCGGTGGGCACTGTCGCGGACAGCCGACGCACATCGAAGTCGGCCGCGTCGTAGACGGGGTTGAGATGCACGATGCTGGTGCGACGCTCGGGGTCGAGCCGGGTCCGCCAGATCCGCAGCACCTCGGCGGCCAGGCCGGGAGGCGCGTTGTCCCATCCGTCGGAGACGATCACCAGCCTGGACGGGGCGGTGTCCAGCGCGTCGAGGATCCGCCGGCCAACCGGCGTCGGCCCGTACGGATACGTCAGCAGCGTGTCGGTCCGCCCGGACGTCCACAGCCCGGTGTAGTCGCCGGCAAGGGCCGCGAGCAGATAATGGCAGGCCAGGGCCACGGCCAGCGGTCGACGACGCTTGTGCACCGAACCGAAGGCGGAAAAGCTGTCGTCCAGGACTGCGGTGACCTTGCCCCAACTCCCCCGGTGGCGGCCCGCGACCCGGTCGGCGGCCGATTCCAGGGCGTGGGTGAGCTCGGCACGCCGGCGCCGACGGGCCTCGACCGGCAGCGACAGCACATAGGTGGCCAATCGGGTCAGTGGCATCCCGGCCAAATCCGCTTGTATCCCTGCGGTACCACGTTTGTGCGCGGAATCCTTCAGCCGCAAGGTCTCCAGGCGGGTCATCCGGGGAGCTATGCGCTCCAGGAAGACATCCCGGGGAATGCCGTACCTGGCGGCGAAGCCCTCGGCAACCGTATAGGGCAGCTCATACAGGGCGGCCTGCTCGTAGTGCGCGCGGCGCCACGTCTCCAGGAGGGGTGTCGCATAGTGCGGGCGGTCCAGCGGCGCGAACATGAACGTCCCCAGCTCTTCGCCGGCGGGGGCCAGGTGTGCATGGCGCAGGGCTCGCTTGAGGCCGCTGCGGTACTTCACGGCGTCGAAGGCCAGGTCCGGGCGGGCGGCCAGCCAGTCACGCATGATCGCGCGGCTGCGACGGTTGTTGACCCTGGCCCGGCGCAGGGCATCGAACAGTCCGTAAACGCGTTGTGGCGGCAGTGTCGCAAGACGGGACGCGATCAGACGGCCCTCGCTGCGGCGCTGTTCGGCGGTGGCCTCACCGCCGGTCTCCAGCAGGCGACGGATGATGAGGACTGCGTTGTAGTCGTTGATGTCGAGCGCAAGGACCCCGGCGTACAGGTCACGGTAGTTCCCCAGCATGTATTCATGGAGAAAGTCCAAGGACAGCCGCTGCTCGCCCGCGTCGCTGTGGAATTCACGCTGGCCGGTGGAGGTGATCGCCGCGTTGACGAAGGAAGCCCGCCAGGTACTCCTCCTGGTAGGGAACCGTCTCCTCCAGCGGCCAGGGGGCCGGCCTGTCCAGTTCCTTCACCGGTACCTGGCCGCTGCCGGGCACCAGCACGTCGTCGAAGAACCGGCCCACCGTCCCGGACGTGTGGTGCCAGTGGGTGTGCCGCACACCTGCCGGGTGCGGCCCTCGGAGTCCTCCTCCTCCACCCAGTAGTGCTCGCCGCGTTGGCCGGTGTACTGGGTGGTGGTCTGCGCGTCGTACGTCCAGTGCGGCACGTAGCTGCCCTGGAAGGTCTCCGCCTCGGTGACCTTCTTCAGCTCGTTCGGCGCGAACCAGCGGGACCTGGTCCACCTCGCCAGCGCGTCACGGGCCTGCTCACGGCCCACCCCGAAGCGCAGTACCGCCTCGGGTACCACCCGCTCGGTGCCGGAGGCGTCCGCGACCAGCGGGGTGGCGCAGAACTGGCACTTGTCGCTGAGCGTCTCGCTCTCGGTCACCGCGTGGCAGCCCGGGCAGGTGTACACCTTCACCCGGCCCGGCGCGGATGCCCGGCGGGGCAGCGCGGCCAGTTCCTCGATCGGGTGCTCGGTCACCTGCCGCGGGATCGGCGTGATGTCCTGCTCGTGCCTGCAGTACGTGCAGCGCAGCGCGTACGTCCCGGGCGCGTACTCGCTGACCCCGCCGCACGCCTCGCACGGGAACGCCCGGTCGGGCGCCGGCGCGACGCCCTGATCCGTCAACTCGCTTCTCTTCGTGGCCTGTTGCGGGCAGGTTGCGGGTGGCGGCGCTCAGCCCTGCGGGGGCAGCGGCGGCGGGACGTCGGCCGGCAGCGACGCCAGCTCCGGGACCTGGTCCGCGGGCTGCCAGGCGGCCTGCCCGCTGCGCCAGACCAGCGTGGTACGGGTCAGGTTGCCGGCCGCCACCTGCCCGGCCAGGGCGCTCTCCTCGTACGGGCCCTGCTGCTGTCCACCGACCGCGAGGAACCAGCGCGGCGGGGTGGGCAGCGGCGGCGGGACGTCGGCGGGGGCGGGAGCGGGCTGTGCGGGGGGGCCTGCGCCGCCGGGACCGGGGGAGCCGCCGCACCGGACGTGCTCTGCACGATCTGCCGGCCGAGTGCCATGCCCACGCCCAGCCCGAGGGCGTCGCCACCGGTGCCGGGATTGGCGGCGGCGATCGAGATCGCGTCGGCCCCCTGGAGCTTGGCGTAGTCGTCCAGGTTGCCGGTGATCGCCATCCAGGAGCGGGTGTCGATCGCCGCCTCGACCTCCGGCGGGACGCTGATGTTCTCGATGCAGAACCGGGGGATGGCGATGCCGGTGGAGGACAGCTCCAGGGTCAGCGCCTTGGCCAGCTGCTGCCCGATGCCGTCCTGCCGGGCGGCGAGGTCCAGCAGCGGCACGCCGGACGAGCCCAGCGCCCCGCCCAGCTTGGAGACGATCAGCTGTCGCAGGTGCTCGCCGACCTCCTCGGTGCGGAACTGCGGGTCGGTGCCGACCAGTTCCCGCAGCAGTGCGGCGGCGTCCGCGACCTTGGCGGCGAAGGTGCCGAAGGCGCGTACCCGGACCATGCCGAAGTCGGCGTCCCGCAGGATCACCGGGTTCTGGGTGCCCCACTTGAAGTCGGTGAACTGCCGGGTGGTGACGAAGTAGACCTCGGCCTTGAACGGAGACTCGAAGCCATGCTTCCAGCCCTTCAGTGTGGACAGGACCGGCATGTTCTGGGTCGAGAGGGTGTACGTGCCGGGCTGGTGGACGCCCGCCAGCCGGCCCTCGTTGACGAAGACGGCCACCTGCGACTCGCGTACCACGAGCCGGGCACCCATCTTGATCTCGGTGCTCCCCACTTCCCGCGTTTCCGGAGACCGCCGCTCCCCGGTCGGTCCGGGTCGGCGACCACACGGCGATCAAGCGATCAGCCGACAGCATGCCCATTACGGTCCGTGCGAGGCTCACCGGTCCTGAACGGCCGGGGAGTCGACCAAGGATTTTCGCGTTCCGGCGGCAGAGCTTCGGTGACTACGGCATCCCCTCGCTGCGCCCGAGGGAGGGGCTGGAGCCCGCAGGGCCCGCGGGCGCCGGGCGGCTGCACGGACGCAGCCACCCACCCTCGTCGCACAAGCGCACACGCGTTCAGGACAACTCGGGGCTGCACCGCACCAGCCATGTCGTTCTCACCATGAACATGCCATATTGGGCACGACCATCCCCCACGAAAGGTCACCTCCATGGCATACAAACGCCTGGCGGGCCTGACCGCCGGTGCCGTCATCGTCGCCACGGCCCTGCTGCCGCAGGTGGCACTGGCCGGCACCGGCGCGGACGCCACAGCGGGCCGCGCCACCACCACCGGCCGCCCCCACGGCGGGCACCGTACGGTCGTCGTCTACCGCGTGCCCACGCGGCATCCGCTCGCCGATGCCGAGCGCCTCACCGACTCCGGCTACGACCTGCTGGAGAAGCGGGACGGCAACAGCCTGTTCGTCTCCGGCGACGCATCGACCGCGGCCGGACTGCGCCGACTCGGCTTCACCCCCGCCATCGCCTCCACGCTGACCGAGGCGATCCCCTCCCCCGCCGCGGTGACGCGCGCCGCCGCGGGCGACACGTTCGACGGCGGCTACCACACCGTCACCGCGCAGTACTCCCACATGGACAACACCGGCTCGCAACACCCCGATCTCGCGAAGGTGGTGACCTACGGTCAGTCGTGGCTCAAGCAGCACGGGCGAGGCGGCCGCGATCTCAAGGCGATATGCATCACCAAGATGCAGGCGGGCGACTGCGCCCTCAGCCCGAACTCGGCCAAGCCGCGGTTCTTCCTGATGAGCCAGATCCACGCCCGCGAACTGACGACCGGTGAGATGTCGTGGCGCTGGATCGACGCGCTGACCGGCAACTACGGCAAGGACCCGGCGATCACCAAGCTGATGGACACCACCGAGATGTGGGTGGTGCCCGACGCCAACCCCGACGGCGTCGACATGGTCGCGGCGGGCGGCGACAACCCCGTCCTGCAGCGCAAGAACGCCGACGACTCGCACGGCTCCCGGTGCGGGGTGAGCGCCTACAGCCAGATCGGGGTCGACCTCAACCGCAACACCGGCTCCCACTGGCACACCTCCGGCACCTCCAGCGCAGCGTGCGATCAGACCTACGGCGGCCCGGCCGCCAACTCCGAGGTGGAGAACACCGCTCTGGAAAGCCTCTTCCGCGAGCTGTTCCCGGCGGTGCGCACCGGCACCGGCGACACCGCCCCGGCGCCGTCGAACGCCAAGGGCATGATGATCACGCTGCACAGTGATGCCAGCATGGTGCTCTTCCCCTGGGAGTACGACGCCTCCGTGCACACCGGCAACGACACCGCCCTGCGCGCGCTGGCCGCCCACATGGCCTCGCTCACCGGCTACCAGTACGGCCAGGCCGGCGAGATCCTCTACAACGCCTCCGGCGGCACCGACGACTGGACCTACGACAAGCTCGGCCTGGCCAGCTTCACCATCGAGATCGGCGACAGTGACGGCGTCGGCTGTGACGGCTTCACTCCGCCGTTCTCCTGCCAGGACAGCTACTTCTGGCCGAAGATCGAACCGGCCCTCCTCTACGCCGCCCAGCACGCCGCGGCCCCCTACACCACCACGTCCGACGCACGCCGCTGACCTCCCAGGTCGGGTCCCTCCCCCGGTCTCGGCGGGAGGGACCCACGGCCCCCGTGCACGCCGCGAGTGTCAACGGGGTCTTGCCTCGGCGAGGACAGGGCCGCGACGGCGAGCTACACGGCGAACTGGCCGCGCTTCTGGAGGTGGAGGCAGCCCCCACCACGGTCGGTTTGATGGTCGGGACTTGAGCGGGAAGGCCGTCCTGGACCGGCGCGAGGACCCGTCCGACCGGCGGCGCCGGATCGTGGCCATCGCCCCCGACCGGCACGACGCGATCGCCGCCTGGCTTGCCCCCGGCGCCGCAGCCTGGCGTCGGGTCCCCGCCCCGCTGACACCGGCACAGCGACGCCTTTTCGTCGACACATTGCGCGCTCACGAGGCGGCGGTGGCGGAGGAACGCGAGAGCTGAAAGCCGCCGGAAACGCCTCCTGGGCCGGGTCAGTATCCAATGGCCTCGCGGAGAAGCAGCACGGTGCCGCGCCCTGGGCGGGGTTCCGCCTTCAGGATGAGCAGGCGGTTGACGGCGCTGGGCATGCCGTACACCGCCTGGGCGCGGGCGTTCTCCAGCGGGAGGGCGTGCTCCTCGACGCGGCGCAGGGCTGTGCTCAGATCGGGAACCACCTTCTGCGCGCCGACGATCCAGACCGCGTGAGCGGCGCCGCCCGCGTTGGCAGGGAGTTGGCTGCCGCTGCCCGAGGCAAGGACGAGCGAGCCGGTCTCGGTGACCGCGGCGACGCTGTTGACGACGAATTCCGGGCCGGCGACCAGCCTTCGGATCTCGTCGGCGCCGGTGGCACGGTCGAGGGCCTGGATGCGCGGCCTGATGGCGTCGTGCTGGCCGCCTGCGTTGATGTCCTCGTCGATGCCGGACAACCGGAGGGTCTCGCTGGCTCCGGTGAGCACGCCGGCGCCCGCGGGGACCAGGCCCTTGATGCGGGCGCACCGTCAACGGCCTGCCCGGCCTGACAGCGCTCCAGGACGGCAACCTGGCGACCGTGTTCGCGTTCGAGATCGCGGGCGACCGGATCAGGCATGTCTGGGCGGTGAGAAACCCCTAGAAGCTCCGTCCCCGGCAGATCGGCTGAGGGGCCATTCCAGACCCCCCGGCGATCGCCAGGACGACCCGGGAACGGCGCGGTGCGTGCTCGGGCGACAGGGGTCCGCTCGTCGGCGAACCACTCCAGGTCGGCGTCGCGGGCTTCCTCCCGCGGACGGCGCGCGCTCATCGAGGAGCTCACGGTGGGGCACGGCGGCCGCGTACCGCGCGCCCGCAGGAGGACCACGCCCGCCGCGTCCCACTGACCCGACTCCATCGCGTCCATCGCCGGTCAGGACGGCGGCCCGGGACCGTCCGCTCCGTACCGAGTCGTCGTCCGACGGTGCGTACGCGGGCTTTCCGCGTACGTGGCCGGAGTCAGGGCGTGGGAAGAAGCACTCCGGGGTTGAGTACGCCGGCCGGGTCCAGGGCGCTCTTCGCGGCTGTCAGCGCTGCGGCGAAGGGGTCGGGGCGCTGGCGGTCGTACCAGGGCCGGTGCTCGCGCCCGACCGCGTGGTGGTGGGTGATCGTGCCGCCACATGTGTGGATCGCCTCGGACACCGCGTTCTTGATGTGGTCCCACTGGGCCACAGTGCTGCCCCAGCGGCCCGGCGCGTACACGCCGAAGTACGGTGCCGGCCCGTCGGGGTACACGTGGGTGAACCGGCAGGTCACCACTCCTGTGCCGGTGACTTCACTGATGGCCTGCCGTGCCGCCTCGGTGACCGTCTGGTGGAGGACCTCGAAGCGGTCCCAGGTGCAGGCCGTCTCGAACGTCTCGACGATCATCGAGTGCCGGGCCAGCGCGTCGCGCTGGTAGGGCATCCGCAGGAACGATGATCGCCAGGTCTCCGCGGCGGCGTCACCGGCGAAGGCCGTCCCCGGCGCTCTCGCGAGGTCCCTTTCAGACTCCTCGGTGGTGTCGACGGCCGGCACTCCGCCGTGGTCTCGGCACAGTTCGACGGCCCGCTCCAGATCGCGGCGGACGGGATGGTCCGCCGACTCGAAGGCGAGGACGAGCAGACCGCCGGTGACGCTCACGCCGGCGTTGATCAGGGCCTCGGCCGCGTCGAGGAGGCGGCAGTTGGCCGGGTTCAGCCCGCTCTGCGCGATCGCGCGGGTGGCCGCCACCGCCGCCGTGTAGTCACGGAACCGCACGGATGCCTTGGCGCGCCAACGGGGGCGTTCCTGAAGGCGCATCCACGCCTCGGTGATGATGCCCAGCGATCCCTCGCTGCCCAGGAAGAGCCGGTCCGGTGACGGTCCCGCGCCGGAGCCCGGCAACCGCAGCGACGCGCTCACCCCCGCCCCCGTCACCACCCGCATCGACTCGACCAGGTCGTCGATGTGCGTGTACAGGGTCGCGTAGTGGCCACCGGCGCGGGTGGCGAGCCAGCCGCCCAGCGTGGAGAACTCGAAGGACTGCGGGAAATGACGCAGCGTCAATCCGTGCGGCCTCAGCTGGTTCTCCAGGTGCGGGCCCAGTACGCCGGTCTGGATCCGCGCGGCACGACTCGTCCGGTCGATCTCCAGGACCCGGTTCATGTGCCCGAGGTCGACGGTGACCACGGCGGGGTGACCTTCGCACCGCGCCTCGACGCCGCCGACCACCGAGCTGCCGCCACCGTACGGCACCACGGCGATGCCCTCACGGGTACACCAGTCGAGGAGATCGATCACGTCGCGCTCCTCGGCGGGCCGGGCGACGAGGTCCGGTGTGTGGCGCAGATCCCCGTGCAGGTTGCGCACCACGTCCCGGAATGCCTTGCCGTGCGCATGCGCGGCCCGGTCCTCAGGTTCCGCCGAGCACAGGCCGGCGAGAGAGGCCGGAGGGGTGACGCGGGGCCTGGGCAGGTCGAGGGAGGAGATGTCCGGTGGCTCGTGATCGGTCAACTCGCCCGGCATCAGCGCTCGAACGCGTGCCAGCAGCCCCTCGAGCTCGCCACCGCGCACGGCGTCCTCGACGCTTCCCCATCCCCACCACGACCGTGCCACGCCTCGGCTCCCTTGAATTGACCCACGGGTAAATTACCCAGCGGTCACATCGTGGACTAGGGTGCGAGCCATGAGCAAGGCCGGAACCAAGGGCGTCTCTCGTGCCGACCGGGAGGGGCAGATCCTCGACGTGGCCGTGGAGGAGTTCGGCGACCACGGCTACGCGGGTGTCTCCGTCGCCGCCGTCGCACGGCGCGCGGGGATCTCCAAGCCCCTCATCTACAGCTACTTCGACTCCAAGGACGGGCTCTACCTCGCCTGCGTGCACCGGGTGGGCGGCCTCCTGGTCGAGGCCGTTGCGGCAGCCCGGTCCCGCAGCGGAACGACCGGCCACGCACTGGACACCCTCTCCGCGCTCTTCACCGCGGTCGAGGGCTGCCGGCACGCGTGGTCCGTCCTCTACGACCCCGCTCTGCCGTCGGCCGGTGAGATGCGCGACGCCGTCAACCACTACCGCGGACGTCTGACCGCCATGGGGGCTGCGGGCGCATCCGGGCTCCTCACCCACGCCGGACACGACGACCCTCTGGACCATCAACTCCTCAACCAAGTCTGGCAGTACGCGGTCACAGCCGTGATGCGCTGGTGGTCCGATCATCCGGACCAGAGCGCGGCCGACATGACGACCCGTTGTGCCCGCCTCCTGACCGCGCTCGGCACCGTCTGACCCGCATCACAGCGGGACATCGGGGGGACGGCACCGCAATACGACGCCCCACTTTGGGCCAGCCGGAGCCACATTCAAGCCATGGAACGGATTACCGGGAACCGGCTTTCCATAAGCTTTCCTTGAGTCACCCTCAAAGGGGATTTATAGCTGGCACGTTGGATGTGATCACCATCTCGGGTCTCGCGGGAACCAAAGTTCCCCACTAACCGTCCACGAGCACCAATGTCCCTTTCACGGGTGGCCAGTTGGCGCAAATTCGTTCCGCATGGTGAGATAAACTCGCTTCCGAACGCCCGCTTGTGACGGGCGTCCGCTCGCACACCTTCAGCGAACGAAGCCCACGTCAGTGGGCTCATCTCGTCGCACCCGCCGGTCTGTACCGCGCCGGTGGCCCACGCCTTCGAGCAGGAATTGATGCCCGTTCAACCAATTGCGGAACTGATACGTTTCGCCCGGCACAACTCGCCTTTCTACCGCGACCTCTACGCTCACCTCTCCGCCCCCGTGACTCGCCTCACGGATCTCCCGGTAGTACCCCAGGCCGATTTCTGGCGAGCCAACGCACCGCGTGACAACCGGCTGCTGACCGCCCCTTTGAACGAAGCGGTCGTGTTCCGCAGCGGCGGAACCACAGGCTCGCCGAAGTTCTCCTACTACACCCGAACCGAATGGCGTGAATTCACCACCGCGTTCGGCGCCGGGCTCGTCCCCGCCGGGCTGCGACCCGGTCACCGGGTGGCGGACCTCTTCTACGCGGGCGACCTGTACGCGAGCTTCAGTTTCGTCCTCGACTCGTTGCACCGCTCCCCCGTGGCCAACGTCCGGCTGCCCATCGGTGGCGCGACACCCTGGGAATCCACCGCGGCGACCCTGGAGGAGTTCGGGGTCCAGGTCGTCGCGGGCACCCCGACCACACTGTGCTCGCTCGCCGAACGGCTGGCCGGCGCAGACCGGACCCTGCCGGACGTGGAGCTGCTCCTGTTCGGCGGGGAATGCCTCTTCGGCGACCAACTCCCGCTGCTGCGGCAGGCGTTCCCGCATGCAGAGCCACGCTCCCTGGGATACGCGAGCGTCGACGCAGGCCTCCTCGGCGAGGCCGTACCCGGCGGGGATCCGCGCGTGCACCGCGCGTTCACGCCGTACACGGTGGTCGAGATCCTCCGTGACGAGACCGACGAACCCGTTGAGGGTGACGGTGCGCCGGGGCGGCTGGTCGTCACCGATCTCCGCCGACGGCTCATGCCCGTGCTGCGCTATCCGGCGGGCGACAGGGCCGAGTGGGTGGACCGGGAGGCGGGTGTCTTCCGGATCCTCGGGCGCGCCGAGGAGGGCGTGCGGGTCGGTCCCGTCTCCCTCTACACCGAGGACGTCCATGCCGTCGTCACAGCCGCCGACCCTCGCGGTGAGGTGACCGGCGTGCAGCTCGTGGTGCGGCGCCAGGAAGGCCGGGACGGTCTGGTGCTGCGGCTCGCGGTCGCCGATCCCGGACAGGTGACCGCCGGGTTGGAGGAGTCCGTCACAGCGGCGGTCCTCGCCGAGCGGCCCTTCTATGCGAGCGCGACCGCCTGCGGGCATGTGAACCCGATCGGCGTCGAATGGGTGCGGCACCAGGATCTCGCGGTCAACTCCCGCTCGGGCAAGCTCATCCGGGTCGTCGACGAACGGCCGCACACGTGAGCGCGGGGACTGTGCGCGCACGACGTCTGCCGCTCGTCGTGCGCAATCCGCCGTTCGGCCGGGTCTGGGCCGGCCAGCTCCTCACCCAGGCGGCGAGCCGCATGTTCCAGGTCGGCGCGGTCTGGTGGCTCGTCGGGTTCGCGGGCGGCCAGCACCGCGGGCTCGACTCCGGCGTGTTCCTGATGGTGAGCACCGTGCCCGCGGTGGCTCTCGCCCCGGTGATAGCGCGCATCGTCGCACGGCACGCACCCCGCAGGGTGCTGGCGAGCGCGGCGATGGTGGCGGGCGCGGTGGCCCTGGCGGCCGCCGTCCTGGCCTGCGCCGGTGCCCTGCCCATGGCCGCCGTCTACGCGGTGGGGCTGGTGCTGGCCGGCTGTCAGGCGGTCTTCGATCCCTGTCTGACCACCTCGGTACCCGAACTCGTCGAGGACGCCGACATCGAGTCGGCCACCGGCTTCGAACTGTCCACCCAGTCCGTCGCCGGACTGTGCGGCGGCCTGCTCGGCCCCCTCGTCGTCGACGCGGGGGCACTGGCCGGCGTCACCGCCGCCTGCGGCGCCGCGTACCTGCTCGCGGCCCTGCTGATCGGCTCCACGCGCTTTCCGCACCGCCGGGCCGCGAACGGCCCGGACCCCGAGCGGCGCACCCTGCGCCGGGTACTGGCCGGGTTGCCGTTCATCCGCCGTGTGCTGGTCTGCTTCGCCGCCGCCAACGTCTTCACCACCGCCGTCTACGTCGTGATGCCGCTGTACACCCGGGAGGTGCTGCACGCGACCGGCTCGACCGTCGCCTCACTGGAGACGGCCCTCGGCGCGGGCACCCTGCTGGGATCGTTCACCGGCGGGCGCCTGCCCGGCCGCCCGGTCACCGTCAGCAGCTGGTGCCTGATGGTGATGGCCGCGGCCTTCGGTCTGCCGGGGTTGTTCGCCGGACACGCGGTGGCGGTCGTCTCGATGGCCGTCACCGGCTGGTGCCTCGGTGTGATCGGCGTGCGGTTCGTAGCGCTGTGCCAGCGGATGGTGCCCGCTGACGACAAACCGGCCTTTTTCGCGGTCATGCAGGCAGTGCTGGGCGCCACGTTCCCCCTGTCCTCGCTCGTGTTCGGCGCGCTGGGCGACCAGCTGGCCGCCCGGACGCTGTGCCTGGCGCAGGGCACGGGACTCGTTCCGGTCGCGCTGGCCCTGTGGTGGCTCGGCACACGCACGCAAACCGCCGGGTCGCGCAGCCCGGAAGCGGCGACGCCGGTACCTGTGGGAGAGGTCTCGTGACCGCCGTCCTCTCCCCCGCGTCCGTCCAGGACATCGCCGAGCTGCGGCAGTTGTACTTCGAGGTGTACGGGCACGGCTACCCGGTGCCGCTCGGCAGTGATCCGGTGGTCATGCGCCGGCTGATCACCGACGGCACCGCGCACTGGCTCACCGCCCGTACCCACGCGGGTGACCTGGCCGGTTCGGCGGTCGTCCTGACCGAACCGGGCGGCCGCATCGGCAAACTGGTCGGGCTCGCGGTGCACCCCGGCCATCGCGGCGGCGGACTGGCCTCACGGCTGACCGGGGCGGTCTGCGACGAAGCCTTCGCCACGGGCTTGCTCGACTCGGTGTACGCCACCGTCCGCCTGGTCACCGAAGGCCCCCAGCAGGTCGTCGTACGCAACGGCTTCCGGCCGCTCGGCCTGCTGCCCAACGCCGTCGAGGTCGAGGGCTGCGAGACTCTCGCCCTGTTCGCCCGCTACGCCGACGGTGTGCTGGAGCGCCGCGAACCAGTGGCCGGCGTGCCCGAGCGGTTGTCGGCGTTGCTGTCCGCCGCCTCCGAGGGCGTCGGCATCGACTACACCCGGACCAGGCCATCCCCCTGCCGCGCCACGGTGACCGCCGGCGGCGCCGAACCGCTCGAGCTGATCGAGGCCCCGGCCTTCGTGCGGCGCCGCTTCCTGGAGTTGTTCCCCGCGCCCGACGACCGCTTCTTCCCGCTGCACACACCCAACGCGGTTCTGGTGGCCGCCGACGGCCGTTTCGAGGCCTACGCCGACCTCGATCCCGTAGCGGGCAGTTGCGCGCTGGTCGCGGTCCATCCCCGCCCGGCCGCGGTGGCGGGGACGCTGGAGGCGCTGATCGCGTCGGTGGCGCGGGCCGGCGCCGACTATGTCGAGGCCCTGCTGCCACTGGCCGACACCGACGCGCTGGAGGTGTTCCTGGCCTCCGGTTTCGTCCCGAGCGCGGTCTACCCCGCGATGCGCCGCATCGGCGACCGGCTCCACGACTACGTCGTGCTCTCGCGCACCAGCCGTCAGATCGACTTCCGCACGACCGCCGTCAGCCCGCTGCTCCGGCCGTACCTCGCCGCGTACCTGAGTGCCTGGACCATCACCTACCTGCCCCTTCACGAGGTGTCCCGATGAAACCCCATCTCGCTCCCGTCGAGGTTCCCGGCCCCGCGGAGCTCGGCCAGGTGCAGCGCCTGTGCGACCTGACGGAGCCGTACGCCCACGGCCCCGACGCGGACGCCCTGTTCGCGGCCGCCATGGCGGAGGCCAACGCCTGGCACGCCCGCCGCTCCCCCTTCTTCGCCGCCCTGCTCGAGGACCCGGCCGAGGCGCCCGCTCCCACGGTCGGCGAGGGCGTGCGCACCCCGCTGGTGCCGGCCGCCTTCTTCAAGCGGCATGAGGTGCTCTCGATCCCGCGCGAGGAGGTCTTCCTGCATCTGACCTCCTCGGGCACCACGGGCCAGAAGTCACAGATGTTCTTCGACGAGTGGACCATCCGCTCGGCGCAGCGCATGGTGGCCCGGATCTTCGACCACTACGGCTGGATCACCCCCGAGCAGCAGGTGAACTACCTGCTGTACAGCTACGAGCCGGCTCCGGCGCTGAGCCTGGGCACGTCGTTCACCGACAACTACCTGTGCGACTTCGCCCCGGCCCGGCACACCACGCACGCTCTGCGGCACACCGGCAGCGGCCACGAGTTCGACGTGCACGGCTGCGTCGCGGCGCTGAGGCGCTACGCCGAGGACGACGTGCCGGTCCGCATCCTGGGCTTCCCCGCGTTCTTGTACTTCACCCTGGAGCGGATGCGGGCGATGGGGCTGCCGCCGCTCACGCTGCCCGAGGGATCGCTGGTGGTGCTCGGCGGCGGCTGGAAGGGTCACGCCGACCGGGAGATCGGCAAGGACGCCTTCTACGCCGAGGTCACCGACCGCCTGGGCATTCCGGCGGAGCGTGTCCGCGACACCTTCGGCTCCGTCGAGCACTGCGTGCCGTACGTCGAGTGCGCCCATCACCGGCTGCATGTGCCGGTCTGGTCACGAGCGGCCGTGCGTGACACCGGGACGCTGCGTCCCCTGCCCTACGGCGACCGTGGCTTCCTGCACCTGGTCAGCCCGTACATCACCTCGGTGCCCGCGCAGAGTGTGCTGATGGGTGACCTCGCGTCGCTGCACCCCGGTGAGGAGTGCCCCTGTCCGCTGTCCACCGACTGGTTCACCGTGCACGGCCGTGCCGGGGTGAGCCGCAACCGCAGCTGCGCGGTCGCCGCCGCCGAACTGATGAAGGGAATGTCGTGATCACCTCCGTACGTCACCTCTGGCAGGGCGAGTTCCTCGACGACGCCGAGGCCGGTCGACGCCTCGCCGGTCTGCCCGAGCTGGCGGGGCGGGTCCTGGCGCGCCCCCTGCCCACCGACGTGGTGCTCGGCGCCTGTGCCGCGGTCAGCCGTGACCTGGCCGATCCGGACTGCGCCCTGTACGGCCGGCTGGCCGGGCAGCTGCCCGCGGGTGAGGCCGCTGCCGTGCTGGCCGAGCTGGCGGCCGCACTCACCCGGGAGGCGCTGGAGCGCAAGCTGCGGCGGGAGCTGGGCGGCCCGCGCCCGGAGCGGCTGACCCGGCCGGACGCGCGCGAGACGGTGTACGAGGCCTGGGCGCCCGTCGGCCTGCTGGTGCACATCGCGCCGGGCAACGCAGCGGCCGTGGCACCGCTGAGCGTCGTCGAAGGACTGCTGACCGGCAACCTGAACGTGCTGAAGACGAGCAGCTCCGACTCGGCCCTCGCCCTCGACCTGCTCGCCGCGCTCGGTGCTGCCGATCCGTCCGGGCTGATCGCCGAACGCGTCATCGCCCTGCGCTTCCCCTCCGCGCGCAGTGAGTGGCTGCAGGCCCTCTGCGGGCCCGCCGACGCGATCGCGGTGTGGGGCGGTGAGGACGCGGTGCGCGCGGCGGGCGAACTGGCCCGGCCCGGTTGCCGGGTGGTCGAATGGGGCCACCGGATCTCCTTCGCCTACCTGACCCGGCGGGCCGCGTCGCAGGACGGTGTGCTCGACGCGCTCGCCGAAGACGTCTGCCGGCTGGAGCAGCAGGCGTGTTCCAGTCCACAGGTGGTGTATCTCGACACCGACGACACCGGAGAACTCTTCGCGTTCGCCGGCCGGTTCGCCGAACGGCTGGCCAAGGTCTCCGAGGCGCGTCGGGCGCCGTCGCCGGGTGCCGCCGAACAGGCGGAGATCACCACGGTGCAGCAGCTCGCCCGGCTCGAACAACACCTTGGGCTCGCCCGTGTGTTCGCCGCCGAGGACGGCTCCTGGCGGGTCCTGGCCGATTCGCGCTCCGCACTGGACGCCTCCCCGCTGCACCGCAGTGTCTGGGTCAAACCGCTGCCCCGGCACACGATCACCGCGGTCCTGCGACCCATGCGCCGCTACCTGCAGACCGCCGCGATCGGCGGCGACCGTGCGGAGGTGGCAGGCCTCTCCCGCGCGATGTTCGCCGCAGGCGTCACCCGCGTCACCCCGGTCGGCTCCATGCTGGACGGCTACGAGGGCGAACCCCACGACGGCGTCTACGCGTTGCAGCGCTACAGCCGCAGGGTGAGCGTGCGCGCCACGGACCCGGACTTCCGTACGGTGCCCTGTCTGGACGACCTGGTGGCACCGCCGGTGCTGCCGCCCGCGCCGAACGCTCCGCTCCTGGGCAAGGAGGGCGTGCAGCGCGCGCTCGCCACCCTGGATCCGCGCCACGCACACCTGTACTTCCGCAGCGGCGGCTCCACGGGCACACCCGCGCTGTCGGTGTTCACCTGCGACGACTACGACAACCAGATGCGCGCCGCGGCGGACGGGCTGCTCGCGGCCGGCTTCGACCCGGCACGGGACCGGGCGGCCAACCTCTTCTACAGCGGCGGCATGTACGGAAGTTTCATCAGCTTCTTCTCCATCCTGGAGCGCCTGAACGCCACCCAGTTCCCGATCGCCGCGGGCCCCGACCACGCCATGGTCGCCGAGGCACTGGTCGCCCACCGGGCCGACACCGTCTTCGGCATGCCGTCGTACCTGTGGCAGCTGCTCCACGCCGAGGCCGACCGCCTGCGTGCCTACGGCGGCATCCGCAAGATCTTCTACGGCGGCGAGCACTTCACCGCCGAACAACGCAGGGTGCTCACCGACGACTTCGGGGTGGAGGTGATCCGGTCCGCGGCCTACGGCAGCACCGACCTCGGCCCCCTGGGCTACCAGTGCGCGTCCTCCGACGGTTCGGTGCACCATGTGCTGACCGACCTGCACACGCTGGAGATCCTCGATCCGAGTCAGGACCGGCCGGTGGCTCCGGGTGAACCGGGACGGCTGGTGTTCACCTCCCGGGCGCGGGCCGGGCAGCGCCTGGAGCGCTACGAGATCGGTGATCTGGGACGTGCGGTGGAGGGCACCTGCGCGTGCGGCAGCACCGTGCCCCGGCTGGAACTGCTCGGGCGCCACGGCGATGTGGTGCGCGTGGGTACGTACTTCGTCAACTACCGGCGAGTCGTACGGGCGTTGGCGGAGCGGCTCGCGTACCACGGCGAGGTGCAGCTGTCGGTGGCGCCCGGCACCGACCGCGAGGAGCTGACGGTCCGGCTGGACGAGCAGTACGCCCCCGGCCCCGACGTCACACGCGTCGCCGTCACCGACGAGGTCCCGGAGGTGGCCGCGGCGGTGGAGGAGGGCCTGCTGTCCCTTGCCGTGCAGAACGTACGGAGGGAGGCGTTCGAGCGCACCCCGACCAGTGGCAAGCTGCGCACGGTCGTGGACCTGCGCTGAGACCCAGCGGGGCCTCGCGATGCGCGGCGCCGAGCGTCGCCTGCGCGTCCGCCCCGCGCCGTGGCTCCGAGATGTACGGTCCGCTCTCGGCCGCCAAGATGGAGGAGTGGCACGCGAGGACAGCGGCCGGATCCCGCGAGGACCGGCCGGACCGGGACTTTACGGGGAACGTGTGTTCCGCCCCCAGGACGCGGGGGAGGCGGAGCGGATCGACCTCGGGGCACTCGTCTACGACGCCTCGACGCTGGCACGCCTGCGGGAGCTCGGCGCCGGACCGGGGATGCGCTGTCTGGACGTGGGCGCGGGTACGGGAACGGTGGCCCGGCTCCTGCTGCGCGAGGCGGGCGTGGCCGAGGTCGTCGCGGTGGATCGGGACATCCGTTTCCTCGCCGGTGAGCGCGTCGCAGGACTGACCGCGCTCGAGGCCGATGTGACCTCCCCCGGTTTCTCCCCCGGCCGCTTCGACCTCGTCCACGCCCGGTTCGTGCTGATGCACCTGCCGTCTCCCGCCCGGATGGTCGAGCGGCTCGCCGGGCTGCTCGTACCCGGAGGCGTCCTCGTGCTGAGCGATGCCGTCGACCTGACGACAGAGAACGCACCCCGGACGCCGTACACGACGGCCATGCGGGCGATGTGGCTCGGTCTGCGGGAGACGATCGGCACCGATGTCTCCTGGGTACCGCGTTGTCCTTGGCTGATGGTCGCCGCCGGGCTGGAGGCGGTGGCCGCCGAGATCCACGTCCCTCCCCTGCTGCCCGGCAGTCCCATCAGCCGGTTCTGGGCCGAGACCTGGGACCGGGCGCGCGCCGCCATGGTGGGCACGGGCCTGGTGGACGACGCCGGGATCGACGAGGCGAAGCGGTGTCTTGAGTCGCCGGAGTACGCCGGGATGTCACCCGGCATGCTGACCACCTGGGGCCGGAGGCCGACGACACCGCCGTGACCGCGGTGCCCGTACCCGTCGCCGAGCCGGCCCCGCGGCCGGGCCCTCGCCCCGGCCTGTTCCGGCTCAGCCCAACGGGTCCACCAGGGCGGTGACATAGGCATCCAACCGCTCCTCGACGGCCCGCGCCGTCAGCTCTGTCCTCCCTGCCTCCCGCCACGCCTGCGCCACCGCCCGCACCTCTTCCGAGCACGCCAGTGCGTCCCGCACCGGCCAGTACAGCCGCTCGCTCGCGGCCGCGGCCAGCACCCCGCCGGCCTCCTCGTACGCCTCGGTGAAGTGCTGACCCCACGCCGGGCCGTGCAGCAGCGCGAGATGGGTGGAGCAGTGCGCCACATCGAGATCCGCCGGGCCCCAGGAGGTGGCTGCCCAGTCGATGACGCCGGTGATCCGCGCAGCCGCTGACCCCGAGGGTGGCACGGCGAACAGCACATTGCCGGGTTGGAAGTCCCGGTGGAGGAAGCGCCCTTCACAGGGCGGCGCGGGCCGGCGGATCACGTCGATCGCCGCGGCCCATGTCGCCGCGTCGGCGCCCTTCGGCACCACGACGGTGTCGGCGGTCGTCAACGCCACATACTCCGGGGGCCTCTCGGCGGGTCGCAACGCGTGGATCGCCACGAGCTGACGGGCCAGCAGAGGGACGCGCGTCTCCAATCCCTCATCGCCGAGGACCGCCCGGCCCGCCAGATGTGTCATAAGGAGTGACGGATACTCGCACTGCGCTGCGGTCGGATCAACCGCGACCAGTCCAGGAGCCGGCACGTCGGTGGCCGCCAGCACTGTCAGGGCGCCGGCCTCCCTGTTCAGCCAGTCCTGGGCGCGCTGCACGTAAAATGGGTGGACGTAGGTCCGCAGCACCAGGTCACGGGTGCCTCCGTCCCGCGTGCCGATGGTCAGCCTCCGCATCTCGGCAGTGATGCCGCCGTGCAGCGCCTCGGTTCCGAGAATCCGTTCGCCCACCTCCAGATGCCGCCGTACCCAAGCCTGTGTCAACGGTCGGATGCCCGCCGCCTCATCGCGGTTGATCACCGTGCCACCTCATCATCCGGACGGCAGCACGGGCAAAGGTTCAGGTGGTGGCTCTCGCCAAGAGGCGCCGAGCGCCTGACGGCCCGGTCGCCGCATCGCGACCAGGCCGTCAGGCAGGAGAGTCCCGGCCGGCTCGGCAGGTACAGGACTGATGATCAGCGCAGCCCGGCGAAGAGGTCGTTCTCGGGCACGGCCGCGCCGGTGGTGTCCTGGACCCGGACGAAGGTCTCCACGCCCATCAGCTCTGTGAACCTCTCCTTGCCCATCCTCAGGAAGAAGATGTTCTCGCCCTGGCTGGCGTGCGCGGCCAGCGCATCGAACTTCTGGCCGCCGAAGTCGGTGGTGTCCACCCAGGTGGTGATCTCCTCGTCCGGGAGTCCGATCTCGGGCATCGCGGCGGCCTCGGCCGGATCCGGCTCCTCCCAGTCCGCGCCGAACTCGCGCATGGTCTCCGCGAACCGCCGCATCATCGAGCGCGGCGCCGTCGTCCAGTACACCTTCGGGGTCATCTCGGTCATGGCCAGTGCCGCCATCGTGATGCGATGTGCCTGGATGTGGTCGGGGTGGCCATAGAAACCGTTCTCGTCGTAGGTCACGACGACATCGGGCTGGTAGTGCCGCAGGAGTGCGGCGAGGCGGGCCGCGCCCTCCTCCACGGGTGTCTGCCAGAAGGCCCCGGGGGCGTCGTTGGCCGGCCAGCCCATCATCCCGGAGTCGGCGTAGTCCAACATCTCCAGATGGCTGACCTTCAGGACTTCGCAGCTGGCTTTGAGCTCTTGACGCCGCATCGCGGCGACGGCCTCCGGGTCGTGCCCGGGCTCCCCCGGCTTGACACCCCCCGGTCCGTCACCGCAACCGCCGTCGGTACATGTGACGAGCACCGTGCGAATGCCTTCCGCCGCATAGCGCGCGAGGACACCTCCCGTTCCAGTGGCCTCGTCGTCGGGGTGGGCGTGCACCGCCATCAGCGTCAAGGGCCGGTCATTCATGAAACTGTCCTCCGGTCGAAAGTGCTGGCTCTGGTCTGCGGTGCCCGGGCGGACGGCCGCCCGCACCATCGGGGTGACCGCACGCAGGGCAGACAACACAAGGGCGCAGGAACGCGTCGAGGCGGATGACCTGTTGATCTCTGCTTCCCGCCTGCGCGGTGCCGGGCCCTCGGCCAGTCCAACAGTTCCGACCGGACCGCCTGTTCCCGCCCGGCGGGGGCGAAAGCCGCCCTCGGGGTGGCTCTGAGCGCCTCCGGGGCCGCCCGCACCCGCCTGAGTCGACTGGACGCCGGTGCGCCACCCGCCCACCGAGAGGATCAATCCTGGCCTGCCGTGGACGGGCAGTCGTTCCACAGGGCGGCTAGGCGGGCCGGGATCTGGGCGATGGCTGCACACCCCCGAGGACCGGCGGGGAAACTGTCGCCGGCCACGTAGCGCCAACCGGCGCCGGGGCGATCGACGAAGTACTTCATCGCAGCTCCGTCATCCTGCAGGGCGACCTGCTCCGCCTCCGTGCTGCCAGCGGTGAGGTGGAAGCGGGTTCCCGCGTAGAGCACTCCGCCACAACTGCCGTAATAGAACGTGCCCTTCACCGGGGCGATGTGGGTGAGGGGCGGTTGAGTCTGTCTGCGATAGGCCATCGTGACGCTCGCCTTGACCATGGGCGACGCCGGCAGCGACCGGCAGCCGCCGGTCTTGGCCGAGGAGCCGCCGGTCTTGGCCGAGGAGCCGGCGGCAGTGTGCCCGGCCGAGGTACCCGCCGTCGTGGATGTTACGGCCGATGAGGAAGGCGTTCGCGTAGCGTTCGCAGTGCCGCTGTTCGCTGTGGCGCTGTTCTGCGTGCAGCTCGTGAGGAGGACCACTGCGGCAGCGGCCGTCCCCAGAGCGGCGCCGCGGTACAGGGAACGGTTTCGGCGTGTCATTTCGAAGGAACCTCTCTTGATACGTCCAGACAGCCCCGAGATGCCGTAACTCCGACGTGATCTCCAGGCCTTGGGCATCAAGACGCTGCTCCATGCACCGCGGTTTCAGCGCGTCTACGTCAGTTCACCGGTGATCCGGTCACCGCAGGCGGCCCGTGTAGCACGTACCCGGCCCGGCCTCGCAGGGATCGACGGCTGCCGCGGCTCTCAGGCCAGAACAGCAGGCCTGAGCACCTCTTCGCACCACTGGCGGAAACCGGTGGGACAGGGCTGCGCGGAGTGGTGCTCGGCGTCGTACGCGCCGTCGATCTGGGCCGCTGCCATGTCGACCAGGCCCTGTGCCCAGGCCTCGCTGGCCCCACGGCTCAGAGCCGTCTCCTTGTATGCGTCGAGAGGGACCCGTTGGTACCGGACCGGCCGCTCCAGCACCTCGGAGATGATCTGGGCCATGTCATCCGGGGAGATACGGTCGGGGCTGACGAGCGGGACGCCGCCCTGCCCGCTCCAGGAGTCGTCGAGCAGCAGCCGCGCGGCCGTCGCGGCGATGTCGCGGGTGGCGATCGTCGCGAGGACCCGGTCCGCCACGGACGGGAGGAAGAACGTGCCCTGGTTCCTGATCGCCTCGACCTGCCAGAGCAGGTTCTCCATGAAGGCGGCCGCCCGCAGCGCGCGGAAACTCACCCCCGTGGACCTGATGAGATCGTCCTTGGCCAGGGAGGCCGACAGGTGTCCGGCGTTCTTCTCGATCCCGGTGCCCAGGGTCGATACCGCGACGACGCGCTTGACGCTGTGACGGGTGATCGCCTCGCACGCGGGACGGGTCCAGTCCAGGTAGTGGCCTTCGACGCTGTCCGCCCGGGAGTCCGGCGGCACGAGCCAGAACACGCTGTCCGCGCCGGCGAACGCCTCCATGACGACATCGAGGTCACCGTGCGAGCCGGGGACGACGTCGACCCGCTCGCGCGTGTGGGCGGGAAGCCGGGAAGGGTCACGGGCTATCACACGGACCGGCTGCTCGCCGTCGAGCAGGGCGTCGAGGACCTGTCGGCCGATCTGGCCGGTGGGAGTGGTGATGACAATCATGGAAGAAGCATCCGATGTGGTCCGGCAGGACGGAAGGATCCCAGGGATACCGCTTGTTACCCTCAGGGACATACCAAACGGAGGTGTCAGGCCGTGGAGTCCCGCCCGCTGCGCTATTTTGTCGCCGTCGCCGAAGAACTCAACTTCGCCCGTGCGGCAGAACGTCTCGGCATCTCCGCCCCGCCCCTGTCGCGCGCCATCCGCAAACTCGAAGCCGAGCTGGGCGTCACCCTCTTCGAACGGACCACGCACAGCGTCACGCTGACCCCGCCCGGCACCGTGCTGCTCGCGGAGGCGCGGACCGCGCTGGACGCCCTGCAGGCGGCCGGGCGCCGGGCACAACGCGCGGCCGAGCCGAAGCTGGTCCTCGCCGTGAAGGCCGATGGTGACGGGGGCCTTCTGGAGTCCATCCTCGCCCGGTACGCCGCCGAACCCGCGGCCGAGCCGGTCACGGTCCGCCTCTCCGGCTGGCGCGACCAGCCCAGCCTGCTACGGCGGGGCGAAGCCGACGCGGCCCTGATCTACGAACCGTTCGACCGCACCGGCCTCGACACGGAGCCGGTGACTGCCGAACGCCGCCTGGCCGCTCTCCCGGCCGACCACCCGCTGGCCGCCAGGGACCGCATCGCCGTCGCCGACCTCGGCCTCCCGCACACCGAGCACGACGCTCAGGGATGCCTGGCCCGCCACCTCGACACGATCGTCGACCGGTACGCGATCCAGGACCTCGCCCAACTGCTCAAACTCGTCGAACTCGGAGACGTCGTCACCCTGCTCCCGGAATCCGTGTGTGCCCGATACCCCCGCCCGGGCATCGCGTACCGCGAGGTCCCGGACGCACCCCCGGCCACCCTGTCGATCGCCTGGCCCCAACAGTCCCGCTCCAGGGCGACCGCGGCGCTGGTCCGCACAGCGACGTCGGTGGGCGGAACGCACGGATAGTGGGGCCCGACGCCAGGGCTGGTGTCGTTGCCGGGAGCAGAGCGCCGGGCGGTCGCAACCCCGGATACGAGGGCTGCGAGGGCGTCCGCGTCACAGGCCCAAGCGCCTGTGCGCCGGCCGCGGCCACGCCTGCGACAAGTACTTCCGCTACGAACATCGCGCTGATCTGCGTCAGAGGACCAGGTGGCCACGTCGAACCCGGCGAACCCGTCCATCAGGCCCTCGCGCACGAACTCGACGAGGAACTCGGCCTGGACCTCACAGCTGCGAATGGTGTTCCGCACTTGACCTGGATCCAGGACGCCATGATCACCCGGCCCGGTCCCACCCCGCCCCGCAAGCTCCACCTCGTCACAAGGACACGGCCGACAAAGCGCTGTTCCCACGGGTGCCGCTCGCCGAGCTGGCTACTCCGACCGCGCCGCTCGACGCCGCCCTGGCCCTCCTGCCGAACCTGGACGACGCCAACTACCAGGGGGTCTGATGCACCGTGAACCATGACGGAGTCCATCGGGGCGAGAAAGATGCCGAGACCTACAAGTCCCTACACCCGCGCGGCCGGGGGCGGGCCCACTAGGCTTGGGTGCGCCGACGGCGGTCGCCCGCCGCCGGGGGGCTACGGCACTCGTGCTGCTGCCCCGGACCACCGTACCCAAGGACGGCAACCGAGTGTCTTTCTTCACCATCGGCCACCGCGGTGTCATGGCCGCCGAGCCGGAGAACACCCTGCGCTCCTTCCTGCGGGCCGAACGCGAGGGGCTGGACGGCATCGAGCTGGACCTGCACCTGAGCAGGGACGGCGAGCTGGTCGTCATGCACGACGAGACCCTGGACCGCACGACGAACGGCTCCGGTCCGATCGCCGACCAGGAGTTGCGGCAGCTCAAGAAGCTCGACGCCGGCCTCGGCGAGCCCATCCCCACGTTCGAGGAGGTGCTGGACGCCGTCGGGCCGACGCTCCCGATCCAGGCGGAGATCAAGGACGTCGCCGCCGCCCGGTCACTGGCCAGGGTGCTCACCGACCGCGGCCTGCTGGACCGGGTCTCGGTGCTGTCGTTCCACGACGCGGCGCTGATCGAGATCCACAACCTGCTGCCGCAGGCCCGCACCGTGCTGGTGGCAGGCCCCAGCGCGCACCGCGACACCTTCGTCGGCCGCGCTCAGAAGGTCGGTTCCACCCTGGTCAGCGTGGAGCTGCGCCAGCTGAACCGGGCCATCGTGGAGAAGTGCGGCGCCGCCGGTATCGATGTGATGGCCTGGACCGTCAACGACGAGCGCGACCTGACGCTGGCCCGGACGCTCGGCCTGGTGGGCTGCGTGACCGACGAGCCCGGCATGAAGCGGCTGGTCGAGGCCACGGCCTGACGTCAGGGTATCGACGCCCAGAGCGCCCCGGTCGGGTACGTCGTGAGCGCCTGCCAGAGCCTTCACGAGAGACGGCCGGGGTCAGTGCGGGGCGGAGAGCCACTGGCTGAGCCAGGCGAAGGCCGGCGGGTACTCCTCGGACCAGGTGTTGTAGTTGTGGCCGCCGTTCGGCAGGAAGAGCGTGCGCACCGTGACCGGCGAGGAGGCCGCGGCTGCCTGGAACTGCGTGATGTAGGAGGCCGGGCTGAGACGGTCCTCGCGTGAGGTGGCGAGGAACAGGCTGGCGTGGGACTTCGTGTGCCGCACCAAGTAGGTCGGGCTGTTTTGGCGGCGCACGGTCGGGTCCGGGAGGACGGACTCGTCGCCGGTCAGCGGGTCGGGGTCGAGAGCGGCGCCTGCGCCGAAGACCTTCGGGTACTGCAGGGGAAGTTTCGCGGCGCAGAAGCCACCGGTCGAGAAGCCCATGAGACCCCAGCCTCTGGAACCGTGCAGCGTACGGAACTTGTGGCTGATCAGGTCCGGGACGTCCGCAGCCATCCAGGTCGCGACCTTGCGGTTGCGCAGATCGGTGCAGTCGGTGTCCACACTGCCAGGGTTGACCACGGGCATCACCAGGATGAAGGGGTGCGCCTTGTGCTCCCTGAGCAGGTCCGAGAAGGCGCCCGGCATCCCGCCGTGCTCCAGCCACGACTGTGGCGAGCCGGGCACGCCGTGCAGCAGCAGGATGACCGGGAACCGCTTCTTCTTGTAGGCAGGATCGTTGTACTGCGGCGGCGTCCACACCAGCACCTGCCCGGACAAGGCGGACTTCTGGCCGTGGAAGTACGTGTCCAGGACACCGCCCTTGGTGCTGTGGTTGAACTTCGCACGTTGCACCGGCGGCCCCGGCATCGCGATCGCGTTGGTGTTGTCCGTCTTGCCCAGGAGGTCGTCCCAGGACGCGTACAGACCGTAACTGTTGTTGATCCAGGCCGCCACGACACTGATCGCGGTGAGCTGGCACAGGCCGATCATCACGGCGTGCACCAGCCAGCGCGCCGGTCTGGGGCCGCGGACCCTGGTCCACAGGGCAATCGTGCTGATCATCGCCACGACCGTCGCGATGACGAGGGCGACGAAGAACGGCGTTCCGGTGAGGGACACGCGAACCACCTCTCTGGACCTGGGCGAGAGAAAGCAGGCGTTGCCGATCGCACCGACTGCAATGCCCACGCATGCAGGCTACTTGCACAGGCGCAGCCCATGATGACTGCCTTATGGTCACGCAGGGCCAGGAGCGCCCGCTCGAGCAAGCACCGACGCGCGGCTCCGGGAGTACGCCGCCACGGTCGCGCCCAGCCGAGCCCAGTCGCTGCGCTGCACAAGGTGAGCGAGGTGGTCGACGACCGCCGGGCGCTGCCCGAGGAGCAGCTGCGGCAGGGCAGAAGCCGCTGACGAGCTCTGTACGCCGGCGCGATCGCCCACCTGCTGGTCACTGCGGAGGGTCGGCCCCGCGGCGGGATATTCCGTGGCGTACTCCTTCGCCGGCTTGGCCATGCTGGATCTGGACGGCGCACTGCACGCATACTCGCGCCGGCGCAACGCCAACGCCCGCCGCCCAGGCGTCCTGGCCGCACAACGCCGCGAACGGGCGCGCATCCGCAGTGAGAACGTCCGCTGGGGCGGCCGTCCCCCCTCTCGCCGCGTGACCAGGCATCTCCCGGTCACGGCATCGCCTCCACCGCGGATCCGTCCGGGAAGGCCGACGCCGACCGACGCATGTCCGTCCGGCAGCTCGGCTGTGGCCACGCCCCCGATGACGTCCATGAGAGCGGCGGTCAGCAGGGCCGTGGCCATATGGTCGATCTCACGATTGCAGCCGGCGCCGGCATTGGCGGCCTCGAAGCGGCTTTCGTCGCCGACAAGAGAGTCCCACCAACAGCGCGCGGAACTCCCGCAGCGCAGCCGGGGGGAGCGGCTCCGCCAACTCGATCACCCGCTGACGCGCCGGAGCGTGATGTCAGGGGCGGGCCGTCTTCAGGCCCGAGATGCGGACCGGCTCGCCGCCCATGTGTTTCCGGGCCCGTCGGTTCTGCTGATGCAGGCGCTCGTAGTACGCACGATCGAGATCGATGACGTTCTTCGAGAAGAACATCCAGGACAGGATGTCCCGGTATTTGAAACCCTCCGGGGTCAGCTGGATTCGGTCGGTGGGCAGCCGACGCAGCAACCCGACTTCTTCGGCGGCAGAGAGCACCGGCTCGAAGAGGTGCGCCTTCTCGCGGTATCCGAAGCGCTCCAGCTCTCGCAGATCCAGGTCGAACGTGTCCAGCACCAGACGCTTGCGGATGATCTCCTCGTCATTGAGCACGAAACCGGTCTGTGGGGTCAGTTCGTGGTTCCGTGCCTTCGAGATGTAGTCCGCGACCTCGGTGATACTCGGCTTCACATCGCCGACCATGTAGTCGACCGCACTGGTGTAGCTGCGTGCGCCGGCCCCGAGTCCCAGCAGCGGAACACCGTGGAAGGTGAGGACCTTCTGCTGGTAGCCGCCACGTCCGAGTTTCTTGTAGCGGACGTTCGACTCCTGGATGTATCCCGCCTCACGGAACTTGGCGTTGGCGTAGTCGTACCGCTCGTACAGGTCGGGGTTCCACATGTACTGATAGGCACCGGTCTTGGAGAACCAGGCATCGGGCCGCACGGTGAGGAAGTAGGCACTGATCGTCTCGGGGGCCAGCGCCACCAGTTCGTCGACCGAGTGACACCAGCTTTCCGGGGTCTGACCGGCAAATCCCATGATGAGGTCGGTACTCAGGTTGGGCAGGCGCTTGTCCCGGATGATCTCGATCGCCTCGCGGATGACCCGCTCATTGGCCTGGCCGCGCCCGGCCTCGCGGATTTCCGCCGGCACCAGGGACTGAATGCCGATGTTGGCTCGGGTCAGTCCCATGGCGATCAGACCCTCGAGCGTGCCGGGCTCCTTGACGACCGAGTCGGGCGTGGCCTCGATGGCCACCTCTTCGACCGTGCTGCGCCAGTTGGGGTAGACCTCGTCGAAGGTGGCGAAGAGTTGCTCGAAGTGCCGCAGGCTCAGGAGGCTGGGTGTGCCGCCCCCGATGTAGATGGTGCGCAGCCGGCGGCTCTGGAGGATCTCGGTGTGGTCCCTGATCTGTGTGCACAGCGCGTCCGTGTACGCATCGTACACGTCCATGTCCTCGGAAATGACCGTGTACAGATTGCAGAACCCGCACTTGTAACGACAGAACGGCACATGCAGGTAGAGATTCAGTTCGGGAACGGAATGGCGCTCGAGGTCCTCGGCCCAGATGTTCTGGATGTTCCAGGAACCGTTGAGAGGGCGGTAGGCGGACCGCGAGGGGTATGCGTAGTTGAACGGTGGAATGACGCCCTGGCGGATGTATCCGGCCAGCTCGTCTCGAATTGCGCTCGTCGTTGCACTTCCTGACATGACTGTACGCCTTCCTCAGCTTGCTGTAGGCCCTGCGGACAGGGCGACTGCGGTGCTGCGGCGCGACAGGGGAAAGGTGGCCCGAAATTCGCGGCCGGAAAAGGGGTGACAGAAAGAGATCACCCTTATGACGCTGGTGCCCCCGTGGCAACCACGATCCGTCGGCGAAGACCCGGCCGCGCGTTTTTCACCCGATGCGCGAACCACGCCAGACAGATGCTGAGATCAGTCAACACACGGCCGCGGCGATCGCGGCACCCACGCAAACAACGAAGCCTGAACGCCGTCGGCGCCTCCGCTTTGGGTGATCGTCCAATGCTGTCCAGGAGTTGAGATATTCCGTTCGCGCTCAATCCACTGACGTCCACTCAGCGCTAGCGTCTTCACTCGCGATTGACGGGACGAACCGCCACTCAAGGAAAGTCTCTGAAGCCCAGGCGCCCACATGCCGCAGCAGGCCCTCCCCGGCCGCAGACAACCTCGGGAGATACCAATGCCCGTACTCGCGGGTTTCCGCGCCGTCTTCGCCGTAGCGGGGCCCGCCCTGCCCGCCATGTCGTTCCTGGCCCGCCTGCCCGCGGCGATCTGCCCGACGGGAACCCTGCTGATGCTCACACAACTCGACGGCATCGGCCGTGGAGGCCTCACAGCGGGAACTCTCCTGGCCGGCCAGGCCCTGAGCGGCCCGCTGCTGGGACGCCTCGCGGACCGGCGCGGCCACCGGCCCGTGCTGCTGGCCGCGTCACTCGCGAACGCGGCCGCCATCACCTTCCTCGTGGCCGCCGTCCTGTGCGATTGGCCCGGGGCCATGGCCGTCGTCGCCGCGGCGGGGGTGGGCCTGACGGTGCCGCAGATCGGCCCGCTCTCCCGCAGCCGGTGGATAGCCATGATCGACGGTCTGCCTGCCCACCACGCCGTAAAACCGAAGGAGTTGACGATTCGGGCGCTGTCCTTCGACACCACCATCGACGAGATCAGCTTCATCGCCGGACCGGCCCTCGCCGGCATGGCCGTCGTCGCGATCCACCCAGTGGCTCCGATGGTGCTCGCGGGCGCGCTCATCGCCGTGTTCGGCGTGCTGTTCGCGCTTCATCCCACCGCTCCACCAGGCGCGCGGCCCGCTCGTCTCCCGGGCGAGCCGCTGCTGACACCGGCTCTCACGGTCCTCCTCCTCATGGCGCTGTTGCAGGGAATGATCTGGGGCAGCGCCAACGCCGGCGTCAGTGCCCTGTCCGACCACCTGGGAGACGCGGGAGCGGCGGGGTTCGTCTGGGGCGCGATGGCCGTGACCAGCTCCTTGGCGGGCATCGCCGCCACCGTGCGCACCGCCAGGCTCACCCTGACCAGACGGCTTCGGCTGGCCATCGCGGGCCAGACGATCCTGCTGCTGCCGCTGCCGGCCGTGGAGGGCTTCGTGGGCGTGACGGCCGCCATAGCCGCCATCGGCCTGGCCGTCGCACCGCACCTCATCGCCGTGTTCTCCCTCGCCGAACGAGTGGCCCCGCCGCAACGCATGAGCGAAACCATGGCCCTGCTGGTCAGTGCCCTCATAGGCGGGCAGGGCATGGCCGCCGTCGCCGCAGGACAGTTGGCGCAGCACTCCGGCTTCCGCTCCGCCTTCCTGCTGACGTGCGGGTGCGGCGCCGCAGCGCTCCTGGTCGCCCTCGTCTTCGTACGGCCCACCGTCTTCACTCCTGCCGTCGAGCACGCCTTCGCCCCCGCCGGGCCGGCCGCCACGGTGACTGACTGATCAGAACGAGCGCGGCAGCTCATTGCCGTACGAGACCTGCGTCGGCGTCTGGTCTTCGAACAGGTCGCCGGTCAGGGCAGCGTCCAGAACCGGACCGTGACGAGGTAGAAGACGACAGCCCAGAAGGCCATCACCACCGCGATGAGCCCGAGCCCACGGAGGTTGCTCCTCGCCGCCGGTTCGTCCGGCGATGGCCGCAGCCATCGGCCGAGCAGCGGGTTCACGTAGTAGGGCATGGTCAGGAAGCTCATGAGGAAACTCGACAGCAGGTTGCCCACGAGCAGGCCGATCCAGAGCGGCATGTGCAGCGGGGACAGCGCGAGTGTCAGCAGCACGACCGTCGGGTACAGACCGACCCAGATGGCGAGGGAGGTCTTGGTCTCGGAGGGCGGCGGCGGTGCCTCCTTCCCGTTGCCCTCGAAGGCGAACCAGCTGCCGAACGAGTTGTCGATCGTGTGCAGTTTGAAGTCGCTGAACTTCTCGCCCTCAGCGAGGATCTGCTGCCGTTGGGGCGACGTCAGCCAGGCGTCGAGGTGCTCGGCGCTGTCGTAGCGGTAGAGCGTGGTCCATTCCTCCTGGAGTCCCTCGATGGGGCGGAAGAGCTCGGTCCCGCGGAACCCCTCGAACTTGCTCTCTTCCTGGACCATGCGGTGCTGCCACGCAAGGAAGTCATCGACCTGGTTCGGCAGGACCCGGTGCGTGACCACCACGGTGACCAGCGGATCCAGTGACTGGGTGCCGCTGCTGACCACCTGCTGGGTCGCCGGACCGTCGAAGTACTTGGCGCCGGCGTCGAGATACGTCTGCCTGGTCGCGCTGTTGATCCATGTCTGCAGATGCGCCACCGAGTCGAACCGGTACACGACGACCCAGTCGGGTTGCAGCGGTGTCGGCGGGGAGATCTCGGCGCCGAGGAATCCGGGGTAGTAGGCGGCCGCGGCGTTGAGGTCCTCCTGCCACGCCTCGAACTCGCGCTCCATCCCGGGCAGGACCTTCTGGCCGATGATCGCTGTGGCCGCGGCGGCTACGTTCTTTCCGGTGTTCATGGCGGCTCAACCTGTCGACACCGACTGCTCCGCAGGGAGTCGGCCGTAAATGCGTTCCGGAGTCAGCGGCAGCGCACGGTAGCGGACGCCCGTGGCGTCGTGGACCGCGTTCGCGAGCGCGGGGGCGACCGGGTTGATACAGCATTCGGCCATGCCCTTCGACCGCATGGGACCCACCGAATCCGCCGAGCCCACCAGGAGGACCTCGGTACGGGGGATGTCGGCGTAGGTGGGGATGCGGTAGTTCCGGAGGTTCGGGTTGACCATGACGCCGTTGTGGTCGACCTGATGGTTCTCGGTCAGGGCGAAGCCGATTCCCTGTGCGACACCGCCCTCGATCTGTCCCCGGACCTGCGCCGGATTGATGATCACTCCGGCGTCCGCCGCCTGCACGCTGTACAGGATCCGTATCTCACCCGTCACGCGGTGCACGGCGACCCGGAACCCCTGTGTGTTGGAGGTGACGCTCCGGGGCGAGCCGTACGCCTTGCGTGCGGCGGTGAAACGGATTCCACGCGTCCGGGCCAGCGCGACAAGCTCGGCCAGCGACACCCGCCGGTCCCCGCAGACGACACCGTCGTCGTCCATCGTGCACATCACGACATGGATGCCCGTGTGCGCCGCGGCGAACTGCAGGATGCGGTCGCGCACGGCGTTGGCCGCCCGCAGGACCGCGTTGCCCGCCACGAAGAGTCCCGCGCTCGCGAAGGCGCCCGTGTCGAACCCCGTGCGGTCGGTGTCGGACTGCACCAGACGGATCCGTGAGGGCGTCGTGCCCAGTTGGTTGGCCGCGATCTGGACATGGGCCGTGGAGGTTCCCTCGCCGAACTCCGGGGTTCCGACGGCCAGTTCGTAGATGAGATCGTCGCCCAGCGTGACCCAGGCCTCGGAGAGGTGATCCGTCGGGGGCGCGGTCTCGTGCAGGGAACTCGCCACGCCGGTTCCGACGAGCCACTCGGGGCCGGGAGGTGGCCGGTCGGCCGTACGGGCCAGGGCATCACCCACCAGGTCGATGCATTGGGCGAGTCCGTCCTCGGTGAAGGTCACGTCGTCGGGGCCCTCGTGCATGGCGACCAGGGGCTCACCCGGCCGCACGATGTTGCGTCGGCGCAGTTCCAGCGGGTCGATGTCAAGGACGCGGGCCAGTTCGTCCATCGCCGACTCCACGGCGAACGCCGGCTGCGTCATCCCGTAGCCGCGCAGCGCCCCGCTCGGCACGCTGTTCGTGTAGACGGAGTACGCGTCGTACTTCTTGTTGGGGCAGCGGTAGATCATGACGGCGGCTCCGCCCGCGTACAGCGTTTCGCCGCCGTGGTTGCCGTAGGCGCCCGTGTTCGACACGTTGCGGACCTGGAAGGCGGTGAGCGTTCCGTCGGCCTTCGCGCCGAGCTTGACCGTCAGGGTCATCGGATGCCGCGGCGAGGCCGTGGTGAACTCTTCCTCACGGGTGTACTCGAGACAGGTGGGCCGCCCGGTGTCCAGGGTGGCCAGCGCGACCAGGTCCTCCGCGATCACCTCCTGTTTGCCGCCGAATCCGCCGCCGACGCGCTTGCAGAACACCCTCACCTGGTCCGGGCGCAGCGCGAACAGGTACTCCAGTTTGACCTTCGCGATCGACGGTGACTGTGAACTGGTACGGACGTTCAGCCGGCCGTCCTCCATCCACGCGATCGAACCGTGGGTCTCCAGATGCGCGTGCTGTACCCGCGGTGAGACATACGTGCCTTCGTGGATCACGTCGGCCGCGGCGAATCCCGCGTCGACGTCGCCGATGTGCGAGTGGAGTTCGAGCAGGATGTTGTGGGCGGGGTCGCGCACGAACGGATCGTGGGAGTCGTGCAGCTGGGGTGCGCCGTCGGTCATCGCCGCCTCGGGGTCGAACACCGCCGGCAGCACCTCGTACTCGACCGCGAGACGCCGGCAGCCCTCCTCGGCCGCCCCGACCGTGTCGGCCAGGACCGCGGCTACGCGCTGGCCGGCGAAGCGGACCGTGTCGTCGAGGATGTAGGTGTCGTCCGGGTCGACGAGGTGGTCGGTGTGGATCGCCGTGGTGAACCGTCTGCGGGGTACGTCTTCCCAGGTGTAGACCCGGTGCACGCCGGGCACCGCGAGGGCGGCGCTCTTCTCGATCGAGCGGATCCGGGCGTGCGCGTGGGGTGAGTGCAGCACCTTGAGGTGCAGCATGCCGTCGATCCGCGTGTCCATGGTGAACTCGGCGTGCCCCGTCACCACGTCGTGGCCCGCGGGTGCGCCGACGCTCCTCCCGACGGCCTTGCCCGGCGCTGCCGTCTCCACCGCGCCGACACCCTTCACGGCGTCCTCGATCGCCCGGTATCCGGTGCACCGGCAGAGGTTGCCCTTCAACGCCCTTGGCAGATCCGCCTTCTGGTCCTCGGTGAAGGTCGCCGACGTCATGATCATCCCCGCGGTGCAGAAGCCGCACTGGAATCCCGGGGCGTCCTCGAACTGCCGCTGCATGGGGTGCAGGGCGCCGGGCCTTCCCAGGCCCTCGATCGTGGTCACCTCGCGGCCGTCCGCACGGAACGCGGGCGTGATGCAGCTGTGCACCGGTGTGCCGTCCAGCCACACCGTGCAGGCGCCGCAGTCGCCCGCGTCGCACCCCTTCTTGACGCCGAAGTGGCCGAGTTCGCGCAGGAAGGTCCGCAGGCACTGGCCGGGGGCCGGTTCCCGGTCGAAGGCCTTGCCGTTCACGTGGTAGCTCATGCCAGGTCCCCAGCCATGAGTTCGCGGCAGATCTCTTCGGCGAAGTGCCGTGTCAGATGCCGGCGGTGGTCGGGGGTCCCGTTGGGATCGGCGAACCAGACGTCGGCCGGCACGGCGTCGATGCTCCGCCGCAGGGTTCGGACATCGGGCAGGGAGTCGAAGGCGATGCGGACCGGCCGCGTGGTGCCGGCGGTGACGGTGAGCGACAGGTCACTCGCTCCGAGCCGTTGTGTGCCGACGAGGAACACCGTCGAGCGGCCGAGCCGGGTCAGTGCGAAGCGACGGTGCGCGGTGCGTTTGCGCAGTGCGTGTTCCGGAATCATGACGCGCCGCAGGATCTCCCCGGGGGCGAGAACGTTGCGGTGGTCACCCGTGACGAAATCGAGGGCGTCGACGAAGCGCACGGAGCCGTCGGGCGCCCACAGTTCGTACCGCGCCTCCAGCGCGACCGTCAACGTGATCATGGGGCCGGCGGGCAAGGACATGCAGATGTTTCCGCCGACCGTCGCCGCGTTCCACACCTTGAACGAGGACAGGAATGCCTCGCAGCTCTTCCGGAAGAGAATCCCGGCGGTCCAGTCCATCGGCCAGGGGAAGGCGTACAGGTCGCGAATGGTGCAGGTGGCGCTGATCTCCAGGCCCTCGTCCGTCGGAACAAGAGACTCCCAGCGCAACGCCGTCAGGTCGATCAGCCGTCGCAGGTCCGGCTGCTCCGTGGAGTAGAGCCATGTGCCGCCCGCGAGCCAGGCGTCGCCCTCGTGCCAGTCCGCACCTGGCCGTTCGGACGGTCGCCGGACTACTTCGGTGATGGTGTTGAGGTCCATGAGAACCGAGCCACGGGAGAGCGGACCCACGGGAAGTCAACTGCCCCTGATGGTAGAGGAGTTGCTTTCCCGCCGAGCGGGCAGGTGTTGGCCGCCGTGCCGCGCCGTCCGAGTGGCTGAGCCGCGACAGACCGGCGGGCACAGACACTTTTGTCACAGCTTATCGCAGCATACGGATGTGGGCCCGAGGACGAGGTGGAGCTGAAAGTAGCCGGGGCACCCCGGACAGTGACCCCGGTGTTCCGTCACCACTCCGATGCGCACGGTGGGCCTTCTCCATGGCCTCACGCCCCGTGGAAGGCTCACGCGGTGGTGACGCTCCCGCTTCGATGGCCGCCTACGTGCGCGGCCTGTACGGATTCCTGCGCGAACTCGACCAGCAGGGGTGCGACCACATCGTCGCGTCCCTGCCTGCGGAGGAGGGCCTGGGACTCGCGATCGCCAACCGGCTCCGCCGTGCCGCAGGGCCCCGGACCACGGCGTGACCAGCACCGACGTCGTCCGGCATGCCCGCCGGGGCGCACACTCGATGTGCCGCCGCGGTGGACGACGTCGTGCCTGATCCGCAGGACCCTGCCTCTGCTGCTCCCAGGGCCGAGGCGACGGGCATGTCCAGGCCACGGGCCGCGACGAGGCGTGCGGTCCCGTCGCCAAGGCCGTGGCACAGGCCGACCACAGCGGCCGCCCGGCGGCCTCCCGCTCGGCCGGAGGCGGGAGCGTTCCAGCAGCAGGTCGACGGTGTGCCCTACGAACCAGGACGGTCCTGATCACGGCGTACGTCCGAGGAACGCAATCCGCTGCCACCCGCCGCCCACGTGCGAGCTCGGCGGGCGCGGGAGCTGGACTTTCCGTAGATTGAAGAGCGAGCGACTGGCAGGAAAAGCGTGTGACACCGAAGATCGACTACCCAGGGGTGTTCGCCGCCCTTCCGAGCCCGTGCCTGGTGCTCGGCACGGACCTGGTGATCGCCGACGCCAACCCCGCCTTCTGCGAGGTGACCGGACGCAGCCGGGCCGAGCTGCTCGGGCAGTACCTCTTCGACTCCTTCCCGGACAACCCCGCCGACCCGGAGGCCGACGGGGTGGACACGCTGAAGGCCTCGCTTCACCGGGTCCTGTCCACCGGCCAGACCGATCACATGGCGTTGCAGAAGTACGACATCCCGGTCGCCGGCAACCTGGACGCGTTCAAGGAGCGGTGGTGGACCGCGATCAACGTGCCCGTCCTCGGCGCGGACGGAAAGGTCGCCTGGATCATCCACAGGTCCGAGGACATGACCGACGTCGTGCACGCCCGCCAGACCGCGCGCCTGCCCTCGGTCAGACCCGGCCGGGAAGCGGCCATGGAAGCCGAGCTGTACGCCCGGGCACGGCAGCTGCAACAGCTCAACGAGGAACTGCGACAAGCCCACGCCCGTGAACGGCGCATCGCCGTCGCCCTGCAGGAAGCCATGCTCCACTCCCCCGACCTGGCCCGGCACCCGAACATCGCCGTGCGCTACCTGCCCGCGACCGGATCACTGAACGTGTGCGGCGACTGGTACGACGCGGTGGACCTGCCCGCGGACCGCTTCACCGTCACGGTCGGCGACGTGGTCGGCCACGGCCTGATGGCCGCCACCGTCATGGGCAGGCTCCGCAGCGCACTGAGCGCCGCCACCCGCACCGTCCACGGCCCAGCCCAAGCCCTGGAGGTCCTCGGTCTCTACGCCCGCTCGGTCGAGGGAGCACTGGCCGCCACCGCCGTCCAGGTCCTCGTCGACTGCCACAGCCACCTGCTCATCTACAGCAGCGCCGGCCACCCCCCACCCGTGCTGCTGCACCCGGACGGCTCCTGCGAGCTGCTCGACCAGGCCACCGACCCACCGCTGGGCGCCCGGCTCGAACACGTCCCCCGCCCCCAGGCCAACAAGACCTACACCCCCGGCGACACCCTCATCCTCTACACCGACGGCCTGATCGAACGCCGAGATGAGGACATCGACGTCGGCCTGACCCGCCTGACCTCCACGCTCGCCACCTGCACCGAGTTCGGCGCGGAACACCTCGCCGACGCCCTCCTCGCCCGCCTGGGCGTCGCCAGCGGTGCAGGCGACGACATCGCCATCGTCGTCGTCCGCCTGGACCGGACGACCCGACCGTACTGATCAGCCCGATGTGGTCCCGTCGGGGGCCCACGAGCCGGCCCGGGCTGTGGCACCGCCCGGCCTCACCGTCCGGGGGTGCCTGCTCGTCCAGGATCCGTGCCTTACGGACGCTGCTGTTCAGAGTCGCCTTCGCCGTCAACTACTCCGTCCGCGTCATCCCGGCGGTGCCGTACCGCCGGTCCACGCCGAAGCAGACGTGCCGGCGAGGGCCTGCCGGACCTCGGCTGCGGGGAATGGAGTGCGCTTGCTCTCCTTGACCAGTCGACGGTGAAAGGCATCCAGGACGACGGCGTGCGGGGCGTGGCGGTCGATGATCGCACCGATCTCAGGGGGAACACCATGGGGGCGGCGGCCTGCGATCCATTCACGGAGGAAGGTGCCGTGTTCCATCCCGCCTCGCACGGCTTCAGGCAGGTGGTGGCGCAACAGGTGATTGGGGGCATAGCAGCGGTCGTACACGAGGTGGTCGGCAAGGAAGGCGGCCTCCTGTGCCGAGAGGTCGAAGTCGCGGCTCAGTGCGAGCCCGAAGTCCGCGAAGTACACCTGCCGGCCATCGGTGAGCAGGTTGTCGAAGTGGGTGTCGAAGTGGACCAGCCCGCGTGAGCTCATGAACTCCGTGCCCCGCAGCAGCGCCTCCTCAACCCAGCCGTAGGCCGAGTCGCCTCCTGGCTCCGCCCGGCCCGCATCACGAATATCGCTGAGCCAGGCCGCGAGCGTCTGGGGCACATGCTCCAGGAAGAGGACCAGGCTGAAGGAGGAACTGCCGATGGCCTCCAGTCGACGGCGCACAGCAGGAGAGCCTTCCCAATGGGCGACGGCCCCCGCAACGCCTCCGAACGCGTCGGCGAAGTCGGCAGGTGGACGGTCCGGCAGGACTCGCCAGTGATACATCAGCGGGAATCCCGCGTACTCGTTCCTCAGGACCCAGGCGGTGGTCATGAAGTGCGCGGCCAGCTCACGCCAGGCCCCGAACCCCGCCGAGCCCACCCCATACTGGTAGAAGAGCGGGAGCTCGAACAGATTGGCGGTGGAGCGCACGTGCTCCGGCCGCAACTCGATGTCCGTCAGCGGGAGCCGCTTCACGAAGACGCGCGTCCCCTCGACCTCCATCTCCGCCCACCTGCCACCGATGCCCGAACCGCCTGCTGGAGCGGCAGCCACGGCATCGCCGAGCCTGTGGTCGCTCAACAGGGAGAGCCGTGCTCCCACGGCCGCGTAAGCCGCCACCCGAGCAGCGGACAGGGACTCGGTCTCATCCATGGCGACTCCAGCATGACATTTACGGCGGCCGCAGTTGATCATGTCAGAAGTCCCGGGAGAACTCGTCCAGGGTGAGGATGCTGTGGAGGACGGGAAACAGGCTTCCGGGCTCCGGGAACCCTCCCTACCCTCCCGGAATCATGACAACAGAACACGCGCAGCAGCCCCAGCCGCCCCTCGGACACTCCCGCAGACGTTTCCTCACGGCCGCCGGCGGCGCGGTCGGTGCGACCGCGTTACGGCCCGGGGCGCGGGCCGCGGCGGCCACGCCTTCCCGGCGGCGCGTCGCCGTTCTCGGGGGCGGCGTCTCCGGGCTCAGCGCCGCCCACGAACTCGCCGAGCGCGGCTACGCCGTCACCGTCTACGAGTACTACGACACCCTCGGCGGCAAGGCCCGCTCGATGGACGTTCCCGGCACGGCCGCCGGCGGCCGCAAGCCCCTGCCCGGCGAACACGGCTTCCGCTTCTTCCCCGGCTTCTACCGGAACCTTCCGGACACGATGCGCCGCATCCCGTTCCCCGGCAACGCCGGCAGCGTCCACGACAACCTCCGCAACGCCACCGAGGAGTTGTTCGCCCGCGGCTCGGGCCGCCCCGACCTGCACTTCCCGCTGCGCCGGATCACGACCCCGCCGGCGCCCGGCGACATCACCCCGTCCTGGATCCGCGACCAGATCCTGTCCGCCCTGGACGTGGTGACCCGCCTGCCCGCCCACGAGGCCGCCTACTTCGCCGACCGTCTCCTCGTCCACCTCACCAGTTGCGACGCACGCCGCGAGGGCCAGTGGGAGAAGGTCGCCTGGTGGGACTTCATCCGCGCGGGCGAGATGAGCAGGGAGTACCAGACGCTCCTCGGCATCGGACAGACCCGCAACCTCGTCGCCACCCGCGCCGAAGTGGCGTCGACCAGGACCGTCGGCCGCGTCATCATCGAGGCCCTGATCCTGTGGGGCCTGCTCGGCCGCGGGCTGGACGGCGACGCCGACATCGACCGCGTCCTGAACGCTCCCACCAGCGAGGCCTGGATCGACCCCTGGGAGGCGCATCTGCGCACGCTCGGCGTCGACTTCGTGACCGGCACGCAGGTACTGGAGGTCGGGTACGAGGGCGGCCGGGTGACCGGCGTCCGCGTCGAGGCCCGCGACGGCGGTCGCGAGCGCACGGTCACCGCCGACCACTACGTCTCCGCGATGCCCGTCGAGCACGCCCGCGCCACCTGGGGCAGGGCCCTTCGCGCCGCCGACCCGCAGCTCGGCCGCTGCGACGCGCTGAAGACGGACTGGATGACCGGTGTGATGTTCTACCTGCGCACGCCCACACCCGTCGTGCACGGCCACATCAACTGCCTCGACTCACCCTGGTCGGTGACGGCCGTCGGCCAGGCGCAGTTCTGGGACGTACGGGACTTCTCCCGCGACTACGGCGACGGGCGGGCCCACGACTGCCTCTCCGCGATCGTCTCGGAGTGGGACAAGCCCGGAATCCTGTACGGCAAGACGGCCAAGGAGTGCACCAGGGACGAGATCGTCGCCGAGCTGTGGGCGCAGCTCAAGGACGGGCTGAACGACGCGGGCAAGACCACGCTCAGGGACGAGGACCGCCTCGGCTGGTTCATGGACCCGGCGGTCACGGGCCTCGGCGGCCCCGACCCGCACAACCGCGAGCAGCTCCTCATCCACCCGACGGGCACGCTCTACCATCGTCCCTCGGCGCGGACGGCGATCCCGAACTTCTTCCTCGCGGGCGACTACGTCCGCACCGACGTCGATCTCGCGACCATGGAAGGCGCCAACGAATCCGCACGGCGAGCCGTCAACGCCCTGCTCGACGCGGACCGTTCGGACGCCGAGCGGTGCCGTGTGTGGGAGCTGTACCGGCCGCCGGAGATGGAGCCCCTGAAGCGGATCGACGAGGTGCGCTACAGGCTGGGGCTGCCCAACACCTTCGACCTGGGGTGAGGCGGAAGGGCCGCTGCTCCGGTGGCCGTCGTTCAGCCCTGCGGCGCGCTGAGGGGCGCGCCGCAGGAAGCGCGGACACCGAGGACGGTCGTCAGTGCGCCGGGAAGTTCGGCGGCGGTACGGCGAAGACGGCGGTCGGCCAGCCGGTCGGGCCGCGGAGCAACTCGGCCGCGGCCCCGCGCCCTTTCGGTGGCGCCGAAGCGGGAGCGACGGATACGGCGTTCGAACCAGGCGAAGCGCGCATAGCGGCAGCCATCGCTGCCGGCGACCGTCTGGTGACGACCGAATCGAACCGGCCCTGACTCGGAATCAGATCTGGAAGTGCATCGTCGACCCAGTCGACGGCGCTGCCCGGATGAACGCGCTGTCCGTGTTCCCGTAGCTTCAGTTCCAGTGGCCTGCGGCGGCGGTCTCGGTGACGAACTCCTCGAAGTTCCTGGGTGGTCGGCCGAGGGCTCGCTCCACGCCGTCGGAGAGCGTGGCGCCCGAGCCTTCACGGATGGCCACGAGGAGTTCCGCGAGCAGTCGGGCGACGTCGGGTGAGACGCCGGCGGCGACCTGGCGCTCGACGAATGCCTCTGGATCGACGTCGAGGTGACGGATCGTGCGGCCGGTGGCCCGGGCGATCAGGCCGGCCGCTTCCCCGAAGCTGATGGGCCGGGGTCCGGTCAGGTCGTAGACCTGCCCGCTGTGGCGGTCTTCGGTCAGCGCCGCGACGGCGACGGCGGCGATGTCATCGGCGTCGACGAACGGAGTGCGCCCGTCACCGGTGGGCAGGGCCAGGGTTCCGGCGAGGATCCCGTGCCGCCAGGGTCCCTCGCTGAAGTTCTGCGCGAACCACTGCGGACGCAGGATGGTCCAGTCGAGGCCACAGCCTCGCACGGCCTGCTCGGCGGCGTGCAGGGGATGCCCGTTCTCGCCGGCGCGTGGGGCCGACAGCAGCACCAGGCGGCGCACGCCCGCGGTGACCGCCTCGGCCACCAACCGGGGCAGGCGCGCCTGGTGGTTGGTGCTCGCCGACAGGCTGGGCTCCACGAGGTAGGCGGCCGTGACGCCGTCGAGCGCGGACGCCCAGCTCGCCGGGTCGTCAAGGTCGATGCGGAGGTCGCCGCCGGTGCGTGACGCCGTGCGGACCTGCAGGCCGGCGGCCTGCAGGCGCCGGGCGATGCGGCTGCCGGTCTTGCCGGTGCCGCCGAGGACAAGGATGGTCTTCATGCCGTCCAGCCAACCCCCGGAGCGGTGGACGATCCATGGGAGAGTGTCCTGACTTCCTTTGTGATCGTCTAGCGTTGATGCGTGGACGTCTTCAGCGATCTGCTGCGCCGGGCGCGGGCCAGGAACGCGTGGGTCAGGCAACTCATCCAGCGTCCCCCGTGGTCACTGAGCTTCACCGATCCGCCACCTCTCACGGTCGTGACCACGCTCGCCGGTCACGCGTCGGTACGGATCGACGACGCGGGCACCGCACCGGTACGCCTCGCGGCCGGCGACATCGCCCTCATCACCCGTCCCGGCTGGTACACCATCGCCGATGACCCTTCCACCCCGCCTCAGGTCGTGATCCACGGGCGGACGAAACGCGTCGTGGACGGTGCCGCGAAGGCGCCGGACGCGCAGCGGAGCCTGGCTCCACGCACCTACGGCGACGGCCTGCCCGGGGCCACGGTCATGCTTCGCGGCGCCTACGACCTCCGCGGCGACGTCGGAGACCGTCTGCTCGGCATGCTGCCGCCGCTGGCGGTGGTACCCACCGGACAGGCGACCCGGGCGGCACTGGACCTGCTCGCCACCGAGGCCACCCGCGAGGAACCGGGGCAGGACGCCGTGCTGGACCGGATGCTGGACCTGTTGCTCGTGCTGGCGTTGCGGGCCTGGTGCGCCGAAGCGGAAACGGCGCCGGCCTGGTACCGGGCGCTGACCGACCCGGTGATCGGCGAGGCACTGCACCTGCTGCACGAGGACCCCGCCCACCGGTGGACGGTCGCCGAACTCGCCACCCGGTCCGGCATCTCCCGTGCGGGGTTCGCCGCCCGTTTCACCACGCTGGTCGGCGAACCGCCGCTCACCTACCTCACCGGCTGGCGTATGACCGTGGCGGCCGACCTGCTGCGAGAGACCGACACGACCGTCGCCGCCGTGGCTCGCGAGGTCGGGTACGAGGACCCCTTCGCCTTCAGCGTGGCGTTCAAGCGCACGCGCGGCGTCAGCCCATCGATCTGGCGCCGCCAGACGCACTGATCCCGGCGGGAAGACGTCTTTGCCCCGGCGGCATGGTCCGGCACCGGTCTCAGGCCGCCCGTGTGCTCTCCAGGTACCGCAGAACCGCCAGGACGCGCCGGTGGCCCGTCTCCGACGGGGGCAGGCCGAGCTTGGCGAAGATGTTGGCGATGTGTTTTTCCACCGCTCGTTCGGAGACGGTGAACGCGAGGGCGATGGACTGGTTCGTGCGGCCCTCGGCCATCAGCGCGAGAACCTCGCGTTCGCGCGGGGTGAGCGTGTCGAGGGCCGTGGCCCGACGGCTCGCCCCGAACAACTGGGCCACCACCTCGGGATCCAGCACCGTACCGCCGGCCGCGACCCGCTCGAGTGCGGCCACGAACTCCCCTATGTCGACGACCCGTTCCTTCAGCAGGTACCCGAACCCTGAGGGGTCGCTCAGCATGCGAGCCGCGTACGTCGTCTCCACGTACTGCGAGAACAGCAGCACTCCGGTATCAGGGTGCTCCGCGCGAAGCCGCAGGGCAGCCCGTACCCCTTCGTCGGTCTGGGTCGGCGGCAGACGGATGTCGATGACGGCGACATCGGGTTCATGCTCGGCGACGGTGACGAGCAGCGATTCCGCGTCGCCGACGGCCGCCGCGACCTCGATCCCCCGCAGTCCCAGAAGCTGGACCAGGCCGTCGCGCAGCAGCGCGGAGTCCTCGGCGATGACGACGCGCATCCCGTTCCCTCACAGTGGCAGTTCGACGGTGACCACGGTAGGTCCTCCCGGTGGGCTGTCGCAGGTCAACGTGCCGTCCACGGTGCGGATCCGGGCCAGCAGGCCGGTGAGTCCGGAGCCGGCGCCGACCGTGGCACCGCCCCGGCCGTCGTCGGTGACGCTCAGGCGCAGCCGTCCGTCGGCGGCGGTGACGGTGAGCCGCACCTCGTCGGCGCCACTGTGTTTCGTGGCGTTGGCGAGGAGTTCGGCAGCGCAGAAGTAGATGATGGTCTCCAGGGCCGGGCTGGGGCGGATGGTGATGCCGGTGCAGAGGGTGACGGGGAGGGCGCTGTCCGCGGCGAGGGTGGCGAGGGCCGCTTCGAGTCCCTCGTCGAGAACGGGCGGGTGGATCCCTTTGACCAGGTGGCGCAGGTCGGCGATGGCCTGCGTGGCGCCCGAGCGGGCCGTGTCCACGGCGGCGAGGACCCGCTCGCGGTCGGCGCCCATGGTGACCAGCTCCCGGATGACGGTGAGGTGCATGCCCAGGCTCACCAGGCGGGCCTGCGTGCCGTCGTGCAGGTCCCGTTCGATACGACGGAGGGTTGCGGCGGCGTCGTCGACCGCCTGGGCGCGGGTCTCCTCGAGGGTGCGGATACGGCGTTCGGCGGCGTCGGGCCCGAGCAGGGCGGCGAGCAGTGCCCGATGGGGAGCGAGGGCGTGGCGCACCAGGTGCGGGGCCGCGACCAGGAGCAGCAGGCCCGCGGTGACGGGTATCAGCCAGCGCGGCCAGGAGTCGACCTGGAAACCGAGGACCTGCAAGGAGACATGGGTGATCGAACCGTCCGGGTGGTGCACCGTGTGGTAGTCCACGTGCTCGATCAGCGGGTGCAGGGTGAACAGGGCGCCATAGACATAGCCGATGGCTGCGGCGATGTAGGCGAGGACCGCGGTGAACGGCGCCAGCAGCGCGCACCCGACGGCCTTCCAGCCCGTGCGGTTCCCCAACACGGTGCGTCTCCAGGCGAGGGGGCCACGCGCAGCGCTGGGCAACGGGGGCTCGATCTCCAGCCCCAGTAGCCCGCGCGCCAAGGCCCGTTGCAGCGCGCCGAGTGCAAGCGCCGCCCGCACCGTGCCGGCCAGCAGCCACACACCCAGCGGGGTCACCGACAGCAGGCAGCCGAAGGCCAGTCCGGCCAGGGTGAGCCAACTGCCCGCGATCGCGAGCGGGAAGGCCAGCGCGCTGTAGAGGAGGGCGGCCAGCGCGGGCGGGCTGAACCCGGCGGCGGCGAGGGAGTGGAGACGCTGCATGGTGCCAACCTAGTTCTGCTGCTGGGTCGTTCACCGAGTGTTGATGCGCGGGCGAACGGCCGGAGGACCGGCGTGCGGAGCTAGGAGAGCAGGCGGCGGGCGATGCGCAACTGGAGCGCGGCCATGGCCCGGCCCAGCCAGGGCATGAGCAGCAGGAACCCGACCCCGCCGACGACCGCGTGGAAGGCGTAGGCACCGGCGAACGTGGGGCCACCCCAGGCATCGGAGTAGTCGGAGCCGGCACGAAGGGGCCATCCGAGGTTCATCGGGACGATCGACCAGCCATACAGGGTGACCGCCATGACCGCGAGGTTCACGGGGGTGGCCAGCAGGGCATGGACCAGGCCCCGTCGGCTGCCCGGCAGTTCGGCGCCGAGCAGGCGACGCACGAGTCCCCGTTGTATGCGCCCCGCCGGACCGCCGACCAGGGCGAGTGGGACGCACAGGACACCGACCGGGAAGGCGAGCAGGGCATAGGCGGCCCTTCGCCAGGCCGCTGCCGTGAACGGCTCCCGGAGCACCCGGCGGATGCGGAGGGCCGCGGCTGGGGCGGTGCGAACGGATGCGGTGGCCATGATGTTCTCCTTGAGGGGTGGAGCGAGCCCGACACCCCCAAGGCTTCCGCCGACGCCGCCCCGGCGCCATGGTGGTCGTACGGAGGTCCAGGGTTCGGTTCACCCCACCCCACCCCCAAGGCCCCGCGCCCTCTCGTGGATCGTCATGTCCGGCTGCCGCCCGCGCTCCCTCGAGCGGGCAGGGTCCGCACTCAGCGAGCGGTTGGGGCGTCGCCTGCTGACTCCTGGCTTGTGCGCTCCGGCCGCGCAGGCCGCCGTCGGACGGGTGTGCGAGGATCCTCGGATGAATGATCTGTGCGTCCGCCCGGCCTGCGAGGCCGACTTGACCACCCTCGTCCGCCTCCGCGACGACGCGGCACGCTGGATGCTGACCCGCGGCATCACCGGGCAGTGGCGACCGGGGGAGCTGGACGAGGACCACTTCCGTCGGGTCATGGCGCATGGCGAGGTCTGGCTCGCGGAGGTCGGCGGACGCATCGCCGGCGCCTGGGAGCTGTGGTGGGAGGACGAGGCTGCCTGGGGACCGCAGCCGCCTGTGGCCGGTTACGTACACCGGCTCATGGTGGACCGGGACGTCGCCGAGCCCGGAACAGGAAGGCTGCTGCTGAGCGCGGCGGAACACCGAGTGGCCGCGGTGGGACGGACATGTGTACGCCTGGACTGCGTGGCCGGCAACGCACAGCTCAAGGCCTACTACCAGAACGCCGGTTATCGGATGGTGGGCCACAAGGAGGGCAAGCCGCAGCCGGGCGGGACGCCCAAGTCCTTCACTCTGTTGGAGAAGCAGCTCCAGCAGGCAGCGGAGGCTCTGGGCGACTCTTCCTACCCGAGGGCCGCGGCAGCAGGTCAGCCCTCCCCCCGGACGGACGATCGTGCTGGGACTGGCGTGGCGTCTCGGTCGTGATCGCTTTTCTGCGCGGGTGGTGAGGGCAACTACCGGGACACGTACTGCCTGGCGTTGGCTCGCGTTCCTTCGGGAACATCGCGCATTACCACCCGCTGTGCGGCGCGCTCCTCGGCAGGGAGGGCAGCCCCTGGTTCGCCGACCGGATGCGCGGCACGCTCGCTGACTCTCCGAGGAGGAAGACGGACTCGTCCGTCGCGCAAAGGGTGCCGCCCCCCTGCCGGATCGAGCAAGCCCTACAGTGCCGCCGCGTCCCCGGCCGATGTCGGCTGCGCGTTCCCGGGGACCTGGTCAGGCTGCGTTGGCGACATGGCCCGAAGGTACTGGTCGGCCTCTGCGGCGGTGCAGGAGGAGGCGAAGGTGAAGGCGCGCGGGGACGGCCCGTGCGCCCGCAGGTGCGCCAGCCGCTCCAGGGCCTCGCCGGTGGTCGGAAGGTGACCGGCGGGGACCCACCAGAGCACCAGGTGCGCCTCGACGTGCCGCTCGAACCATTCGCGGCGCCGCCGCAGCACCTCCAGGTGCCCGCTGCGGTAGGTGAAGTCCCACAGGGCCTCCTGGGTCTCCCACACCGTCAGATTGACGATGACGTCCTCGCCCGCCGGGCGCAGGGCGGTGGCATCGGGCGCCCCCTCCTCCACGAGCCGCCACACGAAGCCGGGCGCGTCATCGGCGGCCGTGTTGACCGGGTCGAGCAGCTCGACGAACGGCGCCATGCGCGGGTCGTCCAGGGGGTGGCGGAGCGTGGCGACGTTGAGCTGGGCGAGGTGGGCGGCAGGCGCGGATGTGGTCATGACCAGATCCCAGCATGGCCCGCTTTCTATGTCAGTCAATCTTGTTTTTAGAGCGTTCGACCACCACACAGCACTCCCCCGGTCGGGCGTCCATGCGGGCGCGGACGGGACCGTCCGTGCCGAGCAGCCCCTCCAGCAGCGCGAGATTCATGCCGCAGACGAGCGGCGGGAAGCGTTCGGCAACGGCATGGAAGGGGCAGTTGCGCATTCGGACGACGCACGCAGCCTCCCCGGCCATCCCCTCGGCGCCTTCCAGGTGCGGTTCGTAGCCGCGGGCGGCCAGCATCTCCATCGCCTCGTCCAGGCCGCCGCAGGGCGCCGCCGACCCGCGCAGGGCCTCGCCCCGGCGGCGCGCCGCCGCGCAGAGCCCGGCATCCAGTCCGGCCTGCTCGGCAGCCTCGGCGAGCAGCTCGGCGGCCGTGCGGTAGTCGCGCGCGGGCAGCGACACCGCCCGCTCGGCCCGCGCCCGCGTGTACACCTTGGCGGGACGGCCCGCCCCCGGCCCCGAGCGGCCCGTCAACCGGCGGCTGCCACTCTCCAGCAGTCCGGCCTCGGTCAGCTTGTCCAGATGGTGCGCAGCGAGCGTCCGCGCCACCCCGGCCGCCTCGGCAGCCTCATTGCGGCCGACCTCGCGGCCCTGCGCCACCACGTACTCGTACAGGCGGCGTCGCACCGGATCCTGCAGGGCTGCGATTGCATCGATGTCCTTCACCTTGACATTCTAGGAACAACACAGATTGGACATAGAAGGCCACAGGGGGAAGTTCCGAGCGCGACCTGTCAGTGGCGCCGGCGGGAGTTGAGTCGCGCGGCCTGACGCGTCAGGTGGTCGCGTTCGGCGAGGTTGGGTGCCTTGTGGGCCGCCTCGGCATACAGGCGTGCAGCCGTCGCCAGGTCGCCGTCGCGTTCGTGGAGGTAGGCCGCCACCGCGGCGTGGCGGGGCAGCGAGGCGTCCAGCACTGCGAGCTCCGCCAGGCCGGCGCGCGGTCCGTCGGCCTCGCCGACGGCGACAGCGCGGTTGAGCCGGACGACCGGGCTGTCGGTCAGGCGCGTGAGCTCGTCGTACCACTCGACGATCTGCACCCAGTCGGTCTCCTCGGCGGTGGGTGCGTCAGCGTGGAGGGCGGCGATGGCGGCCTGGGCCTGGAACTCGCCGAGCCGGTCGCGGGCAAGGGCCGCCTGCAGGATCTCGACGCCATCGGTGATCAACTTCGTGTCCCAGCGGCTTCTGTCCTGCTCGGCGAGCGGCACCAGGCTGCCGTCGGGCGCGGTGCGGGCGGCGCGGCGTGCGTGGTGCAGCAGCATGAGGGCGAGCAGCCCTGCCACCTCGGGGTGGTCGATCCGGGCCGCGAGTTGCCGGGTGAGCCGGATGGCCTCGGCGGCGAGATCGATGTCGCCGGAGTAGCCCTCGTTGAAGACCAGGTAGAGGACGCGCAGCACGGTGGCGACGTCGCCGGGCTGGTCGAGCCGCACGCCGGAGACGGTGCGCTTGGCCCGGCTGATGCGCTGCGCCATGGTCGCCTCGGGCACCAGGTAGGCCTGGGCGATCTGGCGGGTGGTGAGCCCGCCGACGGCGCGCAGTGTGAGCGCGACGGCGGACGACGGCGTCAGCGACGGGTGGGCGCACAGGAAGTACAGCTGGAGGGTGTCGTCCACCGCGGGCGCGGGCCCGGGCGCCGGCTCCTCCTCGACGCGCTCCTCACGCCGGCGGCGGGCGGCGTCGGCGCGCGTGGCGTCGAGGAACTTGCGCCAGGCCACGGTGACCAGCCAGCCCTTCGGGTCCCGCGGCGGGTCGGTCGGCCAGACGCGGAGCGCCTCGACGAGCGCGTCCTGCACGGCGTCCTCGGCCGCCGCGAAGCCGGCTCCGCGACGGACGAGGACGGTGAGCACGCCCGGCGTGAGGCTCCGGAGCAGGGCCTCGTTCATCGATGAGGGCACTCCGTGGTGGTGGGGTGCGCGGCCAGGAACGGGCGCAGCTCCAGCCACTCGTGGATCGGCTTGCCGCCCGCCCCGGGCGCGGCCGACAGCTCCCCGGCCAGCTCGACGGCGCGCTCGTAGCTGTCGACGTCGATCACCATCCAGCCGGCGATGAGGTCCTTGGTCTCGGCGAACGGTCCGTCGGTGACCGGCGGGCGCCCCTCACCGTCGTACCGGACCCACGCTCCCCCAGGGGCCAGCGCCTGACCGTCGACGAGCTCGCCCGTCTTCTCGAGCCGGGCCGCGAAGTCGTTCATGTACCGCACATGCGCCGAGACCTCCTCCGGCGTCCACTGGTCCATCGGCACGTCGTTGACCGCAGCCGGGGCGCCGCGGTAATGCTTCAGCAGCAGGTACTTGGCCATCGTGGTTCTCCTCGGTGCTCGTGCGACCCATTGTGGCCGCGTGCACCCCTGGGACGGAGCCGGGCACGAGTTCTCGACATCGCCGTCCGAATGTTTTCCGGACTCACGTTGATGACCTTGCGTGAGCCCTCTCGCGGGTCCGGATCAGGCACGATTCGACGAGCGGGCCTGTCCGGGACCGAGGGTGGCGGCCGCCGAGGTCCGCGTCATCGTCCTCTCTCACCGGATTCCCCGGCAGCTCGCGGACGACTTTGATGCCAAGCAGTGGCGCGGACCCCGACGGCGCCATGTCGGGCAGGCCCCGATCAGGTCAGGACGAGTTCCAGCACGGTGACCGAGAGCGGCGGCACGGTGCTGGTGAAGGACGCTGCCGCGCCGGTGACGGTGCTGGTCCTGGGAACCAGCCTGTCGGGGTCCGCCAGCGTGTTCGTGGTGGTGCGCGAGGGGCCGGTCAGGACGGTCGCGGTGGCTTGCCTCTTGACCCCCTTGGCCAGCCCCTTCAGTTCGACCGGCACGTTCACCTTCTCCGTCCCGCAGTTGACGACTGCGAGGTACAGGCGGTTCCCGGACCGGGTCGCCACGGTGGCGAGGCCGGGCAGCGCCCGCGCGGTGGCCGGCAGCACCGTGTCGCCGAGCCTGTTCGTCAGCATGTGCTGTGCCCAGTAGCTGGGAGACACATAGCTGGTGAGGTTGTCGTAGGCGATGAGGTTGGTGGCCCAGACGTTGTTCTTGACGTGCGAGAAGAGCGGCGCGTAGCACTCCATGAGGACCTGGTCCGAGTTGCGGATCAGCCCGGCCAGCCAAGCGGCGTCGCCGAGTGCCGCGTTGAGGTCGGGTGTGGGGCGGCCCTCCTGCGCGGCCCACTCTCCCACGAACACCTTCGTCGAACCGCGGTCCCGGTTGTCGTACTTGTGGGTGGAGGCCTGAGCGGCGGACGGCGCGAGGTAGTAGTGCTCGTCGATCAGGTCCGGGGTGCGGCTCGTCACCGATGTCGTGGCGATCAGCTTCAGATGCGGGTACTTCGCCTTGATCGCGTCGTAGAAGGCCGCGAACCGCTCGTCGTACGACCCCGAGGAGTCGAACCAGTCCTCGTTGCCGATCTCCACGTACTCCAGCGGGAACGGCTCCGGGTGTCCGTCGGCGGCACGTCGGGCGCCCCAGGTGCTGGTGACGGGTCCGGTGACGTACTCGATCTCGTCCAGTGCGTCCTGGATGTACGGCTTGAGTGCGTCGCCGGTGACGTGTGCGCCCTTGAGGGAGTAGCCGGCGTAGACGGCGAGGACCGGCTGGGCGCGCAGGTCCTCGACCCATTGCAGGTATTCGAGGAGTCCGAGGCCGTCCGTGGACCAGTAGCCCCAGGCGTCGTCCATGTGGCCGGGGCGTTCCCAGACCGGACCGATGGTGTTCTTCCAGTTGTACCGCGTCGCGATGGTGTTGCCCTCGAGGAAGTTTCCGCCGGGGAAGCGCAGGAACTTCGGCTTCAGAGCGATCAGTTTCTCCATCAGGTCGACGCGCAGACCGTTGGGCCGGTTGTTGTGGGTGGGCGGGAAGAGGGACACGTGCTGGAGCCACAGTGTCTCGCCCGCGGCGGCGGGATCGGCCGTGGTGACGGTCAGCCTTGCGTCGCCGACCACTGGGGTGCGCGTACCGGTGCGCAGGGTCAGCTCGAACGGGCGGCCGGGGAAGTCGGTGCCGATGTGGGGCACGTGGGCGGACGCGTACACCGTGGAGCCGTCCGCCGACTCGATGGCCAACGTGAGCGGGCCGATGCGTCGCGACGCCTTGGCGAACAGCCGGGCGGTGTAGGTGGTTCTGGGCCGCACGGGTATGCCCCAGTAGCCGTCGTTGGCGACGCCGGCCCGGTTTCCGGCCCCGGTGCCGCTCGGCAGCACGACCTTGAGGGAACGGTTGAGTGCGGCGTTGAGCGGGGTGGCGGTGTCGAGTGCGAGGGTCGCTGCGCCTACGGCGGACCAGTGGAGGGGCGTGGTGTCGCCGGCCATCATCGAGCGGTTCTGCACCAGTTCGGCGTAGATGCCGCCCTCGCCGGAGTGGTTGATGTCCTCGAACATCAAGCCGGGGAGGATGGGGGACACGGCGTGCGCCGGGTTGGCGACGTCCACGCTCAGCAGCGGAGTCGTGGTCTCCACCGGGACGCCGGCCAGGGCCGCGACCTGGTCGGAGGTGAGGGCGGAGGGGAACATCCACACGTCGTCGATCAGTCCGTGCCACTGGTCGACGTGCCCGCCGCCGTAGAGCGCACGGCCGATGGCGGTGTCGCCGCTGCCGGCCCAGCCCGCGGTGTAGGCGGTCTCTCCTTCCAGCACGCCGTTGACGTAGAGGCGGATGACCCCGGCGGTCGGGTCGCTGACGCCGACCAGGTGCGTCCAGGTGTCGGTGGCGGGCGCCGAAGCGGCGGCCGCCACCGCGGCATTCTGGGTGGCGTCCGAGCCCAGCCGGGCGAAGGCGAAGGTTCCGGTGTCGTCGCGCAGCCCCAGGTAGAAGGAGCTGACGACCTTGCCGTCGACGCTGACGGCGGTCTGGTATCCGCCGAGTTGAGCGAGGTTGACCCAGGCGCCCACCGAGAACGCCTTGGAGGTGTCCAGGGCCGGCCCGGACGCCGTTGCGTTGCCGCCTGCCGTGAGGCTCAGGCTGTGGGTACCGACCTTGCCGGTGTCCCAGCCGGCGGCGCCCTGGAGCGTCACGGTGCGGCCGTTGCCGGAGGAGTCGGCTGCCGAGGTGCCGGAGCCTTCGTCGAAGGTCCAGTGGGCGGCTGCGGCGGGGAGGTCCGCGGCGGTGGCGCTTGTGGTGGTGCCGGCGAGTTCGGCGGCCCCCGCGGGAGCGGCGGCGGCGAAGGTCCCGGCGAGCGAGGCGGCGCCCAGGACGGTGAGGACGGTTCTGCGCGGCACTCCGGCTTCTGAAGGCATGCGGCTCATTCCCTTTGTGACAGACCGTTGCGTTGCGGTGCGTACCGGCCGGGGCGGAGCAGCCTGCGGAAGCTGACAGCCACCCTTGTTCGATATTCCGTACGGCGATCGGTACTTCGAGCAGCAGGGATCTTAGGGTGCCAACACGGCCCGTCAACACCCCCCGTACGCCAATGCCTCTCCGGAACACAGGAGTTGGCCCAGCGAGGGCCCCTGGAGTCCGTTCGGCGAACGCACGCCGAAGAAGAGTCCGACTTCGCGCGACTGACGAGGCGCTCCTCGCCGTAGAGCAGATGACACTGCCGCTCGGTGAAGGGGGTGCGGATGCCGACGTGTGTGAGGTCGGGGCCCGCCCCCGGCCGGGCGGATGGGTCGTCCCCCTCCATCGTCCGGCAAACCCCGAGGTGACCTGATGCCTTCTGCCCTGTCACGGTCGAGTCGCCGCCGTCGGCCACGGCGCGTGCTGATCGGCCTGACCGTTCTGAGTCTGGGCTGCCTGTCCGTGCTGCCCGCCGATGCCGCCACGCCCTCTTCGGGCACCGTCACCGATACCGCGTCGTCGGTGGCCTGGGGCGGCGGGCCGTTCGTCGTACCGAATGCCAGTGGCGCCGCGGGAACCGTCTCCTGCGATGCGCAGCGGCCCTGCGACGACTACGCACTCACGGTCGCTGTGCCCGACGGGTACGACGCCGGGCACAGTCTGCGCGTCGAGATCAAGTGGGGCGATCCCGTCGCCGACTTCGACCTGTACGCGCTCGACGCCGACGGCCGGCAGATCGCCGCCGCCGCGTCCACGAGCGACCCGGAAGTGCTGCTCCTACCGGCGGTGTCGGCGTCGTACACGCTCCGCGTCGTGCCGTACGACCCGCTGGGCGAGAGCTACACCGGCACCGCGAGCCTGGTCACCGACCCGGTCGACCCGCCGCCGAGCACCGCCACCCCGCCCACGTACACCTCATCCTCCGCGCCCGACGCGCTGTCCAACGCGCACAACGCCGGTGAACCCTCCATAGGCGTCGACCGGGCCACCGGGGCGGTGATGTACCAGGCGTACACCTCGACCCTCAAGGTCACGTACGACAGCTCAGGCGCGGCGACCTGGCGGGACCGCAGCGCCCACGCCGCCAACGGCTGCCCGCAGGGCAGCCTCACCAGCCTCGACCCGATCCTGTTCAGCGACCCGGCCACGCACCGCACCTTCGAGTCACAACTCGCGGGCAAGACCGCACTGACCTGCTACACCGACGACGACGGCACGACCTGGACGCCGACCGCGGGCTCCGGCATCGACTCGGGTGTCGACCACCAGACGCTGGGCGGTGGACCGTTCGCGGCGGGCGGTGTCGGGGCGGCGACCGGCTACCCGGACGCGGTCTACTACTGCTCCCAGGACATCGCCGATGCGTCGTGCGCGGTCAGCCGCGACGGCGGGCTGACATACGGACCGGCGGTTCCCCTGTACTCCCTGCTGGACTGCGGCGGCCTGCACGGACACGTGAAGGTGGCCCCCGACGGCACCGTCTACGTCCCCAACAAGGGCTGCAACGGCCATCAGGCCGTCGCGCTGTCCGAGGACAACGGCCTGACCTGGCACGTGCGCCCCAACCCGGCCAGCACTGCGGGCGACTCCGACCCCAGCGTCGGCATCGGCTCCGCCGGCAGCGTCTACATGGGCTACCAGAACAGCGACGGCACCGCCCGGATCGCCGTCAGCCACGACAAGGGCAGGACGTGGCTGTACGACCAGAACGTCGGCGCCTCCCTCGGCATCAAGAACATCGTCTTCCCCGCGGTGACCGCAGGGGACGACGACCGCGCCGCCTTCGCCTTCCTCGGCACCACCACCGGCGGCAACTACCAGGACGCCAGCGGCTTCACGGGCGTGTGGCACCTGTACGTGGCCACCACCTACGACGGCGGCCGCTCCTGGGTGACCGTGGACGCCACCCCGACCGACCCCGTCCAGAAGGGCTCCATCTGCACCGGCGGCACCACCTGCGGTCAGGACCGCAACCTGCTCGATTTCATGGACGTCACCCTCGATGCCCAGGGCCGGGTGCTGGTCGGCTACGCCGACGGCTGCACCGGGACGTGCGCGACCGGCGGGGCACAGAACTACGACGCCCTGGCCGGCATCGCCCGTCAGGCCACCGGCAGGACGTTGTACGGCGCCTTTGACACGATGTTCGCCAAGAAGCACCGGAAGGCCAAGTGAGCGGCCCGGTGACGACGTACCGGGCCGGGATGGCAGCCGGTGCCGGCGCCGTGCTCCTTACGGTGCTCGTCACCGGCTGCGGGACAGGTGACGGTGACTCGAAGGCCGGGCGGAGCGCTGCCGCCGGCACCGCGGTGCGGCCCGCTGCGACGGGTTGCCCCTCGGGGGCCTCACGACCGCTGCCGGGCGACTTCCCGCCGTCGCTCCCCGTGCCCGGGAAGGCGACGGTCACCTCGGTGGAACACCGCACCGGCCGCCGTCTGATCGTCACCACCGTGGTCCATCAGGGCTTCCGAAGCGTCCTTTCCTTCCTCCAACGGGAACTGCCCAAGGCGCACTACACCTTGAAGGACGGAGAAGTGGAGCAGGACGACGCCGAGTCCGACTTCACCTCCTCCACCGTGGAGGGCCGGTGGGCCCTGCGGACCATGCCCGACTGTCCCGGAACGGTGTCGCTCACGTACCTGACGGCGCCACGGCACTGACCGCCCGGCCACCGATGCGGGGCCGGTGCGGCCGCAGAATCGGCGGACCGGACGGCCTACTTCCGCATGCCTGTCACTCAGGAAGGCGACAAAGTGGGACACGACAGGCCCGCTGGAAGGGAGCATCCGCCCGTGGGGATCCCGAGCCCGTTTCACTTCCTGAGGACAGGCGTGGACACAGGGCAGCGCCGGCGGCGGCGCCCCCGGCTGCGTACCACAGCGGTCACGGTCGCGCTTGCCGCGGCGGTGGCCGGCTGTCCCGCCTCCCGCCCGTCGGACCGCACCGGGAGTCCCCCCGTGACGGGAGAGCGGCACCTGGCATCCGCCGTGACCAGGGTGAACCACGCCTACCGAATACCCGATCCGCTGCCGACCGCGGAACCGGGCACACTGATCGCGGCTACGGACCATGGCCCTGATGCGCGGCTGGAGAACGCGCGGCGCTGGACGGTCCTGTACCACTCCACCAACGCACGCGGCGCGAACGTGGCCGTCAGCGGCACCGTACTGCTGCCGTCGGGCAACCCTCCCCGCGGAGGCCGGCCGGTGGTGTCCTGGGCGCATGGAACGACCGGCGTGGCCGACGCCTGCGCACCCTCGCAGTCCGCGAACCTGGGCTCGGAGGCCTTCGCTCAGGAACTGCGCGCGCTCCTGCGCGCCGGGTACGCGGTCACGGCCTCGGACTACCCCGGACTGGGCACACCGGGCCCGCACACCTATCTGGTCGGGGCGGACGAGGGCAACGCCGTGGCCGACATCGTCACCGCGGCCCGGCAGCTGGTGCCCGGCCTGGCGCCGGTGTGGTTCGCGGTCGGACACTCACAAGGCGGCCAGGCCGCACTGTTCGCCACCCACACCGGGCGCCGGACGGGCGGCCTGCGCCTCGGCGCGGCGGTGGCCCTCGCCCCGGCCAGCCACCTGGAGGCCATGCTCGCGGGGGTGAAAGCCTCCCATGTGCCCAGCGAGCTCTCCTTCGCCTTCTACTCGCTGGTCGGCCTGTCCGCCGCAGAGCCGGCCGGCCCTGCGGCGGATCTGCGTTCGCTGCTGGGACCCTCGGCTGCCGCCACGGCCTCCCGGGTGATCGCCGACTGCGTGACGCACAGCCATCCCGCGCTCAAGGGGGTGAACACCGAGCGGATGCTGCCGCTGAGAGGGGAACAGCTGCGGCGCATGAGCGAGCGGATGGGCGCCTACGGCGATCCGGACCGCTCCGCCATCACCGTCCCCACCCTGGTCATCCAGGGGGGCGCCGACCAGGACGTACCGCCCGCCTGGACCGACGAGGTCGTGGCCCACCTGCGTCGCCTGGGCTCCCCCTCCTTGGTCTACCGCACCTACCCCGGTGCGGGCCACGATCAGGTCCTCGGCGAGTCCGTCTGCGATCTGCTGGACTTCCTCAGCGCCCACGGCGGAATCCGCCCCGGGGCCTGCACACCGCTCCCGAGCACCCACGGTTGAAGCCAGCGGGTCCCGTCGACTCTCAGTGTCTGGCAACGGCGGAGACATGTGTCAGAGTGGAGACATTCGGACGGCGCGGTCAGCGCGGACGAGACAGGAGAGGTCAGCCTGTCATGTCCATATATTCCCGTCCCCGCAGTGCGGCGACGGCCCCCACGAACTCCGTCGACCGGCGGAGCGAGGAGTACGCGGACCTGTTCGGGCAGGCCCCGGTGATCTTCGTCGCCCTCAGCGGCCCGAGGCACCTGCTGGAAGCGGCGAACTCGGCGTTCTTCGAGGCCCTCGGGTGCGACCGCGCCCGCCTCGGCGAGCCGGTCGAAGAGGTGATCCCAGAACTGGTCCCGCAGGGCGTCCTCGACCGGCTCGATGCGGTCTACCGCACCGGCGTGGCGTACCGGGCCCGGGACGGCCGACTGCTGCTGGGCAGGCCCGGCAGGCAGCGGGAAGGGTACTTCGACTTCACCTACGAGCCCCGCCGGGACGCCGCCGGCCGGATCGACGGGGTCGTGGTGATCGCGGTCGAGACCACCGCCCACCACCACGCGCATCTCCTGGCCGCCGAGCAGCGCGCGCTGCTGGAGCAGATCGCACGGGACGCCCCGCTGGACGAGATCCTCCGGGGCATGGCCACCGCGATCGAGGACCTCTCCCCGGACATGCTGGTCTCGGTACTGCTCGTCGACCCCGACGGACAGCGCCTGCGGCACGGCACCGGCCCGCGCCTGCCCGACTTCTACAACGAGGCGATCGACGGGGCACCCATAGCGGAAGGCGTCGGCTCGTGCGGCACGACCGCCTTCCGGCGCGAACCGGTGATCGTCACGGACATCGCCACCGATCCCCTGTGGAAGGACTACCGCGAACTGGCACTGAGAGCCGGGGTCGCGGCGTGCTGGTCCACACCCATCCAGGACGCGGACGGCCGGCTGCTGGGCACCTTCGCGATGTACCACCGCACGCCCAAGGCTCCCACGGACAAGGACCTGGCGCTCAGCGCCTCCTTCGCCCGCATAGCCGCGCTGGCCATCGAACGCCACGCCGCGGTGGCGGCAAGGCGCGCCGCCCAGGAACGCGAGAAGGCCGCCCGGGAGGATCTGGCCTTCCTGCTGGAGGCCAGCACCGCCATCACCGGCGAGACACACTATGCAAACAGCCTCCAGCGCATGGCCCGGCTGACCGTCCCGGCCCTTGCACCGCTGTGTGCCGTCCACGTGTCCGAGTGCGGCCAGACCCAGCGCATCGCCATCGCCGCGTCGACCCGGGAGGGCGAGAAGCTCCTCTCCTCCCCCGCGCTGTGCGACGAGGTGGACGCCGCTGTCGTCCGCTTGCTCGCCTCCGGCGCCACCGAGTCCGCCCGCGGGAGCGGCCTGTGCGCGCAGCTCGGCATCAGGGATTTCGTGTGCGTACCGCTGGCCACCAGGGGCCGCACCTTCGGAGCGCTGACCCTGCTGGCCACCGAGCTGCCCCTGGACGAGCGCAAGGTCGCCCTGGCCCAGGAACTCGCCCGCCGGGCCGCTGCGAGTGCCGACAACGCCCATCAGTTCACCGACCGCGTCCGGCTTTCCCACGATCTTCAGGCAGGCCTGCTGCCTCCCGAGTTGCCCAGGATTCCCGGCGCCACCCTGGCGGCCTCGTACCATCCGGCCGGTGAGGGTCTTGAAGTCGGCGGCGACTTCTACGATGTCTTCCCGCTGTCCGCCGACCGCTGGGCACTCATGATCGGCGACGTCTCCGGACGCGGCGCGCTGGCAGCCACCACCACCGGAATGGTCCGCCACACCGCACGGGCCGCCGCCCGCCTCCTCGACGAACCGGTGGCCGTGGTCACCGCCATCAACGACGCGTTGGCGGGGGACACCACCGAGGACGACCAGTTCGTCTCGCTCGTCTACGGCGAGCTGCGGCACGCCGCGTCCCACCTCTCGCTCAACCTGATCCGAGCGGGGCACGTACCACCGCTCGTGCGCCGCGCCGACGGCACGGTCGTAGAACACACGCAACCGGGCCTGCTCTTGGGTATCGGTCCTGATCCCGACTTCTGCCCGTGCCGCATCGACCTGCGCTCCGGCGACAGCCTCGTCCTGGTCACCGACGGCATCACCGAGGCCCGTTCCGCCACCGGTGAGTTCTTCGGCGAGGAGCGTCTGTCCGATGCTCTCCGCGCCGTCCGGACCAGCACGCCCACGGCCACGGCCATAATCGAGTCCATCACCACCGCGGTCACGGCGTTCGCAGGCAAGGCCACCCCCGACGACCAGGCCGCGCTGGTGATCACCGCCGTCTGACGGCTCCGACGGCGGCCTCCGATCCGCCGCCAACATGTGATCTTGGCTCCGCTGTTCACCACGCGGACCCGACGGGGTGAGTCACCCGGAGGGCCCAACAAGCGTCACAACACTCGTACGGCGGACCTGGCGTGCCGCCGGTTGACGCTTCCGGAAGCCTAGGATCCGGCACCGGACAAAGGGGTGTCCTCTGCCCTGCCTGGCAGGGGCGGGCTCACCGCACAACCGGAGGAGATGGGATCTTGCAGCACGCCGGCAGAACCTGCTGGAGGCGCTTCGCGGCCGTCCTGATCCCCGGCATCGCGGCCTCCGCCGCCCTGGCCATCGCCATGGCTCAGGGAGCCCTGGCCGCGTCCTTCTTCATCTCCGGCCAGCGATTCCAGGTGACCGCGGACACGCTGACCATGCGCGGCTTCAGCCTCTACGGCATGGTGGACGTCCCCAAAAAGGGCAACCCCGTGCCGGTCATGGTCATTGGAGCGCGACACGCCACGGTCAGCGGACTGTGCCTGTCCGTGGTGGTCGACCTCCCGGTACTGGGCCCACAGACGCTGAGACTCACCGGCGGCAAGGACCATCCGGCGGAGGCGACGAACCTGTTCCTCGACGCGACATCCGAGTTCGTCGGGCAGGCGAATTTCCGAGGGATCGACACGGGTGTCGCGCAGGGAGCGATCACCAAGGGCCCGATCAATCCGGGCGACAGGGACTCCCGGTTCTTCGACCCCAATGGTGTCGGGCAGCAGGCCGTGTCGGCCACGCTGACCGACGTGCGCGTGACGGCGGTCGCGGTCTCGGCCGGCACGTTCCACATTCCCGGCCTCTACGAGCAGGTCCAGCAGGGCCGCCACGAATGCTTCTGAAGTGCGGGGGACGTCGTGTGTGCCCCAGGCCCGTCGCCATCCGAGCCCGGAATGTTCTCGCCCCACCCTGATCAGGACAGGACACGTGTTCATCGACTTCCTCCGCAGCCACGCACAACTGCGCGTCACGGCCGCCGTTGCCCGGCGCAGATTCAGAACCTGGCGCGGTGAGCGCCCCTTCTGGGCCGGGGTGTTCACCTTCCAGGCAAGCCTCCCCATTCTGTATCTGCCCTACGCACACCTTGATCTCGGCGGAATTCCCCTGGCCCTGTCGACCACCTCGGGCGCCGGATCCCTGATCATCGGCATTCTGCTCATGGCCCTGTCCCTCAGCCTCTGGTATCAGCAGCGTTTTCGCGTATGCGCCGGCATCGCCACCCTGCTGCTCGCCCTCGTCTCCTTCCCCGTCGCGAACTTCGGGGGTTTCCTGTTCGGACTGGTCTCCGCCCTGATCGGCGGCTCCTTGGCCTGCGCCTGGATCCCGCCCGCCGCCGAGCCGCCGACTGCGGTGGGAGAGACACCGTGACATGTGACCATCGCCGAGTGCGACGCCCCGTCGTCTGCACACTGGCTGCGGCCGCAGTCCCCCTGGCCCTGTACCTCACCACACCCATGACGACGGATACGCCCCTCTCCCCCGCCGACACCAGGGGGTCCGGGGCCCCCTCGAGCCTCACACCGGAACCCACGGACGCCGGGCCGGCACAGGCGAGCGGCACGCCGACGCCCACGGACGCCGGGCCGGCACAAGCAGGCGGCACGCCGGAACCCACGGACGCGGGGTCGGCGCAAGCAGGCGGCAAGCCGACGGCGTCGAGCTCGGCGCGGGGGCCGGTGAGCACCGCACCACCAGCCATGACCGCGTCACCGGCTGTCTCCGAGGCACCGCTCGATCGGCCACCCGTCCGTCCCGCGAGCCCCTCCTGGGTCCTGCGAACCGACAGGCTCGTACTCCGCGGCGCCGCATTCGAGGGGGTGGTCACCGTGCGCACCGCGGCCGGGGCCGTGCGGATGCTGAAGTTCACGGCCAGATCGGTGAACGCCGTCGACCTCGACCTGACCGCGGGCCGGGGCCGCGCCGCGATGCGGCTGCGCACCGGGCCCGGGATCACGGCCACACTCAAACGCAAGGGCAGCGGCCGTGGGGTCACCCTCTATGTGCGCAGGCTGTCCGGCACGGTCACAGGCCTCGGCGGCGCACCGCTCCCGGCCGACCGAACCGTCACCATCACCCCCGATGCCGTACCGGACTGGCTGTCCCACCCTGCTGTCCCCGCCCGCACCCTCTCCTTCACCGACGCGACCGTGGCACAGATCGCCCAGTTCGGGGGTGACCTGTCCGTCCGTGGCACGGCCTACCGGGCCCCGGCCGGGTGACCACCGGCCAACAGCCCTCCTCGCTCAGCGGCTGGGGTGCCGCTGGGCGAGGAGGGCAGCGATGTCGTCGTCGAGTTCACCGCCGCTGTAGGCGATCAGGTCGTGGTGGAGGTGGTGGAGGAGCTGGTGGGGTGACTCGCTGCTCCATGAGCCGATGCGTTCGGCAAGGGGGTAGAAGGCGCCGGAGCGGTCGCGGGTCTCGGTGACCCCGTCGGTGTACAGCAGGAGCTTGTCCCCGGGGTGGAACGGGGCGAGGTCGACGTGGTAGCCGTCACTCATCAGCATGCCCAGGTTGAGCGGCGGCGAGGGAGCGGCCGGCTGCAGCTCACGGACCTCGCCGTGGTGCAGCAGCAGCGGGGGCGGGTGGCCGCAGGTGACGGTCCGGACCACCGGTTCGTGGTCCGGGATCTCGGCGAGGAGAGCGGTGATGAAACGTTCAGCGATCTCCGAGCCCGGGACTCCCGGGTAGTGGGAGGCGTGGCGGCTCATGCTCGTCTCCAGGCGTCGCGCGAGGTGGGGCAGGTCGGGCGCGTCGTAGGCGGCCTCTCGGAAGGCGCTGAGCAGTGTCGCGGCGGTCTGGATCGCGAGCAGGCCCTTGCCGCGTACGTCGCCGATGAGCAGCCGTACGCCGTGCGGGGTGTGCATCGCCTCGTACAGATCGCCACCGATGCGGGCTTCCGCCGCTGCGGCCAGGTACAGACTCTCGAGCGTGACGTGCCCGAGGTGTCGCGGTACCGGATGCAGCACCGCCAGTTGGGCGGTCTCGGCCACTGAGCGGACCTGAACCAGCTGGTCGGCGCGTCGGCCCAGCAGGCGGTTGAAGAAGACGGCGAAGGCCGCGATCGCCGTGAGGGTGGCCAGCTCGGAGTAGGCGGTCGCATCCCGCAGCGCATGGAAGTCCACCATCAGGCCGATGAAAATGGCGCACGCGCCCACTCCGGTGAGCACGGTCCCCCACAGGGGCAGCAGCGCGGCGGCAGAAACCATTGCCGTGGCGAGGAAGGCGTCCGGCCTGACATCGCGGGGTGTGGCGAGACCGACGGCCAGGCCGATGAACAGCAGCAGAGCGGGCAGCACGGGCAGCAGCCTGCCCCGCGCACCAGCAGCGTGCGTGACTCTGCGTCCCTCAGAAGACCTCGCCACCGTGCCGCTCCCCAAGGTCGCACAGGTCGAGCGGCGGCCCAGGTCCGGAAGCCAGGGCACCGATTTGGGTAATTTTATCGCCGTCTACCCGATACCTTGGCGCACGAGCAGGGAACCGTACGGGAGGCGACCCCGGCGCCTCCCGGAAGGCCCAAGCCCGTCAGGTCACGGCGCGCGCGGAGGCACCGGGACGCGTGTACGCCTGTCGTGGGACGAGCGGGCCGTGATCGCCGGAGCAGATGACGACGGCTTCCACCTGCTCGCCGCAGTCACGGTGACGCACCTCCAACGGCGCCCCCTCCGGGTCCGCGGTGTAGCGATCGCCCCACTGCTTCAGGGCGATCATCACGGGCCACAGATCCCAGCCCTTCCGGGTGAGCCGGTACTCGTGGCGAGTGCGGTGTCCCGGCTCGCGGTACGGGACGGTCTCCAGGATCCCCGCGGCCACCAGTTTGCGCAGCCGGTCCGCCAGCACCGCCTCCGAAAGTCCCACGTGCCGACGGAAGTCGTCGAAACGGCGTACACCGTTCATGGCGTCGCGCAACACCAGCATCGACCACTTCTCGCCGATCAGGTCGAGGGTGCGCTGCACGGTGCAGTTCTCCGTACTGGTCTCCAGCCAGGTCATGAGCCCATCGTAGGCTGGCTTCGACATTGACAGCCAGATATGCGGCCGGCTAACTTCGTTTTATGAAGCCAGCGGGGAGCAAGAGGCCAATGACGAGGTCACGTACGTTCGAGTGGCAGGATCCGAGTATTTCCGCGGCCGCCGTCGGCCAGGACAGCGGTCTCGACTTCCTGCGCGGGGTGCTGTGCGGACGCCTGCCCGCCGCGCCCGTCGCCGCGACCCTCGGATTCGCGCTGGAACAGGTGGAGTTCGGCAGCGCCGTCTTCGTCCTGGAACCGGGCGAGGAGCACTACAACCCCATCGGCAGTGTCCATGGTGGGGTCTACGCCACTCTCCTGGACTCGGCCGCAGGCTGCGCCGTGCAGTCCGTTCTTCCGGCAGGCATGGGATATACCTCGCTCGACCTGAGCGTGAAGTTCCTGCGTCCGATCACGGTCGACACCGGCAAGGTCCGCGCCATCGGCACCGTCCTCAGCCACGGCCGCCGCACCGCTCTGGCGCAAGCCGACCTGTTGGATTCCGAGGACCGCCTGCTCGCCCATGCCACCAGCAGCTGCATGCTCTTCCCCGTTTCACCGAGCTAGCCGCCGGGTCCGGCAGCACCGGATCCGGTTCCAGGCCGCGCTCGTCTCAAGGGCCGGCCTGGCGGCCGACGTCGGTCAGTCCATCGGCCGTGCCGCGGGAGCGAACCTCAACCGGACCCGTGGCAGGGCCGGTTGAGGTGCTCCGGGTCGGCCGGAGAAGCGCGGTCGCCCTGCTACGGAAGTGTCGCGCCCTCCGCGCTCAGCGCCGCCGGCACCGGCTGGAAGAAGGTCTCGCCGCCGGAGGTGCAGTCACCGCTGCCACCCGAGGTCAGCCCGATGGCCGCGTCGCCGTCGAAGAGAGCGCCGCCGCTGTCACCGGGCTCGGCGCACACATCGGTGTCGATGAGCCCGGAGACCGTGCCCTCCTCGTAGTTCACGGTCGCGTCCAGTCCGTTGACCGTGCCGCCGTGGACACCCGAGGTGCTGCCGCTGCGCTGGACCGATTCGCCCACGTAGGCATCGGCGGCGTGGGTGATCTGCTGGCTGCTGCCGTCGTAGAGGTCGACGGCGCTCGCGTGGTCGCTGTTCGCGTCGTCGTACTGGACCAGGGCATAGTCGGTGCCGGGGAACTGGGAGTCGACGGTCTGGCCGACCTCCTCGCCGCCCTGCGAGTCGGACCAGGTCGAGGAAGCGTTGCCGCAGTGCCCGGCGGTCAGGAAGTACGGCGCGCCGTTCACCGTCACATTGAAGCCGAGGGAGCAGCGGACACCGCTGCCCCATATCGCGTCGCCGCCCGCGACGAACGGCTTGAAGGCGGAGGCGGCCCGGCGTACGACCACCTTGTCGCCGAGCGAGTCGACCACCGTGATCAGCCGGTTACGCTTCGCCCCGGTGACCGTCGGGTCGACGGTCACGACCACCTTGTCCTGACGGGGGTCGATCGCCCAGGCGGTGCCCGCGATCCGGGCCCGCTGGTTCAAGGTACCGAGCACGCCACGGAGTTGGGCCGTGGAGTAGCGCACGGTTCTGGGCACGGCCCCGGCGTTGCGGACCTGGCCGGCCACGGCCGGATCGGTGATGTCGACGACGAACCGGCCGGCCGCGGCGTCGTAGTAGGAGCCGGCAGCACGGTCGCCCAGGCGGGCGACCAGGGTCGCGGCGGACGCGGCGCGGGCCGCGGCCGGGGGGATCGTGGACGGAGCGGTGGCGGCCGTGGCCGAGCCGGGGAGCAGCGCGGCGCCGGCGGTGAGGACCACGGCGCTCGCTCCGGTGAGCGCGCGCGTGGTGAGAGCTGTGCGACGTTGCGGCATGTGAGGCCTCCAGTGGGGGTTGCCCCGCTCACTCACCGAGCCGGGGCCGGAGGGATGGAAGGCACGGGGACGCCGCCCCGAGGGTTGGACGTGGCCATGCCAAACGCCGTCGAGTATGGCGACGCCCACGCGCCACAACAAGGAGTCATTCCAGCCGGGCGCGCACCGGGCGAGGCGATCCCCGGTCACCGCCGTCTTGGCACGCCGGACCCGGTTGCCCGCACGGGGCATTCACGCACAGTTGCGCCATCGGGCCCGCTGTCCACGCTCAGTTCATCCGCGGCTGGCCCGTACTCAGCGCTTCCGTCCGGAATCCGGAGTGGCCGCCCCTTATTTGGACGACTCTTGGGGCGCCGAGTACCTGCCACTACGGCACCGGCGCGCCACGTTTGACGTTCCGGCCACGGCCCCTGTCGGCGTAAGTGACTTCCGTCTGCTCCGCCGCCGCCCCCTGCGCCTGGGGCCCCTGTTTCCAGGCGACAGAAACGCTACGTTGCATTCGTCAAATCTGCAATGCACACGTTGCGCTGGATCGGAACCCCTAAAGGTAACGGTGCAGGAGTCGTTGCAACGGCCCTGAAGGTAATGCAACAAGAGACCTTGAACCGTTGCAACGTGCTGAGCACCAACGCTACGGTGAAGGCGTCAAGGAAACACCGAGCAGCACCACGGAGCACCCGTGGGGCACGAAGGGGATTGTGATGCCGGGAGGCAGGCTCACCCAGGCCGAACGTCAGCAGATCGCGACGGGTTTGGCCGACGGCCTTGCCTACGCCGAGATCGCCCGCCGCCTCAACCGTCCGACCTCCACCATCACCCGTGAGGTCACACGCAACGGCGGCCCCACCGGCTACCGCGCCGACCTGGCCCACCGCGCCACCCAGCAACGCACCCACCGGCGCAACAAGGCCACACCCCCGGCTCCGCAGGCGCTCCCGCAACCCTATGGACGCGACGCCCAGGCCGTGAGCGACTACCAGGAGACCCTCACCACCGTCTTCATGACCTCCGGCCTGCCCAAGATGATGGCCCGCGTCCTGGGCTGCCTCTACACCACCGACACCGGCAGCCTCACCGCCTCCGAACTCGCCCAGCGCCTCAATGTCAGCCCGGCCTCCATCTCCAAGGCGATCACGTTCCTCGAGGGCCTGGATCTCGTCCGCCGCCAACGGGACGAGCGCCGCCGCGAGCGCTATGTCGTCGACGACGACCTCTGGTACCAGTCGATGATCCGCAGCGCCCGCGCCAACGACCAGTTCATCGAAACCGCACGCCAGGGCATCAACATCCTCGGCCGCGGCACCCCGGCCGCCACCCGCCTCGAGAATGCCGCCCGCTTCCTCGACTTCGTCAGCGAAAACCTCATCCGCGCCGCCGAACAAGGCCGCGAGGTCCTCTACACCAGAACCGAAACGGGCCCGGACCACAGCGCCAAGCCGAGTCCGGGGGACGGACGGACCACCGCACCGACAGCCACGGCATGAGACGAAACCGGCCCTGTCACCTTTGACCTGCAGCGCTCTTACGGACCGCCCGCACCCCGGCACCGTCCATCCAGGGCAGACCGGAGCAGAGAGGAATGGCAGTGAAGCAACTCCGCCCTCATCAGCGGGAAGCCGTTGACGCGGTCCTGCGCCACCTGGAGTTGCCTGCGCGTTCGACCGTGCCCGAGCGTGGGCTGCGGACTCAGGTGGTCATGGCGACCGGCTCCGGGAAGACCCTCGTGGCCGTGCGCAGCGCCGAAGAGCTCCGGGCCGGCCGGGTGCTGGTGCTGGTGCCTTCACTGGACCTGCTCGCGCAGACGCAGGCCGCATGGCGGGAGGGCGGCCGCGGCGGGCCGATGATCGGGGTTTCGTCCCTGCGCGGCGACGAGGTGGGCTTCCCCAACACCACGGACTCGGGCGAGCTGGTCGCCCGGGTGCGGCCGTTCGACAAGGTGACCGTGTTCGCCACCTACGCCTCGCTCGGGCTGGGAACGCTGGAGCGCGCCCACGCCGCAGGCCTGCCGGGCTGGGACCTGATCGTGGTCGATGAGGCGCACCGCACCTCGGGCCGGATCGGCAAGCCCTGGGCGTCCGTCCACGACAACACCCGCATCCCCGCCCTGCGCCGCCTGTACATGACCGCCACACCCCGGCTGTGGCAGCCGGACGACGACTCCGAGCCGGGCGCGCCGGGCGAGCTGGTGGCCTCCATGGAGGACGACCCGGACGGCCCCTTCGGCGCACGCTGCCACACCCTCACCCTGTCCGAGGCGATCGACCGGGACATCTGCGCCCCCTATCAGGTGGTGTGCCTCGACATCACCGACACCCGGCTCCAGGCCGCCCAGCTCCTCGGCGTGGACGGCCGCACGGACCAGGTACGCGGAGCCCGGCTCGCCGCTCTGCAGACGGCCCTGGTCAAGGCGGCGGCCGAGGAGAACTTCCGGCGCACGCTCGTCTTCCACCACCTGGTCAAGGAGGCCGAGGCCTTCGCGGCAGGCCTTGCGGACGTCGCCGCGCGGCTGCACACGGACGACCCCGAGCGGTACCCGAAGACGATCTGGGCCGACTGGCTGTGCGGCGAACACAAGGCACTCCACCGCCGGCGCGTCCTCGGAGAGTTTTCCGACCAGATCGCCGGCGACGGCACGGTCGTGGAGAAGAGCTTCCTCGGCTCGGTGAGGGTCCTGGGCGAGGGCGTCGACACCCGGGAATGTGACTCCGTCTACTTCGCCGACGTACGCGGCTCCATGCCCGACCTCGTCCAGGCCGTCGGCCGCGCCCTGCGCATCCGCCCCGGCGAGGGCAAGACCGCCTCCCTCGTGGTGCCCGTGCTGCTGGGGCCCGGGGAGACACCGGACAACATGCTCACCAGCCGGGCGTACGACGGCCTGGCCAAGCTGCTGGAAGCGCTCCGAGCGCACGATGCCAGGGTCGTGGAACGACTGGCCGAACCACAGGCACCAAGTCGTGTCAGAGGCGTCCGGAGCCGCAGCGCGGCGGAAGACGAGGGAGCCGACAGCGGCCGAATCGACCAACTGTCGGCACCGGCACGGGCACTGCTGAAATTCTCCGTCCCCCGCAACCCCGCCCAGCTGGCCACGTTCATCAACCTCCGCGTCCTCAACCCGGAACACACCCACTGGCGACGCGGCATCGAAGCCGCCACCCTCTACGCGCGCCAGCACGGCGACCTGCGCGTGCCGTTCACCTACCGCATCCCTGCCGACGACGTCCCGGAGGAAGAGACCGAGGGGCGGCCGGCCACGCTCGCCGGCTTCCCGCTGGGGCAATGGATCGCCGACGCCCGCAGGTTCCACGCCCGCGGCCGTCTGAACGCCGAGCGCGTCGAACAGCTGGAGCAGCTCGGCATGGTCTGGTCGCACTACGACGTCGCCTGGGAAGAAGGACTCGCCGCCGCCCGAGGGTGGGCGGGCGAACACGGCCACCTCCTGGCGCCACTGGACGCCACCTACCAGGGCTACAAGATCGGGATCTGGCTGAAGAACGCCCGCGCCGCCGCCCGGAAGACTGCCGGGATCGAGCAGCGACGTACCGAGGGCCTACTGGTTCCACCGACCGCCGGAGCACTGTCGGAAGACCGGCGCGAACAACTGGACGACATCGACCCGTCCTGGTGCCCCACCTGGCCCGTGGCATGGCAGCGCTGCTTCCACCTCACCAGGCAACACCTGGAAGCCGGCGGCACCCTGCCCACGTCGCCGGGCACCGTCGTACGCCAGGGCGAAGACCTCGCACGCTGGATCCGCGCCCAGCGCCTCGGCTGGAACCAGCTCACGACCGTCCAGCAATGGATGTGCGAACACATCCTCGGCGTCCAGCCCGCCACCGAAGACGAAAAGCCGGAGCCACGCCGTCCACACGCCAACCGATGGGCCCTCAACTACACGGCCGCCAAGCAATACTACGAACGCGAAGGACACCTACGAGTACCCCGCAAACACGTCGAACGCATCGTCGTGAGCGGCGGGGACCGCGGCCGCGAGGACCAGGAGGAACGAGACGTCCGCCTCGGGGCATGGATCAGCAACCAACGCTCACGAGCCGCCACTCTGTCCCCCGAGCGAGTCGAGCAGCTCTCCGCGATCGGCATGAGATGGACGCAGCGGAGCAACGAGGGCGGGTGACCGCGCTTCCGTCATGGCGGCGCGGGAGGCGTCCGTCCCAGGCGGGCGAGTGGGGACAGGGCCATTCAGCGCCGGCGACACCAGCATGCCTGCCGCTGTCACCAGGAGGCTGGTGCGCGTCCCCCACACTTCCGCGAGAAGGCCACCGAGCAGCGAGCCGAGCGGGGTCGTCCCCATGCCGACAAAGTTGATCGTCGCGGCCGCGCGGCCCTGCATCCCCTCCGGTGTGACGGTCTGCCGGACGGCCATGACCGTGACGTTCACCAGCTGACTGAAGGTCCCGAACACGAAGTTGACCGCCAAGAGCACGGGAACGGTCACCGCGGAGGGGCCGTGCAGCGCGGGCACACACAGGAACCCGCCGTCGCCGAGTGCTGCCGCGGACACGAGCACGGCGCCATGTCCGAACCGGCGCGGCAGGCGGGCCGCCAGCATCGATCCCAGGACTGGAAGGCGGCCGATGCGAGGCACACCGTCCGCAACGAGGTGTCACCGGCGACGAAACGGAGGCCCTCATGGATCCGCCGCCAGAACCGAGGAGGAGGTTTTGAGCCTCGGACTCCTGGTAGGCCACGTCGAAGAACACGGACAACGCCCCGACGGCGAAGGCAACCACCAGCAGCGCCGACAGGCCGAGCCCGCCAAGGAGCCCCGCCACGGCTGCGGCGCCCAGTGCCAGGGCCCGGCCGGCGTCCGCCAGCACCATCACCGTACGGGTCCGCCACCTGTCCGCCCCCGCGCCGGCGAAGAGCGACAGCAGCAGGATCGGCACCTGTCCCACCGCGCGCAGGGCGCCCAACTGGCCCGGAAGTCACCGTCCCGCCACAGGCTTGACGCGCCAGGTCGACCGGAATCCGACACAGCGGAGGAAGCAGACGGCACAAGGACCCCTCGGATGACCGAAGACGAGCCCCGCCAACCGGCGCACGACAAGCGCGCCGACGCTGTCAGGCAGCGGGAAGGGAAAGCTCCGTGTGCCGCACATCGAGGGCAGCACGCGATGACAGGCCGCTCACGGCCACCAACGTCAACGCGTGCTCGGACGACCGACCATGTCTTCGCTCCTCGTGAGTCGCTCGCTGCACGAACACTAGCCCTCGGTCGACGGGGCACGAAGGAAACGACCGTGTAGTCACCGATCGCGTCGCTGTGCCGCTGCGCCCTGAGGACGACGTTCCGGTACCGCAGAGCATGCGCATCCACACCGGCACGCCATATTTCAGAGGCGCCTTTTCGGTGACTGTGCTTTCTTGGTCGTGCGCCGGTCCTTCCGGCAACCCAGCCACTTTACGATGGGATGGACAGCTCCATGAACTCCACCGACGCCCCCCGCATCGCGGTCGTCGGCGCCGGCCTCGGCGGCTTGGCCTTAGCCCGTGTCCTGCAGCTCCACGGCCGCTCCGTCACCGTCTTCGACCGTGAGGCTTCCGTCGGCGCCCGCCCCCAGGGCGGCAGCCTTGACATACATGCCGGCACCGGTCAGGCGGCCCTTCGCGCGGCGGGTCTGCTCGACCGGTTTCGCGCCCTGGCCCGCCCCGAGAGCCAGGAATGGCGCGTGCTCGACCCGGTAACCGCCACCGCCCTGCCGTTCCCGGGGCCCGTCCACGACGACGACAGTCCGGAGATCGACCGCGGCCAACTGCGTGGACTGCTCCTGGAATCCCTCGTCACGGGCACCGTCCGGTGGGGCTGCACCGTCACAGCGGCCACCCCGCTCGGGGACGGCACGTGGCGCCTGCTCCTCGACGACGGCACCACCGAGGACGCCGACCTCGTGGTCGGTGCCGACGGCGCCTGGTCGCGGATACGCCCAGCCCTGTCGGACGCCACACCCGGCTACACGGGTGTGACCTTCGTCGAGACCGGCATCGACGACTGCGACACACGCCACCCCGCCCTCGCACGCATGGTCGGCAACGGCACCCTGCTGGCGACGGCCGACAGCAAGGCCCTGTTCGCCCAACGCAACAGCAACGGCCACATACGCGTCTACATCGCCTTCCGCGCCCCGCAGAACTGGCAGCCGACCACCGACCTGGAACTCGAGGACACGGCCGCCGTGCGCGCACACCTGCTGAAGATGTTCGACGGCTGGGACGAGAGACTGCTCCATCTCCTGCGGCACCACGACGGCGGGTTCGTCAATCGGCCCGTGTTCGTACTGCCCGTCCCGCACACCTGGGAACACGTCCCCGGCATCACCCTGCTGGGCGATGCCGCGCACCTGATGCCCCCCGTCGGGCTCGGTGCCAATCTCGCCATGCTCGATGGCGCCGACCTCGCCCACGCCCTCATCACCGAATCCAGCATCGACGACGCCGTACGCGCCTATGAGCGCCTCATGCTGCCGCGATCGGCCCAGGCCGCCCGGGACTGCGCCGAGGCACTCGACAACCTCCTTCCCCCGGCGGGCTCCTGAGCAAGCGTCACCGCCCGCCACCGCTCCCGGATCACACCACCGCACCGGGTTCGACGCCCGAGCTCGACGCCCCGGACGGCCATGACATGGATACTCAGGGAGTCCGGGGCGGGACAAGTTGCCATTCCCCGGAATGGCCGGGTGGGAGTGCCAGGTCACGGCGGACTGCCGCGTAGTACCCGTCACGTGCGGCGCGTTGGCGCTTGAGCATGGCTGACCAGGTTTCCGGGCTATGAGTCCGGTCCCGCACGAATCCTTCCATTTCCATCACCACCACGACCCATTCGCGGGCCTTGTCCACCACGTCCGGGGTGCCAAGCATCAGCAGTGTCTCTCCGGCCGGGTCCCGGGTATCAGCGGCATCGGCAAGGTGAGGCGCCGCTTCCTCGGGTGACAGGGGGTGCGGGTGAGGGTCGTTGCCGAAGTGTGCCGCGATCCGGTACGTCAGGGTGACGCTCTTCTTCAGCGACCTCGCGTAGTCGGCGTACGCCTTCAACCGCCGCTCTTCCCAACGGGCCGCCTGCTCGCGTCGGAAGCGGGCCTGGTCGCCGCGCGTGCTCGCCAGGTACGACCCAAGGGCACCGATCACCACGCCGATCAGCGCTGGGAGCTGTTGTATGAACGCCGACATGCCCACACGGTATATCGCCCCGGCAGGCTCCTCGCTCGCGCCCAGCTGACCGGCGCAAGGCGCGGCGACGTGCACGCAGCCGACGTACAGGCCACACGATTGCCGGTGCCGGGACGCCACCCGTTCCGGCACCGGAGCACGACGCACCCTCGCTATCCGAGACCGAACCAGCCCAGGACCGTCTGGACGAGCAGGAGCGTGGACATGGCCGCGACGCCCACCACCACGACGGTGGCTGCGATGCGGTAGCGCGCGCTGTTGGCGGCACGGCCGAGGACCGAGCGGCGGTTGGTCAGGACCAGGAGGTAGACGAGGACGACGGGACTGATCAGGCCTTGCAGAACCTGGGTGCCGATCAGCAACTGGATGACGTCGACGGGAGTCATCGCCACCGTGGCACCCAGGATGATCTGGGCGGTGAACAGGCCCAGGAACAGCGGGGCGTCACGGAAACTGCGGGAGACGGAGCGTTCCACGCCGGCGGCCTCTCCTATGGCGTAGCTGGCGGAGAGCGGGACGACGGCTCCGGCCAGCGCCGAGGCGCCGATCAGGCCCACGGCGAAGAGGAGTTCCGCGTTCTGCCCGGCGACCGGCTTGAGGGCTTCGGCGGCCTGCGCGGCGGAGTCGAGCGGGCCGGTGCCGCCGATGGCGGAAGCCGTGGCGATGATGATGGTCAGGCTGATGACACAGGCGAAGACGGCGCCCAGGACGGCGTCGGCGCGGATGAGGGGGTAGTCGGCGGGCTTGGCGCCTCGGTCGACGACGCCGGCGGCGGCGTAGAACTGCATGTACGGGCTGACCGTCGTACCGATCAAGGCGACCGCGAGCAGGATGAAGTCCTTGTTCCCCTCGACGTGTGGAACGACCAGGTGGTGGCCGACAGCGCCCCAGTCGGGGTGGCCGAGGATCATCGCGACCGGGTAGGCGAAGAACGCCAGTGACATGATGAGGAAGACGCGTTCGGCCCAGTGGTAGGAGCCGAACAGCACCAGCGCCCACAGCAGGATCGCGGCCGGCGGGATGACCGCCCACTTCGGCACCCCGAGAAGTTCGAAGGCCGCACCGATGCCCGCGAACTCCGAGACGACCAGGCCGGTGTTGGCCAGCAGCAGGCAGAAGACCGCCAGCGCGGTCAGGCGCAGGCTGAACTGCTCGCGGATCAGGGCGCCCAGGCCCTTGCCGGTGTGGGCGCCGAGACGGACGGCCATCTCCTGCACCATCACCAGCGCGACCGTGACCAGCACCATGAAGAAGAGGGTGCCGTAGGTGAACTGGGAGCCCGCCGAGGCGTAGGTCGCGATTCCGGCGGCGTCGTTGCCGGCGTTAGCGGCGACCAGGCCGGGCCCGGCGATCACCGCGAGCATGGTGATGCGCCGCCATCCGGTACGGCGCACGGGCGCGGGGTGCTGCGGGACCGCGCGGGCGGTGTCGAGGTCGCGGGTCACTGCAGGAACCTCCGAAAGTGCATGCGCCCGCGCTCGGGCAGCAGGGTGTCGAGCAGGTCGTCGGCGAGGATCCGGCCGAGGGGGCGGTCGCTGTCGTCGACGACGAGGAGGGAGGAGGCGCGGGCGGCGACCAGGTGGTCGGCGGCCTCGGTGAGCGGAGTGTCCGCATGGACGGTGACAGGTGGGCCGAACTGGGCGCGCCAGGACACCAGATCGGCCACCGGAGTGGTGTCCTCTGCCACCGCCAGATCGAACAGGGGCATGTCGCAGACCAGGCGGCCCTGTTCGTCGACGACGGTGACGGCGTCGATCTCGGTGCGGTGTTCGGCCTGTTCCGCGAGAGCGGCTCGGACCTGGGCGACGGTCTCCTTCTGGCCGGCGGTCACCAGCAGAGTGGTCATGGCGCCGCCCGCGGTGCCCTCACGATGTGTCAGCAGTCGGCGCAGTTCCGCGGCCTCGTCGGCCGGCATACGGGTCAGCAGAGCCTCGCGTTCCTCAGGGGTGAGGTCGCGCAGGGCGTCGACGGCCTCGTCCGGCTCCATTTCGTCGACCAGCCGGGCGGCGTGCTCCGGTTGTGCCTCACGCAGCAGGTTCTCCAACTCGGCCGGTTCCATCTCCTCCAGAGCGTCGGCTGCCTGCTCCGGCTCCAGCCAGCCCAGCAGCTGCTGGCGTTCGGCGCGACCGAGGTCCTCCAGGATGTCGGCGAGATCGGCGGGGCGCAGCCTGCGCAGTGCCGTCCTGGGGGCACGCAGCCGCACCTCCGGCGGGCCCTCGGTGGCCTGCTCGGCAAAGGGGGCCACCGCCTGCCAGTCCAGCACCCGCTCGGGGGTCGGCCGGGCCTGCCAGCGGCGCGGGCCGAGCCGCCGCAGCAGGGTGGGCAGGGAGACGTCCACCCCGACCAGGACGACCTGGTCGACCAGGGGCGCGAGGTACAGGTCGGCGGCCCGGGTGACCTGGACACCGTCGACGTCGACCAGCTGGTGGTCGAGCACGTCCTTGGCCAGCAGCACCTCACCCGGGCGGCGGGCGAAGTCCCGCAGGTCGACCCGGGCGGTGCGCAGCCGTACGTGCCCGGCGTGCACCTTGCCGACGGCGTCGGCGGGCAGGAACGTACGGCGCCGGCCGATACGCAGGATCAGCCCGGTGACCGGCGGGTAGGAGTCCGCTCCGTACAGCCGGGCGACGACGTCGACGACGCGGCCGACCTCCTCGCCGGCCTGGTTGGTGACCGGGCCGCCGATCAGCCCGGCGAGGGAGACCAGCGACTCACGGACCGTCTTGGACGTGGTGGCACGGCGCTCCAGACTGACGCGGCGGTCACGGAAGCGGGCCGTGGTGGACATGAGCACAGTGTGGGCAGCCAAAACGAACACCCCCTTGCCCTCGCATGACGGGGCGGGTGGGCGGCCCACGGCAGCACGCCTCTTCCCCGGACCCGTGGCACAAGGCATGCAGAGCGCACGCCGGTACCCGGCCTGCCCAGCCGGTGAGCTGAGCGGGGATCAGGGAAGAAGAGGCTGCCCCGGGCCGCGGAAGGACGGCGCGGACAACACGAAGAGGGGCCGACTATGGCCCGGACTACTGTCCATGTCGCCTCCTCCCGGTCACGGCCACGCACGGGCGTCGCGGTCCTGCGGCAAGGGGCAGCCGGGCACGATCGGTCCCGGCACACCCCAACTCGTCAGAGCTTTGGCACTCCACGGCGTAATCCCCCTGGGGAGAAGCCACTTGGGGTCACCCCTTGGGCCGGGGAGACCTGTCCTGATCCGGAGCGTCTCTCGACGGGTGGGATCAGTGGCCTGTGTCCGTGAAGAAGCCTCACCGAACGAGGTGTCTGGTCAAACCGCACAAACAATACGCCCGCGTCAGAGCCCCGACCGCATCCATGACCACCCCTTGACCCCGGGCAGGCGCGAAATTGGCCATGCGGGGTCGGCGAACGACAGTGGGATGATGCACGGCACTCGACAGTGGCGCACGGACACCTCGGCGACCTGAGCGAGGCGCCGGTGCGGACCGGCGTGCCGTGGTCACAAGCCGCAGGCCGGGGAAACGGGCGCGCAGGGGGCGGGCGAGGCCACACCGTCGAGACCGGGCGGGCCGAGATCCTGGAGCACGGCATCGTAGGGAGCACGGACCGTCCCGGCCAGGGCCGAAGCATCGTGCGGCTCCAGGTGGGGGGACAGCCGCTGCTGCGCGGACCGGTTTCCGGATGGACTCCGAGTGCGTCGTCGTCCTCCACGAGGACACGAAGGCGCCTGCGATTCTCCCGCACCTCGGATCCCGACCGGTGTCCACGCCCTGCCGGGCGGCCTCGGCGTCCACGGCCTGCGCCTGCAGCCGCTCCACCTCCGCCCGCGCCTGCTCCGCCACGCCCGGTCCAGCCGGTCCCCGGCGCCGTACACTGGACAGCGCGCGCTCCCGGTGCGCCGCCGGTGCTCGATCGCCGCCTCCGGCAGCCGGGCCGGCCGACGGGCCTCCTCGGCGCGGGCCTCCTCGGTACGCGCGGCGGCCGGAGGTCTCCGGAGCGCCTCTGCCGCGCGGCCGTGCTGCGGCGCGGTCTGCCGTCAGGCTGAGTAAGGCACCGGTCACTGTCACCGTGCTCGTCCCGCCGTGGGTCTCCGCACAGTGCCTGTCGCCCGGGAACGCATTTCACGCGCCGTTCGTCTACAGTTCCGTAGACCGTCTACTTCACTGTAGTCGTTCGCCACCGGACGTTCATTCTCACCCGAGCCGCAGGAAAGGCGCCCATGACCGCTCCACCGCATCTGGCCGCGCAGCTGGCCGTCAACGTGCTCGACGCCCATTCACTGCTGGCCGCATTCGGCGTGCTGGGCGTCGGCGTGGTGATGTTCGCCGAGACGGGCCTGCTGATCGGGTTCTTCCTGCCGGGTGACTCCCTGCTGTTCACGGCGGGACTGCTGTGCACGGGTACGGCGGACCAGGCCGTGAGACTGTCCCTGGCGCCGCTGCTGATCGCGGCGGCCCTCGGCGCGCTGGCCGGGGCGCAGTGCGGATACCTCCTCGGCCGGAAGGCGGGCGGCGCGCTGATCGCCCGCAGCCGTTCCCGGCGGCTGCACGAGGGGGTGAAGCGCGCCGAGGAGCTGCTGGAGCGGTACGGACATGCCAAGGCCGTCGTGCTGGCCCGGTTCATCCCGGTGGTGCGGACGGTGCTCAACCCGATGGCGGGCGCCCTGGAGGTCCCGGTGCGGACGTTCACGCTGTGGCAGGTGATCGGTGGACTGGTCTGGAGCGTCGGGCTCACTCTCGCCGGCTATGCGCTGGGCTCCTCGATCCCGAACGTCGACCGTTACCTGCTGCCGCTGGTCGCGCTGATCGTCCTCGTGTCCCTGGTCCCGCTTCTCGCCGAGGTGCTGCGCGCCCGCCGGGGTGCCGACGCGAGGGGAGGAAACAAGTGATCCTGGCCTTCGACGGGTCCTCCATCGACGGCTCCGCCTATGCGGACGTGGTGCACCTGGCCCAGCACTCCCCCGGCTGGCTGGACGACACGGTCTCGGCCTGGTCGACGTACGGGCTGGCGGTGTTCGCCGTCCTGGCCGCCGTCGGCTGGTGGCGCGCTCGCCGCTCGGGGGTCGTCGCTGCTGCGGTGACGGCGCTGCTGGTGCCGCTGGTCGTGGTCGTGGCGTACGGCGTGAACTCCGCCCTGAAGCTGGTGGTGCGCGAGGACCGGCCGTGTCAGAGCCTGCACGTGCGGACGCTGGAGGCGTGTCCGGCACCCGGCGACTGGTCCTTCCCCAGCAACCACGCCGCCATCGCGGCCGCGGCCGCCGTGGCTCTCGTGTTCGTCTCGCGCCGGCTCGGCGCGACAGCGGTCGTGGCCGCGCTGGCGATGGGAGTCTCCCGGGTGTGGGTCGGCGCACACTATCCGCACGACGTCCTGGCCGGTCTCGCCGTCGGCGCCCTGGTGGCCGTCATGGCGATGGTCGCGGTACGACGGCGGTCGGAAGCCCTGGCGCACCGGCTCACCGCCCTGCGCATGGGGGCCCTGCTGCTGACCTCATGAGTGGCTGAGAGGTGCCGGCTGTCCACACCGTTCATCGCAGGTACGGCCCCGGCCGCAAGGCCCATGGAAGATCATGCGCCCCAACATCCTGATCGTTGAGGACGATCACGCCCTGCGGGACGTGCTGCGCCGGGGGCTGTACGACGAGGAGTTCGAGCCCGTCCTCGCGGCCGACGGCGCCGCCGCCCTGCGGCTGGCCACCGCCGACATCGCGGCGGCCGTCCTGGACGTCGGCCTGCCCGACCCCGACGGGCGGGACGTGTGTCAGGCGATGCGCGCCAACGGCTTCCTCGCCCCCGTGATCTTCCTGACCGCCCGGCACCAGCTCGCCGACCGCCTGTCCGGCTTCTCCGCCGGCGACGACGACCTGCCCAAGCCCTTCCACCTCGCCGACCTCGCCGCGAGGCTGAGAGCCGCCATCAGACAGACCTCCCCCCGGCGATGACCCCGGCCGGCGACCTGGTTCTGGACGCGGTGGACCACGCCCGCGCCGTCGGCGGGGAGGTGTCCTACGACCCCGGGCACGCACCCGGCGCCAGGTTCACGGTCAGCGTGCCTGCCGGGTGACCGGGCCACGACCTGGCTGCGACTCCGGCTCGGCCACGCAGTCGTCCTGGCCTACGCCGCCGCCCTGTTCCTGCCCGGGCCAGGGCCGTGGCCGCGCCGGAGCCACTCGCTGCCGCTCGGCGGGGCGAGCGCTCTGGCTCGCTCCACGGCACCGCTCCTGCTCTCCCGGTGCAGGTCGTACGCCGCGGCCATCAGTCCGGCTGGGGCCGGGCCAGGCCGTGGTCGTAGGCGAAGATCACCGCCTGGATGCGGTCGCGGGCGCCGATCTTGGACAGGACGCGGCCCACATGCGTCTTCACCGTGGACTCCGACACGACGAAACGCTCGGCGATCTCGCCGTTGGTCCAGCCCTTGCCGATGGCGACGAGGATCTCGCGTTCGCGGTCGGTGAGGGCGCTCAGGCGCGGATCCTCCGCGGAGCGGTCCCCGCCGGACGGCACGAGTCGGGCGAATTCGTGCAGCAGGCGGCGGGTGAGCGCGGGGGCGATGACCGCGTCTCCGACGGCCACGGCGCGGATGCCGGCGAGGAGTTCCTCGGGGCGGGCGTCCTTGAGGAGGAAGCCGCTGGCTCCGGCGCGCAGGGCCGCGTGGACGTACTCGTCGAGGTCGAAGGTGGTCAGGACGAGGACACGGGAGCGGTCACCGGCGGCGACGATACGGCGCGTGGCCTCGATGCCGTCCATGCCCGGCATGCGTACGTCCATGAGGACGACGTCCGGGCGGAGTTCGGCGGTCTTGCGCACGGCTTCGGCTCCGTGGGCCGCCTCTCCGACGACCTCCGTCTCGGGTACGGAGTCCAGCAGCATACGGAAGCCGTAGCGCTGCAGCGGCTGGTCGTCGACGACGAGCACGGTGGTCACCGGGCACCGCCCTGGGGAGCGAGGTCGAGGGTGGCGCGGACCGTCCACCCCGGGCCCGCGGGACCCGCGCTGACGTGTCCGCCGTACAGAGCTGCTCGTTCTCGCATGCCCACCAGGCCGTGTCCCTCCTCGTTCGCCGTGCCGGGCGGGCCGGCCGGTGTGGCCGGTCCGGAGTCCTGGACGGTGATGGTCAGCCGTGTGTCCTCCACGGCGATCGCCAGGTTCGCACGGGCGCCCGCGCCGGCGTGTTTGAGGGTGTTCGTCAGGGCCTCCTGCACGATGCGGTAGACCGTGAGCTGCACCCCGCTGTCGAGGGCGTCGACGTCACCGGCCGTACGGTAGACGACCTCCAGACCGGCGGCGCGGACCCCCTCGCACAGTGCGTCGACGTCCGTGAGACCGGGCTGCGGGCTCAGCTCCGGCTCGCTGCGCGGGCCGTCCGGCTCACGGAGCACGCCGAGCACCCGCCGCAGTTCGCTCAGGGCCAGGCGACCGGTGTCGCCGATGAGGTGCAGGGCCTCCTTGCCCCGCTCCGGCGCGGCGGCGGTGGCGTAGGCGCCCGCGTCGGCGAGGGTGATGATGACGGACAGGTTGTGGCCGACGATGTCGTGCATCTCGCGGGCCACCCGCGCCCGCTCGGCCGCTACGGCGAGCCTGCCCCGCTGGTCGCGCTCTGTCTCCAGCCGGGCCGCGCGGTCCCGCAACCCGGCCAGCTGGGCCCGCCGGATGCGGATCATCAGGCCGAGCGCGAGGGCCGCGGTCGCCGTGCTGAGCAGGAAGAACAGCGCGTCCCAGACCGACACCGCCGCCGAGACCCGCGCCGCGACCAGGCCCAGCGCACCCGCCATCGCCGCACAGGCCCACGGCAGCTGCCGCAGCCGCCCGTGCAGGGCGAGGCTGTACAGGGCGACGAGGAGGGCGACGTCCGCACGGAGCGCAACACCGAGGGACCACTGGACGACGAACACGGCCGTGACGGCGCCGAAGGCCATCGCGGGCGCCCGCCGCCGCCACAGCAGTGGCAGCACCAGCCCGGCCTGCAGCACGAGCATCCCGGCCGTGGGCGGCCGGGTGAACACCAGATGGAAGCGGCGCGGGCCGTCGCCGTCCCCGTCCATGCCGTGCAGCAGGTCCGGCAGGCAGAACATCAGGAAGACCAGCACCACCACCGCGGTGTCCAGCACCCACGGGCGGGCCTGGTCGGCGTGCCGGAGCCGCTGGCCGGCCCGGCCGAGCCGGGCGACCAGCGGCCCCATCCCGCTGAGGTCATCGGTGGTCACGGAGGTCACCAGACCATGATGCAGCCTGCTCAGACGTCGCTGCGCAGGAGCCGGTACGCCGCCCCTGCCAGCGCCAGCGCCGTCCAGCCGAGGAAGACCAGGAGCCCGGCCGAGGGCGACAGGGTGGTGGAGTCATGGGTCAGGGCGAAGATCGACTCGCCCGCGTGGCTCGGCAGGTAGGGGTCGATGTCGCCCTGCCACGAGGTGGGCAGCAGGGAGACCAGTCCCGGCACCAGCATGAGGGCGGCGACCAGGACCGAGATGCCGCCGGCGACGGACCGCAGCAGCGTCCCGAGGGCGGCTCCGATCACGCCGACCAGGCCGAGGTAGAGCCCGGCGCCCAGCAGGCTGCGTACGACGCCGGCGTGACCGAGACCCATGGCGGCGGGCGTGCCGGACACGATCTGGCTGCCGACGAGGAAGGCGACGAACGCGCCGACGGTCGCGACCACCAGGGCGACCAGCCCGTACACGGCAGCCTTCGACCACAGCACGGGCAGTCGGCGCGGTACGGCCGCGAGGGTCGAGCGGATCATGCCGGTGGAGTACTCGCCCGCCGTCACCAGCACGCCCAGCACGCCGAGGGCCAACTGCGCGAAGTTCGTGCCGAAGAGGGACAGGCTCACGGCCGTCGCGCTGGCGAAGTCGCGGTCCATGTGACGGCCGGAGTCGAGATTGGACTTGTAGTGGCTCGCGGCGATGACGCCGAAGGCGACCAGGAACAGCAGGCCCAGGCCGAGGGTGATCCAGGTGGACCGCAGGGACCAGAGCTTGGCCCACTCCGAGGCCAGCACGCGCCGGCCGGTGACCCGGTAGGCGGGCCGGGCCTGAGCGGCCGGAACGGTCTCGGGAGTCCCGGGAGTTGCCGTGAGGGTGCTCATGCCGCGCTCCCGGAGGTCTCGGTGCCGGTGGTGGAGCCGTGGTACTCCACGGCGTCCCTGGTCAGTTCCATGAATGCCTCCTCCAGCGACACCGCCTTCGTGGTCAGCTCGAACAGCGGGATACCGTGCTCGGCCGCCTTAAGCCCGATCTCCCGGGCGGACGCCCCGGTGACCTGCAGTTCCTCGGAGCCGATGCGGCCGGTGATCTCCACGCCGGGCCCGGCCAGCACGTCCCGCAGCCGCGCGGGGTCGTTCGTCGCGACCTTCACGGTGTCGCCACCGGCCTCGCGGACCAGGTCCCGTACGGTCGTGTCGGCCAGGAGCCGGCCGCGCCCGACGATGATCAGATGGTCCGCCACCAGCGACACCTCGCTCATCAGATGCGAGGAGACGAACACCGTGCGCCCCTCGGCCGCGAGCGACGTCAGCAGGTTCCGGATCCAGAGCACGCCCTCGGGGTCCAGCCCGTTGACGGGCTCGTCCAGCATCACGGTCTGCGGATCGCCCAGCAGGGCCGCCGCGATGCCGAGCCGCTGCCCCATGCCGAGCGAGAAGGCACCGGCCCGCTTCTTCGCGACGCTGCCGAGACCGGCGAGTTCGACGACCTCGTCCACGCGGCGGCGCGGAATGCCATGGGTCAGTGCGAGCGCGCGGAGGTGGTTGTAGGCCGAGCGGCCCGGGTGGATCGACTTGGCCTCCAGCAGGGCCCCGACCTCCTGCAGCGGTGCCTGGTGGCGGGCGTAGCGGTGGCCGTTCACCGTGACGGAGCCGCTCGTCGGCGCGTCGAGTCCGACGATCATGCGCATCGTCGTGGACTTGCCGGCACCGTTGGGGCCGAGGAATCCGGTCACCGAACCCGGCTTCACGGTGAAGTCCAGGCCGTCGACGGCCGTCTTCTCCCCGTACCTCTTGGTGAGCTGCTGTGCCTCGATCATTCGCGTTCTCTCTCTCGGACTCGGGCGCCCGACGCGCCCGACGCCTCCTCCGCCACGCTAAGGCCGCGAGCTCCCGGATCCGGTGGTACCGGGGGACCGAACACCGCCGGGCAGGTGGTACCGGGGTACTACGGCCCCCCGGGCAGCGTCGCCGTCAGCTTCTCCAGCTCGGCGTCCGACAGCGGGTGCAAAGTGTTCAGGAGACGGCGCAGGCCGGATTCGTCCACGGTCTGGCTGGTGACCTCGGCCTCCGCATCGCGGATGCGGCGGGTGACGGTGACGACGCGGGTCCCGCCGGAGACCGGGCGGACCGTCACCATCTCGCCGTGCCCGTCCACCGAGCAGGTCACGTCCTTCTCCACGGGTTCGGGGCATCGGGGAATCGGTGTGAGCGGCGAGCGCACCACGAGGCCCACGTACCCGTCCTGCCGGACGGAGTGGTACTCGATGCCGAAGGAGGCGGGCCCGTCCTCGGCACGGGCTGCCCGCATGCCGGGCGGCGTAGCGATCGCATACAGCAGTTCCGGATGCTCCCGGTACCGCGCGACCTCCGCCGCCTGCTGGTGCTGCTGTGCCTGCGCCGGACCGATGAAGCCTCCGTAAGCCACCCCGGCGGCAAGGGCAGCCACCCCTGCGAACCGCACCCACCGGTTCGGTACGAAGAACGCCGCGGCCACCGCGTACGGCGCCCCCGTCAGCGCGACCCGGGTACTGGCGCTCCCCAGGACGACGTCCTCGCCGTAGGCGGCCAGACCGGCCAGGACGCCGAGCGTGCCGAGCACGAAGACCAGGACCGCCCAGCCCAGCCGCCGCCGCGCGGAGGCGCACAGTGGGACCACGGTCCGCGCGGGTATGCCCGCTGTGGCCAGCAGGCCCACGGTCAACGGCACCCCCAGGACAAGGACTGGCACCGCCGCCCCGGCCCCGTCGCCCCAGGCCGTCACCAGCAATCCGGCGCCGAGTACCGGCACCGCGGCCGCCATGGTCGCCCAGACCAGGAGGAGATGCAGGGCTGTCAGCGCCCTTCTACCGCTCGTCATGCCGCGCAGCATGCCGCCCCGCGCCCTGGCGGCACATGAGTTGTCGTACTCAGTACGTCCTCTCCCCATCTGGCAGCAGCCGCACGAGCGACGACACTGTGGTGCTACCCCGCCAAAGCAGCCACGTGGTTGACGCCGTCTCAAGGGAACTGACCAATTGGTGTCTGCCCGAGGGGGCACCGCGGGCACATTCCCTGATTCGCTAGCTTTCCTTGAGCGGGGCTGCCGCAGGCAGTTCCACGCTGATGCGGATCCCGCCGGCAGGGCGCGGCGTGAGCGTGAGGGTTCCGTCGTGTGCGCGGGTGATGGTTTTGACACAACCCCGACCCGGCAGGCACCGCCCGCGACCCGGCCGCCTCCGGAGCGGACCTGCTGGCGCTGGAGGAGCTGACCCCGCAGGCACAGGGCACGTACGAGAAGGAGTTGGCCAAGGCGTACCCGTACCGCACGGTGCAGGGCACGGTCGGGCTGTGGAGCAGGCTGCCGCTGTCGGACACCAAGCCGGTCGCCGTCAAGCTGTCCTACAGTCGGGCGCTGCGCACCACGGTGGCCACGGACCGGGGTCCCTTGGCGGTGTATGTGGTCCTGGGGTCCGTACGGGTGTTTCCCAGGGCGGGCTTTTGGACGGCCGGCAGGGACAGAGGCGCGCAGGCGCTCGGCGAGGCCATCGCCGCCGAGCGGAACGAGCGGGTGGTGCTGCTCGGTGACCTGAACGGCACCACGGACGACCGCGCGTTCGCCGACATCACCTCCCGGATGCGCTCGGCCCAGGACCTGGCCGGGGACGGCTTCGGCTTCAGCTGGCCGGCGAGGTTCCCGATGGTGCGCATCGACCAGATCCTGGTCAGAGGCGTGGAGCCGAAGAGCTCGTGGGTACTGCCGGCCACCGGCAGCGACCACCTGCCGGTGGCGGCCCGAATCAGCTGGTGAACACCGCGCACAGGCCCCGGTCCCGCCCCGGGATCCGGGACCCCGCTGCAGGTACGGCCGCGCCTGCAGGGCTCGCGGGGCTTGTCGTGCGCCGCCGAGTCTGGTTGGGTACCAGCGCCGCAGGCACGTTGGGCGTGTCGGCCGGGTGGGAGTGGAGCAGGCACCGTGCACACGACGGTACGGCAGGACGGGTCCTGGGCCTTGCCCGAGGGGCTGGGACAGGCGATACGGGACACCGCCGAGGAGATCGCCACGCTGGTGCGGAGCGCGAGCGACACGACGCTGGCCGTGCCGGGGTCGGAGTGGACCGTCGGCGAGGCCGCCGCCCACCTGGCCATGGCCAACGAATTGATGGCCGACCTGGCAGCCGGGCGGGAGCGCCCCTACGGCGACGGAACGCCCCAAAGCCTCGCCGAGGCCAACGCGGAGTCTCTCGCCGTCTTCCGGGAGCGTCGGACGGAGCCTCTCGCGACGATGATCGTGGAGCAGGCCGAGGCGTTCCTGGACGCTGTGTCACGCCTCGCGGCCGACGGCCCGGCCCCCGCCACTCCCCTGGGCTCGATGAACCGGTCGGTTCTCGCGTCGTACCTGCTCACTCACATGCTCGGCCATGGCTACGACCTGGCTCGCGCCCTGCAGCGTGCGCACATGGTCGACCCGGCAAGGGTGTCCTTGTGCATGCCGTTCATGCTCTCGGTCATGCCGCGCGTCGCGAACCCCGAAGCCACGGCCGGGCTCACGGCCCGTTACCGGATCCGCCTGCGCGGGGGCGAGACGTTCGGCGTGTCCCTGGCCGAGGGAACCGTGCAGGTGACACCGGGGGCACCACAGCGCGCGGACTGCACCGTCCTGCTCGATCCCGTCGCCTTCCTGCTCATCGCGCTGGGCCGGCTCAATCCCTGGCGAGCCATCACCCGGGGCAAGGTCCTCGCCTGGGGCCCACGACCGTGGCTGGCCCCCCGCTTCCCGACCCTGTTCACCGCCCCCTGAGCCACCGGGCGACGTCCTGAAACAGCCCCGCGGCCCGCTCCGCCCCACCCCATAGGATCGGCGGCATGGCGCTGCGACCCGTTCAATTGAACATAAAGGCTCTTGATGGCTCGGCAGTCGGCCGGTTCTGGGCGGAGGCGCTCGGCTGGAGTGCCTACAGCCCCGGCGTGACCACCTATGTCGGCCCCGCCGGCGGACTCGTCTGGCCGGACCCGGTCGCCGTCTGCGTCGACGTCGTTCCCGTCCCGGAACCCAAGACAACGACAAAGAACCGTGTGCACCTCGATCTCGCCACCGCCTCTGCGGCCCATCAGGCGGAGTTGGTCGCGCGCCTGAAGGCTCTCGGTGCGACGCCCGCCGACGTGGGCCAGGGCCAGGTGCCGTGGACCGTCCTCGCCGACCCGGAGGGCAATGAGTTCTGCGTGCTGGAACCTCGGGAGATCCATGGGGACACCGGGCCGATCGCCCGGGTGGTGGTCGACTGCGCGGATCCGCGGGCCATGACGCGGTTCTGGGGTGAGGCCCTGGACTGGACCCTGTACGAGGTGACCGACGAACATGCGGTGTTTCGCTCCGCCAAGGGTGTCGGCCCGTATCTCGAGTTCCTCCGCACGCCCGACGTGAAGACCGTGCCGGACCGCGTCCATCTTGACCTGCTGCCGTACCCCGGTGACGACAAAGCAGCGGAGGTGGCCCGGCTGCGGGCCCTCGGCGCCACCGACCTCGACCTCGGCCAGGGCGACGTCCCGTGGACGTGCCTGACCGACCCGGAGGGCCACGAGTTCTGCGTCCTCGCCCCGTCCTGACACAGAGCATTGACGACACCGCGACACGCGAGCCTTGTGTGTTCGCGGGGTTGACGGCTACGAGCAGCCGTGCGGTTCGCTGGGGTGAGGTGCGCGCGGTCCGCGGGCACCGCCGTCGCAGGGGCCGGCGTACTTCAAGTGCAGGTCTGGGCGGCCATCCGGCCCTCGACGGTCTCGTAGGTCACGCTCTTGCCGTCCTTGTGGAACGTCACGTGGCGCCAATCGGTGGACTGGCCCGGCTCAAGCGCCCCGTATTGTATCCGCGCGCTCCCGCCGGTCAGCGTGGCCACACCCTTGCTGATGGTGACGTAGTCCATACCGCCCAGGTCGCACACCGCTCCCCGGGTGTGCAGAGGCCCTGCGGGCGCGGCGGACGCGGGTACGGCGACCACTCCTGCTGCCAGAGCCGCCGCGGTGGCGGCAAGAGCGCGGGGGATGACGTGACGCATGACCGACCCCTCTCCGAGTTCGGGCTCTGCGGCGCCCGACGGTCACATACATCCACGGGATCCACTCCCACCGTAGGACGGCCGTCCGGGTGACGCACGCCAAGGAGTACGCCAGGACCCGGGCGGCGCGGTTCCGGCAGGGCGGACACATGAGGAACTTTCGGCGTGCGCGCGTAGGGGTGGGCTCAGGACGACAGCGTGACCAGCCCCGTGTTGCCCTGTGCGGCGGCACATTGCCGGTACGGGTTGGGGTCGCCCTGGTGTTCCCGGCACGTCCATGTGGCCCCGGCCGCGCGCACCTGGACGGGTGCGCCTTCCGTGCCGTGCCAGATCTTTGTGTAGGCGGCCGCCACCCGGAGCGCGGTGGCACAGGGCACGCTCCCGGTGGCCGACACAGCGAGCCCGGTGGCCCGGTCCGTGCCGCAGTAGGAGGTGGTTTCCAGGTGCACGCCGGTGCCGGCGAACGCCTGGGCGGACCCGGCGAGGCAGAACGCGGCGGCCCCCAGCAGACCGGCGGCCGTTCTCATCCTGATCGAGTGCATTGCGTACCTCCTTCGCGAGAGCCTCGGCGCACCGAGTACCCAGACACCGGGTACCCGGTGCGCGGGTGGCGCCGCAGGTGAGCAATCGACTCAGCTCCCTCGGGGCCTGGTCGGCACGCAGAGCCATGCGAGGACCGCTGCCGTCAGATAGGCGAGAGCGCCGACGGCCATGCTGGTGCGCAGCCCGGCGGCGTAGTGGGTGGCAGTGGCGAGCAGACTGCCCCCGAGCGCCACGCCGGTTGCGCTGCCGATCTGACGGGCGGTGTTGAACAGGGCGGAGGCGGCACCTGAGTACGACGGCGGTGCGGCGCCCATCACCGTCGCGGTGGAGCCGGTGAGGGCGAAGGACGTACCGAATCCCGCGGCCATCATCGGGGGCACCAGCAACGGGTAGGCGGGATCGGCTCCCGCCGCGGCCCAACCCGCAAGCCCCAGGGCGGCAAGGAGCATGCCGGTGATGACCAGGGGACGGTCGCCGGTACGGCGGGACAACCGCCCGGAGACGACGGAGGCGAACATGGTCATCGCCACCGCCGGGAACAGCGCCAGCCCCGTGCCGAGGGCGCTGAAGCCCCGCTGGCGCTGGAACTCCAGGCTCGCGGTGAACACCATGCCGTAGAAGCCGAAGTTGAACAGCAGTCCGATGACGGCTCCCCCACCCATCGCCCGGGAGCGCAGCAAGGGAAGCGGCAGCACGGGGCTCCGGGACAGCCGCTCACGTGCCACGAAGGCTGCGGCGGCCGCCGCGGCCAGGCCCAACCCGGCGAGGACCGCCGGGTCCGTCCAGCCTCGCCGCCCGGCCTCGTTGAGCGCCGCGGTCAGCAGCGCCACCGCCGCCACGATCGCGACCTGCGCCGGCCAGTCGAGGGGCCGCGCGGCATGCCGGGGTGAGCGCGCCACGTGCCGCAGGCTCAGCACCAGGCAGGCCGCCCCGACGGGAAGGTTGATGAGAAAGACCCAGCGCCACCCCACCGTGGTCACGAGCAGGCCGCCCAGCAGGGGCCCGGCCGACGCCGCGATGCCGGCCATCGAACCCCACAGCCCGAAGGCCCGCGAGCGTTCGGCCGGACCCGGATAGGCCTGCTGGAGCAGGGCCAGGGAACCGGGCACGATCAGTGCCGCGCCGCACCCCTCCAGCAAGCGGGCACCGACCAGGAAGGGCGCGTCGGGTGCAAGGGCGCACGCGGCCGAGGCCACGGTGAACACGGCCACTCCCCAGCAGAAGATCCGTCGGTTGCCCAGCCGGTCGCCCAGCGCGCCGCCGGTCAGCAGGAAGCCCGCGAAGACCAGGGTGTAGCCGTCGGTGATCCACTGGATGCCGGTGAGCGAGGTCGCCAGGTCCCGGCCGATCACGGGCACGGCGACGTTGATGACCGTCACGTCCAGGATGACCATGAAGTACCCGGCGCACACCGCGAGGAGCGGTGCCAAGGAACGTCGCTCGGGCCGGGGAGCCGACTTGTGAGAGGACACGGACCCATCGCCGTCACCCGGCTCCGCGAACACCACGGTCTCAACCCCATCCCGCGCACGGACGTACACCAAGGACGCCACACTAAGGGACATATGCCTCGTATCCGGGGACCGGCGGCTCAGCTCGCTGTCGGACAGTGGAGAACGGGAGCCAGGCCGGCCGGACGACCCACTCACGCATCAACTGAGACGCCCGCCCATTGCTTTAAGGGCCGAGCTCTACGACGACGTGGTCAACTCCTCACGGGCCGAAGGCCGGCCGTGGCGGCCGCTCTCCAGCCCTATGTGCGCGGACCGGTTGTGGTTGTCGATGCCCCGCGCTGCTGCCGGACAACGCGGCGGCTTCGTCCGAGAGGGCGTGCTGCGCGCCTCGGGCGTCCGGACTCGACGGTCCAGGCCGCCGCCTGACGATCAAAGGGCGGGCCCTGGAGCAGACATGGACAGCCGTCCTCGGCGATGCTGCCGCAGATCAGCCGGCAGGGCGGAACCGCAGTGCCGACCAGGTGTCGTCGATGGCGACCTGCCGCACGGGGCGCACGCCCTGCTCGCCAAGTGCGGCGGCCAGGGTGTCGCGGTTCAGATCCGTTCCGAGCTTCCCGCCCTTCGGGTAGGCCACCCAGGCGAGGGCATCGCGCCGCGCGGCGGCAATCGCCGCCTGCGCATCCGCTCCCAGAAGATCACCGGAGGTGGTCACGAAGACCAGCACCGCGTCGGCCGAAGCCGCCTCCCCCTCGGTCTCCACCTCCAGTTGGACGTCGTCGGGCCTGCCCAGCACCACGACTCTCTGACCGGGCTTGATCTGCAGCTTGCTGATGACGGACACCCCTCAGATCCTGTCACCCCGCGCCGTGGCACGCCAGGTGGGCCGGTCCCGGGGCTCGCGCTCGCGGGAACCGGCCCACCGTCGTCAGGGTCCGTCGTGTCTCACTGGCCGAAGCCGTAGGCGAACAGATGGTCGGTGCCCGTCGAGCCCGTCACCGGCAGGGTGATCGATGCCACCTGCTTGGACGCGTCGAGGGGGACCTTCGTGGCGAAGACGTAGGTCTTCACGCCGTCCCGGCCCCCGCTGCCGGTGTTGCGGTAGCCCGTCGTGACGGCCGTGGTGTCACCCGGGCGCGGCTTGCTCGTCCCGGCGTTGAGCGTCCAGTCGGAGAAGCCGACCGTCGCCTTGGAGGTGGTGCCGTCGGTGTAGGTGACGGTCACCGTGCCCGAGACCCCGCTGCCGTCGGTCGGTGCGTTGGCCGCCGTGCCCAGCAGGCCCAACGACGCGCCCGAGGTGCCGGCCGGCATCGGGATGGTCTGGCCGGCCATCTCCAGGTTGTCCAGCTGACCGGACTTCACCGTCGGCCAGGTGTAGGAGATGCCGTCGACCGTGACGGTGGAGCCGCTCGTGACGCCGGCCGCCGACAGCGCGTTCTGCGAGAACGCCCAGCCGCCGCTGTCGAAGCCGCCCGAGAACGTCGTGCCGTCGGGGTAGATGCCTTCGTTGGTCGCGTACGGCCACAGCTCGCCGGCCTTGGCCACGGCCACGCGGAGGGCCGCGCCGCTCAGAGCCGAGCCGGTACTGTGGTCGGTCAGCGCGAACGTGACCGGGAACGTTCCTTCACTCGTCCCCGCCGTCACGTGGACCTTCGCCTCGGCGCTGCCCGAGGCGGGCACCTTCAGCGAGCCGGAGGAGGTGTCGAGCGTGACGCCGGAGGGCGCCGTCGCCTTCCAGTCGACGGTGGCATCCTTGCTGCCGAGGTTGGTGAGGTCGAGCGTGGCGTCACCGGACGCACCCGGCTGGAGCACCAGGCCGTCGCTGGAGGGGCCGGTCGCGGCCAGGACCCGGTCGCCGCCCGTGGTGTCCGACGGTGGCACCGCCGACGGGTCGGAGGCCCAGGACTTGTCCGGCTGGGTGCCGAGGGTGAAGTCGACCGTGTCCGCGCCCTTGAACTGCTGGTACGTCAGCCAGGAGGTGTTCCACTCCTTGCCCTTGACGTCGAGGGACTGCACGTACGGGGCGTCGGGTGCCGCCTGCGGCGCGTCGATCCGCACCGTCTTGCCACCCGCGTACGTCACCTCGGCCAGCGGGAACGCCGGGCTGCCGAGCGCCAGGGTGTCCGTGCCCGGGGTCTCGGGGTACATGCCCAGCTCGGACCAGACGTACCAGGAGCTCATCGCACCGAGGTCGTCGTTGCCGAACGAGCCGACCGGAGCGTTGAAGTACAGCTTCTGCTGGGCCGCACGGACGGCCTCCTGGGTCTTCCACGGTTCGCCCGTGTAGTCGTACTCCCAGGGGATCTCCACGCTGGGCTCGTTGCTGAGGTTGGCGTTGGTGTTGCCGGGATCGGTGATGTTGTCGAGCAGGCCGTCCAGGTAGGACGAGTACGCCTTGTCACCGCCGCGCGCCTGGATGAGCTGACGCAGGTTGAACGGGACCATCGGCGTGTACTGGGCCGAGGTGCCCTCCACGAACCCGTTGGAGGTGCCCGGCGTGAAGCCGCCCGCGAACTGGCCGTCCTTGTTCTTCGCCTGCATGTAGCCGGTCTGCGGGTTGAAGACGTTCATCCAGTCCTGGGCCCGGGTGGCGAACTTCGTGTAGACGTCCGTCTTGCCCAGCGACTTGGCGAACGCGGCGAGGGCGTAGTCGGCGGAGTCGTACTCCAGCTGGGTGGAGACCGGGCCGTAGAAGTTGCAGCAGCCGTAGTCGTTCTCGTCCAGCGGGAGATAGCCCTTGGCGTCGCGCACCGACTCGCCGGGGCGGTCGTTGTTCGGGACGGTGGCCTCGTGCTGCAGGGCGGCGAGCGCCTTGTCCGTGTCGAAGCTCCGGGCACCGAAGGCGTACGCGTCGGTGATGATGCCGGCGGCCGGGTCGCCGACCATGACGTAGCTCTCGCCGTTGTTCGATGCCCACTTGGGCAGCAGGCCCGTCTGGTCGTAGCCGTTGAGCATCGAGGTGACGACATCGCTGGTGACCTTGGGCTCGACCATCGCCATCAGCTGGGTCTGGGAGCGGTAGGTGTCCCAGCCCGAGTAGTTGGCGTACTGGGCCTGCTGGCCCTTGGCCAGCTTGTGGATCTGGTTGTCCATGCCCATGTACTGGCCGTTGGCGTCCGAGAAGACGTTCGGGTGCAGCAGGGCGTGGTAGAGCGCGGTGTAGAACTGCACCTGCTGGTCCGTTGAGCCGCCGCCGATGCGGATCTTGTTCAGCACGGTGTTCCAGGCGGTGTGGTTCGCCTGCTCGACGGCGTCGAAGTCCCAGTTCCTGATCTCGGTGGAGAGGTTGTCCGCCGCGCCTGCGTCACTGGTGTAGGAGATGCCGACCTTCGCCCGCACCGTCGGGTTGGCGGAGGTGTCGAACGTCAGGTACATGCCGTTCGCGCCCGTCGTGGGAGGCTCGGCGGATGTACTCGCAGCGGACCCGCCCGCCCTGGACGTCCGGGGCACCGCCCCGGCGCTCGAGGCCGGGGACGGCGTGCCGGAGGACTTGCCGCCGCTTCCGTGCACGGTGGGGGACGGGGCTGCGGGAACGGTGAAGTGCCGCTCCTTCAGCGGCTTTGACGGGCGTGCCTGCAGGTTCTGCCGGGCCCTGCCCGCCGTCAGCGACGTCTCGCCGGGGTTGATGGTGCTGCCGACCCAGGTGCCGCTGCTGCTGAACGGCTGGTCGAACTTGATGTCGAAGTGCAGCGTGTAGCGGTTGTTCGCGCCGCAGAAGTGACCGCTGTCGATCGAGCCGCTGATCTCCTTCTTGTTCACGACCTGGACGCGGGTGCCGTCCACCTGAGTGGCTCCACCGCTGAGCTTGAACAGCAGATTGGCCTGCTTGCCCGCAGGGAACGTGAAGGTGCCCAGACCGGCACGGGTGGTGTCGGTGAGCCGGGTCGTGACCCCGGCCGCGTCGGTGACCTTGTAGTACCCGATGCCGGTCTGCTCGTCGTCGTGGCTGAATCCCGCGGACGTGTTGCCGAGGTCGCCCGACAGCGTGCCGGTCACCGGCAGGACGGGCAGGTCGCCCGCGACGCCGCAGCCGGGTCCCGAGACGTGGGTGAGACTGAAGCCGGAGATCTTGTCGTCGTTGTACTCGTAGCCGCCGCCGGAGGGGCGGTCGGGCGTCGTGTCGGGACCCCACTGCACCATGCCGGCCGGCATGTCGGGGCCGGGGAAGGTGTCCACCTCTCCCGACGTGCCGATGAGCGGGTTCACGAGGGACGCGGGGTCTTTCACCAACGCCGGTGTTGCGGCACTCGCGCCATAGGCGTCCCCGATCGCCGGGAGCGGGAGCGCGGCGATTCCCAGGACGCAGATCACGGCCAAGCGTTGACGGAGTCTTTTTCGGTTACGTGGCGCGGCTGAACGTCGGGGTCGGACCATCGGTTGCCTCCGCAGCGGTTCGTGCTTCGCACAGGTGCTGACGTGCCGAGGGACGGGGACGTCAGTGCATGGCAACGTTGTCTGACCGCCGACGGGCGGCCTGACAACGTTGCCATGCACGAGTGTCGAGTGAAACGCGTGGGCTTACGGTGTGTCAACGAGGTCAACGCAGCTTTCTGACTGCGAAGTTCACCATCGGGCGCGCTTCACACCTCGCCGCCACGGTCCCCGGGCGTTCCCGGCCCCCGGTCCTTGACGGAGGGCGTCCCGAGAACTTCCTTGATTTCACCCGCGGTTACGCACGGCTCAGCACGAGAGGTGGCTTCCTCGCAGGTAACTGCCTTGCGTTGCAAAAGTGACAGGCAACTCGCAGGGTTGCGTTCCTCGTCCGGACTCATCGATGGTGCGGGCGTGTTTGGCGTGGGGGGAGCTGGGGGAGGTGTCGCTGACTTCGCAGGTCGGGGATCGGTCGCGGATCAAGCGCGGCCGAAAGGGCGGGGCACCGTAGCGGACGGCGTTGGCGACGAGTTCGGCGGTGAAGGCGGTTTCCTCGTCGACGGACCACGCCCGCAGCCGGCGGCGTACCGCTGCGCGCGCGAGCGGTCCGGCTTCGGGCCCGGCCGGCAAGGGCAGCGTGAGGACCTGGTCCGCGGGCAGTGCCTCGGTGCGCGCGAGCAGCATCAGTGCCTCGCCCGGCCGGTTGTCGTCGGTGAGTGCGTACGCGATCGTGTCGCACAGGTCGGCCGGCGGCCGGTTCGCGCCTTCGCTCAGGAGGGCATGCAGCGGCGCGGACGGCGCGAGGACCTTCTCGGCCAGCGGGGAGGTGACTTATCGCCAGGGTGCTGCCTGCGGGAAGGTCGACCGTGGTCGCGGGGAACGGGGCATTGCCGGTGCCGGCGAGCAGGGGTCCTGCGGGCACGGACAGCGTGGCCGAGCTGCCGTCGGCGGACACCACGACAGGTTCGCAGAGCACGGAGCCGGCGTCATCGACCCGCGCCCGACGCCACTGCTCATCGGCCGCGGCCTCCCTCGCAAGAGCAGCGACGCCCTGACTGACGCCTTCTTCCGCGGCCCACCCGAACATCTCCTGCGCAGGACGGCTCCACTCCGTCACCCGGCCGCCCTCGTCCACGCGCATGATCAGGTCACCACTGGCCATCGGCACCACACCTCCCGCCCATCCATGCCCGTCCGGACCGACCGTGGTGCCGTTCGGCCGTGAGTAGCCGCCGATCGGCGCAAGCGGTGCGGCGGGGTCGCTCGAGCCCGGTGGCTGCCGCCGGAGGAGGGGGACCTGGTCCAGCTGTCGCACGCGTGTCGTCCAGGCTGGGGTGAGGTCATCTCCCAACGGCCGCTGCCGCCTGCTCTCGAAGGGACTGGATCAGCGTCGGCACCGCGGGGTGGTCGCGACGGCGCAGCACGGCAACGCCGATGTGCCGGGTCGGGGCCGGCGGAGTGATGGGAACGGACCGCAGCCCCGGCAGCTGTGGGGCCAGCGCGATGGAGGGGATCAGTGAGACGCCCACGCCCGCGGCGACGAGGGAGCGGGCGAAGAAGTAGTCGGTCGTGGTGCCGCGTACCTCGGGGGCGAAACCGGCGTGCTCGGCATAACGGCGCAGGTACGCCTCGGTCTTGAGGCAGCCGAGCACCCAGGGCTCGTCCGCCAGCTCGGCGATGCCGAGTGCCTGGCGGTCGGCCAGGGGGTGCGCCTCGGGAAGGACGGCGTGCAGGGGGTCCTCCATCAGCGCGGTCCACTCCACGTCGGAGCTCCGGCCCGGCCGGACGGGCAGCGGCCCGTCGAAGTGGTAGGCGAGCGCGACATCCACGGCACCCTGCCGGACCAGGGGCAGGCTGTCCTCGGGCTCGGCCTCCCTGACGTGGGCCACGAGGTCGGGATGGGCGGCCGTCATGCGGGCGAGGGCGCCGGGCAGCAGGAGCCGGCCGCCGCTGGTGAACGTGGCGAGGGTCAACTGGGTACGGCCGGTGCCCAACCGCTCGACCTGCTGCTTGGCGTTCGCGAGCTCCGCGGCGACCGACTCCGCCGCGCCCACCATGATCCGGCCCGCCTGAGTGAGGGTCACCCCTCGGGTACTGCGTTCCACGACCCGTGCGCCGAGGCTGCGTTCCAGGGCCGCGACGTGCTGGGAGACGGCGGAGGGGGTGAGGCGCAGGGCGGCCGCCGCCCGGTTGAAACTGCCATGCTCCGCCACAGTCCGCAGGACGCGGAGCCGCTGCACATCGATCAACAGTTTTCCTTAATACGCATCCACCAACTCGGCACTTCTGCTGGTGACTTTAGGCATCAAGGATGAGTGCATGCAAAGCATCTGCGTCATCGGCGGAAACCGGTACTTCGGAAAGCTCCTGGTCCAGCGCCTTCAGGCAGCCGGACACCAGGTCACTGTCATCAACCGCGGCTCGACCGTGCCGCCCGACGGGGTCGAGCACCTCGTCGTCGACCGGGACGACGAGGCCTCCCTCACCGCCGCCCTCGCCTCCCGGACCTTCGATGTCGTCGTCGACCAGGTCTGCTACACACCGGTGCAGGCCGCCATCGCCGCCCGCGCCTTCCAGGGCCGCACCCGCCGGTACGTCATGACGTCCACCATCGAGGTCTACGACCCGTCAACCGCCGCGCTGCCCTTGATCCCGCTCGGCACACCGGTGCCGGAAGAGACCGTGGACCCCGCCACGTGGCGAGTGAGCACGGATCTGCCCTGGCACCACGACGCCTACCTGGAAACGCACTACGCCGAGGGCAAGCGACAGGCGGAGGCCGCCCTCACCCGGCACGGCGGGTTCGCGTTCGCCGCCGTACGCAGCGCGCACGTACTCGGTGGCGGTGCGCAGGAGTTCACCGGCCGGCTGGCGCACTACGTCGAGCGCATCAGCCAGGGCACGCCGCTCATCGTGCACCCCTCGGTGCTGCCCACCGTCTTCATCCACTACGAGGAGCTGGCCGACCTGCTGCACTGGGCGGCCACGGACACCGACTTCACCGGCCCGGTGAACGCCTGCTCGGACGGCCTGCTCGACGTACGCGATCTGAGTGACGTGATCGCCGACCGGACCGGCCGAGAGCCGGTGTACCGGGTCGCCGCCCCGGGCGAGGCGGCTTCCCCCTTCTCCTTCGACCGCCACTACGCCATGAGCAACGCCCGCGCGAAGGATCTCGGCTTCACCTTCTCCCGCACCGCCGACTGGCTGCCGGGCGCCGTGGCCGAAGCCCTCGCCGTGTCCGCCACCCCGGCACTCTGACCGCCACCGACACCGGAGAATTGACGCATATGAAGTACCGCCCCCTGGGGAGCACCACGGTCAGCGCGATCGGCCTGGGGGCCATGCCCCTGTCCATCGAGCACCGCCCGGACGAGGAACGAGCCGTCGCAACCATCCACGCCGCCCTCGACGCCGGTGTCACCCTCATCGACACCGCCGACAGCTACCACTGGCACGCCGACGAGCGCGGGCACAACGAACTGCTCATCGCCCGCGCCCTGGCCCGCTACGGCGGCGACACCTCCCACGTCCTCGTCGCCACCAAGGGGGGCCGGGGCCGTACCGGCGACGGCGGCTGGACCGTCACCGGTACCCCCGCCCATCTCAAGCGCGCCGCCGAGGCCTCCCTCCAGCGCCTGGGTGTGGACACCATCGGCCTGTACCAGCTGCACAAGCCCGACCCGGACGTGCCCTGGGCCGAATCGGTCGGCGCGCTGCGCGAACTCGTCGACGCCGGCACCATCCGGGCCGCAGGTATCTCGAATGTGACCACCGGTCAGATTCTTGAGGCCCATGCCATCCTCGGTGGCGCGCTGGTCTCCGTGCAGAACCAGTACTCCCCCGCCGTGCACGACACCGGGCCCGAGCTGGCGCTGTGCACCCGACTCGGCCTGGCCTTCCTGCCCTGGAGCCCGTTGGGCGGCATCTCCCGCAGTTCCCTGGACGGCCCGTCCGGCCCGACCTCCGCAGGCACCGCCTTTCACCGCATCGCTGCCCAACGCGGCGTCAGCCCGCAGCAGATCGCCCTGGTCTGGCTGCTGACCCGCTCCCCCAGGGTCATCCCGGTACCGGGAGCCAGCCGTCCGGCCTCGATCCAGGACTCCGCCAAGGCCACGGAGATCGAGCTCCAGCCGGCGGAGCTGGCGGAACTGGATGCCGCACTGCCCGGCCCGGCGTGACACGGTGTCAGTGCTGCGGGCACCATTCGAAGAGCAGGATGGTCACGTCGTCGCGCAACTGGTTGCGCTAGTAGCCGAGGATGGCGTGGATGAGCAGCCGCAGCGCCTCGGCCGGGCGCTGTCCGGCGGCGGAGGAGCGGATGATGAAGTCGGTGAACCGGTCGAGACCGAACTCCGCACCGTCCGCGTCGCGAGCCTCCACGACGCCGTCGGTGTAGAGAAGGACGCAGTCCCCCGGTTCCAGTGTCGTCTCGTGCACCTGCCTGGCTCCCGGGGTGAGCTGGACGGCCAGGCCGATCGGCGGCTGCGGAGGGCTGTCCAGCGCCCCCTCCAGCACGCGCTCGGCACGGATCAGCAGTGGCGCCGGATGACCGCAATTGACCCAGTGCAGCACCCCGGTTTCCGCGTCGAGCCGGCACAGCACACCTGTGCAGAAATGGTCGGGCAGCCACAGGGCGAGCGCCTGGTCGACGGCGCCGACGACGTCAGCGAGGCTGCCACCGCCGCGGCGTGCGTTGCGCGCGGCCGCCATGGCGACCGACGTGGTCAGACCTGAGGTCAGATCGTGCCCCATGGAGTCGAGGATCATGGTGTGCAGCACATTCTTGACCACCGAGTGGTCGAAGGCGTCGCCGGCGATGTCGTACGCCGGTTCCAGCACCGCGGTCGAGACGCACCTTCTGCTGCCGATGGTGCGGGGCGGGAGGAAGGCGCGCAGCATCTCGGCGGGCAGCCCCATGACCGCGGTGCGGGTGCGGGCGGCGAGCCAGTCGCTGTAGGCACGCTTGGAGGTGATCAGCATGGCCAGCATATGGGCCAGCATCCGACTGCGGCGCAGCCACACCTCGTCGAGGGAGCCGGTCCGCACCCCCAGCACGCCCAGCCGCTCCGCGCCGTCGATCAGAGGCACCCAGACGGTCGGGCCGTCGTCGGCCTCGGCCACCCGCGGGCAGACCGTGCGGTATGCCCAGCCGGCCTGCGAGCCCTCCACCGGCAGCGGCTCCAGGGCCTCGTCGAGCGGGATGAGCAGCCATTGCTGCAGGTCGACGAGGTAGATCAGCGCCGTCTCCAGGCCGAGGGCCGCGGCACACCGGTTCGCCAGGCCGGGCAGTTCGACGGGCAGGGCCGTCTGTGCCTCGACGATCAGCTCCGCCAGCCGATTCTCGTCGATGGCGGTGTCGGCACCGGCGGACGCGTGCGGTGGGTCCGGCACGGGATCACCCCTTCCGTGCCCAGTCTCACACCGATCCCGGCCTCTCTCACGTCAGGCATGATCGCGCGGGTGCGGTCGCGGCGAGGGCGGTGTCGCCCCGCGGGAGCGCTCGACATACCTGCCGGACCGGGCGCCACGGCCCATGTGCCCGGCGTGAACCTGGCCCTGAAACGCGGCGGATGAGCGGTCCCGGAGTGTTCCCGTCGCGCGCAAGTCCGTGGTGTGCGACAGCTTCGGTGGCCGTCCTGTCGGGCGGCTTCGGTGGCGGTCCCGTGCGGCGGCTACGATCGCGGTCCCGTGCGGCGGTCAGGAGAGGGACGACCTCCTGCGCCTGCCGACCAGCAGCACTGCGGCCACGGCGCCCAGAGCGATGGCTCCGATGCCCGAACCCAGCCACACGGTGGTGGGCAGCCCCTTGGGACGGTCATCGCGAGTGGGGCCCTGGCTGACGGTGAGGTAGCTGGTCTTCTTCACGCGTCCGCGGTGGCTGACGACGGTGACGGGGTACGCGCCGGGGGCCAGGCCGGGCTTGATCCGCGCCGGGCCCCAGAAGATCGGGTCATCGCCCTCGTGGCCCTTGACCAGGTCGAACTCCAGCTTGGCCGGGGAACGGAACGCCGGGGAGGTCGCGGTCATGTACCCCTCCTCCCCGGGGTCCGGATGCGCGTCCTGCCACCTGACATACACCGTCCGTCCCGCCGCGGTCCTGAAGCCCTTGTCCCGGGCACTGAGCACATACCCCTCCTTCCCGAAGAACGCCGGGCCCCTGGCCTGGCCCAGATAGTCGTCGTCGCCCGGGCGGGCCGAGCGGACGTTCAGCCGGGTCCGGGCCTTCCGCCTCCCGTCCGCGTCGGTCACCCACACGAGGTACGACCCGTCGCGGAGGTTCGGCCGCACCGGCACGCCAAGGGCCTTGAACGTACGGGTGTTGTTCCAGGAATGCTTGTCGTATGCGAGGCGCACGGGGGACGCGAACGCCGTGGAATGGGCCGTGAAGGACGTGCCGGTCTCTCCGGGGAACAGGTCGTCGAAGAACAGACTCACCTTGGTACCCGGGCGTCCCGCGCCGCCCTCCACTTCGATGGACGGACGCCTCGGCGGCATGACGACGATCGTGTCACGGGCGACGACCTTGCCTCCGGCCCTGACGACGAGCGGATACGATCCGGGCTTGGCCGACATGGGAATCTGCGCCTTCACGCCCTCCCCGACGGTGTCCTTCGCCGGGTCGTCCAACCGGACCGGGGCCGCGAGGACCGGGGATTCGGCCACCAGACGCACGCCCGGCTTCCGTTCGTAGTTGAGCAGATTGATCCCGATGGCCTCACCGGGACGCGGGCCCGCAAACGCCTGACTGATCCTCGGAGGGTCTTCGCCGGCCGCGGCCGACCCCGTCAGGCCCCCACAACTCAGCACCCCGCCACATACACCGACGGCCACCACCCGCTGCCAGCTCGCCCTCATGGCGCCCCCTCTCACTCGAAGAGGAAGAGGGAAAGACCGGCCCGACGGTTGGTCAAGCGGCCCAGGCTGGTGTCACGAGGTCTCATGAAGCGGTATCAGATCGGATCCCCGCGTGAAAGGCCCGGGCGGCCTGGCGCCATGCGGCACCGGAGGAGCGGTTCTCCCGCTCTTCCCTTGGGCGTGTGCCCGTTCCGTACCCTGGCGGCATGCGTATGCGCCCCACTCTGAGCTGGACACCTACCGAGGACCTGCCGCCGGGCACCACGGATCTGGCGCCGGTCGCCGATGCGCTGCGCACCGGCGGTGCGCTGGTACTCAGCGGGGCGGGCATCTCCACGGATTCGGGCATCCCCGACTACCGGGGCGTGGGCGGGAGCCTGAGCCGGCACACTCCGATGACCTACCAGGACTTCACCGCGAGCGCGCAGGCCCGGCGCCGGTACTGGGCGCGCAGTCACCTCGGCTGGCGCACCTTCCACCGCGCCGTCCCCAACGCCGGGCACCGCGCCGTGGCCGCGTTCGGGCGGCACGGCCTGCTGTCGGGTGTGATCACCCAGAACGTCGACGGCCTGCATCAAGCCGCGGGCAGCGAGGGCGTCGTGGAGCTCCACGGAAGCCTCGACCGGGTCGTCTGCCTCACCTGCGGTGCCTTCAGCCCGCGCCGCGCACTCGCCCGGCGGCTGGCGGAGGCCAATCCGGGCTTCGCCCCGGTGGCCGCAGGCATCAATCCGGACGGTGACGCCGACCTCACCGACGAACAGGTCGGGGACTTCCACGTGGTGTCCTGCGCGATCTGCGGCGGCATCCTCAAACCGGACGTGGTGTTCTTCGGCGAAGCCGTTCCGCCGCGGCGGGTGGAGCACTGCCGCCGGCTGGTCCGTGAGGCGGCCTCGCTGCTGGTCCTGGGCTCCTCGTTGACGGTGATGTCCGGTCTCCGGTTCGTCCGCCAGGCGGCTCAGGCCGGGAAGCCGGTGTTGATCGTCAATCGGGACCCGACCCGCGGCGACCGGCACGCCGTCACCCGGGTCGCGCTCCCTCTGGGACCAGCGCTCACGAGCGTGGCCGACCAGTTGGGCATCACTGTTGAGGGCGAGGCAGCGCCCAGGTGATGAGGCAGCGCCCAGGTGATGTGGTGAGGCATTGTTCCTGACCGCACTCCAGGGGCTTCTCGATCACCGGCGCTTTCCCTACCGTTCCGGGGAACACCGGCGAACGGGCGCCGGTGCTCGTGAGGGGGTGGGGAGTAGTGGCGGGGAAGAGAGCGTGGCGGCAGGGACCGATCCATGAGCGTCTGTGGCGGTTCAGGCGCAGCCCGCTTCGGCGGACCAGCGATCTCGTCGAGGCATGGCTGTTGCTCGTCGCATGGGTCGTGGGGGTGCTGGGTGGCGCGGTCGCGGGGGTGTTGGCGGCGATGGTGGCGGACCAGGATTTCGAGGAGGAGCGTTCCGGCCGCCGTCAGGTAGTGGCGGTTCTTCTGGACAACGCCAGGGACGCGGTGCCCGGGCACGCGGACGTGAGCAGGGCCAGTGCGACGGTCCGGTGGACGACACCCGATGGCCGCACGCGCACCGGCCGGACGACGGTGACCGCACATACCCGTGCGGGCACGCGGGTGCCGGTGTGGACGAGTGCGCGAGGCGACCTGGTCTCGCAGCCCCCCGCAGGGTCCGCTGCGGTGGTGAGGTCTGCCCTGGTCGGCGCGGGTGCCGTCATTGCCACGGGATGCGCGGTCTGGGCCTCCGCGCGAGCCGCGCGTGCCCTGCTGGACCGAAGTCGCATGAGGCAGTGGGCGCTGGACTGGGAGCGCGCCGACACCCGGCGGGGCGGCAGGACCGCTTGACCGGGCACCCTGGGGAAACGGCTCCTCGTTCGGGCGGCTTCCGCTGGGCCGGCCCTGGGGTCAGGACAGGTTGCTGATCTTGCTGCGTACCTGGTTCACGATGGCGGCCGGCAGCGTCGCGTAGCCCTGGAAGGTCAGGTCCTGTTGGCCCTGCGCGTCGGCGATGTAGGTCAGGAACGCCTTGGTGGCGGGCCAGGTGGCCGGCTTGTTGCCCTTGTCGCAGACGATCTCGTACGTGACCATGTCGATGGGGTAGGCCCCCGGGGTCTGGGTCGTGTTGTCGAGTTGCAGCACGAGGTCGGCACCGGTGCCGGCGACCTTGGCGTCGGCGATGGCCCTGGACGCCGCGAGAACACTGGGGGCGACCGGGGTGGAGGCGCCGGTGGCGATCGACACCGTGGGAATGGTGCGGGTGATCGCATGCGTCAGCTCGACATAGCCGATGGCACCCACCGTCTTTTTCACCTGTTCCGCGAGGCCCGAGGAGCCCTTGGCGGACAGGCCGCCCTTGGCCGCCCAGTCCTTGCCGTGCCCGTACGGCCAGGCGCCGGGGGCGGCGGTGCTCAGGTAGGAGGTGAAGTTGTCCGTCGTGCCGGAGGAATCCACGCGGTGCAGGGCATGGATCGGCGTCGACGGCAACGTGGTACCGGGGTTGAGCTTCGCGATCGCCGGATCGTTCCACTTCGTGATCCGCGAGTCGAAGATCCTGGCGAGGGTGGGGGCGTCCAGGACCAGCTTGCCGACCCCTGGCAGGTTGTAGGCGATGGCGATGGGTGCGCCGAGCATCGGAAGGTGGACGGCGTGCCCCCTGTGGGAGCAGACGCTCTCGGACTGGGCGATCTGGGCTGCGCTCAGTGCGGAGTCCGAACCGGCGAAGGCCGTTCTGCCGCTGAGGAAGTCCTTCTGGCCGGCGCCGGAGCCGTTGCCGTCGTAGCTGATCCGGGTGCCGGCGCAGACCCGCGTGTAGTTCTTGATCCAGAACCGCATCGCGAACTCCTGCGCGGTCGAGCCGGAGCCCGACACGGTGGACGCCTTGCCGCACTTGACACCGATGGCAGCGGTGGCGGCGGGTGAGGCAGCCGGCGGCGGACTCGTGGAGGGCCGGGAGCTGCCGCTCGATCCGCAGGCCGTCAGGAGCAGGACGCCGGAGACGAGCGTCGAGCCGACAGCCGTGGCGAACGACCGGCTCTTCCGCTGAAGCTTCACTCTCCGGGCTCCTTCCAGCAGACCGCCTGGGCGGCGCAGCAGAGGCATGAGCCAGACGGCCGCGGGCGGATGACGTCCCGGTCATCTTGACTATATGCATCCATCCAATCACTTTTCGTAACGACTCGTCCGTCGTGCGCCCCTGAATGAGCTGACGCGGCGGCCATCGGACGGCCCCCGCGCGAAGGCGCACAATGAGTGCATGACTGGTCGCTGGCAGTTCTGGATCGACCGTGGTGGCACGTTCACCGATGTCGTGGCCGTGACCCCCGATTCCGAGGTGATCAGCCGCAAGCTGCTGTCGGAGCAGCCGGAGGCATACCGGGATGCGGCGGTCGCCGGGATCCGTCGGATGCTGGGCCTGGAGGCGGACGAGCCGATTCCGGGCCACCGGATCGAGGTGGTGAAGATGGGCACCACCGTCGCCACCAACGCGCTGCTGACACACACCGGCGAGCCGACCGTCCTGGTCGTCACCCGGGGCTTCAGGGACGCCCTGCGCATCGCCTACCAGAACCGGCCGCGCATCTTCGACCGGCGCATCCTGCTTCCGGAGGCCCTGTACGACCGGGTGATCGAGGTGGACGAACGGGTGGGCGCACACGGCGAACTCGTCCGCCCGCTCGACCTGGACGCCGTGCGCGAGGCGCTGACGGCGGCGTACGCGGACGGCTTCCGCAGCGCCGCGGTGGTCTTCCTGCACGGCTACCGCCATGCGGCGCACGAGGCCGCCGTCGCCGAGGCGGCCCGGGTCATCGGCTTCTCGCAGGTCAGCTGCTCGCACGAGGTCAGTCCGCTGATCAAGCTGGTACCGCGGGGCGACACGACCGTGGTCGACGCCTACCTCTCCCCCATCCTGCGCCGCTACGTGGACCAGGTGGCCTCCGAGCTGAACGGTGTGCGACTGATGTTCATGCAGTCCGGGGGCGGCCTGCGCGAGGCGGGCCGCTTCCGGGGCAAGGACGCCGTGCTGTCCGGCCCGGCGGGCGGCGTCGTGGGCATGGTGCGCGCCGCGACCGGCGCGGGTCATGTCCGGGCGATCGGCTTCGACATGGGCGGCACCTCGACCGACGTGTCCCACTACGCGGGAGAGATCGAACGGGTCCTGGGCACCCAGGTGGCCGGGGTGCGGATGCGGGCGCCGATGACCGACATCCACACCGTCGCCGCGGGCGGTGGCTCGATCCTGCACTTCGACGGGATGCGCTACCGGGTGGGCCCGGACTCGGCCGGCGCCGACCCCGGCCCGGTCTGCTACCGGCGCTGCGGGCCGCTGACCGTCACCGACGCCAACGTCATGGTCGGCCGCATCCAACCCGCATACTTCCCCCGGGTGTTCGGCAAGGACGGCGACCAGCCGCTGGATGCGGCAGCGGTGCGTGCCCGCTTCACCGAGCTCGCCGAGCAGACCGCCGCCGCGACCGGAAAGCGCCGCAGTCCGGAGGAGGTCGCGGCGGGATTCCTCGACATCGCCGTGCTCAACATCGCCAACGCGGTGAAGAGGATCTCGGTCCAGCGCGGCCGCGACATCACCCGCTACGCGCTGGTCGCCTTCGGCGGCGCGGGCGGCCAGCACGCCTGCGCGGTCGCCGACCGGCTCGGCATCGACACCGTCCTGGTCCCGCCGCTCGCCGGGGTGCTGTCCGCGTACGGCATCGGGGTGGCGGACGCCGTCGCGCTGCGTGAACGCTCGGTCGAGGCCGCCCTCGACCGGCCGGAGACGGCGGCCCGGGTCGAGGCCGTCCGGGTGGAACTGGAGGAGCAGGCACGCACCCAGCTGCGCGAGGACGGGGTGCCGGACCCCACCGTCCGTACGGCCGCCCGCGCCCTGCTGCGCTACGAGGGCACCGACTTCTCGCTGCCCGTGCCGCTGGGCCCGGCGGAGGAGATGCGGGCCCACTTCGCCCACGACCACCACGACCGCTACGGCTTCACCATGGACAAGCCGCTGGTCGTCGAGGCCATCGCTGTCGAGGCAACCGGTTCCTCCGGTCCGCGCACCGCCCCGGTGACGGCCCTGCCGCCGCGGACCGGCGCACTGCAACCGGCTGACACCGTACGGACGTTCACCGAGGACCGCTGGCAGCCCACGCGGTTGTACCGGCGCCAGGACCTGCGCCTCGGTGACGGCGTCGAGGGTCCGGCGATCATCGCCGAGGCGGATGCGACCACGGTCGTCGACCCCGGCTGGCGGGCCGCGGCCGACGAGCACGGCGACCTCGTCCTCACCCGCTCCCGTCCCCGCCCGTCCCGTACGGCGGTCGGCACCACCGTCGACCCGGTGCTGCTGGAAGTCTTCAACAACCTGTTCATGTCCATCGCCGAACAGATGGGGGTGCGGCTGGAGAGCACCGCGCACTCGGTCAACATCAAGGAACGCCTCGACTTCTCCTGCGCGCTGTTCGACCCCGACGGCAACCTCATCGCCAACGCACCCCACATCCCCGTGCATCTGGGCTCGATGGGCGAGTCCATCAAGGAGGTCCTGCGCCGCAACCAGGGTTCGATCCGGCCCGGCGACGTCTACGCCATCAACGACCCGTACCACGGCGGCACCCACCTGCCCGACATCACCGTCGTCACCCCGGTCTTCGACGATGCGGGCGAGCGGCTTCTCTTCCTGGTCGCCTCGCGCGGCCACCACGCCGAGATCGGCGGCATCAGCCCCGGATCCATGCCCGCGTTCAGCACGACCATCGACGAGGAGGGCGTGCTCTTCGACAACTGGCTGCTGATGCGTGACGGACACTTCCGCGAGGACGAGACCCGCCATCTGCTCACCAGCGCCCGTCATCCCTCACGAGACCCGGGCACCAACCTCGCCGACCTGCGCGCGCAGATCGCCGCCAACGAGAAGGGCATCCACGAACTGCGCCGTGTCATCGACCAGTTCGGCCTCGACGTCGTCCACGCCTACATGCGCCACGTCCAGGACAACGCCGAGGAATGCGTACGCCGCATCGTCGCCACCCTGGACGACGGCGAGCACCGCTACGAGACCGACAACGGCGCCGTCATCCAGGTCGCCCTGCGCATCGACCGCGAAGCACGCAGCGCCGTACTGGACTTCACCGGCACCTCCCCCCAGCAGCCCGGCAACCTGAACGCACCCACCTCCGTCGTGATGGCAGCCGTGCTGTACGTCTTCCGTACCCTCGTCGCCGATGACATCCCGCTCAACAGCGGCTGTCTGAAGCCCCTCGACGTGCGCGTCCCCGCCGGCTCCATGCTCTCCCCCGCCTATCCGGCCGCCACCGTCGCCGGAAACGTCGAGACCTCCCAGGCCGTCACCGGCGCCCTGTACGCCGTCCTGGGCGCCCAGGCCGAGGGCTCCGGCACGATGAACAACGTCTCCTTCGGCAACGATCGCCTCCAGTACTACGAGACCGTCGCCTCCGGCGCCGGCGCGGGTGAGGGCTTCGACGGCGCGGACGCCGTGCAGACCCACATGACCAACTCCCGCCTGACGGATCCCGAGATCCTGGAGTGGCGCTACCCGGTGCGGGTGGAGGAGTTCCGCATCCGTGAGGGGAGCGGCGGCCACGGCCGCTGGCAGGGCGGGTGCGGAGTGGAGCGCCGGATCCGGTTCGCCGAGCCGATGACGGTCGCGGTCGTCTCCGGTCACCGCCGCGTCCCGCCGTACGGCATGGCCGGCGGCGAACCCGGCGCCCTCGGCGAGAACCTGATCGAACGCGCCGACGGCCGCATCGACGGGCTGAGGGGCTGCGACACCGCGACCGTGACGGACGGCGACGTCCTGGTCGTCCGCACCCCCGGCGGGGGCGGATACGGAGCCGCCGACGCCCCTCCGCCCGGAGGAGTTTCCGGTCGTCATAGCCGGTGACGGACCATGGAGGGGAGGGAGCTGGAGTCGAAAGGGCAGCCCGTCGGCGGTGATGGCGATGCGGGGTTCGATCTTGCTCGGTACTGTCCGTGGGATGGCGGTGCGGGCGCACTGGAGTGTTCCGCTGATCATGCTGCTCTTCGCGTACGGCCTGGCCACCCGCACGCTCCCCGGGTACGCGCCGGGCCAGGCACCGATGGTGTACGCGGTCGGCGGAGTCGTCGGCGCCGCGCTGCTGCTGATGAGCCTGGTGGTGCACGAGATGGCCCATGCGCTGGTGGCCCGCAGGGCCGGGCTCTCCGTGCGGGACGTGACGCTGTGGGCGCTCGGCGGACTGACCCGGATGGACCGGCCCACGACGGCACGGGCCGCGTTCACCGTCGCGGTCAGCGGACCGCTCGCCAGCCTCTTCCTCGGCGGTCTCGGACTGGGCGCGGCCTACGGGGTACGAGCCGCACTGGGCTGGCGGATCGCGGTTGCCGTGCTGGGCTGGCTGGGTGGCACGAATCTGCTGCTGGGCGTCTTCAATCTGCTGCCGGCCGCGCCTCTGGACGGCGGCCGGCTGCTGCTGGCCGTGCTGTGGTGGCGCACCGGGGACCGCGATCGAGCCCAGCGGGCGGCGGGGCGTGCGGGACAGGTCCTGGGCACGGCGCTGGGCGTGTTGGGCTGGCTGGCGTTTTTGAGGGGGACGACCGGCGGGCTGTGGCTGATGGTCGTCGGCATGTTCGTGGCGGCCGCCGCCGCGGCCGAGCGGCGGTGGGCCGAGCTGGTCACGGCCCTGCGCGGGGTTCGGGTGAGCCAGGCCATGACCACTCCGGTGGTCACCGGTCCCGACTGGCTGACCGTGGACCGCTTCCTGTCCGAGGTGGCCGCGCAGGCGCACCACTCGATGCTGCCGCTGGTGGACTTCGGCGGCCGTCCCAGTGGTGTCGTCCGGCTGAGCCTGCTGACCGCCCTGCCGGCCGACCGGCAGGAGTCACTGCGGGTACGGGATCTCGCGGCGCCTCTGTCCCGGTGCACGCTCGCCGCACCCGAGGAGCCGCTGAACTCCGTCCTGGAGCGCCTCGCCAGCGGGGGCGGACTGCCCATCCTCGTCATGGACGACGGCCGGCTCTGCGGGATCGTCACCGCCCACGACATCGACCGCTCCCGCCGGCGCCCCGGACATGCGCCACTCGCGCGTTCCCCTGGGACGCCGCTCCAGGCGCTCCGGGGTCTCCGCGGCCCCCGCGGCCCCCGCGCAGGCCCGCGCCAGTCCCGGCGCCCGCGCGACGCGGGTGAACCGGAGCACCTGGTGTGACCTGCGGGGATCCCGCTGCGGTGGTGGGGGAATCATGTTCACGCGCACAATGTTTCCCATGTAGGGCAAATGGGGGTTACCCGAAGAAGGTGAACGGCCACGGCTATTCCTTTCGGACCCCATCTGTCGGTGCCGGGGATGTCACCGGTACGCGGCGTGGGTATCGAGGCCAGCAGGGCCGCGGGGCGGCTGGTGCGGCTCCCGCTCGACATCGCCGCGGGAGGCGTGGGGCAGCTCGCCGGATACTTCGTTCATGCCGTGTCCGACCGGGGCACGAACGGAGCCGAACCGCCGACGCCCGAGGGGGACATCCCTGTGCTGCTGGTCCATGGGCTCGGCGACGGAGAATCGATCGTCGCTCCGCTGCGCCGCGGGCTGGACGGCCTCAGTGCGGGGCCTTTCGTCACGGTGAGCTACCACGCCTTCAGTCCGGACATCCGCGCCGCCGCCCGGGTCCTGGGCGAGCAGGTGGAGCTGGCGAGCGCCCGCAGCCCGGGGCGGAACGCCGTCGTGATCGGGTACAGCCTCGGCGGGCTGGTCGCCCGCTACTACGTGCAGGCGCTGGGCGGAGACGCGCATGTGCCGCTGGTGATCACGCTGGCGACACCGCACGGCGGAACGGCGGCGGCCCTGCTGGCACCGCCGCATCCGCTCCTGCGCCAGCTGCGCCCCGGCAGCAGGCTGCTGGCCGAGCTCGCCGAGCCGGCCGCGGGGTGCCGTACCCGGTTCGTGGCCTTCTACAGCGACTTCGACGAGGTCGTGATCCCGGCTTCCCGGGGCCGCATCGACCATCCCGACCTCGAGGCCCGCAATGTGCTCGTGCCCGGCGTCGGCCATCTGACGCTGCCGCTGCACCAGCCGGTCATCGACCAGGTGCGCTCACTGCTGACCGCGGCGGGGCAGGCCTCTACCGCCGCACGCCCCCCGCGCAGCCGCGCGCCGAGGAGAAACGGGCAGTCCCGGGGCACGGCGGACGTTCCCGTGACAGGCGGCCCGAAACGGAGGACGCTGAAAGGGCGCCGGTAGGAACGTCAGCACGCGCGCGGACGGACAGCATGACCTCCTCGCCCAGCCCCGAGAGCGGCACGACGGTACGCCCCTTTTGCCCCGAGGACGAACCGGGGGTGCGGGAACTCATCGACGCCGACCGGCTTCCCGGGCAGCCGCTCTGCACCTCCGAGAGGCTGGCCGCGCACTGGTGCGGGCCCGTTCCGCTGGTCGGCGGGGCGGTGGTACCGGCCAAGCCCCGGATCAGCGTGCTCACCGATGCGCGGGACCACCTCTGCGGGACCGTCGCGTACCTGTCCTGGTCGGATGTGCGGACCGGTCTCATCTGCTGGATCCACGCGCACGAGGACCGATCCGCCCTGCGCGCCCTGATCTGCCACGCTCTCGCCGCTCTGGCGCCCTGCCCGCGGATCGAGGCGTTCGTGTGTGCTCCGCCCGGTGCCCTGGAGCCGGGCGGCCTGCCCCGCACGCGTCGCGGCGCCACGCACGACGCCTTGGTGCAGACCGGTTTCACCGGCCGCTGCCAGGGCTGCTACATGCACCTCGTGCTTTCCGCCGAACCGCCGCCGGGCAAACTGTCCGCCGACGTCTTCCCGTGCGACTTTCCCCCGGGCCACCGAGTGGTCATCCGCGAGGGCACCGAACCCGTCGCCGAGGCAGTGGTCAGCACGGGGCCCGACCGGACCGCGACGCTCTACTGGCTCGAGACCATGCCCGGCCGCCGGCACCGCGGCCTGGGCCGCAGACTGCTCGGTCAGGCCCTGGCCCTGCTGGCCGAGCAGGGCGCCACCGAGGTGGCGCTCGTCCTGGACGACGCCCAGCGGCCCACCTCCGAGGTGCAGGCCGCCGCCCGGCTCTTCCGCTCCTTCGGCTTCGCCGTCGTCGACGAGCTGTGGACCTACCAGCACCGACGCTCCGGGCCACCGTGACCTGACGCGTGAGCCCGGGACCGGACGGGTCCCGGCCGGCACCGACCCGGTTCAGGCGTGTACTCGTTCGGCGGCCGCGAGGATCGTGGAACGGGCCTGGTGGCGACGCTCGTACTCCAGCACCCGGCGGGTGAGGCCCTCTCCGGCGTCGGCGAGGCGCTTGCGGATGTCGCCCGCGTTCATGCCGTCGTAGCCGGGCCAGGGCTCGGGCCCGAGCAGATCCGCGATCCTGCCCAGGACCGCGGGACGGGCGGCGTGGGAACGCTCGTACGCGCCGACCGTGGCGAGTTCCGTCTGCGACAGCTGCGGGAGCCGGTCGAGGATCATCCTGGCGCTGAGCCTGCGGTAGTCGGGGATCGGCAGCGCGTCCTCGGCGATGAGAGCCCCGTCCGGCACGCCCTGGAGCCGGTCCACGCCGGGCATGCGCACGGCGGTCTCCCGCAGCCAGGTGCTCCAGTCGCGGACCGTCTGGGTGGCGCCGCCGACGCCCACACCCTCGGAGGCCACCGCCGCTTCGGCGGCCATCACCGCCGCCTCGGCCTGCTGCTCCAGGCACCCGGCGAGTTCCTCCAGCGTCTCCTCGCCCTCACGGCGGATGGAGCTCAGCAATTCCTCGGTGGCGGGATCCTCCGCCTCCTGGGCGATACGCTCGGCGGCCCGGCAGATGGCCACCGCGAAGGCAGTGGCCGCATACTCCTCCTCGACGTTCTTCAGCAGCCGCTGCTCCGTCGCCTTGCCCTGCTGGCTCCGCAACAGGGCGCCGGGCGCGAACATCGCCGCGTCCAAGGGGAGCCGGACCGCCTGCCTGGTGATGTCCCAGGCATTGCCGAGAACGTTCTGCATCAACCGACGTGGCTTCAACGCCGCCAGACGTTCGTCGATCACGTACACGTGCCCCCGGGCGTCGCCGACACGGCGCTCCAGGATCTCCCGGTACTCCCCGGAGGGCGTCACTGCGAGGTCGGCTTTGAATCGGTCGGCCAGCGCGGCTTGGGACTCACGGACCTCGCGCAGCGCAGGAACGAGCATGTCTGTGGCTACGGCCATCACGTTTCCTTCGGCTAGGGGCGATGCTCGTACGACATCGGGCCAGAACGGCCCCGCCCCCCTCGTCCCCTACCGTGCCCCGAAACGGCCTCCCCCGCATCTTCCCGACGGCCACTCGGGCGGAGACGGACGGAAAGGGGTTTCCCCCGGCGGGTCGAGGGCAGGCGAGGTGCAGGACCTCGATTCAGGTTGGACACTGGAGTCGCAGTGGTGGTCGGCGGCGTAGGGAACCAGGGCGCGATGGCCATGAAGGACGGCATGACACATTCCTCCGACGCGACGGATGTCGTCTTCACCCATTCCGTGTTCGGCGCTCCGTGCTGGGTGAGTCTCACCAGCCGTGACCTCGACGCCACCCAGGACTTCTACGGTGCCGTGCTCGGCTGGCAGTGCCGCAAGGCCAGACTGGGCGAGCATTTCCGCACCGCCCTGGCGGACGGAGTGCCCGTCGCGGGGATCGCAGCGGTGGCCACCATGTGGCAGATGGCCGTGGCCTGGACGCCGTACTTCGCCGTGACGAACGCGGACGACACCGTGGCCCGCACCCAGGAGCGATGCGGCACCCTGGCGGTCGGGCCCATCTCGTTCCCTCCCGGAAGAGCGGCCCTGCTCGCCGACCGTGACGGCGCCACCTTCGGCATCTGGCAGGGGAAGCTCGTCACCGAGTGGGAGGCGTGGCGGCGGGTCGCCCCGACCTTCATCACCCTTCACACCCGCGACGCCTTCGACGCCGCCATCTTCTACGGCCAGATCCTCGACTGGGCCTCGGACCTCCCCGGCTGCTGCGAGGTCGAGTACGCGGGCGACGAAGTGCTGCTGCGCAGCCAGGGCGACATCGTGGCCCGCATCGAGTCGGGCTCGGTGGAGGCGCCACCGGACCCCTCGGTCCGACCGCACTGGCAGGTGCACTTCGCCGTGGCCGACGTGGGACCCTGCGCCAGGGCCGCGGAGAAGCACGGCGGCAGCGTCCTGCAGGAGAGCGAGCACGAGGCCGTGCTGCGGGACCCCGACGGTGCCAAGTTCACGGTGACCGCGCGTCGGCGGCGCTGACATCCGCGAACCGTCAGTGCACCGATCCGATCAGCAACCGGATGACGTCGTCGGGCGTCCGACGGTGGATCTCCTGGTGGTCGGGCACGCCCCAGGGGGTCGCGTGGTCAGTGCGCCAGGTCCGCCAGCTCGCGCCGGGCGGCGACGCGGAACTCCGCATCGTTGCGAATGATCTCGGTACGGCTGCCCGAGCGCACGATGCGGCCTTCCTCGTCGGCGAGCACCTGTACACGCCGGAGCTGCGCAGGTGTGAAGGCGGCGGAGCCGAGGGCGGCGAGGGTCGGGCCCCTGGGCGGGTTCGGGGGATCATGCGAGAGTAGGCCCATGGCGGCACCAGAAAGCGTGGTCGTGGTGGTCGAGGAGGTCGAGGAACTCGCGCTGGACGGGCTGCGGTGGCTGACCGCGGCCGCGCGGGAGACCGCCGGTGGAGGCCTGTCCTGGACGACGAGGCCCTCGGGCGACGAACTCAGCCCGATGCTCTACAGCGGCACGGCCGGGATCATCCCGGTGCTCCTGGAGGCGTGGCGGCACTTCGGCGACGACTCCTGCGCCGACACCGCCCTGCGCGCGACCCGCGCCCTGGCGGGCTCCGTCGACGGAATCGACGACGACTCCCTCTACTTCGGCCGCACCGGAACGGCCCTCGTTCTGCGCGCCGTTCACGACGAACTCGGTGACCCGGCCGCCGGTGCGGCCGCGGATCGTGCGCTGGAACTCGTGCGGTCACGCTTCGACGGAACGCGCTGGGGCGAGCTGTTCGAGCTGATGGGCGGCAACGCGGGCATCGGCCTCGGTGCGTTCCTGGCAGGTGACGCCGAGTTGGCGGTACTCGCCCTGGAGCCGTATCTGCGGACGGCGGAGCAGACCTCGGCGGGCGTGCAGTGGGCCCTGCGCACGGGCGTCGACTCCCGTCTGCACCACCTCTCGCACGGCACGCTCGGCATCGTCCTGGCGCTGGCCCGGGTCGGCCGGGGCACCGGCCGTGCGGACCTGGTCGAGCTGGCGCTGGCCGGTGCCGCGGACGTCGTGGCGCGTGACGAAGCGGGACCGGAGGGCTTCCTGGTGCGGCACTCCACCCCGCAGCACCGCCCCGACGTGACCGAGCCGATCAGCTACGGCTGGTGCCACGGCCCGGCCGGCGACGCCCAGGTCTTCCGGCTGCTGCGGGACATCACGGCCGACCCGGTCTGGCCCGTCCTCGCGGACCGCTGCTGGCACACGATTACCCACTCCGGTCTGCCCCGTCGGCTGCGCCCCGGCTTCTGGGACAACAACGGCCGCTGCTGCGGCACGGCGGGCGTTCTCGCCCTGGCCTGCGACCGGATCGCCGAGCAGCACGACGGGTACGATTTCGCGCACGTCCTCGTCGCGGATCTCGCCGCCCGCGCGATCCGGGACGGCGACGGCGCCCGCTGGTCCAACTTCGACTACCGGGCCACCCCCGGCGACCTCGAACCGTGCACCGGCTGGGCGATGGGCAACGCGGGCATCGTCCGCGAGCTGCTGCGCTTCGTACGGCTGAGCCGCGGTGGCGATCCCCGGTACGCGTTCGCCTGGCCGGACCAGCCTGCGGTCCCCGCTCCGGCCACGATCCGCGCCTCCGTCACCGGCGCCACACCGTGATGTCCGGGGCCGCGGCGGGGCCCCGTACGCCGTTAGCGGCCATGGCGTCACTTCGGCACCGGCCCATGGCCCACGGTGCCGTCACTGCTTGGCGCCGAAGTCCTGCGTCCACCACGGGCCGCCCGTGCCGTTGTGCACGCCCACGCCGATGTCCTTGAACGAGCAGTTGAGGATGTTCGCCCTGTGACCGGGGCTGTGCATCCAGGAGTCCATGACCGCTGCGGCGGTCTGCTGGCCCTGGGCGATGTTCTCGCCATACGTGGACCAGAGATAGCCGGCGGCCGTGATGCGCTGCCCGGGGTCGGCACCGTCCGGGTTGGTGTGGTCGAAGAAGTGGCGAGCGGCCATGTCGTCGGAGTGTCCCTGGGCCGCCTTCTGCAGCTGCGCGTCCTCGGTGAGGGGACCGCAACCGGCGCCTGCCCGCTCCTTGTTCACCAGTGCAACCACCTGACCGACGACGTCGGTCGGTGCCGGCCCGGACGACGCCGTGCTCGCCGGGGTCGCGGCCGGTCGGACGGGCGGCCGGCTGCTGGGTGCGCTCTGCCTGCCGCGGGTCACCGTCTTCGTCGGTCGTGGCCTCTTCGGCTTCGACGGTGCCGGCGAGGGCGAGGCCGACGCCGACACACCGCCGGCACCGGGTGTGGCGCGGTCCGGGACGGGCGCGGCCGCTGTTCGCTCCGCGCTCGCGGTGTCGCGGCCGGTTCCGGAGTCCGTACGGATGTACCACAGACCACCACCGACGACGCAGGCGGCGACGACGGCCCCGCCGACGGCCCGGCGCCGCATGCGCCGACGCCGACGGGACTGGCGGCGCGAGCCGGACCCGCCCCGTGTGCCGCGTCGTGCGGTGCCCGGGGCCGGTCCGGTGCCGCCCCCGATGACGCCGGGCGGTGTGGCAGCGCCTGCCGGTACGGCGCTCGCGGCAAAGGCAGACATCCTGTCCAGCAGCGCGGGCGACGCTGCCACCAGCGCCAGACCGGCCAGCAGTCCTTCCGCGGGCATCAGACCGCTCCACAGTCCGCTGCAGCGGGTACAGCCGCGCGCGTGCCGGGCTATTCGCTTACGCCACAGGGCCGAGGGCCTGCCGTCCCAGGAGGCCAGCACGATGCGGAGTTCCTCGCAGCGCGGCCGTGCGTCGAGCGCTCGTACGACCACGCGGGCCGCCTCCAGCTGCGCCTTCATCCGCTGCACTCGGACCGCTGTGTGCTGGGGCGAGAGATCCAGAGCCGCGGCCACCTCCGCCCGGTTCAGCTCGCCTGCGCACTCGAGCCACCACAGTGACAGCAGTCCCCGGTCATCGGGCTCCAGCCAGCGCGTCGCCCGCGCTGTCTCCTGGCGCTGGCCGGCGAGCTGGAGCTGGACCACCGTCAGGTCGACGAAGTCCGCGCCCGGGTCGGCCAGATCCTCGGCTTCCTCCATCGTGCCCAGGGCGGAGCGCCGGTTCTGCCAGTGGGCCCGGACCTGGTTCATCGCGATCGCGACGAGCCAGGAGCGAAAGCGCTCAGGGGTACGCAGTTCGCCCAGCCCGTCCAGGGCACGCAGCATCGTTTCCTGTACGACGTCGTCGACATCGACCGAGCCGTTCAGCGCCCGGCCCACAATGTTGTAGACCAGCGGGAGGTAGGCGTTGACCAGCGCGTCCTGAGCCTGCGTGTCGCCCTCTCGGGCGGCCGTGACCAGTATCGCCGTCTCCGCCGCGTCCTGCGTACTCATATGAATGCTTCCTGTCATCGAGGCCGAACGATTGTGTCCGATACCTGGGAGATCGCTCGACGCGCCCCGGATAACAGTTCTTGGGCAGTGAGATCCAGGTCTCTCCTGCGGCTACGCCACGCTCCTCCAGAAGTCGCGCATCAGCGGGGTCGGTGTCGGGTTCGTCATCGCCACCTGCGTCAGGAGGATCGCCACCGTGCCCATGGACGGGACGACGTGGGCCGTCGTACCCGTGCCGCCCACCCAGCCGTAGCGTCCGGGGACGTTCCAGGGGTCGGCCGGGGTGACGTCGACCTGGCCGCCGTAGCCCCAGCCCTGTCCCTCCAGGAACAGCGGGACGCGGGCGCGCTGTTCGGCCGTGAGGTGGTTGGTGGTCATGCGGCTGACGGAGGCGGGGGTGAGGAGGTGGTGGCCGTTGCCCTCTCCGCCGTTCAGCAGCATGCGGGCGAAGGCCAGCCAGTCGTCGGCCGTGGAGACGAGGCCCCCGCCGCCCGAGTGGAAGCGCGGCAGGCGGCTCCACTGGCCGTCGGGAGTGTCCGTCAGTGCCAGGGATCCGTCCGGGGCCGGGGTGTAGGAGGAGGTGAAGCGGTGCCGCTTCGCCTCGGGGACCTCGAAGCCCGTGTCCTTCATGCCCAGCGGCTCGAAGATCCGTTCCGCGAGGAAGTCGGGGAACGTGCGGCCCGACGCCCGGGCGACCAGGATGCCCTGGAGGTCGGAGGAGGTGCCGTACAGCCAGGCTTCTCCGGGCTGGTGCAGCATCGGCACCTGCGTGAGCAGGCCCAGCCAGGTGTCCGCGTCCGGCCAGTCCTGCAGGACCCGGCCGTCCTTCTGCACGGTGAACAGGGCCTGCACCGCCGGGAGGGAGAAGTCGGCGGGGAAACCCCAGCCGGTGCGGGAGCTGAGCAGGTCCTCCACCGTGATCGGGCGGGCCGCCGGGACGACGTCCGCGACCGGGGCGTCAGGGGTGCGCACCACGCTCGGCTTCGCCAGCTCCGGCAGCCACTCCTCGACCGGAGCGTCCAGGCGCAGTCGCCCTTCCTCCACCAGCATCAGGACGGCCGCCGCTGTGATGGGCTTGGTGATCGACGCGATACGGAAGATCGTGTCCCGTGCCATCGGGGCGGTGCCGTCGGTGTCCACCGAGCCGGTGGTCACCACCTCGACGGCGTCGCCGCGGGCGACGAGGCCGACGGCGCCCGGGACCCTCCCGTCGTCGACGTACCGGTGCAGGATGTCGTGCAGAGCGTTCATCGGTGGCCTTCCGGTCGGCGGGTCTGTCCAGCGAGTACGACTGCCGGGGCGGCGCGAAGTCATCGGCCCGCTGCTTCTCCTCGGATCATCCGGCCCGGACCTGGCCGGCGATCGCGGCGGCTTGCCCGGGTGTGCCGGCGGTGCGCCGGCAGGCCGGGAATGCGCTGCCTGCCGCGCGGGACGTTCGACCGGTCGTGCCGGGCACCGTCAGGTGCCGTCGTCCCGCGCCGCGGCGGACCCGTTGCCGGGCGCCGACGCGAGGCCGACGAACAACGGCATCCGGTGCAGCGGCGGGGGTTCGCCCGGCAGGCCGAGCCGCTGCCAGGCCAACCGGACCGACACCTTCAGCACCCGCCGGGCCCGCACTATGAGCAGGACGGCGAGGGGCAGCTCCACCAGTGCGGCCGAGGCGGCACTCACCCACACATCCGCTCGCCCCCAGTCCAAGGAGACGTCGAACCAGGCATCGCAGATCAGGAGGGTGGCCGCCACGTACGACAGCGGGACCATGGCCTGCCGTCTCAGCCACACCGCCAGTCCCGCAGCGACCAATGACACCAGCAGCATCACATCGAAGCCCACCCACACCATGGGCCAGTAGCGGGCCTCGAATCGATCCGGCAAGGACACCGCCAGGTAGACGGTCCAGGGCACGAGCAAGAGCACGCACATGCCGAGCTGCCGCAGGACCCGTCGGTGGCGGCGGCGCATCGCGGCACCGTCCGGTGAGAAGACGTTGGCCGCTATACCGGCGCGGGAATCGGGGTCCCTCTGCTCGCTCATCCTCGCCCGTTCCTTCCGGCAGCTGATGGCCCGGCGAACCGCCGTTGTCGGCGCACTGCTCCCATGGTCGCATCCGCGCGAAGATACATGTACACGCCAGGAACATTCTCCTGCTGTGGGTGCCGTCGATGCCGATGAATTCGACGGCGAGGCGGGGTCTACACCTGAGCACCGCAAGCCGCGCCCACGAAAGTGAGGAACCATGACCGCCCACGCACTACCGCGCGTCGTCGACGCCGAGACCTGGCAACGAGAGCTCGAGGCCCTGCGCGTCCGGGAGAAGGCCGCAACCCGAGAACTGGACGCGATCGCCGCCCAGCGGCGCCGGCTGCCCATGGTCCGGATGCCCGAGTACACCCTTGAGGGGGAGAAGGGACCGATCCGGCTGGCGGACATCTTCGAGGGCAGGAGGCAGCTGATCGTCTACAACCACATGTGGTTCCCCGGCAAGCAGTGGCAGTGCCCGGGCTGCACCGGCTTCACGTCGCAGTTCACCCGACTGGAGTTCCTGGACGCGTATGACGCCCGCTTCGTCATCGTCACCCAGGGGCCGATCGACGAAGCACTCGCCTACAAGCGGCGAGTCGGAAACCGAATGACCTGGTACTCCACGGCGAACAGCCCGTTCGGCGGCGACGTCGGCGCACCGCCCGGCGGGGGATTCGCCGTCAACGTCTTCCTGCGTGACGGCGACACCGTCTACAGGACCTGGCACACCAACGGTCGTGGCACCGAACAGCTCAGTCACACCTTCGCGCTGATCGACCTGTTGCCGTACGGGCGACAGGAGGAATGGCAGGACTCGCCCGAAGGCTGGCCGCAGGATCCGACCTACAGCCGGTGGAGCTCCTCCGAAGACATCGCGGCCCTCTACGGACCGGGACAGCACGCTTAGGAGCTGACGACTCGCTCCCCCTGCTGGGCGGCCCCGGTCCCGGTGGCATCAGGACGCGGGGCGGCGGATCGAGTCGAGTGTCCGGAGATCTTCCTCCGTCAGTCGGAGCGCGCCCGCTGCCACATTGTCGACGAGGTGCTCCGGATTGCCCGTCCCGGGGATGGCCAGCACATGAGGGCCTTGCTGCAGAATCCATGCCAGGCGGACCTGCGCGGCCGAGACGCCGTGCGCGCGGGCCACGGAGCGGACCTGTTCGTGCTCGGCCCGGGCGGTTCCCGCCTCACGTCCCGCCCCGGCGATGGAGAAGAAGGGCACGAACGCGATGCCCTGCGCCGCGCACACCCGGAGCATCTCGTCACCGCCGGGCGTATCGACGCTGTAGCGGTTCTGGACGCAGACCACCGGTGCGATCTCCTGAGCCTCGGCCAGGTGCTCCGGTCGCGCGCCGGAGATGCCGAGGTGCCGGACGAGTCCGGCATCGCGCAGCTCGGCAAGAGCCCCGAAGTGCTCACTGATGGAGTCCTGGCCCATGAGACGCAGGTTGACCAAGTCGAGGTGATCGCGGCCGAGTTGACGAAGGTTCTCCTCGACCTGGCCGCGCAGCTGGTCCGGTCGCGCCGGTGTGACCCACTCACCGCCGGCGTCCCTCGCCGGGCCGGCCTTGGCGACGATGACGAGATCGTCCGGGTACGGTGCCAGCGCCGAGTTGATGAGTTCGTTGGCGGAGCGCAGCCGGGAGAAGTAGAACGCCGCGGTGTCGATGTGGTTGACGCCGAGTTCGACTGCCCGGCGCAGCACGTCGATCGACTGGCTGCGCTCGCGGGAGGTGCCCTGGTCGAACGCGGCACTGCCGCACAAGCGCATGGCGCCGAAACCGATCCGGTTGACCTCGAGATCACCGAGTGTCCATGTGCCGGCGGCCGCGGCGGAGACCGTGTGCGACGTCATCGTTCCCACCAACTCCATTCGGTCGGTCATCGCGCGTCAACGGTTCAGGACGCGAAGGACCAGGAGTATGCGCAGGTGACGAGCATGACGTGAAGTCACGGAGAGGGAGGGGAATGTCACCGCGCGACCGGGAATCCTGACACCACATCGTGAGTTGTTATTGGTGACGTCATTCGCTGAATGAGCCTTCCTCCTCCAGGGGCCCCGGCCCGATTCCGGCGGGCCGGGGCTCCAGATCATGTTGCCGGCGCCGGACTAGTCCCAGTCGCCGCCCCCGTGGTGCCGGACCACGCGGAAGCTCGCCACCACCCCGTGCTTGACATGGATGCCATCGGTGGGGCACGGGCGCACGCCTTCCGAGGAGCTGTGGGGCCCCACGGTGGCGATGGGGGCGCCGTTGTCGCAGACCGCCCCGCGGAAGACCTCGACGGTCTTGCGGGTCTCGTTGCGAATGTTGAAGCTCTTGGCGCCCAGGCCGCTGACCACGGTGATGCAGTCGCCCGGGTGGGCGGAGTAGGACCGCTCGTTGATCAGGATCCGGCCCCAGTCACCCTCGCGGCCCTCGCGGCCCTCCCGGCCCTCGTTGCCCTTGCCCTGCCCGCTGTCGCCGCCGAGGGGGGCGGCGGCCACGGCGGCCGGGGCCGACTGGAGCGTCGGGGCCGGGGCTGCCGACGCATAGGTGATGCCGGTCGCGGCCAGGGCTGCGGCGGCCGCGAGACCAGCGGTGACCACGGTGGAACGGGGGACCTTCATGTCGTTTCTCCTGTCTGCTGTCTCAGAGATACCGGCCCGTCAGCCGGTCGTGATCAAAAGTACCTACAGCAGACATACCGGTCATATTGAATGACTACCGGAAGGCGCCAATCGGGGTATTTCCGGCGTGTCGCGCCGCCTCCTCGGAGGCGCCCAGGGACATCAAATACCGCGAAAGCAAGGCGGATTGATGCGACATTAGCCCTTTTGAATGATCTTCTGATGCCCGCTCACCTCGCGCACCGCGGCGTGTCGCCGCACCGGGCGAGGTTGAGACGTGTTAATGGGCGCCGGTCCGAGTGCGGCCAGACCTCACATCGACCCGGTTGACGCAACCATTCGGTTGCTATAGTGTCGCAACCAGATGGTTGCTATAGACCTGGAGGCAGTGATGGCGTTCCCTGATCGGATCGAGCGGACCATCGAGATCGCTCACCCGCCGGCCAAGGTGTGGGCGGCGCTCACGACGGCCGAGGGACTGAGCGCCTGGTTCGGCGACGAGGCCGCGATCGATCTACGCCCGGGCGGCTCGGCCTGGATGAAATGGGAGGGCGGCCACTCCGCCGACATGCGGGTGGAACGGGTGGAGGAACCGACGGTGTTCGGCTTCACCTGGCGCATGGCCGAACTGCCCGAGGACGATCCGCGCCGCACCTATGTGGAGTTCACGCTGGAACCGGTCGGCACCGGCACCCGGCTGACCGTGGTCGAGACCGGCTTCGCCCAGCTCCCGGACGAGGTCTACGGCAAGGAGTACGACGGCCACACCGAGGGCTGGACGCGCGAACTGGGCGAACTGGTCGACTACCTCGATGCCGCAGCCTGACATCGAGGCGATCGCCGAGCAGGTCTTCACCGCTCTGGCCGACCCGAGCCGGCGCGCCATCCTCGCCGCGCTGGCTTCAGGGGGGCCGGCCACCGCGACGGACCTGGCCGGCCGGCTGCCGATCACACGGCAGGCGATCGCCAAACACCTGGCCCTGCTGACCGACGCCGGCCTGGTGACGACCGAACCGGGCGAGCGACGCCGGGTGCGATACCGGCTGCGATCGGCGCCGATGCAGGTGGCGCAGCAGTTCCTGGCCGCGCTGGCACGCGACTGGGACAGCCCGCTCGGCGCACTGAAAGATCACCTCGATGAGCAGGCGCGCGGATCCGCGTGACGAGATCGCCGCCCGGCCGACTCCAGAGGGAGAACCGACGGTGAACGTGGCATTCCGGCGCCCGACCGCGCCGGCGACCGCACTGGGAGTGACCCTCGGGCTCGCCGCGGCGTGCTGGGTGGCCGCGATCCGGCTGATGCGGGGCATGGACATGGGGATCGCGACCAGACCCGGGCCGTTCGGGTTCTTCGCCGCGACGTGGATGACGATGATGGCGGCGATGATGCTGCCGGGCGCGGCCCCTGCGATCGCCAGGCACGTCCGCCTGGCCGGTGGGCCGCGGGACGCGCCGCGGTTCGCCGGGGCCTACCTCGCCGTCTGGGCACTCGCGGGCGTCGTGGCGTACGCGCTGGACCGGCCGCACGGGTCGCAGGTCGCCGCCGCAGTGGTGATCACCGCGGGTGTCTACGAGCTCACGCCGGTCAAGCGGTACTTCCGACGGCGCTGTAGCGAGGCTGCCGGGTCCGGGCTGAGGTTCGGACTGTACTGCGCCGGGTCGAGCATCTGGCTGATGGCGATGCTCGTGGCGCTGGGCGTGATGAGCGTGTGGTGGATGTCGCTGGTCGCCGTTCTCGCCTCCGCGCAGAAGCTGCTGCCCGCGCGGCGCGCGATCGATGTTCCGCCGGCGCTGGCGATCGTCGGGCTCGGACTCGTGATCGTCGTCGCGCCCTCACTGGTTCCGGGGCTCACGCCGCACACGATGTAGCGACGAGAGGCGGGACAAGGCAGGAAGAGGCAGGAAGAGGAGACAGGCGATGACCGGTCACAAGACGGGGACACGCGAGGAGTGGCTTGCCGCGAGGCTGGAGCTGCTCGAGGCGGAGAAGGAGCTCACGCGGCGCGGCGACGAACTGGCCCGGCGACGGCGGGAGCTGCCCTGGGTCCGGGTGGACAAGGACTACCGCTTCGAGACCGACGAGGGAACGGCGTCGCTCGCCGACCTGTTCAGGGGACGGTCCCAACTGCTCGTGTACCACTTCATGTTCGGGCCCGACTACACCGCCGGATGCCCGTCCTGTTCGGCGATCGCCGACGGTTTCAACGGGTCCGTCGTCCATCTCGCCCACCACGACGTCATGTTCTGGGCGGTGTCCCGAGCGCCACTGGCCAAGCTCCAGGCGTACCGGCAGCGGATGGGCTGGACGTTCCCGTGGGCGTCCTCCTACGGCAGTGACTTCAACTTCGACTTCGGGGTGGCGCACACCAGGGAGGAGTGGGAAGCGGGACTCGTCGCCTACAACTTCGGTGAGGAGGACCTGCGGCCGGCGACGGCCGACGAGAAGCGTTCCCACGACGCCTTCAGCCGGTCGATCGTCGGCACGGACTGGGAGACGTACCGGCGAGAGGGACCCGGTGTGAGCGCGTTCGCGCTGCAGGACGGCGCCGTCCACCACACCTACTCGGCCTACGCGCGCGGGCTGGACGCCCTCTGGGGCATGTACCAGTGGCTCGACCGCGCGCCTCTCGGCCGCAACGAGACCGGCTTCTGGTGGCGCCGCCACGACGAGTATGACCACCGGTGAGCGCGTCGAATCACCGTTGACCGCTCGACCGCAATACCGAGCGCCATCGGCGCAGCGGCGCCGGCGTCCCTCGACTCCGCCGCACCGCCCGCGGTCTCGGCAGGTACCGCCATGACCACCGAGTTCCCGTACACGCAACCGCTGCCGGCACCGACCTCGTCCACTCCCACACCGCCCCCGCGGGCGAACCCCGGCTCACTGCCCCGGCCCGGCACGTACGCGGCCACCGCCGGCCGTCGCATCGCCGAACTCACCCATTGCATCGGCCCGTTGGCCACGCTGCGCCGACGTGCCGATGTCCAGGAGGCCACACCGGCCGTCGCCGCGCGCCCCGAGGACTGCGTCCTCAGCCTCGTCCTGGGCGGGGACGCGCTCGGCGGCGAGCTGCCCACCTTCAGCGGTACCGCGATCGAACCGGTGGCGGGCGGCACCCGGCTGCGTGTCCCCGGGGGCCTCGGCACCGGCGACACCTCGCTGGAGCCCCGTCCCACCACGCGCCTGCTGCGCGTCGTCGAACACGGTGACGACCGGCCCCTCGTCGTCGGCACCGCCCGCGTCCCCTGCGGTCCGCTGCGCCGCACGACGGGCTTCGCCCTGTCCCGCACACGTCCCGCACGCCACCTCGGCCTGCTCCTCGCCGTCGACCCGCTGCTCCTCCTCGCCGGGGTCGTCGCCGGAATCGCCGTGCTCTGCCTGCCCCCGGTCGGATCCCGCTCAGCCGGCGCCGACACCCGCGACACCGGCACACCCTCGTCCGGCTGACCTCCACACCCGGGCCCGCACCGCGGGTCAGTGCGCGGCCCGGCCCCCCAACAGGCCGGTGACCTGGGCGCGTACGACGTCCCACGCGGCGGTCGGCAGATCGCCGAAGCCCGTCGCGCCCAGCGCGTGCAGGGTCTCCTCGGTGTCGGTGGCGCACGGGGCGCTGCCGCTGAGCACGTCGTAGCCGTCGCGTACGGCGACCCGCAGCCGCTCGCCGGCGTCGTCGGCGTGCACCGCCGAGGCGACGACGAGGGGTGGCGGTCCACCTGCCTCGCCGGCCAGTTTCCGGTACGCGCAGGCGATCGGTGCACGCCAGCGCAGGCTGAGCAGCACGGGGCGCTTGGCCACCAGCTCGGCCAGGTCCGTCTCCTGGACGCCATCGGATTCCAGCACCGTCGCCCGGGCGTCCAGGACGATCGCCGCGGGCAGCAGACAGCGCAGTGTGCTGCCGACGAGGTTGCCGCCGACCGTCGCCGTCCGCCGCACGGCCCCGGTGCCCACTTGCGCGGCGGCCAGGCGCAGCACGTCCGGCACCCGCTCGTCGATCCGGTGCAGGACCACAGCGCCTCCCACGGTGTCCCGCCCCAGCACGTTGGCCTCGGGCAAGTCCCGTAGCGACACGGCGATTTCGGGGAAGCCGTCCCGCTGCCATGTGGCCCACAGGAGCGTGGCCCCTCCGATCGGCACGGCGCCCTCGGCCAGATACTCCTGCGCTTCGGACACCGACGTGGGGAGACGCAACAACACAGCGACCGGCCTGCCTTCCTCGGGAGTCGACCGACGGCGGTGAGTCGTGCTGTGGCCAACCGCCCTCGCCGAGGCAGTCTTCACGCCGGGGCGGGGGCGCGTACAGGGCTCACACGAGCACGCCGTGCGGTCTGCCGTCGGGCAGCGCCCGGGCCCCGCCGGACCGGCGGCCGGGCGTGGACTTTTGGACCCCTCCACCGGTGGCGTTGTGGACCTGTCCCTGAGGTCCGGGGTGAGGGCAGCGTGGGCGGTATGGAGATACCTTCCGCTTCCTTGGCCCGGCTCGTCCCCGGCATGGTCGGGATGGCGCTGGTCGGCAGCAGCGTCAGCGTCTCGCGCACGCTCGTCGGCGCCCCGCTGTTCGGCACTCAGGCGGTCCGGTACGCGGCCGCGACCGTGATCCTCCTGGTCCTGGCGCGGCTCGCCGGTGTTCGCCCGGTGTGGCCGAGGGGCCGGGAGTGGCTGTGGCTGGCCGGGATCTCGGTCACCGGTCTGGTGCTGTTCAACGTGGCTGTGGTCCGGGGCGTCGGGCATGCAGAGCCCGCGGTGATCGCTGTGGCGGTCGCGTGCGTACCGGTGGTGCTCGGTGTGATCGGTCCGGTGCTGGAGCGGCGCAGGCCGAGCCGGCAGGTGCTGGGGGCGGCGCCTGTCGTCATGGCGGGCGCGGTGCTGGTGGAGGGTACGGGCCGCACCGATGCCGTAGGGGTGGCCTGGGCGGCACTGGCCCTGGGCTGCGAGGCCGCGTTCACGCTGCTCGCGGTGCCGGTACTGCGGCGGCACTCGCCGTGGGGAGTGTCCCTGCACGCGATGTGGATGGCGGCCGTGCTGCTGGCCGTGCTCGGCGGGGCGACCGAAGGGCCGTCGGCCGTACGGGAGTTGTCCGCGTCCCAGTGGGCGGCCGTCGGTTATCTGGCGCTGATGGTGACGGCGGTCGCCTTCGTGTTGTGGTACTCGACGGTTCGCGCTGCGGGAGCGGGGCGAGCGGGCCTGCTGACCGGTGTCGCGCCGCTTGCCGCGGCGGTCGTCGGCGCGGTCTCGGGCAGCGGCGCGCCGGGGCCGTCGGTGTGGCTGGGCATCACCGTGCTGATCCTCGGCCTGGTCGGTGGCCTGCGTCCAGGCGGCGTACGTGGCGGAGAGGCCGCGAGATCCACCCGTGCGGAATCCCCCCGTCAGCAAGTCCGGCATAAGTAGGGTGATATGCATGAAGGCACTTTTGTTGTCTGGTGGCTCAGGTACCCGTTTGCGCCCCATCACGCATACATCGGCGAAGCAACTTGTACCGGTCGCGAACAAACCGGTGCTGTTCTATGGCCTGGAAGCGATCGCCGAGGCGGGCATCACCCAGGTGGGGATCATCGTCGGGGACACCGCCGAGGAGATCCGGGAGGCGGTCGGCGACGGTTCCGCGTGGGAACTGGACGTCACGTACATCCCGCAGGCGGCGCCGCTGGGACTGGCGCACGCGGTGCTGATCGCCCATGAGTTCCTGGGCGACGACGACTTCGTGATGTACCTCGGTGACAACTTCGTCGTCGGGGGCATCACGGATCTGGTGGCCGCCTTCCGCCGCGAGCGCCCGGAGGCGCAGATCCTGTTGACGAAGGTGCCCGATCCGACCGCGTTCGGTGTGGCCGAGCTGGACGCGGCGGGCCAGGTGATCGGCCTGGAGGAGAAGCCCAGGCATCCCAAGAGCGAGCTCGCGCTGGTGGGCGTCTATCTGTTCTCCCCGGCGATCCACGAGGCCGTGCGCTCCATCCAGCCGTCCTGGCGCGGCGAGCTGGAGATCACGCATGCCATCCAGTGGCTGATCGACGCCGGCCGTGATGTGCGTTCCACGATCATCTCCGGGTACTGGAAGGACACCGGGAACGTCACCGACATGCTCGAGGTCAACCGCTCGGTCCTGGAGACCCTCGAACGCCGTATCGACGGCACGGTCGACGACGACAGCGAGATCATCGGCCGGGTGCGGATCGATGCCGGGGCGAAGGTCACCGGCAGCCGGATCGTGGGCCCGGTGGTCGTCGGCCCGAACACCGTGATCACCGACTCGTACGTCGGCCCCTTCACCTCGATCGCCGGGGACTGCCGGATCGACGACAGCGAGATCGAGTACTCGATCGTGCTGCGCGACTCCTCGATGAGCGGGGTGCGGCGGGTGGAGGCCTCCCTCATCGGGCGCAACGTCGAGGTGACGCCCGCACCCCGCAAGCCCGCCGCCCACCGTTTCGTCCTCGGAGACCACAGCAAGGTACAGATTTCGTCATGACGGCCCCTTCGTCGCCGGCTCGGCCGACCCGGATCCTGGTGACCGGCGGTGCCGGTTTCATCGGCTCGCACTACGTCCGTACGCTGCTCGGCCCGGCCGGCCCGGGTGAGGTGGCGGTCACGGTGCTGGACAAGCTCACCTACGCGGGCAATCCGGCCAATCTCGACGAGGTGCGGGATCACCCGGGATTCGCCTTCGTCCAGGGGGACATCTGTGACGCCGCGCTGGTCGACGAGCTGCTCGCCGGCCACGACCAGGTGGTCCACTTCGCCGCCGAGTCGCATGTGGACCGCTCGATTCTTGGCGCCGACGAGTTCGTCCGGACCAACGTCCTGGGCACCCAGACCCTGCTGGACGCGGCGCTGCGCCACGGAGGCGCGAAGACCTTCGTGCACATCTCCACCGACGAGGTGTACGGATCGATCGACTTCGGCTCCTGGCCGGAGACGGACCCGCTGCGCCCCAACTCCCCGTACGCCGCCTCCAAGGCATCGAGCGACCTGATCGCCCTCGCGCACCACCGTACCCATGGGCTCGACGTGCGGGTGACCCGCTGCTCCAACAACTACGGGCACCATCACTTCCCGGAGAAGGTCATCCCGCTGTTCATCACGAACCTGCTGGACGGCAAGAAGGTCCCGCTGTACGGCGACGGTGGCAACGTCCGGGACTGGCTGCACATCGACGACCATGTCCAGGGCATCGAGCTGGTGCGCACCAAGGGGCGAGCCGGTGAGGTCTACAACATCGGCGGCGGAACCGAGTTGACCAACAAGGAGCTGACCACTCTGCTGCTGGAGGCCTGCGGTGCGGACTGGGACGACAGCGTCGAGTACGTCGCCGATCGCAAGGGCCACGACCGCCGTTACTCCGTGGACTGCGCGAAGATCCGCGCCGAGCTCGGCTACGAGCCCCGCAAGGACTTCGCCACCGGCCTCGCGGAGACGGTCACTTGGTACCGGGAGAACCGTGCCTGGTGGGAGCCGCTGAAGGAGCGAGCGGCGCTCTGGTGCCGGATCCGCACTCCTTCGACCACGAGCAGGAAACCATGACCATCCCTTGGCTGATCACCGGCGCCGGCGGAGTGCTGGGACGGGATCTCCTCGCGCGGCTTCGGCAGGACGGCGAGCAGGCGGTCGGGCCGGCCCATGGCGTCAGTGACCTCACGGACGCCGACACGGTGGACGACATGATCGATGCGAACCGGTCCCGGAACGTGGCCGACCGCGCCGCCCGGTCGGCCGTCCACGACGCCGAGGCACGGGAGGCGGACGCCCTGCGGGTCGGCGGCGGACCCCGGCACCTCGCCGAGGCCCGCGCGGGCACCGGCGCCAGGCTGATCCAGGTCCCGACGGCACAGCGCAGCGCGTGCGGGCCCATCGAGCCGACCGGGGAACAGGCGCTACTGGCACGGCGCTCCCGGACGCGGGGTACGTCGTACGCACGGCCTGGCTGTGCCTCGCGGACCGGTTCGTACGGCTCAGGCAGCCCGTCCTCGCCGATGGGGCGCCCGCCGGGCTCCGGAACGACGCGAGCGGCGGGGAGACGACCTGGTTGGGCTGCGTTTCCGGCTCTCCTCAACGAGAAGAAAGGTTCCGCCTGGTGAACTTCAGGATCCAGCCGACCGCCCAGGTCGACGAGACGGCCACGATAGGTGACGGGACGACCGTATGGGACCTGGCCCAGATACGGGAGGATGCCCGGCTGGGCAGCGGGTGCATCGTGGGCCGGGGCGCGTACGTCGGCCCAGGGGTGCGGATCGGCGACAACGTGAAGCTCCAGAACTACGCGTTGGTCTACGAACCCGCCCAGCTCGGTGACGGGGTGTTCGTCGGTCCGGCGGCGGTGCTCACCAACGACTACTTCCCCCGTTCGGTGGACCCGCAGGGCCGCCTGAAGCGTGGCGGCGACTGGGAGGCCGTGGCGGTCGTGGTGGGCGAGGGAGCGTCCCTGGGGGCCCGTTCGGTGTGTGTGGCCCCGGTGCGCGTCGGTCGTTGGGCGCTGGTCGCGGCGGGTGCCGTGGTGACCCGGGACGTGCCGGACTTCGCGCTGGTGGCGGGAGTTCCGGCGCGCCGGATCGGCTGGGTCGGCCGGGCCGGCGTCCGGCTGGTCGAGCGGAAAGGGGAAACGGGCGTCTGGGAGTGCCCGGACACGGGGGCGCTGTACGACGAGAAGGACGGCGAACTCGCCGAGCGCGCATGACCGTTCGTCGTGCGCTCATGACTGCCGATTCTCCCAAAACGCCAATCCTCGAACACGTGCAGGCATAACATGTGTGCGAACTGTGCAGAGTGGGCACAGTGAGCGCACAAGCCAGTGCCCAGGGGGGGTTACCGGGTGAGCACAACCGTGTCCAAAACGGGGAGTGACGACGGCTTCGACGCCTGACGTCTGACGTTCCGACATCTGCCTTACGCCGCACGGCCATCCGCGACGCGGCGATCACGAGCCTGCGCAAAACGACCCACAGGGGGGTTGGTGTGCCCAAAAGATGACGACCACACGTCTGGCGGCGCTCGGTCGTGAGGAGCCGCCGCTGCTCGCGCTCGCCCGGCGACTGCTCACGGTCGCCGAGTCGGGGCTTCCGTCGATGCTGCTCCCCGGAGGTGAGGCCTTCGCCTTCACCATGGCCGGGCGGCAGACCCCCGATGGTTCCTGGACCCTGGAGCGGCGCGGGACCAGCACCCGCTACGCGGCCATCACGGCGCTGGGGGCCCAGTTCCTGCCCGAGGACCGCCAGCGCGCGGTGCTCGGCGGGCGCACCGCCGAGGAGTTCACGGGACTGCTGGTCGAGTCACTGCCCGGGGTCGCCAACCTCGGTGACGCGGCGCTCATCGCCTGGGCCGCCGCCGAGACGGGACATCCCAAGCTGTCCGACGCTCTCGCGCGGGTCGAAGCCCTGGACGAGCAGGACCGGCCGCAGTACACCGTCGAGGCCGCCTGGGTGCTGTCCGCCCTCGCTGCGGCCCGCGACACGGTCGACGTGGAGAGACGTTTCGCCGCGGCCCGCGACCGTCTGCTGCGGGCCCGGATCGGCGACAGCCCGCTGTTCCCGCACGCCACCGCACCCGGCCTGGTGCCCTGGTACCGGGCGCACGTGAGCTGCTTCGCCGACCAGACGTATCCGCTGCAGGCGCTGGCCCGCGCCCACGCGAGCAGCGAGGGGGACGGCGATCCCGAGGCGCTGGCCGCGGCCGAGGCGTGCGCGGCGCGCATCTGCCGGCTGCAGGGCGACGGCGGGCAGTGGTGGTGGCACTACGACGCGCGCACCGGCGGTGTCGTGGAGGGCTACCCCGTCTACAGCGTCCACCAGCACGCGATGGCGCCGACCGCACTGTTCGATCTCGCCGACGCCGGCGGCACCGACTTCGGCGCGTCGGTCCGCAAGGGCCTGCGCTGGATGACGGACGTACCCGAACTGGCCGAACACCCGGAACACCGCGAGTCGTTGATCCTGGACGAGCTCGGCACCACCTGGCGCAAGGTCTACCGGGGCGACCCGAAGAAGGCCGTACGCGCCGCCCGGGGACTCGGCACCCGAGTGGCGCCGAACCTGCGCCTGAAGTCCCTGGACCGGATGTACCGGCCCCTCGCCGTGGACCGCGAATGCCGGCCGTACGAGTTCGGCTGGATGCTCCACGCCTGGCAGGGGGGCGGCATATGAGCGGGCGTCGGTCCCTCTTCGGCGTCGAGCTGGACCCGCTGACGATGGACGAGACCGTGCGGCGCTGCCTCGAGGCGGTCCGGGACGGCAGGCAGCTCGAGATCGGGGTGGTCAACGCCGCGAAGCTGGTGAACATGCGGCGGGACCCCCGGCTCGCCCGGGCCGTGGCCGGCTGCGATCTCGTCCTCGCCGACGGACAGGCCGTGGTCTGGGCCGGCCGGATCTTGCGCGCACCGCTGCCCGAACGGGTGGCCGGCATCGACCTGTTCCTACGGCTGCTGGCCGAGGCGGAGTCGGCGGGCATGTCGGTGTACTTCCTCGGCGCCAGACAGGAAGTCCTTCAGGAGATGCTGCGCCGGGTGGCCGACCGCTTCCCCCGCCTGAAAGTGGCCGGCAGCCGGCACGGCTATTTCGACGACTCCCAGCAGGAGCCGATAGCGGACGGGATCGCCCGAAGCGGCGCCCACATGCTGTTCCTCGGCATGACCTCGCCCAAGAAGGAGATCTTCACCGCCGCCTACGGCGCGCGCACCGGCGCCCGGGTCGTCCACGGAGTCGGCGGCTCCTTCGACATCCTGGCCGGGGTCACCAGACGCGCCCCCGGGTCCTGGCAGCGGTGGGGACTGGAGTGGCTCTACCGCGCACTGCAGGAGCCGCGCCGTCTGGGCCGGCGCTATCTCACCACCAATGCTGCCTTCGTCCTCATGACGGCGCGAGAGTTCATCCGGCTCAACCCGTCGACCGCTCCCGCGAACAGGAGTCACTGATGCGCGTCGTCGTGGTTGGACAGGGATACGTCGGCCTGCCACTGGCCATCCGTGCCGCCGAGGTCGGCCACGAGGTGATCGGCTACGACGTCGACTCCCGCCGGGTGAAGAGCCTTTCCGCCGGTGAGTCCTTCGTCGAGGACGTCTCCTCCGAGCGGATCCGCGCGGCACTGGACAGCGGTGCCTACCGCGCGAGCGAGTCGGCGCGCGACTGCGGCGGTTTCGACGTCGCCGTCGTGACCGTACCGACGCCGCTGCACGAGGGCACCCCCGACCTGCGCTACATCAAGGAGTCGGCGGTCACCCTCGCCCGCTACCTGCGTCCCGGAGCCACCGTCGTCCTGGAGTCGACCACGTATCCCGGCACCACCCAGGAGCTGTTCGCCCCGATCCTGGAGGACGGCTCGGGCCTCACCGCCGGCAGCGACTTCCACCTCGGCTACAGCCCCGAACGGATCGACCCCGGCAACGATGTCTGGGGCTTCAAGGAGACCCCGAAAGTCGTGTCCGGCGTCGACGCTGCATCGCTCAAGGCCGTTCAGGACTTCTACGCAGGGCTCGTCGACACCACCGTGCCGGTGAGCTCGCCGAAGGAGGCCGAACTCGCCAAACTGCTGGAGAACACCTTCCGTCATGTGAACATCGCGCTGGTCAACGAGATCGCGATGTTCGCCCACCACCTGGACATCGACGTCTGGCAGGCCATCGACGCGGCCTCCACCAAGCCCTTCGGCTTCATGAGGTTCACCCCCGGACCGGGCGTCGGCGGCCACTGCCTGCCGATCGACCCCTCGTACCTGTCCTGGCGGGTGCAGCGCGAACTCGGCCAGAGCTTCCGCTTCGTGGAGCTGGCCAACGACATCAACAACCACATGCCCGAGTACGTGGCACGCCGTATCGGCGACCTGTTCAACGCAAGACGCCGCTCCGTGAACGGCTCGAGCATCCTGCTGCTCGGCCTGGCGTACAAGAAGAACACCGGCGACGCCCGCGAGTCGCCCGCCCTGCGCATATCGCAACTCCTGCTGGACATGGGGGCCCAGGTCAAGGCTGCGGACCCGCACGTCGTGGAGGGCCTGCCGGTGGACACCCGCCTGGTGCGGGTCGAACCGACGGCGCAGGAGCTGGCGGCCGCCGACGTGGTGGTGCTGCTCGCCGACCACGACAGCTTCGACTACGAACTCGTCGCCGCGCACGCCCCGTTCGTCCTCGACTGCCGTCGACGGCTGCCGGCCGGACCCACGATCGAGGTGCTCTGAGCCATGCCACGAGTCGTCTGCGTCGCCGGGGCGCGCCCCAACTACATGAAGATCAAACCGGTGATGGACGCCCTGGAACGCCGGGGTGCGGACGTGGTCCTCGTCCACACCGGTCAGCACTACGACCCGGCCATGAACGACGTGTTCTTCGCCGACCTCGGCATCCGGCCGCCCGACCGCTTCCTCGGGGTCGGGTCCGGCACCCACGCCGAGCAGACCGGACGCGTGATGACCGCGTTCGAGCCCCTGCTCGGCGAGGTCCGCCCGGACATCGTCGTGGTGGTCGGCGACATCAACTCGACCCTGGCCTGCGCCGTGGTCACCGCCAAGGCCGGACCGCTGCTGGCCCATGTCGAGGCGGGCCTGCGCAGCCGCGACTGGGGCATGCCGGAGGAGGTCAACCGCGTCGTCACCGACCGCGTCAGCGACTTCCTGCTGGCCCCTTCACCCGACGCCGCCGACAACCTGCGCGCGGAAGGGTACCGGGAGGACCAGATCCACCTCGTCGGCAATGTCATGATCGATACGCTGCTGGCCAACCTGGCACGGGCCAGGACCTCGGACGTCGTCAGCCGGTACGGCCTGACCGCGGGCGAGTACGGCCTGGTCACCCTGCACCGCCCCGCCAACGTGGACGACCCCGAGGTCCTCGGCGGGCTCCTGAAGGCCTTGGGCGAGATCGCCGGCCGCTGCCCGCTGCTGCTGCCCGTGCACCCGCGCGCAGCGCGGCGGCTGGCCGACATCGGCGTCCCCGGAGGCGTCCAACTCGTGCCGCCGGCCGGGTACCTGGACTTCATCGCCCTGCAGGACTCCGCCCGGCTCGTGCTGACCGACTCGGGCGGCGTGCAGGAGGAGACCACCGCGCTGGGCGTGCCGTGCGTGACGCTGCGGGACAACACCGAGCGGCCCGTCACCGTCGAGCAGGGCACCAATGTGCTGGCCGGCCGGGATCCGGCACGCATCGTGACCACTGTGCACCGGGTGCTGGACGATCCGCCCGCGCCGCGTCGGCCCGAGCTGTGGGACGGGCGCGCGAGCGACCGCATCGCCGACGTGCTGCTGGCAGGAGGCACCGCGAGCACGCGGCCCAGGCCCACCGGCCAAACGCTCCCCATATGATCCGCTTGCAACATATGCTCGTCGAACGTCGGTTCGCGAGGGGGAACCATGGACCTGGCTGAGATCTTCCGTGTCATGCGCAGGCGCTGGTACGTTCTGCTGCCCGGACTGCTGCTGACCGCCGGTCTGATCGTCGGCGTGGCCCTGATGGTTCCGGTCACCTACCAGTCGCAGAGCACGGTGGTGCTGCTGAACTCCCAGAAGGCCACCGTCGCCTACGACGGCAACCCCTTCCTGAGCTCCCAGACCTCGCTCACCGGGATGGCCGACAGCCTGGCCCGTAACCTCAACTCCGACGGCTCCGTCCGGGACCTCAAGTCCCGTGGCGCCTCGGGCACGTTCGCGGCCAAGCTCGCCGACAATGCGCAGGGACCGCTCCTCTGGCTCACCGTCACCGGCACCGACAAGGCCGCCGTCCTCGCCTCGGACAAGATCCTGACCGCGTACGCCAGGGAACGGCTGGACCTGTTCCAGAAGCAGCAGTCGGTCGCACCGAAGGCCATGATCCGCATGACGACCATCGTGCCCCCGCAGAACCCGGTGGCGCAGACGAAGACCCGGATCGAGTACCTGGTCATGGCCGGGTGCCTGGGGCTGGTGCTGAGCCTGGTCGCCGTCTTCTACGTGGAGGCGCGCAAGAGGCCGCACAAGCCCGGACCGGAGCAGGAGACGACCGCCCCGGCCCCCTCGGCCGGGGAACCCGTGGTGGACGAGACGCTCGCCATCCGGCGGCCGCCGAGTTGGTCACGGCCCGCCGAGGACCGGGCGGCCGCCGCAGAGCCCACAGCGCCACGGCCCGTCATGGCCGGGGCGTCCGCCGCAGAGCCGCTCGACGAGGAGCCGACTCATGGACACCGCCCGCGCTCCGGAGAGCGAGACCGGTGAGACGAGCGACACCCCCGCTCCTCCCCCATCCCCGGTCGCCAACTCCCTTGAACGAAAGGTCCGTTCGGCTGCCCGGTGGAGCCTGATCAACACCGTCTTCCTGCGCCTGGGCACCTTCGCGACCGGCATCGTGCTGGCCCGCTTCGCCCTGGGCCCCGCTCAGTGGGGCGTGTACGGCATCGCCCAGACCGTGCTGCTGGTCCTGCTCTCCGCGAACGAACTGGGTGTGGGCCTGGCCATCGTGCGCTGGGAGGGGGACGCACGGCGGTTCGCTCCGACCGTGCTCACCCTCAGCACCCTCTCCAGCGGCCTGCTGTACGTGGCGCTGTTCGCGGCGGCACCGACGGTGGCCGACCTGCTCGGCTCACCGGACGCCACCGCCGTACTGCGTGTGATGTGCCTGTGCGTGGTGATCGACGGGGTGGCCCAGGTGCCCGGCGGATTCCTCACCCGGGAGTTCGCCCAGGGCAGGCGGATGATCATCGACGGCCTCAACTTCGTGCTCGGCACCGCGGTGACGCTGCTGCTCGCCTTCGCGGGCTGGGGTGCGATGAGCTTCGCCTGGGGAGCCGTGGTGGGCAACGTCGTGACGCTGATCGGCTGCCGGCTGGCCGCACCGGGCACCCTGAGATACGGCTGGGACGCCGGGCAGGCCAGGGCGCTGCTGCGGTTCGGGCTTCCGCTGGCGGGGGCGAGCCTGCTGGCCCTGGCGGTGGTCAACGTCGACACCATGGTGGTGGGCGCGACGCTGGGCAATGTGTCCCTGGGCTTCTACGTCCTCGCCTTCAACATCTCCGGCTGGCCGGTGCGGATCATCTCCGAGGCCGCCCGCCGGGTCTCCTTCGCCGGGTTCTCCCGTCTGGCGGAGTCGCCGCAGGCGCTCGCCCAGGGCTTCAGCCGTGCCCTGGGCGTGGTGATCACCGGCACCGTCCCGCTGTGCGTCCTGCTGGCCGGCCTCGCGGAGCCGGTCATCCAGCTGGTCTACGGCAGCCGGTGGACCCCTGCCGCCGCGGCGCTGCCCTGGCTGATGGCCCTCGGCCTGATCCGCATCGGCAGTGAACTCGCCTACGACTGTCTGGTGGCGACCGGACAGCGCCGTTCGCTCTTCCTGGTGCAGGGACTGTGGCTGGTGGCCCTGATCCCGGTGCTGCTCGTCGCCGCCCGTCTGAACGGCATCGTCGGAGTCTCCCAGGGCCATGTCCTGGTCGCAGGCGGCCTGGTGGTGCCCGTGTTCCTGATCGCCCTCGGCCGTGGCGGCATCGGCGTCGGCCGGATCGCCAGGGCCTGCGCCTGGCCCTTCCTCGGCGGGGCCGTGATGGGCGCGATCGTCCTCGGCCTGGAGCGCCCGCTCGGCGACGGACGGCTCGCGCTCCTCGCCATCGGCACGGCGGCGCTGGCCGCCTACACGGTGTGCGTCCTGCCCAGCCGCGACTTCCTGCGCGGTGCCGACCGCGGCGCCCGGTCCCACCGCGCCCGGCACCGGGCGACCGTACCGGTTCCGTCCAACCAACAGGACATGGGGTGAGCCGGATGTCACGGCGTATCAGCCGGAGCTCGCTCGCGGGGCCGCTGCTCGCGGCCTTACTCGCGGTCGGGGGCGCGGGCTGCTCGGGCTCGGCCCGGTCCGCGTCGCCGGGCTGCCCCGACGACGCACCGACATGTCCGGCGAGGGTGTCGTCGACGTCGCCGAGCGCCACGCGGCAGTCCGCGGTCGGCGGGACGTCAGAAGAGCCCGCCGGCACACCGACCCCGACCGGCAAGGCCGACGTGAGCAGTTCCCCGGGCCGATCCCCGGCCACGACCGCGTGCGCCTCCCCCGGCGCCTGCGGCTTCCCCGACGCCCGCAGCACCGGCCCCCGCGTCTCCCTCGAGCCCCACAAGACCGGCTACCTGGCCGTCCGTACCAATGGGCTCGTCATCCGCGGCTGGGACATCACCGGCTCGCTCGACATCTACGCGAACGACGTCACCGTCATCGACACGAAGATCACCTCGGACAACTGGTGGGGCATCAACCTGCGCCCCGGTTACCACGGTCTGCGGGTCCTGCACTCCACCATCACGGCCGTGCCCGGAAAGGGGCCCGACAACGGCGGCGTGGACTACGCGGTGTCGAACATGGGCGGCAGTTCCATCGAGGTCGGCTGGTGCGACGTCTCCGTGTTCGGTGACGCCCTGTCGATGGGGCAGGGCGATCTGCACGACAACTACGTCCACGACATCGTCCCGTTCGTCAACCAGGGCGGCGAGTGGCAGCACACCGACGCGGTCATCAGCGGCGGCGGCAACACCGGGCAGCTGATCGTCCGCCACAACACGCTGCTGAACCCGACCGGCCTCCAGCAGGGGGCCTCGGGAAGCGTCGGCCTGTTCGCCGACACCGGAGTGGTCCGCAATGTCACCGTCGACCACAACTGGATCGCCGGCGGTGCGTACGCCCTGTACGGCGGCGACAAGGGCGCCACCGGGATCAAGGTCACCGACAACATCTTCTCGACCCAGTACCACCCCGCCTCCGGCGGCTACGGCACGGTCGCCCACTGGAACGCCGGCGGCACCGGCAACGTGTGGCGGAACAACCGGATGTCCGACGGCCGCCCGATCCAGCCCGAGCCGTCCCCGTGAGCCGGCCGCACCGCCAGGAGGGAACCACATGATGCGTCGTGTCGCGCGGGCGCCCTGGACGCTGCTCAAGGCCGCGTTCGGCTGGCTGGTGCTCTTCGAGGCCAGGAACAAGATCCTGCTGGCTCCCACCGCGGTGCGGCTGCGCCGGGTGGAGGACGCCGAGACCCGACGGCTGGCCGCCCGCCTGCCTTCCCCGCCCTCGGCACTGGTCGCGACCGTGATCGCCACCCACCGGCGCCCCGAGGCGCTGCGTGCCGCGGTGCGCTCGGCCCTGGAGCAGACCGTCCGCGACCAGGTCGTCATCGTGGTCGACGACGGCGCCGGGCTGCCCGAACTCCCCGAGGACCCACGGCTGTTCGCCGTATCGCTGGCACGCAACACCGGCGTGGCGGGCGTCGTGCGCAACGTGGGCATCCGCCTCACCCGCTCGCGGTACGTGGCGTTCCTGGACGACGACAACCTGTGGGAACCCGACCATCTGGAGCGGACCTTGGCGGTCCTGGAGTCCCCCGACGGGCCCGACGGCGTCTACACGGCGCTGCGGCGCGTCCTGCCGGACGGCAGTGAGAAGGACGTGCTGTCGGTGCCCTACGACCGGCGCCGGGCCGCTCGCGAGTCCTTCCTGGACACCAACGCCTTCGTCGCCCGCCGCACCCGCTCCCTGCGCTTCAGCCGCCTGCGCCGGACCCCGGAGGTGCTGCCCCGCGAGGACTGGGAGCTGATCCGCCGGTACGGCCGCAGGCACCGGGTGCGCCATGTGCCGCACCCCACCGTCCGGTACCTGGTGAACCCGGCCAGCTTCTACACCCAGTGGCAACGGCCCAGTTGAAGCGGCCGCCGACTCCGCAGGCCTCAGCTCCCCTTCCGCTCCGATGACAGGTGGTTGATCCCGTGCCCCGCTCCCGCGCCCTCAGAAACAGGTTCGTCGACGCGCCCGGCTCGCTGGGCGAACGACTCCGCGTCGCCCGCTGGGAACGGTTCCGGCGCTGCTTCCCCGGCATCGAGAACATGAGTGTGGTGGACCTGGGCGGGACGGCCGAGATGTGGCTGCGCGCACCGGTGCGCGCCAAGCACGTCCACCTGATCAACCTGGAGGAACACCCGGCCGAGCTGCCCGACTGGATCACCGCGGAGAACGCCGACGTCACCGACCCGGCGGTCGCCGCCGCACTGAGCGGCCACGGCGGCTACGACCTGGTCTTCTCCAACTCGACCATCGAGCATGTGGGCGGCCACAGCCAGCGCCGCAGGTTCGTTGCCGCCGTCGAGCAACTGGCGCCGCTGCACTGGATCCAGACGCCCTACCGCTACTTCCCCGTCGAACCGCACTTCGTTGCACCCGGTTTCCAGTTCCTGCCGCTGGCCGCCCGGGCACGCCTGGTACGGCACTGGCCGCTCGTCCACAGCCGCCCCGACAGCCCGGAGTCGGCGATGAACGCCGTGATCAACATCGAGCTGCTGACCCGCGCCGAGATGCGCTACCTGTTCCCCCGGTCGGCGCTGCTCAGCGAGCGGGTGCTCGGTGCCCCGAAGTCGCTCATCGCCGTACGGACGGAGCCCGCATGCTGAACAACCTCGTCAACAGACACGACGCGGACCGGCTGCTGCGCAAGGTGCGCAAGCTGGACCTGGAGCCGGTGCTGGCCAAGCTGCGGGTGCGCGGTGGCGCGCGGGTGGTCCAGCACTGGTCCCGGGTCGACCCGTCCCTGACCGAGTGGTGGGCGATACCGGCGGTCATCAAGCGGTGGAACCTGCTGATGACCGGCGACGCGGACACGTCCTTTCCCGAGTACGTGGCCGCCAAGCACTTCGCGCCGCGCACCGATCTGCGCGGCCTGTCCCTGGGGTGCGGCACCGGCGGGAACGAGCTGCTGTGGGCGAAGACGGGCGCGTTCTCGCTCCTGGCGGGCGTGGATGTGGCGCCGGAGCGGATCGGCTTCGCCACCCGCGCCGCCGCCGAGCACGGTCTCGCCGACGTCCTGCGCTTCCGAGTCACCGACGTCAATCAAATGACCAGCGACGGGGAACGCTTCGACGTACTGCTGGGCCTGCAGTCGCTGCACCACTTCGACAAGCTGGACGAGACCCTGCCTCGGCTGTCCCAGCTGATCGAACCCGACGGGATGTTCGTGATCGACGAGTTCGTCGGCCCCACCCGGTTCCAGTGGACCGACGCCCAACTGGATGCGGCGAACGCGCTGCTGGCACAGCTGCCCGAGGAACGCCGGCGCATGGCCGACGGCCGGATCAAGCGCCGTGTCGTGCGGCCCAGCAGGCTGTCGATGGTGCTGGACGACCCCTCGGAGGCGGTCGACGCGGCAGCGCTGCTGCCGGGACTGCGGCGCGAGTTCGACGTTGTCGAGGAGCGGCCGTACGGGGGCACGGTGCTGCACATCGCGTTCTCCGGGATCGCGCACAACTTCCGTGACGGCGAGCCGGAGACGCGGGAGTTGCTGGAGCGGTGTTTCGCGGCTGAGGACGCCGCGTTGCCGGAGGTGGGGCATGACTTCGTCGCCATGGTGTGCCGGCCGAGGAGCGTTGGCTGACGGCGGCGCGGGAAGTGCCACGGTTTCCCGTCGGCCGTCTGCGGCGCCGTCCGGGTTTGTCGCGCCCACGCGGCGGAGCCGCACATCGATACAGCCCCGCGCCCCTTCGGGGCGCGTCCGCATCGGGTTCGCAGTCACGCCCCCGGCGTCGTACGCAGGGCGCCCGGTCGAGAGAGCGCGGCCGCTGCCGCCCGGCTCGCCGGGCGGCCGAGCACTGCGCGTGAGGTCTCCCTGAGCAGGACGGCGGCGCGGAAGGCAGCTGTGGCGAGGGGGCCGTGCCTACGCCGGTACAGGCGGACTCGGTTGAGGGTCAGGAGCGTCCAGAGGCGGGGCGACACCTGGGAGTCGCCCCCCAGGTGAACGGCCTCGGCCGTCGGGTCCAGCTGTGTGGCGTAGCCCAGGTCCCGCGCCCGCAGGCAGTACTCGGTCTCCTCCGAGTAGAGGAAGAAGGACTCGTCCCACGGACCGCAAGCGGTCAGGCACTCCCCCGAGAGGGCCATGAGCGCGCCGGTCGCCCAGTCCGCGCGCGTGGGCCGCCGGTACACGGCGGGGTCGGTGACGAGCTCGCTCAGGCGCGGGAAGCGCCCGGCCCGGCGGTTGCCGATCACGGCCTCGCCGAGGGCGCGGAGCACGCTCGACTCGCGGCGCAGTGAGTAGTGGGGCGTGTCATGGCCGTCCTCGTACAGAAGGGGTACGGCGATGCCCACGCCGTCGCCGAGCGAGTCGACGAGCCGTTTGGCGCAGCCCTGCCGCATCCGGATGTCGGGGTTGCAGACGAGAGCGGCCCCGAAGTCACCGGCGGCACGCAGCGCCGCGTTGATGCCCGCGGCGTACCCGGCGTTGCGGCCGGTCTGGACGACGGTGGCATCGGGGGCCAGCGTGCGCAGGACCTCGACGGTGTCGTCGGCGGAGTCGTTGTCGGCCACGACCAGCCGCCAGTCGAGGCCGGCCATGCCGTCCGGGAGCGCGGCGAGGAACCCGGGGAGCACCGAGGCGCTGTTCCAGGTGACGACGATGACGGCGACGGTGCTCATCGGGACTCCACGAGTTGGGGGAGTTGGGCTTCGGATGCCTTGCGAGGGGACGGGACGGCGGGCACAGCCGCCTCGCGGCGGATGAAGCCGAGGTAGCTGCCGCCGGCACCCAGGCTCAGGAAGAACATCCCGGCGTACATGGGGAAGCTGAGTGCGTCGAAGGTGGCGCTGATGACCAGGGCGACCAGAGCCGAGGCGAGGAAGGCCTGACCGAGCTCGCGGTCCGATTCGGTGCGGGCGAGCCGGCGGATGGCACCGCCCTGGTGGATCCCGGTGACGAACAGCACGAGCAGCGCGGCCAGCCCCACGACGCCCATCTCGGCCAGGGTCAGCATGTACTGGTTGTCGGTGAAGAAGTACAGGTCGGGGGTGAAGGTGCCGAACCCGCGTCCGAACCAGGGGCGTTCGCCGAGATAGGGGACGATCGCGCCGTACTTCACGGTGCGTGCCTGGGTGCTGCTGTCGGAGTTGGACAGGAAAGTGGCGAACAGGTTGGTGATGGTGCCGATCAGCCCCGGGATGATCACCTTGAAGCCGGCCACCGAACCCAGGATCAGCCCGATCGCGGCCCAGCGCCGCCGCGGCTTCCAGCGGGGCACCATCACCAGGATCACGATGAAGGCGCCGATGATGGACGTCCTGGACACGGTCAGCGGCAGTGCGCCGGCCATGATCGCCACCGGGGCCCAGCGGCGCAGCGCGCCTGCGTGCCGGCGCACCGGATCGAAGGCCTGGTGGACGGCGAAGGGAACCAGGATGGCCAGCATGCCGCCGAATTCCAGCGGGTGGGCCGTGGTGGAGCGCGGACGGGTGAACGAGCCGCGGTCCATGGCGCTGATCCCGGCGGTGCTCGAGTGCAGGCCGGGGACGTGGATGGAGTCGGCGATGTTGGTCCCGGCGAAGAAGTCGTAGTAGCCGATCAGGGCGACCACCGTGCCCAGGACGACCAGCCGCCGCATCAGGGTCTCCAGCCGGCTGCGCTCCTGGATGCCGGCCGAGGCCAGCACCACCAGCGCCACCCACACCGCGAGCCCGATGAGTCCCCGGTCGGCCCCCAGGACCTCCTCGTGCGCGCTGTCGCGTGTCGCGTCCGCGAGATACGACAGCAGCACCGCGGCGGCGAGCACACACATCACCACGCGGGGCAGCCTGGTGCCCGGCGCCGGAAGGATGCGGCCGCCGAGCCAGGTGGCGAGGTACCACAGAAGTCCCAGCAGGGCGAAGACGTTGGCCGGGGTGCCGACGCCGCCGAGGGCGGGCAGGGTGAGGTTCGAGGGGACGAAGAAGGCCAGCACCAGATAGCCGGTGAGGATCGTCGTGGCGTCCAGCCTCCGCACCAGCAGCCCCCTGGGCGCCCGCTCGGGGGGACGGGCGCGATGGCGCCGGGGTACGTATCCGGCCCGGGCACGGCCCCGGCGGCGGACCACCGCGACGCCTTCGGCCAGGATGGACAGCAGGAACGCGCTGACGAACCCGACGATGACGACGGCCGCGACGTCCTGGTAGCGGCTCTTCGACTGCGAGACCGGTGTCTGCGGCAGGACGACCGGCGCGGTCTGCACCACGTACGTCGCCGGCACCTTGGACGCGGCCTGCAGGGCCTTCAGCTGTTCCCCCGCGAAACCGGTGAGGGTGGTGGTCTCCCGGAGCACCTTCGCCCGGTCGGTTCCGCTGACGCTCAGGGTGAGCAGCGGGCTGTCGGCGTCCGGTGCGAAACCGACCGTGTACCGGTCCGTGACGCCGCGGGAGTGCAGTTCCTTGGCCGAGTCGCCGGACTGGAGCGTCCTGATCAGCACGTCGGCCGTGACGACCAGCGAACCGCCCGCGTTCGACAGGGGGTTGCCGAAGGTCGGCGCCAGCTCGGCGACCGCCCTGGAGTCGAGCAGCGTGACGGAGCTCTGCGACTCGTAGGACACCGGGATGGTCCGGTACAGATACCCGCCCGCGAGCAGACTGAGCAGGGTGAGGGGCACCATGAAGTACCAGCGCCTGCGCATGATCGACAAAAGGTCGCCGAGGCTCATGAGCACCTCCCCGGCACACGTGATCCGGTGGCACCTTGCCCCGGTTCCTGCGAGTATCGGGGCCGACGGAAGGAATCCCCGTGTCGCCTCGTGATGTCGCCGAAGCGCTTCTCCGCCGCTGGTACGTGCTGGTGCTCGCGCTGCTGCTGACGGCCGCCGGAGCCTACAAGGTGCTGCACCCGGCCCCGCAGTACCTCAGTTCGGCGGTGGTGGTCCTCAAGCCGCCGGTGACAGGGAACCAGCCGAACCAGCTGACGAACCTTCAACCACCGCTCGCCACCCTCTCGTACGGGGTCATCCAGCAGCTCGAGTCTCCCGCCGGGCGCAAGGAGCTGAACGCCGCTGGCGTGCACGGGACGTACCAGCTGATCCCGCGCAACAGCGGCACCAGCGCGACGCCGCGCTATCTCATCCCCTCGGTGCAGGTGCAGGCACAGCGGAGCGAGGCCGTCGAGGCCGACACGGCGGTCCGACGGGTCATCGACGCCTACACCCGGCATGTGACGGGGCTGCAGGACGCGCAGGGAGTCGCGCCCGCGGCGCGGATCAGCGCATCCGTCCTGGTCGCCCCGAGCGCCGCCCCGGTGCAGGGCACCCGGACCCGTGCCCTGGCGGGTACGGCGCTGCTCGGCGCAATCACCGGGATCCTGGGCGCCCTGTGGTCCGACCAGTACGCGCTGCGCCGCAGGGGCAGGAAGGGGACCTCCCCGGACCCCCGCCGCCAGGCCGACAAGCTTCCAGTGGCGGGCTGAGTCTCGCCTGGACATCAGATACCGCGGCGCTTCCACGACTCCCACCACAGCCACTCCCGCCCGCGCTCGGCCACCGCCGACCACACCAGCGGCTGCAGATACGGCATGGCCTTCGGGCCGATGCGTCTGCGCAGCCGCAGTGCGCGGTACTCGGGCAGCGCCGCGTATCCCGGCAGGCACTCCTCGGCGAACGCCACGCATGCGTCGACCGGTACGACTCCGGTACGGCCCCGGTCGTAGGCCCGGTAGGCGCGGCGCAGGGCGTGGCGCGCGAGGCGGGTGCGGACCTGCTCGGCCAGGCGGTCGGCCTGGGGCAGCCGGTCGGCGCATTTGGCGAGCACCGAGTCGAAGGCCACCAGGCGCTGGCGCAGGTCGTCGAGCTGACCGCCGAAGTCGGTGGTGGACATGTTCTTGCCGTGCACGCGGTAGAAGGCCTGGTCGGCGCCGCGGATGTAGCCGACGTCGGCGTGTGCGGCGAGCCGCATCCACATCTCGATGTCGCCGGCGTGGGGAAGCTTCGGGTCATAGCCGCCGACCGTGCGCTGGAGGCCGGTACGGACGACGACCTCCGGCGAGGTGATGCACCCGGTGCCCTCGCGGAAGCGCCGCTCCAGCCACCACTGCCCGGGGTAGACGACCGATCCGGTGCTCCGCGTACGGGCCCGTGGCAGCGGTCCGCCGTGCTGGAAGCGCAGCGGGCGCCCGTAGGCGAACCCCGCCTCGGGGTGGGCGTCCAGGAGTGCGGCGGCCCGGACCAGCGCGCCGGGGACCAGCCGGTCGTCGGCGGAGAGCAGGGCGACGTAGTCGCCGTCGGCCCATTCCAGGAGGCCCTCGTTGTAGGTGGCGATGTGGCCCTTGTTGGTCTCGTGGACGCGGACCTCGATACGCGGGTCGGCGGCGGCCAGTTTGTGCGCGACCTCGGCCGAGTCGTCGGGTGAGGCGTCGTCGATGATGAGCACCCGGACGTCGACGCCGCTTTGCTCGTCCAGGACACTGCTGACGCAGTCGGCGAGGAAGTGGCCGTACTTGTAGCAGGGGATGACAACACTGACGGTGCTCATCGATGGGCAAGCCAATCCCCGGGGCGGCCTCCGAGTGGCAGGAGACCGCCCGCGGTGCGTTCGGGTCGGTCAGTTCTTCTTCTTGTGGACGGTCTTGCTGGTCAGGGTCCAGCTGCGGGACGTCACCGTGTGGCGGTGCTTGTCCCGGGCCGTGACCGCGATGGTGAATCGTGTGCCGTCGGGCAGCGGGGCGGACAGGTGGACGGACACCTCGTGGGTCTTCCGGTCGTAGGAGACGACGGCCGTGACGTGGAGCTTCCTCGCAGCCCCGGAACCGCGCAGGATCGTCACCGTCGCCTGGACGGAGGACACCGCGGCCTTGTCGGGCACGGTCATGACGAGGGCGCTCGCCGCGTCGGCGGTGTGCGTCACCGAGGACGTGGTCGCCTCCGAGGCGGTGGCGGTCGACAGGGACGCGCTCGGGTTGTCGGCGGTGAAGACGGGGCCCACCCAGTAGTTCGCGGATCCGTAGGAACCGGTGGGGAAGGCCGAGTCGGTGCCGTACTTGTAGAGCCCGTTGTGGTGCGTGGTGGAGTCGGCGGTCGCCGTGAGCGGATAGGACTGGTGGGCCGCCGCGAAGTAGCCGCCGTCCACCGCGTAGTTGCCCTTCGGCGCATGGTAGGAGACGACGTACGGGGTGCCGGCGGTGATCGCCACCGGAGTGGCGAAGGTCAGGGTCTGCCAGCCGGAGGCCGTCTCGCCCGTGAAGGTGCCGCTGGCGAGCAGCGTGCCGCCGTCGGACCACAGGCTGCCGGTGTGGGTGCCCGTGTTGCCGGTGCCCTTGTAGAAGGTGACGCCGGTGACCCAGCCGTCCGCCGAGGAGGTGAACCGGGTGCCCAGCTCCACGGAGTTGGGGTCGCCGGTCATGTCGGTGGTGGCCGGTACGGTGCCGGAGTTCCAGAGCGTGCAGGGGCAGGTCACCGCGGGCGGGGTGGAGCTGGTGGTGAAGGACCACGTCACCGGGTCCGCCATGGCGTTGCCCCACAGGTCGGAGGCCTGTACGGAGGCGGTGTACGTGGTGTTCAGCGCCAGCTGCGTCGACGGGGTGAAGGTGGCCTTGTTCGACGCGGGGAGTGTTGTGCTCCCCGGCACGGTGCTGCCGTCCGGGCCCTTCAGGGTGAACGTGAGGCTGTCGGCGTCGACGGCCGAGCTGAAGGTGGCCGACACCGGTGCCGTGATCGACACGCCGGTCGCACCGGACGTCGGGGAGGTCGAGCTGACGGTGGGCGGGGTGGTACTGGCCGTCGAGGTGTCCAGCACCACGTCGACCCAGTAGTTGCTGCCGGAGGACTGCGAGGACGGGAAGGCGCTCGTCGAGCCGTAGTGGTAGACGCCGTTGCCGCCGTCGGCGCCGGATTTCAGTGCCGTGAGCGGGGCGAGGCCGGCGTCGCTGTCGTTGAAGTAGCCGCCGTCGTAGGAGTATCCGCCGTTGGGGGCGAAGTACGAGGCGACGTAGGTGGTGTTGGCCTTGACGGGCACCGGGGTGGCGAAGTTCAGCTGCTGCCAGCCGGAGGCCGTCTCGCCCGTGAAGGTGCCGGTGGCCAGGCGGGTGCCGGAGGCGGTCCACAGGCTGCCAGTGTGGGTTCCGGTGTTGACGGGGGACTTGTAGAAACGGACGCCGGTGACCGAACCGGTCACCGTGGTACGGAACTTGACACCGAGTTCCACGGAGCCGCCGTCGCCCCCGTTGACGGTGCCGGGCACGGCCGAGGCCGGCCAGATGGTGCACGGGCAGCTCTGGGGGCCGACGGTCAGCGGAACGGTGGTGACGGCGCCGATGTTCACGCTGTCGTCGACCGCGCGCACCTTGACCGATGCCGGGCCCGGGGTCGTCGGGGTCCAGCTGTAGCTCCAGGACGCGAGGCCACTGGCGGCCTTCCAGGTCGTTCCGCCGTCCGTGGAGACCTCCACGCGGGCCACCACGCCGCCGGAGTCGGTGGCGGTGCCCTTGATGGTGACCGGTTTCAGCGCCGGGACGGTCACCCCGGAGGCCGGGTTCGTCACCGTGACGGCCGGTCCTGTGGTGTCGGTGGAGGCCGTCGCGGCGACGAGGTTGCTCTGCCGGGTCGCCGGCTGAACGCCCATGTCGGCGAGGATGTTCACCGTCGCCTGCTGCATCCGGGAGTCCTCGGTGACCACCGTGTCCGCCGGGTTGCTCGCCGGGACGTTGGTCAGGCCCCACGACCACTGCACGGTCCCCGCCCCGAACACCAGGGCCCCGGAGTCCTGGTCACGGAACTCGACGAGATTGTGCGTCGCCGTTCCGTTGCCGTAGATGTTGCCCCAGTCCATGCGGAGCTTGCCGTCGTTGACGTCCACCGTGGTGGACGACACGTCGATCGCCCCGGCGGGCCGGGTGCTGTTGTCGATGTCGCTGTCCCACTCGTAGCCGAGGGTGCCCGTCGGAAACGTCGCGGTCTGACCGGAGCCGAGGCCCGCGACGGAGGTGTTGCGCCAGATCCGGTTCCTGCCGTACGAGCCGGGGACGGTGATGGCGTCGCTGCGGTAACCGTTCACCTGGAACATCGAGCCGGTGAGGATGTTCGGCGGCTGGTAGGTCTGGCCGTACTGGGTGCTGGTCGGGTCCATCCAGGTGCCGGTCCAGACGCCGCTGGGGTCGGCGACGCCGTTGTTCTGCGCCATCTTGGTCATCTTGTAGCAGACCAGGGTCCGGTCCGCCGTGCTCGTACCGTCGATGCTCGGCGCCAGACGGGTCTTCCAGAAGACCTCGTTGCCGCTGAAGAAGGCCTCCCGGACGCCCGCCTTCCGGGCCGCCAGCACGTTGGAGTACTGGCTCTGCGTCCAGTACTCGTCATGGCCGGACGACATGTACACCTTGTGCTTCTTCAGCAGAGTGGCACCATTGGCGGAGGAAACGTCCACGCCGGACAGGTAGCTGACGTCGTAGCCGTTGCGCTCCAGCCAGGCCAGCATCATGTACTCGGAGCCGTAGATGCCGTTGTCGCCGCCGATGTCCAGGGGCCGGTTGTAACTGACCTCGTAGGCGCGGCCGTCCGGCGCAGGCCCCGCGCCGCCGTACAGATCCTGGCCGCCGTAGTCGTTGTAGGCCTGCCAGGTCTGGTCGCTGGTCTGCACGACCATGTCGGAGGTACTGGAGTCGTTGCGGACCACGAACGGGTACGGCATCAGGCCGTTGCCATCGGTCTGGTCCAGGTTCGCGACGTACAAGCCGGACACGGCGCCACTGGGCACCGTCCAGCTCGCGGTCACGGGCCAGTTGCCGCAGTCGACCAGCCCGGTGCTGTTCTTGGTGGTGCAACTGGCGGGCTTGGTGGCGTAGTTGGCCGGGTAGGTCACCGCCGCCTGGGCCGCGGTCGACATCTCGCGGGCGCCGTCGCCGCCGTACCAGCCCAGCCGGTAGATCTCGATGTGGTACGGGACCGGCGACTGGACCTTGAACTGGACGGTGTCCCCGGCCTGGACGCTCTCCTTGGTGGTGAAGCCCTTGATGCCGCCGTAGGCGTTGGGCGCGAACCAGTCGGACATCGGGGTGCCCGGCTTGGAGTTCTCGCAGACGATCGGGTTCGAGCCCGTGCCGCAGGGGTCGGAGGCCGCCTGCGCGGTCACGGCCTGCGGGAGCACCGCTCCTGTCAATGCCACCACGACGGCGAGGCGGACGCCCCGGATCCGTCTGCTCCATCTGTTCATGTGTACCTCTCAGCGGTGCTGTGCAGGACCGACCGGTGCGGTCGGGTGGAGCGCGTGAAGCCGGTGACCGGTCAGCCGCGGAGAGCGTGGGCGAGCGTGTCCACGACGCGCTGCTGCTGGTCGGGAGTGATCTGCGGGTAGAGCGGGAGCGACAGGATCCGGTCCGCCGCCTTCTCGGCGTGGGGGAAGTCGCCCCGTGTGTGACCGAGATGGCGGTACGCCGGCGTGAGGTGGACGGGGGCCGGATAGTGCACTCCCGCGCCGATGCCCTCGGCGTTCAGCTTGCCCACGACGTCGTCGCGGTCCGCACCGGCGACCTGGACGACGTAGAGGTGCCATACGTGGACGTTGCCGGCTGCCGTCGTGGGGAGCACGACGCGTCCGGCGTCCGCGAGGTCGCCGAGCAGCGCGTCGTAGCGGGCCGCTGCCGCGCGCCGGGCCGCGTTGCCGTCCGCCAGTCGCGCCAGCTTCGCGCGCAGGACGACGGCCTGCAGCCCGTCCAGGCGGCTGTTGAACCCCGGCACGTCGTGGCGGTACTTGGCGACGCCACCGTGGTTCGCGATCGCGCGCACCAGACCGGCCAGTTCCTCGTCGTCCGTCAGCACCGCGCCGGCGTCGCCGTACGCACCCAGGTTCTTGCCCGGGTAGAAGCTGGTGGCCGCGATGCCGGCGCTGCCGGGCGTCCGGCCGTCGCGGGTGGCGCCCTGGCACTGAGCGGCGTCCTCGACGACCCGTACCCGATCGGGCAGTTGGCCGGTCAGCGTCGTCACGTCCGCCATCTGCCCGTACAGGTGCACGGGTACGACCGCGCGGGTGGCCGGGCCGACCGCGTCCAGCGCGGCCTGGGGGTCGAGGAGGTGGCTGTCGGGCAGGCAGTCCGCGAGGACCGGCCGGGCGCCGATCCTGGCCACCGCGCCGACCGTGGCGATGAAGGTGTTGGCGGGCACCACGACCTCGTCGCCGGGGCGGACCCCGCTCGCGCGCAGGGCGAGTTCGACCGCGTCGGTGCCGTTGGCGACGCCCACGCAGTGCGGGATGCCGCCGAACTCGGCGTATGCACGCTCGAATCGACGGACCTCGTCGCCGCCGACGAACGCGGTGTTGGCCAGGACCCGGTCGAAACCGGCCCGTACCTCGTCGGCGACCTCCTCGTGGGCCGCCTTGAGGTCCACGAGCGGAATCTGGTTCATGTCAGCGGTCCCCCCACTGTCGTCGCTCTGCAAGTTCGTCGAGCGCGGGCGCCTCCGCCGCGCGAAGCCGCCGGGCGGGGCTGCCCACCCAGACCTCGCCGGGCGGAACGTCGCCGAGCACGGTGCTCCCCATCCCGATCAGCGACCAGGCGCCGACCGTCGTGCCCTCCTTCACCAGCGCCCCTGAGCCGACATAGGCGCCCCGTTCCAGCCGCACTCCCCCGCCCAGACGGACACCGGACGCGAGCGTGACGTGGTCCTCGACCCGGTCGTCGTGGGTGAGGACGACGTGCGGCATCACCGCGACATGCGCGCCCACCCGCACGGCGGCGGTCAGGACGCAGTGCGCGAGCAGAACGGAGCCCGGGCCCACCTCGGACGTCTCCGACACCGACGCCGTGGGGTGGATCACGGTGGCACAGCGGTCGGCGGCGAGATCGAGCCTGCGCACCAGGCGGGCGCGGGCCGCGTAGTCCCTGGGGTTGCCGACGCAGATCACCACCCGGGCGTCAGGCAGCTCGTGGACCAGGTCGCAGCCGCCGAGGACGGGCACGCCGTCCACCTCGGTGCCGTGCAGGGCGGGGTTGTCGTCCAGGTGCCCGAGCAGCTTGAACCCGGCCGCGTCCGTGACGGCCTGTGCGGTCTCCCGGGCGAAGCCGCCCGCGCCGATGATCAAAAGTTCGTTCATCTTCGGGCCTGTTCGCGCAGTACGGCCACGACCCGGTCCTGCTGGGCCTCGGTCATGGTGTGGAACAGCGGCAGGATCAGCGAGTCACGGGTGATGCGCTCGGTGACCGGCAGCGGCGGGCGCGGATGGTCCGCGTAGGCGGGTTCGAGGTGCGCGGCCATGATGCCGCGCCGGGCGGAGACACCGGCCTCGGCGAGCGCGGCGAGCAGGTCGTCCCGGCCGACGGGGAAGTCCTCTCCCAGCAGCACCCAGTACGACTGGAAGTTGCTCTGCCCGTGCGCGGGGTCGCGGACGGGGGTGAGCCCGGGAACGTCGTGCAGCAACGCGTCGTAGCGCGCGGCGAGTTCGCGGCGGCGGTGGATCATCGTGTCGAGCTTGCCGAGCTGAACCAGGCCGACGGCGGCCTGGATGTCGGTCATCCGGTAGTTGAAGCCGACCTCGAGGTAGCTCTCCAGGACGGGCCTGTCGCTCGCGTGACGCTGCGCCGCCGAGGCGTTCATCCCGTGCTCGCGCAGCCGGCGCAGGCGTGCCGCCCACTCGGCGTCATCGGTGGTGATCATGCCGCCCTCGCCCGTGGTGACGAGCTTGCGCGGATGGAAGGACCAGGCGGCCAGCAGCGCGCCGTGGCCGACGGGCTTGCCGCCGACGGTCGAGCCGATGGCGCAGGCCGCGTCCTCGACCAGGGCCAGGTCCCAGTCGCCGCAGGCGGCGCGCAGGGCGTGCACATCGGCCGGCACGCCGCCCTGGTGGACAGCCAGGACGGCCCTGGTGCGGGGGGTGCGGACCGCGTCCACGGTGGCCGGCGTCAGGTTGCCGGTGGTGAGGTCGACGTCGGCGAACACCGGCTCGGCGCCGACGTACCGCACGGCGTTGGCGGTGGCGATGAACGACAGCGAGGGCACCACGACCTCGTCGCCGGGGCCGAGGCCGAGCGCGACGAGTGAGAGGTGCAGGGCGGTCGTGCACGAGCTGACCGCGATGCCGTGCTCGGCGCCCACCCGCTCGGCGAAGGCCCGCTCGAACCCGGCGACGCGGGGGCCCTGGGCGACCCACCCGGACAGCACGGCGTCGGAGGCGGCCCGGGCCTCCTCCTCGCCGAGCCAGGGGATCATCACCGGGATGCGGTCGGTGGTCACCTGGCCGCCTCCCGCTCCGCGCGCCACCACTCCACCAGGTCCTTCAGCCCGGTGCGCAGGTCGATCCGCGCGGTGAAGCCGAGCCGCTCGGCGGCCTTCGAGGTGTCCGCGAGCCGCCGCCTCACGCCGTTCACCGCGCGGGCGGGCCCGTGCACCGGCTCCAGGCCCGTCGCGCCCATCGCCTCCAGCAGGCCCTCGGCGAGCTCCTTCAGTGAGGTCTCGGTCCCGCTGGCGATGTTGAACACCTCGTCGGTGAGGTCCGACTCCGCGGCCAGCACATTGGCCCGGGCGATGTCGCGGACGTCGACGAAGTCCATGGTCTGGGTGCCGTCGCCGAGGATCAGCGGCGGTTCGCCCGCCTCGATGCGTTCCATCCAGCGGATGAGCACCTCGGTGTAGAGGCCGTGGATGTCCATGCGGGGGCCGTAGACGTTGAAGTAGCGCAGCGCCACGTAGTCCAGGCCGTACATGGCGTGGAAGCTGCGCAGCATGCCCTCGTTGAAGGCCTTCGCGGCGCCGTAGAAGGTGTCGTTGTTGTACGGATGGTGGCGCTCGGTCGTCGGGAAGGTCTCGGCCATGCCGTAGACGGACGCCGAGGAGGAGGCGATCACCTTGGCGACCCCGGCCTCGGCCGCGGCCTCCAGGACGTTGAAGGTGCCGTCGACCAGGACCTCGTTGGCGAGCCGGGGCTCCTCCGCGCACTGGGTGATGCGAATGGCGGCGAGGTGGAAGACGAGGTCGGCGCCCTCGGTGACCTTCCGTACGGTGGCGGCGTCCCGGACGTCGCCCTCGACGATCTCCACGACGCCGCTGGGCAGGGCCTGCGCGAGGTTGGCCCGCCGTCCGCGCACGAAATTGTCGAGCACGACGATCTCGCGGGCGCCGCCCTCGGCCAGGAGGTCGACGAGGTTGGAGCCGATGGTGCCGGCTCCCCCGGTGACCAGGATCTTCTTGCCTCGTACGCTGCTCAACTGCACTTACCTCTCCGCCGATCGGATCTGTCAACGCCCGGCGCGCAGGCCGACGACCGCGCCCTTGAACTCGAGGCTCCGGGACGCCGCCTCGAGAATGTCCAGCACCCTGAGACCCGCCCGGCCGTCGGTCAGCGGTGCCCGCCGCTGCCGGATCGCGTCGCCGAACTCGTCGACCATGCTGCGCAGCGCCTCCTTCTCGCCGATGGCGGGCGCGATCATGTCTCCGGAGCGGTAGGAGACGAGCATGTCCCGGCGCTCGTCGGCACCGATCTCCTGGGGCGAGGACAGGTCCACGCCCCGGTCGTAAACAGCCACCCGCTGCAGAGGGTTGAGGTCGTCCCAGATCAAGGTGCGTTTGGCGCCGCCCACCATGGTGGTGCGCACCTTGGTCGGCGACAGCCAGTTGACGTGCACGTGGGCGATGGCCCCGGTGTTGAGCTGAAGCGTCAGATAGGCCACGCAGGCCTGCCCGGCGCCGATCGGGTCGGCTCCGTGGGCGGCGACCGCGACCGGCTCGACGGCGTCGGGGAGGATGAAGTCCAGGATCGAGAGGTCGTGCGGGGCGAGGTCCCACATCACGTCGATGTCCTTCTGGACGAGCCCGAGGTTGATCCGGACCGAGTCCACGAAGTGGATCTCACCGAGTTCGCCGGAGCGGACCAGGTCCCGGATGCGGCCCACGGCGGGCGTGTAGCAGTAGGTGTGGTCGCACATCAGGGTGAGTCCGCGCTGCTCCGCCTCGGTGACCAGGCGCAGCCCGTCGGCGTAGGTCGCCGCGAGCGGCTTCTCCACCAGGACGTGCTTGCCGGCGCGCAGGGCGGCCAGGGCGATGTCGAGGTGGGTTCCGGCGGGCGTGGCCACGGCGACGGCGTCCACTTCGGGGTCGGCGAGGACAGCCGCATAGTCCGCGGTGGCCTCGACCGTCGAGTAGCCGCCGAGGACCCGCCGGGCCCGCTCCACGTCGAGGTCGCACAGCAGGCGCAACCGGAACCGCTCGCTGGCCTGGAAGTTGCGGACGAGGTTGGGTCCCCAGTACCCGGCCCCGACGACCGCGACCCCCAACGGCTCGGTGGTCTGCGTCACTTGGTTCCTCTCCCCTTGGTCCTTCGGTAGGCGGTCGGTCTGCAGACGGACCATCAGTAGGCCCCCGTTCCCCGCACCACGGCGGACCCGGTGCGCAGCAGGATCGACACGTCGAGGCTCATCGACCAGTTGTCCACGTATCCGAGGTCGAGCCGGACCGCCTCCTCCCAGGGCAGGTCGGAGCGTCCGCTGACCTGCCAGAGTCCGGTGAGGCCGGGCTTGACGAGCAGCCGGCGTTTGATGTCCGGGGTGTACGCCTCCACCTCCTCGGGCAGCGGCGGACGGGGGCCGACGAGGGACATGTGGCCCTTGACGACGTTGAGCAGTTGCGGCAGTTCGTCGAGGGAGCTGCGGCGCAGGAACGAGCCGACCCGGGTGATCCGCGGGTCCTCCTTCACCTTGAACAGCAGGCCGTCGCTGTTCTCGTTGAGGTGCTCCAGTTCCGCCCGCAGGGCCTCCGAGTCCGGCCGCATCGTGCGGAACTTCAGCATGGTGAAGTGGTCGCCGTACCGGCCCACCCGCTGCTGCCGGAACAGGGCGGGCCCGGAGCTGTCCAGCCGGACGATCAGGGCGATCAGCAGCATGGGCAGGGCAAGGAGCAGCAGGAGTGCCGCCGCGAGCGTACGGTCCAGCAGTTCCTTGGGCAGCCGGGAGATCCGGGAGAGGTTCGGGGCCTGGATCCGCACGAGCGGCACCCCGCCCGCGTGCCGTACCGCCAGCCGGGATGCGGAGACGTCGGTCAGCACGGGGGCCAGGAGGAAGTCGACGCCCTGCGCGGCCGCCGTCCAGGACATCCGCCGCAGCACGGAGGCGTCGGCCCCGGGTACCGGCAGCGCCACGACGGTGCTCACGCCCAGGGCCCGGACGACGTCGTCCATGTCGCCGATGCCGCCGAGGACGGGCAGTCCCAACTTGCGTATGTCCGCGGCGTTCTGCGGGTCGCTCAGGCACGCTCCGGCGGCCTGCAGTTCCTGTACGCCGCCGCGCCGCAGCACGGCGACCAGCTCCACGATGCCGTGTGACGGTCCGACCAGCAGCGTCGCACTCCGGTCCCGGCCCCGGGACCACCGCCGGTGCAGCCGGCGGCGCAGCGTGTACCGGACCGGCAGGGCGATCACGGCGGCCGGCACCGCGGACATGATCATGTCATGAAGGAGGCCTGCATCGCGCGTGCCCAGCCAGTACGCGAGGGCGGCCAGCGCCGGCAGGGCGACGGCTCCGCGCAGCACCCGCCGGTACTCCTCGGTTCCCAGGCCGAGGGCACTGCGATCGTAGGAGCGATGGGCCAGCATCGCCACGATCCAGGTCGGGGGCAGTACCAGGGCCACCGTCCAGCGGCCGTACGCCCCGTGGATCAGTAAGGCCGCGGCAACGGCTGCGAAGCCGTCCGCGACCAGCAGGGCAGTGCGGTATTTGCGTTCCCAGCGTCTTCGGCGAGCTTCTGGACGTCTGTGTTCCACGACCAGTTGCTCATGCGTGACCTCAATGGTCATGTCCCCCCACCACATGCGCGGCTCCCCCTGGCCGGACGCAACCGGACCTACGGTCGCACGTGCGCAAGCCAGGGCTGGATCAGCACCGCATGTGTCTCCTCCACACCGCGGCACCGAAAAAGACGAGGAAGCCGTCAGCGGTTCCCCAACCGCCCCGTGCTTCCTGCATGTTGGTTACTGCCTGTTTCGCATCCGGTTCACCGCGCCGCACCTTGACGTGCCGTCAAGGCCAAGTAGCCCTCCCAAACCGGCTCGGCGGAGCTCAATCTAGACCACTGGACGCAGTCACGGGAACAGTTGGACGAAACACGCAGCGCAATGGCGACTTCGGCGCCATACTGCCGGACGTGACGAGCATCGTGATCCCGGCCCACAACGAGGCGCGCGTCATCGGCCGGCTCCTCGATTCACTGCTGGCCGAGTCCTCCGATCCTTCCGAGTCCTCCAAGTCCTCCAAGTCCTCCGAAGACGAGACCGACATCGTGGTCGTGTGCAACGGCTGCACGGACGACACCGCGCGGATCGCTGCCGCTCGCGGCCCGCGCGTGCGGGTGGTCGAGATCCCCGCGCCCTCCAAGCACGCCGCCCTTCGGACCGGGGACGACCACGCGCGCGGCTTCCCCCGTGTCTACGTGGACGCCGACGTCGTGATCACGCGTGCCGACGTACGGGCGCTGACCGAGCCCCTGAACGACGACACCTCGGGCATCCTCGCCACCGCCCCCGAACGGCGGATCCCGCTGGCCGCCCGCCCCTGGCGGGTGCGCGCCTACTACCAGGTGTGGCAGCGGCTGCCCGCCGTACGCGAGGGGCTGTTCGGCAGGGGTGTGATCGCGGTCTCCAAGGCCGGTCAGGCCCGGATCGCCGCGCTGCCGCCGCTGATGGCCGACGACCTGGCCGCGTCCCTGGCGTTCGCCCCTGAGGAGCGGCTCGTGGTCGACGCGGCCCATGTCGTGATCCAACCGCCGCGCACCTGGCCGGACTTGATGAGACGGCGGGTCCGTGCCGCGGTGTCCACCGCCCAGGTCGAACAGCATCGCCGGCCGGAAGAGGCCTCGGCGCGCACCAGCACGGCGGATCTGAAGGCACTGCTCCGCAGGGAGCCGAGGCTCTTCGCGGCTGTCGTGGTCTTCGTCGCGGCGGCGGTCGGCGCCCGGCGGGGGGCCAGAAGGGCCATCCGGGCACAGGACTTCGGCACCTGGCTACGGGACGACAGCAGCCGGCAGAACTGATCGCACCGCACCTGGAGCCCTGTCTTGTATCTCACCGACCGCTCCGCGCCCGTCGAGGCGGGCATCGACCGACGCCGAAGACGCGGCCCGGGACGGGGGGTCGCCCCGGTCGTGCTCGTGCTGGGCACGGTCAGCCTGATCACGGACATCTCCTCGGAGATGGTCACCGCCGTCCTGCCGCTCTACCTCGTCACCACGCTCGGCTTCAGCCCGCTGGGATTCGGCACCCTCGACGGTGTCTACAACGGCGTCAGCGCGCTGGTCCAGCTCACCGGCGGCCATCTCGCCGACCGGGTGCGGGGCCACAAGCTGCTGGCCGGGATCGGCTACGGCCTGTCCGCGCTGTGCAAGCCGCTGCTCCTGATCGCCGGCGGCCTCGGCACCCTCGGCACGGTCCTGGCGCTGGAACGGACCGGCAAGGGTCTGCGCACCGCCCCGCGCGACGCGATGATCTCCCTGTCCACCCCGGCCGGGAACCAGGGCCGGGCGTTCGGTGTCCACCGGGCGATGGACACCACCGGCGCGATGCTCGGCCCGCTGGCGGCGTTCCTCATCCTGCGTGCCGCGGCCGACGGTTACGACGCCGTGTTCGGCGTGAGCGCGTGCGTCGCCGCGCTGGGCGTGGTCGTACTGGTGCTGTTCGTGCCCGGAGGGCCGCACGGTCCGGGGAGACGGCAGGACGGGCGGACGCATGACGCGGAGAGGACCTACGACGCCGATGTGACGGACGGTGCCGATGTCGGGGGCGGCGAGCCGCCCGTCCGGGTTCGCGAGGCGCTGGGGCTGCTGCGGCTGCCGCGGCTGCGGGCACTCGCCGGCTGTGCCGCGCTGCTCGGCCTGACCACCGTCAGTGACGCCTTCGTGTATCTGCTCCTCCAGCGGCGGGTCGGGGTGGGCGAGGAGTGGTTCACGCTGCTGCCGCTGGGCACGGCCGTCGTGTTCCTGCTGCTGGCCGTGCCCGTCGGCGCGCTGGCCGACCGGGCCGGGCGACGCACCGTGTTCCTCGCCGGGCACACGGGTCTGCTGACCGCCTACGCCCTCCTGCTGTGGGCCCCGGACACACCGCTCCTCGCCCCCCTCGTCCTCGCCCTGCACGGCACGTTCTACGCGGCGACCGACGGGGTGCTCCCGGCCGCCCTCGCGAGCCTCGTGCCGGAGCATCTGCGCGCCAGCGGCCTGGCCATCGTCGGCACCAGCCAGGCGCTGGCCCGGTTCTGCTGCTCGCTGGCCTTCGGCGCGGCCTGGACGGCGTGGGGCGACGGCCCGGCGCTGACCGGCTCGGCGGTCGGCCTGCTGTGCTGCGCGGCCGTCGCGGGCGTGGTGCTGCGGCCGGCCGGCGGAACCCGATGACCACCACAGCCACAAGGATCCGGATGACATCGCTGCGCCGCCGTCTGCTCGTACTCGTCGGAGCGGTCCTGCTGCTCGCGGGCCTGGGCGCCGGCGTGGTCCTGCACGCCGCGGCACGAGCGGACCGGGCGAACCAGCCGCACTCGGGTGAACCGGCCGTCACCGCAGGCAGGTTGACCCTCAACGAGAAGGGCCGGCTGGCGTTCCTCAACGCGGCCGCCGGTCCGCACCGCACCGCGGTCGCCTCGGTACCGTCCACGGACCCGGGGGGCGGGCGGACCGCCTCGAACCTGCGCTGCGCACGCTTCTACGCGGCCGCCGGCACGGGCATCTGCCTCCAGTCCAACCCGGGCGTGCTCAGGCAGAGCAACCGGGCCCTGCTGCTGGACGCGGACCTCCGCACCCGGCGCACCTTCCCGCTCGCGGGCACGCCCAGCCGGGCCCGGGTCTCACCCAGCGGCCACTTCGCCGCCTGGACCGTCTTCGTGTCCGGTGAGTCCTATGCGTCCGCCTTCTTCTCCACCCGGACCTCGATCCTCGACACCCGGACCATGCGGCTGACACCCAGTCTGGAGACGTTCTCCATCATCAAGGACGGCAGGCCCTACCACGCCTCGGACATCAACTTCTGGGGCGTCACCTTCTCCGCCGACGACGACACGTTCTACGCCACCCTCAACACCGCCGGCAAGACGTACCTGGTCCGGGGTTCGCTCTCCCGGCGCACGGTCACCACCCTGGTCGAGAACGTGGAGTGCCCGTCCCTCTCCCCCGACGGGACCCGAGTCGCCTTCAAGAAGCGGGTGCTGTCCCGTACCGACCTGTGGCACGAGTACGTCCTCGACCTGCGCACCCTGCACGAGACGCCGCTGGCCGAGCGCCACAGCGTCGACGACCAGGCCACCTGGCTCGACAACCGCACCGTCGCCTATGCCCTGCCCGCGAACGGCAAGGTCGGCGGCAGCGATCTGTGGAGCGTGCCCGCGGACGGCACGGGGACCCCTCGCCTGCTGATCGCCGACGCCTCCTCCCCTGCCCCGCTGGAGGCGAAGATCACCGGAAGTGGATGAGGATGCGTCCGGTGTTGCCCGTGTCGACCTCGCGCCGGACGTAGAGCTTCCTGATGTGCTTCTGGTCCAGGAACGCGAGCACCCGAGTCCTGAGCCGCCCGGATCCCTTGCCCGGGATGATCTCCGCAACGGGCTCGCCCGAGTGGTTGGCCTTGAAGAGGAACTGACGCAGCGCGAGTTCGATGTCGCGGTTGTTGCGGAAGATCGGGTGGAGATCGAGCGACAGCATACGGAACCTCCCGGTGATGCGACGACTCGATCAGGTCGGTCACGTCGGTGTCAATCGCCGACTCGCTTCTGACCACCTTCGACGTACCACAATGTCGTAATGCGGAAATATAATGCCGCCAAGCGGAAAAGACGAGGGTGGGGTTGAGTATGCGGCGCCATGTCAGGACGAAGGTGCTCAGACGCGGTCCGCGGTTCGCGAGCCGCGTGCTGCGGGGGCCGGCGCAGGTCATGTTCCTCGACAGCGCATGGGCAGGCGCCGTCTTCGCCCTCGCGCTGTGGACGGCGGACTGGCGCTACGGCGTCTACGCCCTGGGCGGCGCAGCCCTCGGAACCGGCGCCGCACGCCTGCTGGGCGCTCCTCATGACCGGGTACGGGCGGGGCTGGAGGGCCTCAACTCCTGCCTGACCGCGCTCTGCGTCGCCGTGTTCCTCGGCGCGGGCCGGCCGGCCACGGTGGTGCTGGCGGCCGGGGCCTGCCTCGTGGTCACCGTCGTCACCGCGGCCGTGATCCGGCTGCTGCACGTGTGGGATCTGCCGGCCCTGACCCTGCCCTACTGCCTGCTGGTGGGCGCGGTCACCGTGGCCGCGCCCGCCTTCCGGCGGATCTGCCCCCACGGCCGGAGCATCGCCGCGCTGCCCGGCGCCGCCTCCGGATCCACCGTCCTGCACTGGAAGGACGTGGCGGGAGCGTTCTTCCGCAACGTCTCCCAGGTCTTCTTCCTGGAGCAGTGGCAAGCGGGGGTCCTGCTGCTGGCCGGCCTCTTCCTGGCCAGCCGGGCCGCGGGATGGATGGCCTGCGCCGGCAGCGCGACGGGCATCTTGACGGCGTGGGCGCTCGGCACGCCGGCCGCCCGGATCGCGGACGGCACGATGGGCTACAACGCGGTACTGGTCGCGCCGGCGCTCTGCGGGGTGTTCCTGGCCGCCACCCGGACGACGCTGCCGTACGCCCTGCTCGGCGCGGCGACCGCGACCGCCCTGACCCCGGCCGTCGCCGCACTCCTCGCCCCGTCCGGCGGCCACCCGTTCACCTGGCCGTTCGTGCTGACGACCCTCGGCTTCCTGGCGGCCGCCCGGTCCTTCCCGCGCGTCACCGACCCGACCGGGCGCCGCACCTCGAGCCGGTCCGCCCCGTCACTCCACCGCGACCAGGCCACCGCCGGCTGACGGGCCGGATCCGCCCGAAGCAGACCGCTGTCCCGGAGGAGCGCGCCGACAACGGCGCCTGCGGGACCGCTGAGACCAGTCCGCGCTCCGCAGGGCGGCGCTCGTCCGCGTCAGTCGCCGCGGCCGCTCTGCCAGTCGAGCAGCCTGGCCCTGCCCCCCCCAGTGTCGATGTCCGTGTGCCTGGCGCGCGCCGCCTCCCCGGCGCCGCCCGAGCAGTGTGCTGTGCCCGGCCACCGTGACCGCCGCGTGGAAGCGCTGGTCCTCGTCCACACCGAGCTGGTCACGCGGCCAGTGCCGCGTCGGTTTCGGCGAGATCTTGCCCGTGCGGCGCAGCGCGGCGAGGGCGGCGAGCTTGGTCTCCAGGGGGTCGCGGGCGTCCAGGACGTCTGGCAGCCGCCGGCGCCGGTCGATCATCGTCTCGGCCGGCCCATGGTCACGCCGGCCGGCAGCCGCGCAGCGCGGGCTTCGCGGTATCGGTAGCCCCGGCGCGGCCGGCGCGCCCCCTGTCGAACGCCGGTTGGTGCCATCCGGTGCGGGTACCCGGGCGCGCATGGAATGGCGGCGGGTGCAGGGCTCGCCGGGCGCGGTCCTCGTCACGTGCCGACCGCCCGACCGCACGGTCCGGCCCGCGCCGGAGGTCGTCGACCTGCCACAGGGAGCACCACCCGGGAGCGCATCATGACGTCCACCGAATTCCTCGCCACCGTGCGGGAGCACGGGGAGTACACCGATCGCGACGAGGCGGCCCGCGTCACCGAAGCCGTCCTCAGCACCCTCGGCGACCGGCTGCAGCCCACCGCGGCGGATCACCTCGCGGATCAACTGCCTCTGGAGATCGGCGCCTTCGTCTCCGGCGTGGGCAACACAGGACGGACCTGGGGCGTGCAGGAGTTCGTCCGCCAGGTGGCCCGGGCCGCCGCCGAGGACGAGACCGCCGCCCGCAGGGACGCGGAAGTGGTCCTCACCGCCGTGGGCAACACCGTGTCGGGCGGTGAGCTGCACAAGCTGCTCAGCGTGCTCCCGAGCGGATACGCCGCGCTGTTCGGCCACCCCGAACTGACCTGACACGGCATCGCCCGGCGGTCGTGATCGCGGCGGCGTCACACACCCGCGGGCCAGGTCTGCTCCTCCCGGCTCCCCTCGGACCAGGGGTGCAGCGGGGTGAGCGCGTGGGTGCGGTCGAGGTAGCAGAAGGCGTCGTAGCGCTGGGCCAGAACCGTGGGGACGTAGTTGCCGACGCGGTCGTACTGCGGCCGGTACACCACGCCGATCGCGCGGTGACCATGCTCTTCGTGGAACCATTCGCCCCGCCCGGAGGAGGGCGGATGCTGGAACTGCACATGCGGGAAGACGAACAGCGCCCGCTCGCCCGGCAGCGCCCGGTGCAGCAGATCCTCCACACTCCCCCGGCGGGCGGCCGGCACGCCCATGATCCTCGGTGCGTCGCCCCAGGCGTCCGCGGCGATCACGGTGCCGGAGTGCGAGCTGAACCCGACAAGCACCACACCCCTCCCCATGTGCCGCTCGCGCACCAGCTGGCCGACGTTTATCTCGCCGACGTCGGCCATGTCCGTGGCACGCGCGTCGCCGATGTGGGTGTTGTGCGCCCAGACCACGGCCTTGGCCTCGGGGCCGTAATGCTCCATCAACCGGTCCAGCGTGTCGGCCATGTGGCGGTCCCGGATGTTCCACGACTCGGGGCCGCTGTCGAGCATGACCCGGTAGTAGGCCTCGGCCCCGGCCAGCACCTCGGCGTTCTGCCGGGCGGCGAATTCCGCGAGCGAACCGTCCATGGCCGCCGCCTGCGCCGCCCGCCGCCGCAGCTCGGTGAGCAGGGACACCACCTGGGGCTCACAGCCCTCCGGCACATAGCGGGTGGCCACCGCGTAGGACTGCGGATCCCGGGCGTACGGCTCGAAGCAACGGCACGCCTCCAGGGCGTGCTCCACCTTGTCGGGATCGTGCTCGCGCAGGTGGGCCAGCACCACGTCCAGCGACTCCCACAGGCTGTAGACGTCCAGCCCGAAGAAGCCCACGCGCCGCTCGGGCGGCAGAGCCTCGTTGTGCCGGCGCAGCCACCGGGTGAAGGCGGCCACGTCGGTGTTGCCCCACATCCACGTCGGCCAGCGCCTGAAGCCCGCCAGCACCTCGCCGGGATCCTCGGGCGCGCCCGGCGCGGCGACCACGGCGCAGTGCACGGCCTGGCAGTCCGGCCAGTCGCCCTCCACCGCGACGAAGGAGAAACCCTTCTCCTCGATCAGCCGGCGCGTCAGCAGATCGCGCACCCGGTAGTAGTCCGCGGTGCCGTGGGACGCCTCGCCGAGCAGCACATGGCGGGCGTCGCCGATGCGTTCCATCAACGGGTCCAGCGACGCCGGATCGGTCAGCGGCAGGGCCTGCCTGCGGATGCGGTCCTGGTCGGTTTCGGGCACGGACGCTCCCCTTTCCGCGGACGCCGCACCGGGTTCCCGCACCGCCGCGGGCCGAAACGGCGGGCATCCTCGCGCCCGCACCGGGAGCGCCCGCACCGGGAGCCGTCCCCGCGCACGGAACGCACGTGTCCCAACGCCGCGGCCGGGTACCCGCCACCATGGTCGACCCCCTCCGGAGCCACCGGGTCGACCTCCCGGCAAGCACAGAGTCGAAGCGACAGGAGTCGGAGGCCGGAACGATGCCTGCCCCGGCACGATCCGCACTCGCGGATCCCCAAGAGCGCCGCCGTGCCGCCGCCCGAGCGGCCCGCCCGCGCAGCCGGGTCCCGGAGACCACCGGCGACGAGCCGGACCTGCTCGGACAGTACCTGGTCCAGATCGCCGCGACCCCCCTGCTCGACGCCGCGGACGAGGTGCGGCTGGCCCGGCACATCGAGGCCGGAGTGCACGCCACCGAGGAACTGGAGCGGGCCGGCACCGGCGAGCACGCTCTCTCCCCGTCGCGGCGCCATGAGCTGGAGGCGGCCGCGCGGGAGGGCATGCAGGCCAAGGACCACATGATCCGGGCCAACCTGCGGCTCGTGGTGTCGATCGCCAAACGGCACGCCCACCGGGGCGCGCCCCTGCTCGACCTGATCCAGGAAGGCAACCTCGGGCTGATGCGGGCGGTGGAGAAGTTCGACCACACCAAGGGCTTCAAATTCTCCACGTACGCCACCTGGTGGATCCGGCAAGCCATCGAGCGGGGCCTGGCCCAGCACGCCCGCACCGTACGGCTGCCGATGCACGTCGTGGAGCAACTGCAGAAGCTCGCGAAGGTCGAACGGCAACTCCAGTTGCGCCTCGACCGCGAGCCGACGGACGACGAGGTGGCCCGGGAGAGCGGGTTCGCCGAGGACCGGGTCGTCTGGCTGCGCCGGGTGGGCCGGCAGGCGCTGAGCCTGGACACGCCTGTGGACGAGACGGGCGAGACCGTGGTCGGGGACCTCATTCCCGCCACCGACGTACTCCAGGCCCCGCAGGTCGCCGAGTACCGGGCGCTCGCGGAGGACCTCAGGGACGCCCTGGGCGTGCTGGCACCCCGCGAAGCCATGATCCTCAGTCTGCGCTACGGGCTGCACGACGGGCATCCGCGCACGCTGCAACAGGTGGCCGACCAGGTCGGGCTGACCCGGGAACGCGTGCGCCAGCTGGAGAAGGAGTCCCTCACCCGGCTGCGGGCACCCGAGACGGGCGAGCGCCTGCTGGACTGGGCGGGCTGAGACGACACCGCTCGGCCGGCCCGGGCTGCCCTCTGTCCGCGCTGTCCGCGCTGTTCGCGCCCCGGAGCCTGGCGCCGGGGCCCGGCCGCGCTCAGGCCCGGGCACGGACCCCCGGGCATCGGGTTCAGGCCCGGGCGTCAGGACCCCGGCGTCCCACCGAGCGTCGTGTTCCGTGTCCGGCGCGACCGGGAGCCGCGGTGGCGGCCGTTGTGTGCCGCGCCGCTCACCATGATCACCAGGCCCACGCAGAAGATGAGCGCCAGCGCGAGTCCGGAGCTGAACAGGGCGAGCCCGCTCATGGTGGCGATGTCGTGATCGAGGACGGACACCGTGTACTCGGGCCCGCCGGACAGGTTGCCCGCGATCGCGAGGGCCGTGAAGGCGGCCGCGCCCGCGAAGAGGAGCAGTCCGATGAACCGCATCCCAGTCATCTCCTCGCACGGGGGTGTGTCAGTCGTGCGGGTACCCCGTGCCTCTCCGGTCATCCCGTGCGGTGGGGCCGTATGCCCCCGCCCGCGCCGGGTACTCCGGTCGCATGGCCGGTATCGAACTCAGAAGCGCAGCCTTCAGTGACCACAGCATGATCCCGCGCCACTACGCACATGACGCGGACAACGTGTCTCCCCCGCTCACCTGGTCCGGAGTACCGGATGACGCGGCGGAGCTGGCCCTGCTGTGCGAGGACCCGGACGCACCGTCCGGAACCTTCGTGCACTGGCTCGTCACCGGTATCGACCCCCACGCCGGGGGCCTGGACGCCGGCGAGACACCCCAGGGCAGCCAGACCCATCGCAACGGATTCGGGGAACGGGGCTGGGGCGGCCCACAGCCCCCGGTCGGCGACAACGCCCACCGGTACTTCTTCCGGCTCTACGCCCTCCCCGCCCCGGTCTCGCTCCCGGACCGGGTCAGCGCCGACGAGGCCCACGCCGTCCTGGACCGGCAGCAGCTGGCCAGCGGCACCATCGTCGGGCTGTACCAGCGCTGACCGCGGCGGCCCGCATGCGCGGGCATGGGACGGGGCTCCGGCATGGCGTGGCCTCGCGGCCCGCCGTGTCGGGAGCACGGATCTGGTGCACGGCATCGGCGACCGTACCCGCCTCGAGGGCTTCGGCCCCGGCCGGCCCGATCGGTCCGCGCCGGCCGAGCCGGTGGAGTGACCCGGCCGGATGGCGCCGCCCGGGGCGTGATGGGCCGTGACGCCGCAGGACGCGGCCGGCCCGCCCTTTCCCCAGGACACCGGCATCGCCTTCCACGACGGCGTGTGGGGCCGCATGCGCAGCCGTACGCAGCCGTGCCGTGGGTCGGCCGCGGCCGGCGATGCCCGAGGTCGTCCTCGTACAGGGCACGGGTGTGGCCGACCACCTGCTTCCCGGGCTGGCGACGCTCGGCATGTGGACCCGTGCGCACCTGCTGGAGCTGCCCGGCTTCGCGGGCAGCGGGGATCCGCCGCACGAACTCGACGTACCGGAGTTCGGCCGCTCGGTCGCGGACTGGCTGCGGTCACGGGGCCCCGCCCGCACGCTGCTGATGGGGCACTCCAGCGGCACCGGGTCACCGCACGCGCGGCGGTGGGCGCGCCGAACGTCGTCGCGCCGGCCCTGGCGAGTCCCACGGTCGATCCGGTCGCGCGCACCCTGCCCCGACTGCTGCTGCGCCGGCGGCTGGACTCCCGGCGCGAGCCCTCCGGTCTGTCGGAGTCGCACCGCCCGGAGTGGAAGCGGGCCGGGCTCAGGCGCATGGTGCACACCGCGCGGGTCCATGTCGCCGACGACCTGGAGGAAGCCGTCGCCCGGCTGCGGATGCCGCTGCTGGTGAATCCGCGGCCGGGACGACCGGATCAGCACCCCCGAGTGGGGCCGGTGGCTCGTCACCCTGGTGCCGGACAGCACGTATCGCCAGGTACCGGGGGCGCACACCCTCCCCTGGCCGGTCCCCGATGCCTGGTCGCAGCCGGTGCGGGAGCCGGCCGCAAGAGCCCCGTGAACCCCGCCCGTGCCTGGTACTCGGCCCGCGTCAGCAGCAGGTGAGCGTGGCCGGGGTCTGGGCGACGCGGGTGAACGGCTAGGAGAGCGGATCGGGTTCCGTGAACAGCGTGCCGAACTCGTCCGGCAGGGCGTCTCGCAGGTCGGCGGCCAGAGACGTGTCCTCCGCGGAGATCCGGCAGACCACCGTCCGGGCCAGGAACAGGGCCTGGTCCGGAGTCGCACCCACGGGCCGGGCCACATCGGCCAGCAGTTCGTCGAGCCGCATGCCGGAGCCCTCCGCCACGTCGGCGCCGTACTGCAGCGCGGGACGTTCGTGGGCCGGTACGGCCTGGCGCAGATGCTCCCGGTGCGGTGGGTCCAGGCGACTGCTCAGCGCCGCGAGGACCAGATGCACGGCGGCGTCCGCCGCCTCCGGGTCGTCGAGCCGAGCGCGCGACGCCACCTCTTCCACCAGATGCCGATGGCTGATCATGCTGCCTCCCGCTGGTGAGGACGGGGTCATGCCCGAGGGGTCCGAGCGGCGACCCTGGGGGCCGCGTTCCACGGGTGCCCGTGGGGCCGACGCGTACACGGGACGACGCCACGGGCGGACGTCGGCGTGGCCCTGGCGGCGTACCAGCGGGTCCGTCACGGCCGGCCGGAGACGGCCTTCGCCCAGCCCTGGGTGACCGTCTTCCTCGCCTTCTCCAGTTGCTCGTCCGTCGGGAACTGGGGTGTTCCCTCAACCGTCGGCAGTCGTGCGGCGGCGGCCTTGTCGAGGGTGCCGTCCTGCTTCATGACGTCCATGAGCACCGGGCGGGCGTAGCCGCGCAGCCGGAGGTTCTGGCCCTCTGTGCTGAAGAGGTACTCCTGCCACAGGCGGGCGGCCGCCGGGTGCGGGGCGTGCTTGTTGACCGCGAGGGCGAAGTACTGGGCGAAGCTGCCGTCGAAGGGGATCGCGACCTGCCAGTCGACGCCCTTGTCGCGGAGCTGGTCGGCGTAATGGAGGTTGACGTAGTCCCAGTTGATGCTGATGGGGGTCCGGCCGTCCTCGACGGTTGCCGTGGTGGAACTGACGGGATTGAAGTTGCCGATCTTCTCGAGCTGGGCGAAGAAGTCGAGGCCGGGCTGGATGTTGTCGAAGGACCCGTTGTTCGCCAGCGCGGCGGCGTAGACGCTGTCGAAGGCGGTGGCCGACCGGGTCGGGTCGCCTTCCAGCGCGACCTTGCCCTTGTAAGCGGGCTTCAGCAGATCGGCGAAGGTCTCGGGACAGGTCCTCACCCGGTGGGCGTCGCAGCCGATGGAGATGTAGCCCCCGTAGTTGTTGGACCAGCGGGCGTTCGCGTCCTTCTGGTTCATGGGGATCGAGTCGAAGGCGGCGACCTTGTACGGCGCGAGCAGGTTCTGCTGCGCAGCGGTCCGCGCGAACGTGTCGCCCACGTCGATCACGTCGGGGGCCGTCGGACTGTTCCCCCGCTTCCGCAGGGCGTCGATCTCGTCCTCGCTGTGGCCGTGCGGGTTGTCGACCCTGACCTTGATCCCGTACTTCTTCTCGAAGCCGTCGATCAGCCCGCCGTAGTCGGCCCAGTCACGCGGCAGCGCGATCGCAGTGAGCGCGCCCTCCCGTTTGGCTGCGGCGATCAGTGCGGGCATGCCGCCCGCGTTCTCGGCGGACGTGGCCACCGACGGCTTCTGGGGCCTGGCGGTCGGTGGTGGGTTGCCGCAGGCGCTCAGGCCCAGTGCCACGAGAGCGAAGCAGCCGGCGACGGCCGCTGCTCGGGCACGGGGTGTGGTCACGACGGCTCCTGGGTGGGGAATGCGGTTGTCGCCGAAGGATGCGGCTTGTCACAGGGTGTGTCGTACCACCGCCAGGATGCGCGGTTCCGCCGTGGCGCGCGCGGTCGTGGACGTCCGAAGGCTGTCGCGGGCCGGGCCCCGGCGTACTCCGGTCCGCCGGCACATGGCCCACAGCGTCGGCGAAGTCGTCATGGGTCAGCGTACCCGGCCGCCCCGTCGGCCCAATCCCGCCCGGAAAGCCTGCGATCAGCGTGTTCTCCCTGCGGAACGCGCTCTTCTCACACCGCCGTGTCGTCTCACAGCGCCGTGTCGTCCCACTGGTCAAGCAGGATGTCGCCGAGTCCCGCCGCCTCCGGAGCGGCGCCGCCGTGGAGGGACTGTTCGGCCCAGATGACCTTTCCGGTGGGCGTGTAGCGGGTCCCCCAGCGTTCGGCCAACCGGGCGACCAGGAAGAGGCCGCGGCCGCCCTCGTCGGTCTCCTTGGCGCGGCGCAGCCGCGGCGAGGTGCTGCTGCCGTCGGAGACCTCGAAGATCAGGCTGCCCGCGCCGGGACCGCTGAGTGGCACCGTACGCAGCAGCCGGACGGCGATGGGCTCGCCGCCGTAGCGGACGGCGTTGGTGATCAGCTCGCTGAGGACGAGTTCGGCGGTGAAGGCGACCTCCTCCAGGCCCCACTCCGTCAGCCGCCGGGCGCAGGCGGCGCGCACCGGGCCCACCGCCGCCGGGTCACGGGGCACGTCCCACTCGGCGACCTGATCCGGTCCGAGCCGGCAGGTGCGGGCCACCAGGAGGGCGATGTCGTCCCTCGGCCGGTCGGACAGCATGGCCTTCATCACCGCCGTGCACGTGGCCTCCGGCGTGCGCGGGGGCCCGGACAGGGCATGGCGCAGGGCTTCCAGACCGACGTCCAGGTCTCGGGTGCGGTCCTCGATCAGCCCGTCGGTGAAGAGCACCAGCCGGGAGCCCTCGGGAACGGTGAGTTCGGCGGTCTCGACCGGCAGGCCGGCGCCGAGCCCCAGGGGTGGGGAGACGGGCAGCTGGAGGAGGTCGACGGTGCCGTCGGGCCGGACCACCGCCGGGCCCGGATGGCCGGCGGTGCCGAGGGCCAGCCGCCCGGAGGTGGGGTCGTAGACGGCGTACTGACAGGTCGCCCCGGTGATCATCGCCTGCCCGTCCTCGGCGGCGGCGATCTCCTCGGCGTCGATCTGGGCCACCAGCTCGTCCAGCCGGACCAGCAGCTCCTCCACCGGCAGGTCGAGGCCGGCGAAGTTGTGCACGGCGGTGCGCAGCCGGCCCATGGTCGCCGCGGCATGGAGACCATGGCCGACGACGTCGCCCACGACGAGGGCCACCCGGGTGCCGGACAGCGGGATGACGTCGAACCAGTCACCGCCCACCCCGGCCTGGGCCGGCAGGTAGCGGTAGGCCACGTCGAGGGCGGACTGTTCGGGGAGCCCGCGGGGCAGCAGGCTGTGCTGCAGGGTGACGGCCATGGTGTGTTCGCGGGTGTAGCGGCGGGCGTTGTCGACGCACAGCGCCGCCCGGGCGGCGAGCTCCTCGCCGAAGGACACGTCCTCGTCCTCGAACGGCGGGGAGTCCTTCGCACGCCAGAAATCCACCGCTCCCAGCACCACGCCGCGCGCTCGCAAGGGAACCACGAGCAGGGAGTGGATGCCGTGGTCGAGGATCCGCCGGGCTCGTTCGGGGTCCTGGGCCAGCCAGCCGCCGGAGGCGTTCAGGGCTCCGACCAGGAACGGGCGGCCGTCGGCCAGCGCCATGGAGACGGGGTGCTCGGGGACGAACCGGATCAGCTCGCCGACGGGGTGGAGGAGACGGTCCGTGTCCAGGCCGGCGACCGCGCTGCGGCGCAGCTCGATGATCCCGTCGGCCGTACGGGAGCCCTCCTCGCCGCGCAGGACCGGGTCCAGCAGGTCGACGGTGACGATGTCGGCGAACCGGGGTACCGCCACCTCGGCCAGTTCCTCGGCCGTGCGCTTCACATCGAGGGTGGTGCCGATCCGCAGCCCGGCGTCGTAGAGCAGTCTCAGCCGCTCGCGCGCCAACTCCGCCCGTCCGGCGACGATCCGCAGCTCGGTGGTGTCGCGGAGCGTGACCACGCTGCCGGCCGGTCCGTGTGGTGCGGTGAGCCGCTTGTTGACCGCGAGCAGCCGGTCGCCCGCCAGGTACACCTCGTCCGTGGCGGGGCGGTCGGAGGCCAGCAGCGCGGTGAGCTCCTCGGCGAGCCCCAGATCGGTGACGTGGCGCTGCTCCGCGTCCGTCGGCAGGTCCAGCAGCCGCCGTGCCTCGTCGTTGGCCAGCAGCAGCCGGCGGCCGTCGCCGCCGACGATCAGCACGCCCTCCCGGACCGCGTGCAGCACCGCGTCGTGGTGCTCGTACATCCGGGTCATCTCGGTGGGCCCCAGGCCATGGGTCTGCCGCCGCAAACGGCGGCTCACCAGGGCCGACCCGCCCGCGGCGACGACGAGGGCGGTGGCGGCGCCACCGAAGAGGACCGGCAGCTGCCGGTTCACCCGGTGCTGCACGGCCTCCACGGTGACGGGCACGGAGACGATGGCGATGACCGAGCCGTCGGGGGCCCTGACGGGGACCGCCGAGACCACGGAAAGGCCCAGGGAGCCCTGGAAGGTGCTGGTGAACGGCTTGCCGGACGCCGCCCGTGCGTAGGGTCCGATGACGCGTTTCCCGATCTGGTGCGGGTCGCTGTGGGTGAGGGTGATCCCGTTCAAGCCGTACACGATGATGGCGTCGACGCCGGCGGCCTTGCGGGCCGCCTGGGCATGCGGCTGCAGCGCCGCGCTCGGGTGCGCGCTCTTCAGTGCCGACACGATCCCGGGGGAGTTCGCGAATGCCTGCGCCGTGGTGAGAGTCCGGTGGCGGGCGTCCGCCATGGTGTCGCGTCGCGCCTGCACCACGAGCGCCACCAGGGTGGCGGCGACGATCAGCACCACGACCGCCAGCTGCAGAAGGAAGACCTGGCCGGCGAGGCTGTGCACGCTCAGCAGCGACCGCCACGCCTCTCCCCTGCGACGGGGGCGATCCGGCTCGGGGGTGCTCATGGAGACATCAGGAGCACCACGCCCGGATTGACCCGAATCTTCGCTCACATCACCTTTCTATCGTTTCTGGGGCGCCACAACGAGGCGACCGGGACCGGCCACGTCAGGAATCCCCGAGCGGCGGGGCCGTCGTGCCCCTCACCTCCAGGAAGGGAGTGGCGAGATCGACCTCGCCCGGGCGGTCCGGTTCCTCGATCCGGTCGAGCAGCCGCTGCGCGGCGCGGCGGCCCACGTCATGGCCGGCGTTGTCCACGGTGGTCAGCCACAGATGGCGCAGGCGGGAGAGATAGGTGTTGTCGTAGCCCACCAGAGAGAGGTCGCGGGGCACCTGCAGACCGGTCTCCTCGGCGGCGGAGAGAGCGCCGACGCAGGTCATGTCGTTGACCGCGAAGACCGCGGTCGGGCGGTGCGGGCGGCTCAGGAGCCGGACGGCCGCACGGTATCCGCCCTCCTCGGTGAGGTCGCCCTGTTCCACCACCGCGGTGCCGGCGAGGCCGTGCTCGCGCATGATGGCCTCGAAGCTGCGCCGGCGCAGGTCACCGACCGCGCCATGACCGGCGATATGGGCGATGTGCCGGTGGCCGAGGCCGATGAGGTGCTCGGTGGCGAGGCGGGCTCCGTGCTCGTCGTCGCCTGCGACGAGGTCCACCCCGGGCAGCACCGGTTCCCGGGTGCCGGCGACGACCGTGGGCACCAGTCCGGCGGCCATGCGCAGGGCCTGGGGGTCCTGGAGCGTGCCGACGGCGATCAGGCCGTCCACGCGGAGTTCGGTGAAGGTCCGGGTGAGGTCCTCGCCGAGGCGCCGGTTGAGGTGGCCGTCGGCCAGCAGCATGTGCAGGCCGTTGTCGTACAGCCGCGCGTTCAGGCCGTCGAGCAGCTCCACGAACCAGGGATTGCGCAGGTCGTTGAGCAGCACACCCACCGTGCGGGTACGCCGCTCGCTCAGGCTGCGCGCCGCCGCGTTGGGCCGGTAACCGAGCGATTCGACCGCCGCGAGGACGGCCTCGCGCTTCTCCGGCCTGACCCCTTCCGAGCCGCGCAGCACGAGCGAGACCAGGGACTTGGAGACACCGGCCCGCTCGGCGACGTCACGGATGGTCGGGTTGCCCATGGCATGGACCGTTCCACAAGCCATCCGCCGCTGTAAAGACCCTTGACACCCGGGAGAGACGGGATCCACGCTGGGCGCCCAACCTCTGGAACGGTCCAAAGAAGGGCGCTCATGGTGAACACGCTCGGTGTCGCCGTCGTCGGATTCGGCTGGATGGGGCGGGTGCACACCCAGGCGTACGCCCGTGTGCCGCACCACTTCCCCCAGCTGTCCGTGCGGCCGCACCTGCTCACCGTCGCGGACGAGGTACCGGGCCGGGCCGAGGAGGCCGCCGGGCTGTACGGCTTCGCCGCCGCGACCCGGGACTGGCGGGAGGTGGCCGCCGATCCGCGCATCCAGGCGGTCAGCATCACCGCCCCGAACTTCCTGCACCGCGAGATCGGCGTGGCGATGGCCGAGGCCGGCAAACACATCTGGATCGAGAAGCCGGTCGGGCTCACCGCCGACGACGCCCGGGCGGTCGCCGACGCGGTCACCAAGGCCGGCGTGCAGGGCACCGTCGGCTTCAACTACCGCAACGCGCCCGCCGTCGAGGCCGCCCGCGAGCTGATCGCCGCCGGTGAGATCGGCACGGTCACCCATGCCCGCATCCGCCTCCTCAGCGACTACGCCGCCCACCCGGACGGCGCCCTGACCTGGCGCTACGAGCGCGCACGCGGCGGCAGCGGCGTCCTCGGCGACCTCGCCTCGCACGGCGTCGACCTGGCCCGCTTCCTGCTCGGCGACATCGCCTCGCTCATCGCCGACACCGCGATCTTCCTCCCCGAACGCGCCCGGCCGGCCGGCGCCACCGCCGGCCACACCCTCGCCACCGGCGGCGAGCCCGGTCCGGTCGAGAACGAGGACTACGTCAACTGCCTGCTGCGCTTCGCCTCCGGTGCCCGCGGCGTCCTGGAGGCCTGCCGCGTGTCGGTCGGCGAGCAGAACAACTACGGCTTCGAGGTGCACGGCACCAAGGGCGCCGTCTTCTGGGACTTCCGCCGCATGGGCGAACTCGCCGTCAGCCGCGGCACGACCTACCAGGACCAGCCGGTCAGCACGGTGTACGTCCGCCCCGGCCACGGCGAATACGCCGCGTTCCAGCCGGGCGCGGCGACCAGCATGGGCTACGACGACCTCAAGGTCATCGAGGCGTACCGGTTCCTGCGCTCCATCACCGAGGGAACCCCGGTCGGCGCCACGCTCAGTGATGCCGTGGCCGGGGCGGCGGCGCTGGATGCCATGGAGCGCTCGGCCGAGCGGGGGACGTGGGTGAGCCTGGCCTGAGCACCGTACGCATCGGGGTCATCGGCGTGGGCACCCTGGGCGCCGACCACGTGCACACACCGCACCCCTGGGTGACCGGTGCGGAGGTCGTGAGCGTCGCCGACGTCGACGCGGAGCGGGCCGCGCGCGTCGCCACGGCGGCCGGAGCCCGGGCCACCGGCGACGGCCACGCGCTGATCGCCGACCCTGATGTCGGCGCCGACGTCATCGCCTCGCACGACACGACCCACGCGGAGCTCGCCGTGGCCGCCCTACGGGCGGGGAAACCGGTGATGTGCGACAAGCCGCTCGCCCCGGCGACTCGGGAATGAGTCCGGGTCGTCCGCGAGGAACGGCAAGCGAGGGCCCGGCGCTCTCGCTGGGCGTCGTCCGCCCGGTCCTCGATTCCGGCGTGCTCGGCGACATCCACACCGTCCTGGCCGACCACGGCGGGCACTTCGCCGTCGGCCACCGCATCCTGCGCCCCGAGCTCGCCGGCGCCCCCCTCGACCTCGGCACCTACCCGCTGTCCCTGGCCACCTGGCTCCTGGGCGCCCGACCGGGATCCAGGCCGTCGGCCGGCCGGCCTCACCCCGCCGGTGTCGACGGCCTGCCGCCGGCACCCACGCTTCAAGACCCCCGAAACCGCCCGCTGCATCGTCTCGGGCCGGCTGCAGACCCCGTACCGGACGCTGTCCGACTCTTTCGCGCCACGCGGGGCGGGAAGCCGGGCAAGTACGTCAGCCGCCCGGCGCCACACTTCTCGGCGCGATCGTCACCGCCGTACTGAGCGCCCTGCTCCTCGGCCGGCGGATCACCCTGCGGTAAGCGTTGCCGACGGCTTCCGCCGCCGGAACCGGTCGATGGCCCGGGGCGTCCTCGTCCGCATGACCGGTACATCGATCACATCGAGCAGCATCCGCCCTGCTCGTACCGAGGAGGCCCGGACCCTGGCCGTGCTCCACACCCGCACGCGGACGGCGTACTACACGGCGGGCGGCCTGCCGGCGACGGAACTGGACGGCGCGGAGCGGATCCTCCCCTACTGGGAGCGTGGGGTCGCCGAAGGCCGCGCGCTGGTCGCCGCCACCCCCGGGGGCCGTGTGGTCGGCTTCCTGATGGACGGCCCGCCGAAGTTCGACGACGTCGATGCCGCGTCGGTACGGGAGCTGCAGCAGATCGGCGTCGAGCCGGGCGGCTGGGGACGCGGTGTCGGCACCCTGCTGCACGAGGCGTTCGTGCGGCGGCTGCACGCGGACGGGCTCACCGACGGAGTGCTGGAGTGCTGGGAGGCCAACGCGCGGGCGCAGGCGTTCTACGCCCGGCACAGCTGGCGTCCGGACGGCTCCCGCCGCCCCGGCCCGCTCGGGCGCGACTACATCCGGCTGCGGGTCACCGTTGCTCTCTGACCGACCTGGCGCCCCTGGCCCCACTCCATCGGGTGCCCGGCGAGAGGGTGGAAGCGGTGGATTCGCCATAGGATCCAAACCGTGGCAGATGTTCCCGATCGGTTGATCAAGCTGGAACGAACCGCCGAGGAGGAGCGCGCGAAACTCGCGGGCCTCACCGGTGACGAGTACGACGCTCAGCTGCGCCGCTGGCGCGAGGCGTCCGAGGCCGTGCAGGCCGCCATCGCCGCGCACGCCGCGGCGACCGGGTCCAGCCCGCAAGAGGTTGAGCAGGCGGTGAAGAAGGCTGTGCGGTGCAGCCAGGAGGACCCGGCTGTCGAGTAGGGCTGCGGGACCGCGTGGGGCGGGCAGGGGAACGTTCCCGACCGAGACCGAGCAGACAACGCGGGCTCGTTCAGCGATGCTGGACAAGGGTGGCACCCCTCCATGCGACAAGGAGCACGGCATGCCCACAGATCCGGTCGTACGATTCCTGGCAGCCCTGGACCCCGATCACCGGGACTCTGTCGGTGCCAAACCGCGCCAGGAGCAGGAACGGCTCGCAGCGGCCTGGGAACGGGAACTGGAATCCGACGACGAGCTCGACACCCTCGACGAGCTGTCCCCGCCCGCCGCGGAGGCCGAGGCCGCCCGCCGCGTCCTGGCCCGCGGAAGCGGCTAGAAACCGGTGCGTGGCCTTCGTTGTCTCACCGAGCCGGCAACGGCGCAGATGATGGCGGTCGTGGCGAAGCTGCCGATCATGACCAGGCCCACGCCGATGATGAAGAGTCCGCTGGAGTCGTCCGACCAGTCGTCATAGGCGGCAAGGGTGAGGCCGACCGTGGGGCCCAGCACGGTGCCGAGGACATGGCGCCGGGATGCCGCCCAGCACACCGGCACGAGCAGCGTGACCACCAGCCCGATCACCTGCCACGCCTCGTACGGGCCGGTCGTCGAGCCGTCGGGGTGCACGTCGCGGTGCTGGTCCCAGCCCAGCCATGCCGCCCACGCTGCCGTTGACACCCCCGCGAGCAGGAGGAACGGCAGCAGACGGGCAACGGGTCTCATCAGTCCTTGGCGCATGGCCCGAGCGTGACAGCCGACGCCGTCTGCCGGGCAGAGCGCAGGTACTCAGTTCCGGCTGAGTACCTGCGGACGGCGCATGGCGGTGGACAAGGGACGGCCGGGCGACGACTCCCGGTCAGGGACCGGTGCGCTGCCGGCCCCGGCCTCGGTTGCCCGCTACGAACGCGAGTATGAGCCGAACCGTTCGTCCCGGTCGGAGGCTGCCGCAGCAGGCGGACCGTGCGGGGCACGCCGATGCCGATCAAGGTGGCGCCGACGGGGGCCGCAACGTCGAAGGGTTCCTCGGCGACATGCCCTGCGGCGTCGCCGTGGACGGACCTGATCCGGATCCCGCCCGAGCCGCAGGCCAGGTCGAGCACGCGTGCCCCGGGCGGCGGCCCGAGCACCCGGCCGAGGAGGTCAGGCGTAGAACCGGGACAGACTCTGCAGAACCGCGGCGGGCTTGGTGCCGCCTTCCACCTCGATCGTGCCGTCGACGGTGATCTGGACGCCGCCGGGCACCTCTTCGACCGAGGTGAGCCGGGCGGCCAGCCGGATGCGGGATCCGACCTTCACCGGCGCGGGGAAACGCACCTTGTTCAGACCGTAGTTGACCTTGGTGGTCACGCCCTGCACATCCAGCAGTTCGGTGAAGAGCGGAATGAACAGGGACAGGGTGAGGCAGCCGTGCGCGATCGGCGCGCCGAAGGGGCCCTGGGCCGCGCGCTCGGGGTCGGTGTGGATCCACTGGTGGTCGCCGGTGGCGTCGGCGAAGGTGTCGATGCGTTCCTGGGTGACCTCGATCCACTCGCTGGTGCCGAGGTCGCTGCCGGCGAGCTTCTTCAGTTCGTCCAGGCCGTTGACGGTGATGCTCATAACTCGCCTTTCGTGTCAGGGCGTTGGGGTGCCGTAGCGGTTGCGCACCCGGGATTTGAGGAGCTTTCCGGAGGCGGTGCGCGGGAGTTCGTCCGTGACCACCACCGACTTGGGGATCTTGTACTTGGCGAGCCGTCCGGACAGTGCGGCCAGCACCTCGTCCGGGTCGAGTTCGGCTCCCGGGGCGGGGACGACGACCGCGCGGGGCACCTCACCCCACTTGTCGTCCGGGACACCGATCACCGCGCACTCGGCTATGCCGGGGTGGGCGAGGAGGATGTCCTCGATCTCGGCGGGGTAGATGTTCTCCCCACCGGAGATGATCATGTCCTTGATCCGGTCGACGACGTACACGTAACCGTCCTCGTCGACCCGGGCCGCGTCACCGCTGCGGAACCAGCCGTCCGCGAAGGCGGCCTCGGTCTCCTCGGGCAGTCCCCAGTAGCCGGGCATGACATGCGGTCCGCGCACCACGATCTCGCCGGTCTCGCCGACGCCGACCGGGGTGAGGTCGGGCCGTACGACCCGTACGTCGCTGAAGAAGTGCGGTACGCCCGCCGAGCCCGCCTTCCCGACCGCGTGCTCGGCGTCCAGGAAGAGCGTGCCGGGCGCGGCCTCCGTCATGCCGTATCCCTGGAGGAAGGTGAGCCCGCGCTGCTGGTAGGCGGCGATGAGCGGGGTCGGCACCGGTGATCCGCCGCAGGTCAGGATGCGCAGGGACGACAGGTCGGCGTCCGCCCAGCGGGGGTGCCGGGCGACCTGGTCGAACATCGTCGGCACCCCGAACATGAACGTGATCCGGTGCCGTTCGACCAGGTCGAGGGTGGTCCCCGGGTCGAAGGCCTCCTCCAGGACGCAGGTGCCGCCCTTGAGCAGCACCGGCAGGGCCAGCATGTTGAGGCCCGCGGTGTGGAACAGGGGTGCGGAGACCAGGGCGCGCTCGTCGGCGATCAGGTCGTGGTCGACCAGGACGTTGACGGCGTTCCAGGTGAGGTTGCCGTGGGTGAGCATCGCGCCCTTGGGGCGGCCGGTCGTCCCCGAGGTGTACATGATGATGCAGGTGTCGTCGGGGGTGACCGGTTCGTCGATCGGCTCCTGCGACGCCGACGCCAGGGCCTCTTCGTATGCGTCGCCGATCTCGAGGAAGGTCCGTACGTCCGTCTCGTCCGCCAGTCCCGCGACGAGCCCGGCGTGCGCGGGGCCGTGGATCAGGGCCTTGGCGCCGGAGTCGGCGAGCTGGAAGGCGATCTCGGGGCCGGCGAGGCGGGTGTTGAGGGGGACGAAGACGGCTCCCAGGGTGCCGGCGGCGAACAGGGTCTCCAGGTAGGCGGGGTGGTTGGGGCCGAGGTGGGCGATGCGGTCGCCGCGCCTGACGCCCCGGGCGCGCAGGGCGTGGGCGAGGCGGGTGACGCGTGCGTGCAGGGTGCGGTAGTCGGTCGACCGCTCGCCGTGGATCAGGGCCGTGCGGTGCGGGGTCTTGCGGGCCCGGCGTGCGGGCCACGACCCCAGTCCCTCGTTGCGCATCTGACACCCCTTACGGTTTCGTCAGCCCGAGCAACCGGACCGCGTTCTCCTTGAGGATCTTCGGCCTGACCTCGTCCTTGATGGACAGCTTCGCGAAGTCGGCCAGCCATCGGTCCGGGGTGAGCACCGGGAAGTCGGAACCGAACAGGACCTTGTCCTGCAGCAGCGTGTTGGCGTACTGCACCAGTTGCGGCGGGAAGTACTTCGGCGACCAGCCGGAGAGGTCGATGTGCACGCCGGGCTTGTGGGTCGCCACCGCCAGGGCCTCGTCCTGCCAGGGGAACGACGGGTGCGCCAGGATGATCTTCAGGTGCGGGAAGTCGGCGGCCACGTCGTCCACGTGCAGCGGGTTGGAGTACTTCAGGCGGATGCCGCCTCCTCCGGGAACCCCGGCGCCGATGCCGGTCTGGCCGGTGTGGAAGAGCGCGATGGTGCCGGTCTCCTCGATCACCTCGTACAGGCCGTACGCCACCGAGCGGTCGTCGGGGAAGAAGCCCTGGATGCTGGGGTGGAACTTGAAGCCCCGCACCCCGTACTCCTCGACCAGCCGCCGGGCCTGTCGCACGCCCGCCTTGCCGCGGAAGGGGTCGATGGAGGCGAACGGGATCAGCACGTCCGCGTTCGCGGCCGCGGCCTCGGCGACCTCCTCGTTGGGGACGGGCTCGGTGCCGGTCGCGGACTGGGCGTCCACCGTGAAGACGACGGCGGCCATCCGCCGCTCGCGGTAGTACGCGGCGGTCTCCTGAAGGGTGGGCCTGCGCTTGCCCTCGACCTTGAAGTAGGCGGAGGAGGCCTCATGCAGGTCGTCGTCCAGGGAGGAGTGGCCCTTGGAGGAGACCTCCGCGTGGGTGTGGACGTCGATCGCGACCAGGTCGTCGAGCCTCAGTGCGGGTGCCATCACGCCTCCGGGAACTTCGGCGCGGGGATGCCCACGGTCTGCGGCTCGGCGCCGACCGAGGTGGGCCAGGCGTCGGCCAGGGCGTCGGGGGTCCAGCCGCCGTCGGCGTACGCGGTCCTGATCTCCTGTGGATGCGACCACAGCGCCACCTTGTCGCCGCCGATGCCGATGCACTGGCCGGTGATGCCGCGGGCGGCCTCGGAGGCCAGGAAGGGGACGAGGGCCGCGCAGTCCTCGGGGGTGCCGAAGCCCTCCCCCTTGCGCAGGAACGCCGGCAGCGGTGCGCCGTTCCGCATGGCCTCGATGTACGGGGCGAAGGCGGGGATGGTCTCGGTCATCGCGGTCGCGGCGACCGGCACGATGGCGTTGACGGTGATGTGCGCGCGGGCCAGTTCCATGGACCAGGTGCGGGCCATGGCGGCGATGCCGGCCTTGGCGGCGGCGTAGTTGGTCTGGCCGAAGTTGCCGCGCTGCCCGGCCGGGGAGCCGACGAGCACGAGGGTGCCGCCCTCGCCCTGCTCCCGCATGCGTACGGCGGCGGCGCGGGCGCAGGTGAAGGTGCCCCTCAGATGGGTGGTGAGCACCGCGTCGAAGTCGTCGTCGGTCATCTTCCACAGCACCTTGTCGCGCAGGATGCCCGCGTTGGTGACCAGGACGTCCAGCCGGCCGAACTCCTCGACGGCACGGTTGACCAGCCGGTCGGCGGCCTCGGCCGTGCCGACCGGGACGACTTCGGCCACGGCGGTGCCACCGGCCTCGGTGAGGGACTTGACGGCCTGCTCGGCCACGGCTTCGTCGATGTCGTTGACGACCACGGACGCGCCGTGGGCGGCGAGGGCGTGCGCATAGGCGAGGCCGAGGCCCCGGCCGCTTCCGGTGACGACGGCGGCCTTGCCGGTCAGATCGATGGTGGACACGAGCGGTCCCTTCGCATGGGGTGGGGTCGTGGAGGCAGGAGGCCTGCGCGGATCGGGCGCAGAGGTGCGGCTGCGAGATCGAAGCTAAGAGCAATAATTGTTGTCGTCAATAGTTGTTGTCGACGTTCCGAGTGCGTCATGCTGGAGTCCCCACCACCGAGACCCAGGGAGCCCGCCATCGCCCGCCAGCACACCGAGAAGCCGGCCCCGATCGACGCGGACGAGCCGTGGATGCGAGCGCTGCACGCGGACACGGGCTACCTGCTGTACCGCCTGGGCCTGCGCTCCGGTCAGTTGTTCAACACATTCCTGCAGGAGTCGGGGCTGCGACTGCGGCACTATGCCGTGCTGCGCCTGCTCGCCACGTGCGAGGGCGCACTCCAGCGCGAACTCAGCGCCCGGCTCGGTTACGACCCCAGCGCGATCGTCGGGCTGGTGGACGATCTGGAGAAACTGGGGTTCGCCGAGCGCCGCCCCGCTCCCGACGACCGGCGCAGCCGAATCGTCGTCCTCACCGAGGAGGGCCAGGCGTTCCTGCGCGATACGGACCAGGCGGGCCGGCGGGTGACCGACGAGCTGCTCACCCCGCTCGCCCCCGCCGAGCGGGAGACACTGCACACCCTTCTGCTCCGCGCCGCCGGCAACGGGCTCACCTGAGGGGGACGCGGCCTCGTAATGTATCCACGTGACCGGTCCTGTCCCCCGCCCCCAGTCCCTCCTGCTCAGCTTCCTGGGTGACGAGGTGCTGGGCCGCGGGGTGTGCGTGTACACGGGGAGCGTCATCGAGGTGTTCCGGCGCGCCGGTGTCGGAGAGCAGGCCACCCGGTCCACCCTCACCCGCATGGTCGGCCGCGGTCTGCTGAGCCGTCGGCGCGAGGGCCGGCGGACCTATGTCGGTCTCACCGACCGCTCGGAGGCGATCCTGCGCGACGGCGAGCGGCGCATCTGGAAGGCGGGCGCGGTCAACCGGGACTGGGACGGCACCTGGACCCTGCTCGGCTTCTCGCTCCCGGAGTCGTGGCAGCGCCAGCGGCACGATCTGCGCTCCCAGTTGACCTGGGCGGGCTTCGGTGCGCTGTTCAGCGGGCTGTGGATCGCGCCGGGCGAGACCGACGTCTCCGGGATCGTCGCCGAGCTGGGACTGGCAGCGCATGTGAAGGTCTTCCGGGCGCACGCGGACGCCGGCATGGACATCGCCGAGATGATCGACGACACCTGGGATCTGGCTGAACTGGCCACTCGTCACCGGGATTTCGAGAATTCATGGCAGCCGTACGCGTCGGGTCGCGCGGACCTGGCCGCCGAGGACGCGCTCGCACTGCGGCTCCGGCTGACCGCCGAGTGGCTCCAGGTCATCCGCGCAGACCCCCGGTTGCCCGTACGGCACCTGCCCGCGGACTGGCCGGCGGCCGCGGCGGAGAAGACGTTCCGCACGGTCCACGCCCTGCTGGAAGCGCCCGCCCGGGATGCGGCGCGCCGGGTGATCGAGACGATTCCGGCGGCGTAGCGCCGTTCACGCGTGCCGCACCTCGACGCGCTCCTGCCCGAAGCGATGTTGTGCATTCTCTTGACCCCCGCAAGAAATCAGCCCTACATTCCTCCACACCTTCGCTCAGCGCCCCTCACCTTCGTTCAGTGCACTGAGCATCTTCCAGGTCTCCGCTCCGCAGCCGCCCACAAGGAGCCACCTCCATGCCTGCCAGCACCCGCCCCCGAACTCCCCGCACCCGCCTGCGCGTCGCCCTGGCCACCCTGGCCACGCTGGCGTCCGCGGCCCTCGCCACCGTCCCCGCGCCCGCCGCCCAGGCGGACACGCCGGCCACCGGCCACCTCACCGGCACCCTCTCCGACGGTGCCACCTGGATCGCGGACGTCCCCGCCCACTGGAACGGCACCCTGCTGCTGTTCAGCCACGGCTTCGGCCCCACCGTCGCCAAGGACGCCCCGTCCGACGCCGTGCGCACCGAGCTGCTCGCCGAGGGCTACGCGATGGCCGGGTCCTCGTACGACCCCCACGGCTCGATGTGGGCCCTGAACAGCGCCGAACGCGACCAGTTCGCGACCCTCGACGCCGTCACCGCGAAGATCGGTGCCCCGCGCCGCACCCTGGCCGTCGGCCAGTCCATGGGCGGGCTCGTCAACGCGCAGATCGCCCGCGACGGCGCCGGCCGCGTCGACGGCGCGCTCGGCCTGTGCGGCCTGGTCGCGGGCGGCACCGACCTGGACAACTACCAGCTCGACGCCGAGTACACCATCGCCCGGCTGCTCCTGCCCGGGCAGGACGTCGGCCTGGTGCGCTTCGGCTCCGCCGACGCCGCGGCCGCCACCGCCGGGAAGCTCACCGACGCCGTCACCGCCGCCCAGACCAACCCGCAGGGCCGCGCCCGGATCGCACTCGCCGCGGCCTTCCTCAACCTGCCCGCCTGGGCGCCCGGCCAGGACCGGCCCGCACCGACGGACTGGGCGGGCCAGCAGGAGCAGCAGTACGCCTGGTTCGCCCAGGGCATCCTGTCGTTCGTCGAGGGCGGCCGGTACGCCGTCGAGCAGTCGGCCGGCGGCAACAACTCCTGGAACCAGGGCGTGGACTACGCCCGTCTGCTCGCCGGATCCGTCCATGCCCCGCAGGTCCGCGCCCTGTACCGGACGGCCGGACTCGACCTGCGCGCCGACCTGGCGTCCCTGACCCGGGGCGCCTCGATCACCGCCGACCCCGCCGCAGTCGACGCCGCGCAGCGAACCTCCTCCGCCGGGCAGGGCCTCGGCGTACCGCTGCTGGACGTGCACACCATCGCCGACAACCTGGTCCCGGTCGAACAGGAGCGGGAGTTCGGCGACCGGGTGCGCGCCGCCGGGGACGGGGCGCTGCTGCGGCAGGCCTACGTCGAGCGGCAGGGCCACTGCACGTTCACCACCGCCGAGACCGTGGCCGCCCTGCACGCACTGGAACACCGCGTCTCGTCCGGCCACTGGGACGACGCCGCGACCCCGGCCGCGCTCCAGCGGTCCGCCACCGCGCTCGGGCTGGACGGGGCGGCGTACGTCCCCTACCGCCCGGCACGCCTGACGGTCGGCCGCGACCGCACGGCGCACCCCACCCACCACTGACACCGGGACCGTTCATGTCCGACGCATCCGCCACCCCGCGCAGTTCCCTCCCGCTCGGCACGCTCGTCGCCGGCTGTCTCGCCGTCTGCCTGGCGCAGATCGGCCTGGCCATACCCGCCACCCTCAACGGCCTGTTCCAGGAGCACCTGCACCCTGTCGGCTCCCAACTCACCTGGATCTCCGACGCGTTCCTGCTGCCCGTCGCCGTGCTCGAACTCTCCTTCGGCGTGCTCGGCGACCTCTTCGGCCGCAAACAACTCCTCGTCGGCGGCGCCGCGCTGCTGTGCGCGGGCGAGGTCGTCGCCGCGAGTTCCTCCGGCATCCATCAGCTGTGGGTGGGGCAGGCGCTGGCCGGGCTCGGCGCCGCCGCGCTGTTCCCCACCTCGCTCGCGATGATCGCGGCCGGTACGCACACCGGCCCGCAGCGGGCCCGCGCCATCGCCGTATGGGCCTCCAGCCTGTCCGCGGGCGGCTTCCTCGCCCCGCTGCTCGGCGGTATCACCGGCACCTACGGCTCATGGCGCTCGGCGTTCGTGGTGGTCGCCGTGCTGGCCGCGGTGAGCGCCCTGGTGAGCCTGTGGATGGCGACCAACTCCCGCTCCCCGGAGGGCCGTTCACTCGACGTCGGCGGCCAGATCACCATCGGTGTCGGTCTGTTCGCCCTGCTGTACGCCGTCATCCAGGGGCCGACGGACGGCTGGGCGTCGACTCCGGTGGTGGTGGCGTTCGTGATCGCCGCGGTGTTCGTGGGCCTGTTCGTGGCAGCCGAGAGCCGGGCCCGCTCCCCGCTCCTGCGCCTGGACCTGTTCCGCAACCGTTCCTTCGCGATCGCCTCGGTCGTCGCCGTCGTGGGCATGTTCAGCTTCCTGGGCACGGCGTACGCGGCGAGCATCCGGCTCGGCCCCATCCAGCACCAGAGCCCGATGCGCACCGCCTTCGCGTTCCTGCTTCTCAACGGCATCACCCCGGTCCTCACCCCGCTGACCTCCCGGCTGCTGCACCGGCTGCCCGCGCGGGCGCTGCTCACGACCGGTCTCGCGCTGATCGCCGCGGGCGACTTCCTGGCCGCCGGGCTCGACGTGGGCGACCGGAACCTGACCTCGCTGATCCTGCCGCTCGGGCTGGTCGGCATCGGCTTCGCCTTCACGGTGTCGTCCATCACCGCGACCGCCGTCAACACGGTGCCGCTGCCGCTGGCCGGCATGGCGAGCGCGGCGACCAACCTGCTGCGCGACTTCGGTTTCACCCTCGGCCCCGCGGTCATCGGCGCGGTCGCGCTGAGCCAGGCGGCCTCCCGGGTGACCTCCTCGCTGGCCGGCTCGTCGGCCCTGAACGCCGGGACGAAGGCCGCCGCGCACGCGGTGCTGAAGGAAGGCGGCCCGCTCGCCCTGAACTCCGTCCCCGCCAGCTCCCCGCCGGGCGCGGCCCGCGCCTACGCACTGGACGCCCTCGGCCACGGCTACGCGATCGGATTCGTGGTGTGCGGCTCGGCCGCCCTGTTCTCGGCCCTGCTGGTGGTCACCGCACTGCGCGGCCGTACGCCGGAGGAGAGCGCGTCGCCGGCGGAGGACGGCACGGAGCGGACCGCGCTGACCACGGGATGACACCTCAGCGCGCCCCGGGGCCACTCGGCGCCCCCGGGGCGCGCTGAGCCGATCCGGCATGCGCGACCGACCTTCCCCACCTGGCAGTGCGGCGGCGGTCCACCGGGCGGCGGGCCGGGCCCTGCACGCCGAGCGACTCATGCACGAACCGTGCCTTCGCACGGACCCCACGTCCGGCGTGCGCGCACCCAGCCGAAGAGCATCACCGAGGACAGCGCGGCGACAGCGCACCAGGTCGAGACGAACTCCAGCCGCCACAACGCCCAGCAGACCGCCGCGCCCGCGGCGACCAGCATGCCCAGCAGGAACAGCCGCCGGTCACCGGACAGCAGCAGAGAGCCGACCGTGGCCAGCAAGTAGCCCACGACGAGCAGGGGTACCGGGGAGACGTGCAGGACGTACCCGACGGTGTGACCGCGGATCTCGGCCGTCACGGGTCGGTCGGCAAGGCCGTCGGCGAGCCGGGCGGCAGTCACCGCTCCCGCGGCCAGCGGGAGGAGCAGCCGGTACCGGGCGTGGGGCGGGGCCACCGACATCGCTGCGGCCGGCACCCATACGGCCAGCAGCGGCAGGGCGATGACGGCCCAGAGGAAGGTCGCGGGTCCGCCGCCCCCGCCCGAGCGCCACACCACCGACTCCACGATCTGGTGGGCCCCCAGCAGCAACGGCACCGCAGCGAGCGGGAGATCCCGGCCGCTGCGCACGAGCGCCACACAGGCCGCCCCCACCGCCGCGACACCGCTGCCTGCCGCGAGGTCCGCCGTCGCACTCCAGCACATCGCGCCACCAAGGGCTCACCGTCGAGCGGTCCCCAGGGGCCCCGCTTCTGCCGCGGACCACGCTACGTCCTTCAGCTGCGAGGCCCGATGATGATTAGCTTGCCCAGGCTTTCGCGCCACCACCCGCCCCGGCAATCAGGAGGACCCCGCACCATGAGCAGTGGCTACGCGTACGAGTACAAGGTCGTCACCTTCCGGGAGTCGCTGATCGGCGACGCCCTGGACAGCGACAAGCTGGAGAAGGTCCTGAACAAGCACGCCGAGGACGGCTGGGGTCTGAAGGCCATCACCTCCGCCGACGTCAAGGGCCGCATCGGGCCCGGAGCCGTGGAGGGACTCCTGCTGACCTTCGAGCGCCCCCGGCAGTAACGCGCGGAGCCGGTCCGGCACGGCGCGGACGGGAGCGGGGCGGAAAGCCACCGCCGCTCCTGTCCGCATCGGCGCCGACGCGCTGCCGGCGGACCCATCGGCGCCCTCGCGCAGGACCGCTGAGCGGTACGGCGACCTGATCGCCTGTGCGCTTGCCCCGGCGGCCCGGTCCTGAGACACACCCGGGTCCATGTGAGACCGTGGTGTCAGTAACCCCGCCCGCGGATGCGGCCGACACGATGGATCTCAGGGATCTGGCCGACAAGCACGGGGGCGACCCGTTCGGCATCACCTCCGCCGCCGTCGCCCTCGTGGACGTGCACGGCCTGATCCGCTACTGGAGCCACCGGGCGGAAGACCTCCTCGGGTACCCGGCGCCCCGTGTGCTGGGGCGGCCGGCGACCTCCCTTCTCCTCAGTGACCGCTCACCGGCCTCGCTGCTCACCGAGGCACAGCGGGTCGGGGAGGGCTGGGAGGGGATGATCACCGCGCGGCACCGGGCGGGCCACCCGGTCGAACTGGCCCTGCGGGTCTGTCCGCTGCACGCGGAGCAGGGCTCCGTATGGCTCGCCGTCGCCTGTGCGGCGTCCGACGCGCGGCGATGGGACCTCGATCAGGCCGTGGTGCGCGGCCTCCTGGAGGAGTCACCGATCGGCATCGCCGTCCTCGACAGTCAGCTGCGCTTCCAGTGGGTGAACCAGGTGCTGGCCGCCATGGAGGGCCTGCCGGCCGACCTCTCCGCCCCGCGCACGGATGCGTCCGCCGGACTGGGACAGGTGCCCTCGGCCGTGGACTGGCAGGCGCGTCAGGCGTTGACATCGGGCCGCGTCACGCCCGCCGTGGAGCATGTGGCGCCCCCGCACGGCATTTCCCGCCGGAACCCCCAGGGCCAGCTCAGGCTCCGCTCGTCGTTCCCGCTGAGGGACGTCGACGGCAAGACGCTCGGGGTGTGTCACACCGCCGTCGACTTCACCGCCCAGGACCGGGCGCGCGAGCGGCTCGCCCTGGTCAACGAGGCGGCGCAGCGCATAGGCACCACCCTGGACCTCGACCGCACGGTGCAGGAACTGGCCGAGGTCCTCGTGCCGCAGCTCGCCGACTTCGCGGCGATCGACCTCTTCCAGGGCGTCCTCGCGGCCAGGAACCTCGCCCCCGGGCCGGTCACCGGCGGCACGCTCCAGCGGGCGGTGCACCTGTCGATCCACGAGGAGCTGCCGGAGGCGATCGTCGCCGTCGGGGAGCCCACCGGGTACCCGTCGAAGTCCCCGCAACGGCGGTGCCTGACCACAGGCCGGCCGATCCTCGATCCGGTGCTGGATCCGACGACGTGGTGGCTGGCCGGGGATGAGCGGCGCCTGTCCAAGCTGCTCAGTCTCGGGGTGCACACCCACCTGGTGGTGCCGCTCCGGGCGCGGGGCGCGACCATGGGAGTGGTCACGCTGCTGCGGTGGGAGAACCCCAGCCCGTTCGACGAGGACGACCTGCTGCTCGTGGAGGAACTGGTGGCGCGGGCCGCGGTGTGCGTGGACAACGCCCGGCGGTTCGTCCGCGAGCACAACGCGGCCCTCGCCCTCCAGACCAGTCTGCTGCCGCCGGATCTGCCCGATCACTGCGCCGTCGAGGTCGCCTACCGCTATCTCCCGACCGACGCCGAGGCCGGGGTGGGCGGTGACTGGTTCGACGTCATCCCGCTCTCCGGCGCCCGCATCGCCCTGGTCGTGGGCGACGTGGTGGGCCATGGCATCCACGCGGCCGCCAGCATGGGCCGGCTGCGTGCGGCGGTACAGACACTGGCCGACATGGACCTGCCCCCCGACGAGCTTCTCGCCCATGTCGACGACCTCGTCCTGCGCCTGGCCGAAGAGGCGGAAGCGGCCGAGAACGGGCCCGTGGTGGTCGGTGCGACCTGCGTCTACGCGGTCTACGACCCGATCTCCCGGAAGCTCAACGTGGCGCGCGCCGGACACCCCACGCCCGCCATCGCCCACCTCAGTGAGCCGGTCGAACTGCCCGACATCCCCGCCGGCCCTCCACTGGGACTGGGCGGTCTGCCCTTCGAGTCGGCCGAGATCGAGCTGGAGGAGGGCAGCGTCGTCGCCCTGTACACCGACGGGCTGATCGAGGCCTCGGACCGCGACGTCGACGTCGGCTTCGAGCGACTGTGCTTCGCCCTGGCCCACCCCGACCGGCCGCTGGAGGAGATCTGCGACACGATGGTCCGCATCCTTCTGCCGGACCATCCGCACGACGACGTCGCCTTCCTCATCGCCCGCACCCGCGCCCTCGCCCCCGACCGGGTGGCCTCCTGGGACGTGCCCGCCGATCCCCAGGCGGTGCACGAGGCGCGCGACCACGCCGTCCGCTGCCTGGCGGCGTGGGGTCTGGAGGACCTCGCCTTCACCACCGAGCTGATCGTGAGCGAACTGATCACCAACGCCATCAAGCACGCCTGCGGACCGATCAGCCTGCGCCTGATCCACGAGCGGACTCTCATCTGCGAAGTGTCGGACGCCAGCAACACCTCCCCGCACATGCGCCGTGCGCACACCACCGACGAGGGAGGGCGAGGCCTCTTCCTGGTCGCGCAGGTCGCCCAGCGCTGGGGCACGCGGTACACCGCCACGGGCAAGACCATCTGGGCGGAACAGCAGCTGCCGAGCGAGGTCCCTGCTGAGGTGCCCGGCTGAGGTGCCCGGCTGGAGGTTTCCGGCTGCGGGTTTACGAGATCGAACGGCGCGCTCCGCCCGCGCCGACCGGTGTCCCGCCGCTACCGTGTCCGTTGCGCCTGCGCGTAGCACAGCCATGGCCGCAGGTCGCCGCGTCCGAGCAGCTCGAAGCCGGCGCCGGTGACGAGGGTGTCCAGCAGATCGGCCCGGTGGTGCGCCATCGCGTGGCCGACCCCGCCGTGCACGAGGAGCCGGCCGATCCGGGTCTTCGGCGGCCGGAACTCCACGACGAGCAGCCGTCCGCCGGGCCGCAGGACGCGGTGCATCTCGCGCAGGACCGTGGGCCGCAGCTCGTCCGGCAGATGGTGCAGCATCAGACTCGTGACGCCGGTGTCGAAGGAGCCGTCCGGGAGGTCGAGGGCCTCGGCGACGCCCTCGCGGTAGTCGCAGGGAGCGCTGCCCGGGCGCCGGGTACGGGTGCGGGCGTGGTCGAGCACCGGCGAGGAGGGATCCACGCCGGTCACCGCGCCGTCGGGGCCGACCCGCGCGGCCATGTGCCGGGTGAGGCAGCCGGTGCCGCAGCCCACGTCCAGCACGCGATCGCCTGATGCGGCGCCGCTCACCTCCGCCAGGCGGGAGAAGACGCGGCCACGGCGCCCGGCGAAGCAGAGGGCGCCGAAGACCTCGTACGCCCGCGGAGTCGCGATGGTCACGCCGGGCGTGTCCGCGTGTGGCCTGCCCTGCATGAGACGTCCGAGAGGCAGGACCCTCCTCCATAACTTAGTCATGACTAAGCACCGCTTCCAACTTAGTTCCGACTAAGAAAAACGGCAAGGGCGCATACGATGATCGGTGTGCCCGAGCCTCGATCCCGCACACGCACCCGGCTGAGCGCCACAGAGCGCCGGGCCTCGATCCTCGCCGCGGCCACCCAGGTCTTCTCCGAGTGCGGCTACCAGCGCGGCAAGGTCTCCGACATCGCCCGGCGGGTCGGGGTCACCGAGCCCGTCGTCTTCCAGAACTTCGGCTCCAAGTCCGCGCTGTACCGGGCAGTCCTCGACCGTGCGACCGACGCGGTCTCCGCGCTCCTGCACCAGACGGCCGACGCGGGCAGGCCGGTGCCCGAGGTGCTGGCGGTGTTCCTGGACCCGGCCCCCATGGACCGCTTCCACCGGCCCGGGTCGCACGGTTTCCTCTTCGCCGACGCCACCGCCCTGGCCCACGACGCGGACCTCGGCGAGGCACTCCGCCAGGTGCACCAGCACCTCGCCGACACGCTCGCCGAACTGCTCCGCCGCGGCCAGGCGGCCGGCGACGTCCGCGACGACATCGAGCCGCACACGGCTGCCTGGTGGCTCGTCTCGCTCCTCGCAGGCCGGTCCTTCCGCGCCGCAGTCGTTCCTGACCGCGAGACCGTCGAGGCGGAACTGACCCGCATGGCGTTGAAATCACTGCTACCACAGCCACCCGAAGTCCCGGCCGGGCCCTGACGGACGGCAGGCGTGTGGGAGACCTCGCCAAGTGCCGGTCTCCACACGCCTGTTCAAGTGGTGCGCTGTCGCATCCCAGAGATCCCAGAGAGGGATCCTGCCTTATTCATTGACAGCGGAAAAGAACGTCTCTAAGTTTCCGGCCATGACGCCGGCCGCTTGCCAGGTCTTCACCACGCTGCTCTCCCACGGTCCGCTCACCCGGGCCGAGGTGGGACGACGGACCCAGCTCTCCCCGGCCGCGGTCACCAAGGCGGTCCGTCCGCTGATGGAACTCGGCTACCTGGTCGAGGGCGTGGACAAAGAGTCACGTCCCGCCGTGGGGCGGCCGGCCAGCCTGGTGTGGGTGGACGGGGGGAGGGCACTGTTCATCGGGATCAAGGTGACAGGCGACGAGATCATCGCCGTACTGGCCGACCTGTGCTGCCGTGTCCGGCTGTCCCGGCACGTACGGCTCACGGGCCGCGACCCGGAGGCGGTGCTCCCCGTCATCACCGCGCTGGTACAGGAGTTGCTGACGGAGGCCGACGGATTCGGTGTGCGGGTCCGGGGCCTGGGCATCGCGATCTCGGGGGACGTGGACCGCGCGGAGGGCGTGGTCCGTTACTCGCCCTTCCTGGAGTGGCGGGACGTGCCGCTGGCCGGGATCGCCGGGTCCGCGACCGGACTGCCGGTCACGGTGGACAACGATGTCCGGGCGCTCACGGTCGCCGAGCACTGGTTCGGGGCCGGAGTCGGACTCTCGGACTTCGCCCTGGTGACCGTGGGTGCCGGCATCGGTTGTGGCCTGGTGGTCCATGGGCGCGTGGTGGCGGGCGCGCACGGCGTGGCCGGCGAGATCGGGCACCTGTCACTCGACCCGCAGGGCCCGCTGTGCCACTGCGGCAACCGCGGGTGTGTCGAGGCGATCGCGGCTGATCCGGCGATAGTCCGGGCGGTGCGCGCGGCCACGGGCAAGCAGGTGAGCGACGCCGCCGGGGCGCTCGAACTGGCCCACGCCGGAGAGCCCGGTGTCAGAGAGGTCTACGCCCGGGCCGGCGAAGCCATCGGCAAGGCCATCGGCTTCCTGGTGAACATCCTCGGTCCCCAGCGGGTGGTCATCTCCGGCGAGGGCCTGGCCGCCTACGACCTGGTCGCCGAGGGCATCAGGGACGCGTTCGGCGTGTCCAGCTTCGGCACCGCTTCGCAGTGCGATGTGGTGACACGTCCCCTGCCCTTCACGCAGTGGGCGCGCGGGGCCGCGGCCACCGCCATCCAGTCCTTCATGGGATCGGGCATGTGAGAGGAGTAGCGATGACGTTGCGGAGCCGCAGCCCCCACGATCCGGCCTCGTCGCGGCAGGGCTTTTCCTGACCGCGATCCCCATGCCCCTGATGTGCTTCACGGCGCACCGCCGGTTCATCAGCGGGCTCCCCATCGGACCAGGCAGGCGCCGGGCCGCCGGACCGACGTGTCCCCGGGGCGGCCTGGCCTGTTCGGCCCTGCCTCGGGCATCGGACGAGCCCCCCACCCGGGAACGACGCCCGTCCCCCACCGGGTACCACCGCACGTTCCCCCTCACCTCACCTCAGGAGGCGACCCATGCGGTCATCGCCGTACAGAGCCCTGCGCGGAGCCCTCCCCGGCTTCCCGCGCCGTACCCTTCGAGCGATAGCGGTTCTGGCCGTCACGGCCGGAGTCGGCGCAGCGGTCCCTGCCGCCGCCGGCGCGGACCGCTCGTCCAACTCCACGAGGGCGGACGTCACTTCGGCCGTCGTCGCGCAGGACACCTCCTCCGGCCTCGCGGCCAAGCCGTACATGGGCTGGTCCAGCTGGAGCATGCAGTCCTCCCAGTACCCGGGCCTGAACCCGGACGGCAACTACAGCTACCTCACCGAGGCGAACGTCCTGAAGCAGACCGACGCCCTCGCCGCCACGCTGAAGAACTACGGCTACGACCATGTCAACATCGACGCCGGCTGGTGGATGGACAAGAACTGGACCTCGGAGTTCGACCAGTACGGCCGGCAGACACCGGACCCGGTCCGGTTTCCCCACGGGATGAAGTCGGTCGCCGACCACATCCACGCCAAGGGCCTGAAAGCCGGCATCTATCTGCCCGTCGGCCTGGAGAAAGGAGCGTACGGCGACGGCAAGGTGCCGATCTGGAACGCCCCCGGCTGCACCACGGCGGACGTCGTCTATCCCGATCTCCGCACGACCAACGGCTGGGACAGCGCCTACAAGCTGGACTTCGACAGCCCCTGCGCGCAGAAGTACATCGACTCGCAGGCGCAGATGCTCGCGGGATGGGGCTATGACTTCCTGAAGCTGGACGGAGTGGGTCCGGGCTCGTTCAAGTCCGGTGACAACTACGACAACGTCGCGGACGTGGCCGCCTGGCACCAGGCCATCGCCGGTACCGGGCGCCCGATCCATCTGGAGCTGTCCTGGTCCCTCGACATCGGTCACGCCGCCGACTGGAAGAAGTACTCCAACGGCTGGCGCATCGACACCGACGTCGAGTGCTACTGCAGCACCCTCGTCACCTGGGAGAACTCGGTCGACGACCGCTGGAACGACGCCCCCGCCTGGAGCCACGAGGCAGGCCCGGGCGGCTGGAACGACCTCGACGCGATCGACGTCGGCAACGGCGCGATGGACGGTCTCACCAACGCCGAGCGGCAGAGCTACATGACCCTGTGGGCCATCAACAAGTCGCCTCTGTTCACCGGTGACGACCTCACCCGGCTGGACGGCTACGGCCTCTCCCTGCTGACCAACCAGGAAGTCATCGCCGTCGACCAGAACACCTCGCCCGTCGCCCGTCCCGTCACGCCGATGGGCGACCAGCAGGTCTGGGGCACGAAGAACGCCAACGGGACATATACCGTCGCGCTGTTCAACCTCGGCGGCTCGCCGGCCTCCGTCACCGCCGACTGGGCGTCCTTCGGTTTCACGGGAGCCGCCTCCGTACGCGACCTGTGGAACCACCGGGACCTCGGCACGTACAAGAACAGGATCACCGCGACGCTGCCCGTGCACGGCTCACGGCTGTTCACCGTCAGGCCCGGCGGCGGCACCCCGCCGGCGAGCACCCGCTACGAGGCCGAGTCAGCGGACAACACGCTCACCGGCAACGCCTCCGTCGCCGCCTGCGGCTCCTGCTCCGGCGGCGAGAAGGTCGGCAACCTCTACCTCGACAGCAGGCTGCAGTTCAACGACATCACGGTGAAGAAGGCCGGTATCTACACCGTCAACGTCTCCTACATCAGCGGCGACCCCCGCTCGGTGACCGTCTACTCCAACAGCGGCAAGGGAACCAGCCTGAAGTTCCCCTCCACGGGTGACTGGAGCACGGTCGACACCGTCAGCGTGCAGCTGGCGCTGAAGGCGGGCGCCAACACCATCACGTTCGACAGCGGCTGGGACTACTCCCCCGACATCGACAGGATCGACGTACCCAGGTCGCCCTGACACCTCGGGCGCGGGGCCCCGGTTGGACAAGCTCCGGGCCCCGGCCGCCATCCGGTTCCGCAGCGCCCGGGCGTGCGCACGCCCGACGGCCGAACCTCCCGTATGCGCCGTTCCCCCCGACCTGGAGTGCACAAGGTGGACACCGAGCACACCGAACACGCCGAACTCACCGAATCGCGAGAGAACCAGCCGAGCCGCAGGAGCCTTCTCGCTCTCGCCGCCACCGCCGGCGCGGCCGCCGCCCTCGGCGGTCTGCCCGCCTTCACCGCATCGGCCGCCCCCCTCCGCCCCACCTCCTCGCCCCTGCTGTCCGCGACCGCCGCGGCGAAGAACCAGCTGTGGTGGCAGGCTCCGGGCTCCCCCGGCTCGATGATCCGACAGGGCCTGCCGGTAGGCAACGGGCGCCTCGGAGCGCTCGCGAGCAACGACCCCGCCGGCGAACTGCTGACGATCACCGACGCCACCCTGTGGACCGGCGGCCGCAACGACACCCTGCAGAGCGACGGCCAATTCCCCTACGGCCGCGACGACTTCGGGTCCCTGACCCTGCTCGCGAAGCTGACGGTCGACATCCCCGCGCACGACCTGGGCTCCATCGACAACTACCGCCGCTCCCTCGACCTGTCCCAGGGCCTCGTCGGTGCCTCCTACGACCTGTCCGGCGTCACCTACCGGCGGCAGATCTTCGCCAGCCGCCCCGACGACGTCATCGTCCTGTACTTCTCCCAGCAGGGCGGCGGCACCTACACCGGTACCGTCACCCTCGCGGGGACCCACGGCGAGCACACAACCGCCGACAGCCCGGGGCGCTGTGCCTCGTTCGGCGGCTCGTTCGCCAACGGGCTGAAGTACGGTGCTGCCGTCACCGCATACAGCAGCAGCGGCACGGTCTCCGTGACGGCCGCTTCGATCTCCTTCAAGGGGTGCAAGGACCTCACCGTCGTGGTCAGCGGCGGCACCAACTACGCACCCGACGCGGCCGCCGGGTTCCGCGACCCGTCCCTGGACCCGGAGCGCCTGGCGCGGACCAAGGTCCTGGGCGCGGCCGGCCACTCCGCGAGCACCCTGCTGCACACACATGTCGCCGACTTCCGGCCGGTGTTCGAGCAGCTGGACATCGACCTCGGCACGTCGTCCGCCGCACAGCGCAGGCTCGACACCTGGCAACGGGTGCAGGCCCGCTACCGGGACGACGTCCCGGACCCCGAACTCGAGGCCGCCTACCTGCAGTTCGGGCGCTACCTGATGATCTCCGGGTCACGGGGCGCCCTGCCGATGGGCCTGCAGGGTCCATGGCTGGACGGCAACGACCCGGACTGGATGGGCGACTACCACACCGACATCAACATCCAGATGAACTACTGGATGGCCGACCGCGCCGGCCTGGCCGACTGCTTCGACACCTTCGCGGACTACTGCCTCGCCCAGCTGCCCTCCTGGACGGACATCACCCAGCGGCTGTTCAACACACCGACCAACAGATACCGCAACTCCAGCGGAAAGATCGCCGGCTGGACCATCGCCATCTCCACCAACCCCTACGGCGGGGGCGGCTGGTGGTGGCACCCCGCCGGCAACGCCTGGCTCTGCCAGAGCCTGTTCGAGCACTACGAGTACACCCAGGACCGCGCCTACCTCCAGAAGATCTACCCCCTCCTCGAGGGCGCCGTTCAGTTCTGGGAGGCACGCCTCATCACCACGACCGTCAGCGACGCCTCCGGAGCCTCACGCGAAGTCCTCATCGCCGACAGCGACTGGTCCCCCGAACAGGGTCCGCTGGACGCCAAGGGCATCAGCTACGCCCAGGAACTGGTCTGGAACCTCTTCGGCAACTACCACACCGCGGCCCAGCTGCTCGGCAGGGACAGCTCCTACAGCGCGACCATCGACGGCCTGCGCCGGCGCCTGTATCTGCCCGTCGTCAGCCCCAAGACCGGCTGGCTGGAGGAGTGGATGTCGCCCGACAACCTCGGCGAGACCACACACCGGCACCTGTCCCCGCTCATCGGTCTCTTCCCCGGCGACCGTATCCGCCCGGACGACTCCACCCCGAAGGACATCCTCACCGGCGCCACGGCCCTCCTGACCGCCCGCGGCATGAACAGCTACGGCTGGTCCAACGCCTGGCGCAGCCTGTGCTGGTCCCGGCTGAAGAACGCGGAGAACGCCTACCAGCTCGTCGTCAACAACCTCAAGCCCTCGGTGAACGGCGGCAACGGCACCGCGCCGAACCTCTTCGACATCATGGACATGGGGCAAGGCCGCGGCATCTTCCAGATCGACGCCAACTTCGGCACACCCTCCGCGATCATCGAGATGCTCGTCTACTCACGTCCGGGGCACGTCGAACTGCTGCCCGCGCTGCCGGCCGCGTGGGCGGCATCCGGCTCGGTGTCCGGCATCGGGGTCCGCGGCGGCTTCGTCGCCGACCTGAAGTGGAAGAACGGCAAGGTCACCCAGGTGACGCTGAAGAGCGTCGGCGGCCGGGACACGACCGTCCTCTCGGGCGGTACCTCACGGAAGATCAGCCTCAAGCCCGGAGAGTCCGTCACGCTGCGCGATGTCGGCTGAGGATGCGGACCCTGAGAAGAGCGGAGAGACCGACGATGTCCCCGGAAGAGAGAACCACGGCGACGGGTCGCCGACCGCGCCGTACGACCCTGCTGTCCGTGTGCGGCGCCCTGACCGGCTTGGCCCTGACGGTCGTGCCGTTGAGCACCGCGCAGTCGGCAAGCGCCGCCACCACCTCGTCACAGGGCAAGGGCACCCGGGTCAGTGCCTGGTCACCCAGCATGACGACCGGTGGCCCGTCCTTCACCGACCGGACCATCCGGATGGTGGTGCACAGCAGCGTCGCGGGCTCGGTTGCCCGCATCACCCTGTCCAACCGGTACAGCACCACCCCGCTCGAGGTCGGCACCGCGGACGTGGCCGTCCGGGCGAGCGGTGGCGAGGCGACGCGCGGCACCACGCGGAACATCACCTTCGGCGGATTCCGCCACGTCACGATCGCCGCCGGCGAAGAGGCGGTCAGCGACGTCGTCCCGATCTCGGTCAGCGCCGGGGAGAACCTGCTCGTCAGCCTCTACGTGCCGGGCACGACGGGGATGTCGACCTGGCACTCCGACGCGTTCGACACCACCTACATCGCCTCCGGCAACCACACCGGTGACGACGGCGCGGCCGCCTTCGGCACCACCACGACCTCCTGGTACTACCTGGCCGGACTGGACGTGGTGTCACCGACCGCGCGGGGCGCCGTCGTCGCCTTCGGTGACTCCATCACGGACGGATACCACTCCTCGACCGGCACCTACAGCCGGTGGCCCGACTTCCTCGGCCGCCGGCTGGGTGCCGGGCCGGGGCCGCAGCGGCTGAGCGTCGTCGACGCCGGCATCGGCGGCAACCGGGTCCTCACCGACGTACCGAACCTGTGGCAGGGGGTCAGCGCCCTCAAGCGCTTCGGGTACGACGCCCTCGGTCAGCCCGGCGTGAGGGACGTGATCCTCTTCGAGGGCATCAACGACATCGGCAACGACGCCGGCCCCGACGGCCGGCCGCTGACCGCTCAGGATCTCATCGACGGCTACCGCACCCTGATCGACGAGGCTCATGCCGCGCACGTCCGCGTCATCGGCGCGACGCTGATGCCCGATCAGGGCAACGGGTACTACACGCCTGCCGCGGAGGACATCCGGCAGAGCGTCAACCAGTGGATCCGCACCAGCGGCGCCTTCGACGGCGTCATCGACTTCGACAAGACCATGCGTGACCCCGCCAACCCGGCCGCCCTCGACCCGGCCTACGACTCGGGCGACCACCTCCACCCCGACGACGAGGGCATGAAGGCCATGGCCGACGCGGTGGACCTGCGGCTCCTGCGCACCTGACCCACCGCCGGGTCCACGCTCCAGGGCGGTCACCGAAGCCGTGACACAACCAACTCGGTGAGGTAACGCTTGCTCACCCGGCCGCCGTACCGCCGGTCGATCAGTGCCGCGATGCACTCCAGCAGCGCGGTTCTGGACGCCACCGGAAGAGCTCGGTGACCGGAGTAGGTCCGCAGCAGCTCGAGGTAGTCCGCCGTGGCGTAGGTGAGATCCCGCTCGTAGCGGCGGAAGACGGTGGGCCCGAACCGGCCGCTGCGGGCCACCTCCTCCGCATGGTCCGAGCCGTTGACGTCCTCGGCCGCGGGAAGCCGAAGCCCGGGCGGCGTGGCGGGGTCGAAGCGCTCGTAGCAGCGCTGGACCTCCACGAAGAACTCCTCGGTTCCGCCCCGCACATGCTGGGTGCGCACCACGGCGAGCGCGCCGGACGGACGCAGCGCGTCGGCGGCCTTGGCCACCCGCACCACGGGGTCGATCCAGTGGAACGCCGTCGCCGAGACGACCGCGTCGAACGGCTCGTCAGGCAGCGGCCACTTCTCGAACTCCGCGGTCACCACCTCCGCCTGCCCGGCCCCGGCGAGGTTGCGGCGGGCGAGCGCGGCCATGTTCGGCCCCGCCTCGACGGCCGTGATCCGGCAGCCGCGCCGTGCCAGTGGCACCGTCGCCTGGCCGGTCCCGCAGCCCACCTCCAGTACGCGGCTGCCGGGGCGGACACCGGCGAGTTCCGCCAGGTCGTCGTACAGCTCCGGCGGATATCCCGGTCTGACCCGGTCGTAGAGCTCCGCCGCTTCGTCGAATGTCCGGCTCAGGTGCGCCCGCCGGGACTCCTCGGGCCTGTCGTCGCGTTGCGCGTTCGGGGCGTTGTGGGACACCCGGAGCAGACTAGCGAGGTCCGCCCTGTCGCGAGCGGAACCGTCGGTGGCCGTGCGGCCCGGCACAGGCCGAGCACCGGCAGACCGTCAACGGGAGCGTCCCTCGCGCAGTACGCGGACCTCGCCGCCGTCGAGAGCGCCGAGCACCTCGGCGCAGATGGCCAGCGCCGTCTCGGCCGGGGTGCGAGCGCCGAGGTCGAGGCCGACGGGGCCGTGGATGCGCCCGAGGAGTTCCTCGTCGAGACCGGCCTCGGTGAGATCCGCGGCACGGCGGGCCCGGGTATGGCCTGAGCCCAGGGCACCGACGTAGGGGACGCCGGTGGTCAGGGCGGCGGCCAGGACGGGGACGTCGACGTCCGGTTCATGGCTGAGGATGATCAGGCAGGCGGCGGCCCGGTGCCGGGCGAGCAGCCGGACGGCGCGTCCTCGGGGACGGTCGCCACCGTGGCGTGCCAGTCCAGCAGGCGGGCCCGCGCGGCGAGCAGCTCGCAGGTGGGGGGGGATGGCAGCCGGCATCGGCATCAGCCACGGCGTCCGGCCCCGGGGTGTCGGGCGCGTGTCGGTCTGAGCGTTGTGTCTGCCGCCGCGTCCTTCGACGGCGTGCGGGTTCGCTCTGCCATCGCTCCCCAGAATCGGGCGAGTTCCGAGGTGGGCATGCCCTGCCAGCCGGCCCGCTTGCGCCGGAAAGTGCGGCGTTCCACCAGTGCCTGCTGCTGTCTGCAGAAGGGCTCACGCAGTTCGCCGGCGGGCCGTTCTCCCTTCGGGGGGTAGGGACACAGCTCGAACTTGCAGCCGCGCAGACAGCAGGTGCCGGGTTCGGCCCTTCCCGGCATGCCGACCGTCCGCTCGGGATGCAGGACCGTCCGGTCCATCTTCAGGCAGGGCGGCAGTTCGGTCCGGTTGGTCCGCTCCAGCCGGGCATCGATCGCCGCTCCGTCCCGTTCCGTGAGGTTGAGCAGCAACAGGACGTCGGCAAGGAGTTGCTGCGCCCGCGGGTGCAGTGTGCTCCACCCCACCGAGGGTGGAATCCACAGGTTGTGCTTGCGATGGACCGTGGGATCGGCGGGGCTTGAGCCGATCTTGAGCGTGGCCCCCGTCTCGTCGATCCAGATGAACCGCTCTGGGTGCCGGGTCTGCAGCGCGAGCGCGGCGAGGTCCCCGGCCTCCGCGACGAAGGGGTGCAGGCGCTTCCCGTCGTCGGTCGTCAGTTCGTCTGCCGGCCGATCCCTTGGGGCCTGCGAGCCGCCGGCCATGCTCAGCCACCGTTCCACCGCTTGCAGCGGCTCGCTGCTGTCCCGGTCGGCGTCGTGCGCGTCAGCCGATGCGTCGCCACTGTCGGGCAGTTCCCACAGGCACAGGGCGTGGATGAGTGTGAGCTGCGAGTACCAGTGGCGTGCGTGCGTGAGCATGCGCTCCGCCTGTTCGATCAGGAACTCGCGGGTCTCCTTGGAGGTCGCCGGATGCCGCCGCCGCCGGTTGGCGGCACTCTTGAAGCCTTGGGCGAGGGCGATCTCCAGGGAGATGGGCAGGTCGGCCTTTCCCGTCACTGCGTTCGGGACCAGGTGCCGCAGCCAGAGATCCATGCGTTCCCGGGCCTGGCCCCTGCGGTCGGTGCCCACGGAGCCCACGACCATGGGAACCAGCCAGGCCCTGGTGACGAACTGGCGCCAAATCTCAGCGGTGGTCGTCGTCTTCTCCGCCTGTTGTTCGGGGTCGGCAGCGGAGAGGGCGCCGAGCTTCTCCTCACGTTGCAGGCTCTCCTCGTACTGCCGGTCGGCCATGGCCTTCTTGTACTGTTCCCACGGGTCGTATTTGTCGGTGTCGGGGTCCTCCCTCTTCTTCGGCCACGGGAAGAGCTTCCTCAGCGCGTCGAACGCGTTGTCTCCGCCCGCTCCTATCTCCTGGGCGATGGCCAGCCTGACGGGATAGCTGGGCTCTTTCCAGCTGATGCGCATCAACTGCCCGTACGCCGGCCTCACGTAGTTCTTGTCCTTGCTCGCGCGGTCCAATCTGCGTGCTGCCTCGCCGAAGCGGTGGACAAGCCTCAGCTTGGCTTCATCGAGGGTTCTCGCGTCTCCTTCGTTGAGGTTCGGCCACCGCTGCAGCAGCACCTTGGCGATGTCCGTGTGAGCAGAGTCCTCGATCGTGCCGGTGTCGATCTCGAGGGCCGCGGCGTACAGATCGAGGGCTTTGTCGTCCCGACGGCCGTCTGCCGCGTCCATCAGCAGCTTGATCGTGTCCTTCTGGGGTGCGTCCGGGGCTCGTCGCGAGCGCATGATCAAGGCGATGAGAAGTTCGCGACCAGGGTCGCTCAGAGCTGTCTCCAGGGTTCCGTCGGACGCCTGTTGAACGGCGTCGAGAAAAGAGGAGCCCAGATAGGCCTGGAGGATGCTGTGCGGGAACCGCACCTTGTGGTTGTACGCCTCGACCAGGCCCAGTTGTTCACCGTGTGCCGCGTAGCGCGACAGAATCGTCTGCCAACAGGCTTTCGATGCCTCCTGCGGCAACTCCGTCACACTTTTCCTCTGGCTCCATTCGATCAGTTCGCTGAAATTGACTTCCAGTCGGTCCTTCAGCAGTCCGATGCAGGCCAGCGCTGAGATCACGGAGATGGTTTTCCTGCGCTGCTCCTGCGGGATGTCGAACTGAGCCCGCAGGTGACCGTCGACGAGTGCCTTCACCCAGGTGCTCAGGAGGCTCGCCCGGATCCCTGAGCGGTCATGCGCCCGGGTGTCTATCTGGTTCTCCTCCTGGGCGCCTTCGTTGTGGTCGAGGAGCTGGCACTGCCGAAGCTGACGTGCTATCTGCAGATACAGCGGCGACTCCGCGACCGCGGCCGTCTCAACGATCCAGTCCAGTCGCCGGTCGTCCGCACCGGCGCCTTGCTGCGCCAGATACGTGAGCGCGGCCTCGTCACTGAGCGGCTCGAGATCGATCACGGCTGCCTGGGTGCCTTCCAGTGCGGTGTGCGGGCGCGAGGCGATCACCAGGGGAAGACCCTGCTGCGCGGCTCGTTCGATGGCCCGACGGATCACGCCGTCACGATCGGCCTGGTCGTCGTCGTCACAGAACGCCTCCTCGAGCCCATCCGCCAGGACCACGGCCTTGTCGTCGTAGCAGAGTTGTCGCCACACCCGTTCCGACTGGGACCTTGATATCACCCCCGGGTCCACCAGATCGGAAAATCGCTTCTTGGCCAACTCACTGAAATTCAGATTCCCGTTGGCGAGGTCGGCTCTGCGCAGATGGATCGGTACGGGAAGCGCTCCTTTGTCCGCCAGGAGTTGCGTCAGTTGCACGAGTACCGCCGTCTTTCCGCTGCCGACGCCACCCAAGATCACATACGGCCGGCGCCGGCGGCGGTTGCGCAGTGACTGTGCCAGTACCGCGCACAGTTCTTTACGGCCGACGACCTCGTCGAGGATCGTTCCGGCCGTGGGCACCAGATCCCGGGGGTTCTTCCTGGCGGTCCGACGCACCCGCCGTATGGTCATGAAGTGCTGCATGTCAGGAATGTGGCCGCACTCAATGCGAGCGCAAGGAAAGGTGTGGTGAAGCTGATGACCGCACCGCATGACTGGCCTTTGGCCTTGCAGGTGTTTTCCACAATTCGAGGTCCGCCGCCCGCGATGACGGAGAGGGCCAGCCCTACCCAGGCCAAGAAAACCGCCGCGCCTGCGAACGCTCCGAGCCGCAGGTAGGTCGCGGGTGTCCTGCGCAGCCACCACCGCCGGGCGAGCGGGACCCGGCGTCCCATCTTTCGTTGAATCCGGACCATCCGCCTCCGGCGCCCGTACATGACCGCGCGGGACAAAAGCCTTTTGCCGCGCAGAGAAAGTGAGCCTTTTCAGCGTGGCCACCGATCGGGTGATGACCTTGGTGCCCGCAACGGACAGGGCTCCCGTGCCGTTGGGTGAGGTGTTCGAAGTCTCAACCTGCCGGTCCAGGAGCCCTGTTGGTTCCCTATCCTGCCGCACTCGACCTGCCTCATGCGCTGGTCGAGTGGGTCACGATGCTTATCGTCACCCGCGAGGGTGACCGCCGCTGCAAGCTCCCGCCGCACCAGCGCGCCCTCGTCGCTCTCGCCTACCTGCGCAAGCACGAGACTCTCGCGCAGATCGCCGCCGGGTTCGGCATATCCGTCGGCACCGCCCACGCCTACACCACCGCCGTCGTGCGGCTCCTCGCCGACCGGGCGCCGGGCCTGCTCAAGACCCTGCGCGAGCACGACCCGGACTACGTACTCCTGGACGGCACCCTCAGCGAGTGCGACCGCCTGGGCGACGGACGCGCCGATTACTCCCACAAGCACCGGCGCCACGGCGTGAACGTGCAGGTCGTCACCGATCCCGTAGGCCAGCTTCTGTGGATCTCGCCGGCCTTGCCGGGCCGTGCTCACGATCTGACCGCCGCACGCACCCACCGCATCATCCGAATCTGCGAACGCCAGGGCGTCCCGATCGTCGCCGACCGCGCCTACATCGGCGCCGGCTCCTGGGCCACCACCGCCATCCGCCGCCCGCCCAACGGCGAACTGTCACCGACCGAGCGGACGCTGAACCGGGCACTCGCCCAGGCCCGCGCTCCCGTCGAACGAGGTGTCGCCCGCCTGAAGTCCTGGCGGATCTTCCGCCGCAGCCGCTGCAGCCCGAACCGCATGACGGACATCGCCGCCGCAGTCCTCACCCTGGAGAGGCAACGTTGAAAAGGCTCAGTGACTCGTTCGGCGCTCGGTATCTTCCCTCAGGATGGCGGATGACCTGACTCATCGCGGTCTTCCTCCGCTGGCCCGGTATACGTGATGCCATTAACCACGCTACACGCCCCATGGGCGGCATGCAGCCGGTGAGTTGACGCAGCCGGGGCCGATCGACGCTGTTCGCGGCCCTCGTCCCCGGTGATGCGGACCAGGCGCTTCGGGCCTGGTGGCACACGCTGTGCCGCCGGGCTTCGTACCAGATCGAGCCGTACGGCTACAGGGCGCTGCCGGACACGTCATAACGCAGTGACGTTGATCAACGAACGGGTGGGCAGCCTGACGACAGAGTGACGGGTGCGCGTGTCAGGGGCGCTCCCCCAGCGTCCCGACGGCCACGCCATGGACAAGCTGCCCTCACCCTCCCCGCCGAGTGACGCCGCAGGCCAACGCCGACGACGGGCGCTGATCGCGTGCGAGACGGGCGGCCGCCCCGCGCAGCCGAGACCGGCAGGGCGACCACAACCGGCCCTGAGCGCCAGGGCGGCCAACTGAGCACTCCGCCACACGGACGCCGCGCGACTCAGCCGGCTACGGCGTCTCTCTCCCCGCCGCACGCCTGCGGCGCACGGCCGAGCGCGGGATGACGACGACGCTCGCGCTCACCGACCGGGACACCATCGCGGGCACGGAGCGCTTCGTCACCGCCGTCGTGGCCGGCGGTATGCGCCTCCATCTTCGGCGTCGATGTCGCCGTCGCCCGCTCACCTGGCCCGACCAGGCCGCCGGGCGGCCGCGTACACCCGCGCTCGGCGGCGCCTGCGTGATCGAGCCGCCGCCGCGGATCACCCTGCTCGAGCAGAACGCCACCGGGTGGGCGACGCTGTGCCGCCAGGTCTCTGCCGCACATGCCGAGGCCGACGGCGCGGCGCCGGTCGTTTCAGGGCCTGCCTCGCCCCCATACGCCGAGCAGGAGCGGGGGATGCTGCTCAGCCCGGCCTCCGAACCGGTGCGAGCGACTGTCCGCCGGCTGCCCCGACGCCACCGAGCCGCCATGTTCCGCCTTGGGGACTCGTCGGGGCCGATCGGCGCCAAAGTAACGTTCCACAAACCGGTCGCACTCGCTGAGCGTTTTCAACGCCGCCGCTCCAGGGTGAGGACGGCCGCGGAGATCGACGACATTCGATTCGTCCAAGCGCGGTCGGACGAGGATGGGGGGTGGGAGGGAGCTTGCAGCCGCGGTCACCTGGCGGATGACTGCCGCAGGGTACGGAAGCAACGCGGCTCCTGTGCCTGGGGGCTGAGACTTGGACACCTCCCCCAACGACATGGACGCCTCGGCGGCTGAGACTCAACTGACTGACGAATCTCCCAGTTTCGTTGAGCGAGCAACGGAGTCCGGGCGCGGACAGCAAGCATGCCGCTTCCTTCGCCCAAAGGCCGAGGAGGGCCAGGACGCTCGAGCAGGTGCGGGACCGAGCTTGATGACGCATGCTGGATGTATCGAGTGTCCTGATATGGGAGTTCTCAAGTGTCAACCGGGCCGCGCCGGTACGACGCGGAGCCTTCACTTTCGGTGAACCGTGGCAGCAGTACGTCTCCGAACGATCAAGGGCAGTGCCATGAATCGTCCTCTGAGAAGGCACGCCGGCCCACCCCAGTGGCCAAGCTACCGAGGAACCTCCCACTTCGTGGGAGTGAGCCCGAGCGGGGCAGTAACCGTCTACGTTGATCCGAGCCTTGGAGCGCAGGGCCTGCAAAACGCCACCGACCTCGTCAGCGACGCCGACCGCGTCTTCAAGCTGAACAACACCATCTTCGACACCGCCGGCACCCCCGTCAGCGTCATCATCTTCGCTCTCGGCGGTGTCACCGACGGCTCCGGGGGTGCGGACCACATGGGCTGCACCTTCCAGAACGGGGGCGCCATCGAGGTGGATGCCTCGTTCGGCAACTCGGCCCGTGTGTCCGGCCTGTTCGAAGCCGAGCTGAGCGAGTGCGCGATGAACGGTCGGCTCTGCGGGCTCAGTACCGGCGAGGCCCTCTCACGCTGGTGCGCCGCCGTCGCGAGCGACAACGCCCTGGTGGACTTCGCCACAGCACCGTTCTGGGCCGAGAACGGCATGCGGAACTTCGTCGACAGAACTGACGACACCGACACCAACCCGATCAGCAACGGCTGCGGGGTGGCGTTCATCTCCTGGCTGGCCAGTCTGGGACACAAGCTGCCTCAGATCGCCCAGGCCATGGTTGCACTCGGCGATGCGGGTACGCTGGCCGCGCTCTACGCCGACCTGACCGGCCACCCCAAGGACCAGGCGTGGTCGGAGTTCAAACTGGCCATCAAGGGGCTGGTGGACGGGGTCACCAGCGACGACCCGTTCGGGGCGTTCCCAGCCATGTGAGGCCTTCTGAAGGCGCCTCTTCCGGGTCCGTCCTGCGGACGGACCCGGTCCGGCTCGTGGAGCGCGGCGTGGCGTTAGCCCGCCGCGCTCGGGCGGCGTGCAGCCACCAACCCGCAGATCGCGGCCACGACGAGCGAGGGCAATAGGCGCCCCGGTCCGGCACTGTTGTTGATGTGCGGAGGTCGGCACTCGGAGGTGTGGCGGGTGGCGGGCGTCCATCAGTAGGACACGGAACGCATGCGTGCAGGCAAGCGGTGGCATGACCGGCCGCCGACGCTGTGTCGGTCACGACTGGCCCGAACCGTCACCCGGGGCGCGCCGCGCCGGAAGTCTCAGGAGCGCGACCACTTCCGCCCCTGAGGCCGAACGTGTCATCCCCTGCCGGTGGGACAGCGGCCTTCTCGCTCGGGGCGGCGCTCCGCGGACGCGCCCCCCCCCGCCGCCGGCCTCGACCAGGGCCAGGGTGGCGGCCGTGTCCGTCACCTCGTGCAGCACCCGGGGTTCGCAATCGGCCCGGCGGCAGACGGTGAGCACAGCCCGGCCGTAGTCGCTGCCGGCCGAGGGCAGGATCCAGCCCAGGTCCCGGGTGCCGGCAAGGGAGACCTTGTGCCGGCCGGGCATGGCTCACCCCGCCGCGACGGATCGCGCGGGATCGGCGCGCCCGGGTAGGTCAGGCCCACGGCCCACCTGCCGCAGGGCCGGCGGCAGGATCTCGGCGGCGGCCGTGGCGAAGAGGCCGACCCGCAGCGTCCTCGATGTCTCGCTCCGGGTGCGCTCCAGTGCTTCCACGGCCTCGGCCTCCGTCATGAGGAGGCGCTCGGCGTGCAGGGCGAGGGTCGCTCCGGCGTCGCGATCTGCTGCGAAACCCCGCCCGGGATGGATCCCAGGGCTTCCGCGACCGCGGTGATGGTGCCGCGTCGGGTCAGTTCAGACTTCGGACGCAGGAACCGTTGATGGACGTCAACGGTTGGCTTGCTGCACGATGACGCGCAGACAGCTGATCCGCATCGCTCTGTCACTGACAGCTCCGCCGCCCCGGAAACGCATCCGTCCGACGGGGTGTCCCTGGAAGGGAGTGGCCCGTTGTCCTCCTCCGCCTTCCGCACCGTTCCGTCCTCCGCCGATGTGGTGATCATCGGTGGCGGCGTCATGGGTGTGAGCACCGCGTTCCACCTCGCCGAAGCCGGCGTGACGAACATCGTCGTCGTCGAGCGCGGCGAACTCGGCTGTGGCAGTTCGGGCAAGCCGATCGGCGGCGTACGTGCCCAGTTCTCCGATCCGCTCAACATCGAGCTGGGCAGCCGCAGCCTGCGTGCCTACCAGGACTTCGCCCGGCGTCCCGGCGCGGGCATCCGGCTCGACACCGTCGGCTATCTCTTCGTGCTCGACAGCGAACAGCAGGCCGTCGACTTCGAGGCCGGTGTCGAGCTGCAGAACGGCCTGGGGGTACCCAGCCGCATGATCGGCCCCGACGAGGCCCGGCGCCTGTGTCCCTACCTCAGCACCGACGGCCTCGTGGCCGCCGCGTACTCCCCCACCGACGGGCACGCCCGCCCGGGACTGGTCGTCCAGGGGTACGCGCAGGCCGCTGCCCGGCGCGGCGTCACGATCGCCACGCACACCGAGGTCGCCGGAATCGACACGGCCGGGAACCGCGTCGTCGGCGTCCACACCAGCCGAGGGCGCATCGCCTGCTCCACCGTCATCTGCACGGCGGGCGCCTGGTCGGCCCGGATCGGCGACATGGCGGGCGTCAACCTGCCGGTACGGCCCGTGAAACGGCAACTGGCGTTCACCGCACCGCTCACACCGCCCGCTCCTCGTATCCCGTTCACCATCGACTTCTCCTCCACCGCCTACTTCCACAACAGCGACGACGGTCTGCTGTTCGGGCTCGCCGACCCCGCCCAGGAGGACGGCTTCGACACCACCTGGTCCCCGCAGTGGCTGGAGCTGTTCCGCAGCGTCGCCCGGCACCGCGCCCCGGCCCTGGCCGGCATGGAGACCACCGGTGGATGGGCGGGCCTGTACGAGGTCACACCGGACCACAACGCGCTCATCGGCCGCTCCGATGAGCTGCCCAACTTCCTTTATGCCACCGGGTTCTCCGGTCACGGCTTCCTGCAGGCGCCCGCGGTCGGCGAGGTCATGCGCGACCTCTGCCTGGAGCGTGAGCCGTTCACCGACATCTCCCCGCTCGGCGCCGACCGGTTCCGCCAGGGCGCCGGCGTCCGCCCCGAAGCACACGTCGTGTGACTACCGATGCCTCAGGTGAGGTACGTACCGATGGCTCACTCGGTTGTGAACCCCGATCGAAAGGCCGAACCGTGTCGACGATCAGTCAGTGGCAGCTGCGGGCCGCGTTCGCGGAACGGCTGTCGCACATGTACGGGCAGGAGGTTCCCGCCTACACCACGCTCGTGGACGTCTCGCGCGAGGTCAACGAGGAGGTTCTGCGCGCCCAGGGAGCGGACGCCGAACGCCTCGGCTCCATCGGACGGGTGACCGCCGAGCGGCACGGCGCCATCCGGGTCGGCACACCGCGGGAACTGCGGCAGGTCGCTCGCGTCTTCGGCGCCCTCGGCATGCACCCGGTGGGGTTCTACGACCTGCGGGAGGCCGCGGCCAGTGCCGTACCCGTCGTCTCCACGGCGTTCCGGCCGGTCGAAGGCGAGGAGCTGGCGCGCAATCCCTTCCGGGTGTTCACCTCGATGCTCACCCCGGCCGACCCCCGCTTCTTCGACGCCGACCTGCGCACGCGCCTCGAGACCTTCCTCGCCGGCCGCGAACTCTTTCCCCCGGAGCTGCTCGCCCTGGCCGACCGTGCCGCCGCCGAGCGGGAGCTGCCCGAGGACGAGGCCGAACGCTTCCTCCAACTGGCCTCACGAACCTTCGAGTTGTCGCCCGAGCCGGTCGACAGGGCCTGGTACGAGACCCTGGAGCGGATCTCCGCCGTCGCCGCGGACATCGGCGGTGTGCGCAGTACGCACATCAACCACCTCACCCCGCGTGTCCTGGACATCGACGAGCTGTACCGGCGCATGACCGAGCGCGGCGTCGAGATGATCGACACCATCCAGGGACCGCCGCCCTGGAAGGGACCCGATGTGCTGCTGCGGCAGACCTCCTTCCGGGCCCTGGCCGAGCCCCGCGCGATGCGCACCCCGGACGGCAGGGTGGTCAGCGGCGCCCTGCGGGTCCGCTTCGGCGAGGTCGAGGCCCGCGGCATCGCCCTCACACGCGAGGGCCGCGCCCTGTACGACGAACTCCTCGGCCGCGTCGACGAGCAGGCGTCCCAGCACCCCCCGGAGACCCGTGGCGAGATCGCGCGCGCCGTCTGGGAGCGGCACATGCCCGCCGGCGAACAGGAACTCGCCGCCAAGGGACTGGCCTGCTTCACCTACCGGGTCGCCCCGGACCGGCCGCGCGACGGCAACCGGCCGCCGAACGCCCTCGGTGACCTGGTGCGGCAGGGCTGGGTACGCGCCGAGCCCATCGTCTACGAGGACTTCCTGCCCCGCTCCGCCGCCGGCATCTTCCAGTCCAACCTCAGCGGCGAGGGCAGCCGCGACAACGCCCAGCAGGGCACCGCCTACGACGCCGACTGGCTCTCCGGCGCCATCGGCCGCGACGTCCTGGACCCCTTCGACCTCTACGAGCGGCAGCAGAACCGCTCCCTCGCAGGCGTCGCCCGCGAACTCGGCCTCAACGGCATCCCCGGCTGACCTTCCACACCATGAAGGACCACCATGACCAGCACCGCACTGCCCACCACGGACGAGCTGCGCGTCCGCGCCCGTGCCGCCCTTCGGAACATCGGCGTCGACGCGGCCGAGGGCACCGGCCTCCACGCCCGCACGCCCCTGACCGGTGAACACCTCTTCGGCCTGGCGGCCGCCACCGACGCGGACGTCGAAGAGGCCCTCGCCGCCGCCCGCACGGCCTTCCTCACCTGGCGCATCACGCCCGCCCCGCGCCGGGGTGAACTCGTCCGCCGGCTGGGCGAGTTGCTGCGGGAGCACAAGGGCGACCTGGCCGACCTCGTCACCATCGAGGCGGGCAAGATCCGCTCCGAGGCGCTCGGCGAGATCCAGGAAATGATCGACATCTGCGACTTCGCCGTAGGCCTGTCCCGTCAGCTCTACGGCCGTACGATCGCCTCCGAACGGCCCGGACACCGGCTGGCCGAGACCTGGCATCCGCTCGGCGTGGTCGGTGTCATCTCCGCCTTCAACTTCCCCGCCGCCGTGTGGTCGTGGAACACCGCCGTCGCCCTCGTCTGCGGCGACACGGTGATCTGGAAGCCCTCGGAGCTCACCCCGCTGATCTCCCTGGCCTGCGACCACCTGCTCGCCCGCGCCGCTGCGGAGGTGGGCGCGCCCCGCGATGTCCACCACCTGCTCCTCGGCGACCGCGCGGTCGGCGAGAAGCTCGTCGACGACCCCCGCGTCGCCCTGGTGAGCGCCACCGGTTCCACCCGCATGGGCCGCGAGGTCGGCCCCCGCGTCGCCGCCCGCTTCGGCCGCAGCCTGTTGGAACTCGGCGGAAACAACGCCGCGATCGTCACTCCGTCCGCCGACCTCGACCTCGCCGTCCCGGCCATCGTCTTCGCCGCCGCCGGCACGGCGGGCCAGCGCTGTACGACGCTGCGCCGCCTCATCGTCCACCGTGACATCGCCGACACCCTCATCGAGCGGCTGACCGCCGCCTACACCAAGCTGCCCATCGGCAATCCCTTCGACGACACCACCCTGGTCGGCCCGCTCATCTCCGCCGCGGCGCTCGACGCCATGCGGAGCGCCCTGACCCGGGCCCAGGCCGAGGGCGGCAAGATCCTGGCCGGCGGCAACCGGCGCCTCGCCGAGGCGGCTCCTGCGGCGGCGTACACCGAGCCCGTCCTCGTCCGCGTCGGCGAACAGACCGACGTCGTACGGGAGGAGACCTTCGCGCCGATCCTCTACGTCCTCACCTACGACAGCCTCGCCGAGGCGATCGCCCTGCACAACGACGTCCCGCAGGGCCTGTCCTCCAGCATCTTCACCCGCGACCAGCAGGAGGCCGAGATCTTCCTGTCCGCCGCCGGCTCGGACTGCGGCATCGCCAACGTCAACATCGGCACCTCCGGAGCCGAGATCGGCGGTGCCTTCGGCGGCGAGAAGGACACCGGCGGCGGCCGGGAGTCCGGCTCCGACGCCTGGAAGTCCTACATGCGCTCGGCCACCAACACCATCAACTACTCCAGCGAACTGAACCTGGCTCAGGGCGTCAGCTTCCTGTGACGGCACAATGGCGGGGTGGATCAAGACAACCGCGTCATCGTCGCCCTGGACTGCGACAACCGTGCCGCTGCCGAGCACATCGTCGATCAGCTGGGCGACGAGTGCCGTTTCTACAAAGTCGGCCTGGAGTTGCTCACCGTGGCCGGTCCCGATCTCGTCCGGCGCCTCGTCGGGCAGGGCAAGGAGGTCTTCCTGGACCTCAAGCTGTTCGAGATCCCGCACTCGGTGGCCGGTGCGGTCCGCGCCGCGGGCGCGCTGGGCGTGTCCATGGTGACGGTGCACGGCATGGGCGGCTTCGGCATCATGACGGCCGCTGCGGACGCGGCCCGGGCCTTCCCCGGGCTGCGTGTGCTCGCCCTGACAGTGGTCACCTCCATGACCGACGACGACCTTGCCGACATCGGCATCGGCCACTCGACCGAGGAGCAGGTGCTGAGGCTGGCCCGGCTGGCGGGCAAGGCCGGCTGTCACGGCCTGATCGCCTCGCCCCAGGACGTCGCGGCACTCCGGAGCGCGCTCGGGGCCGATCCGCTGATCGTCACTCCCGGAGTCACTCTGCCCGGCGATTCCCCGGCCGAGCACGCCCGCCCCGGAACACCGCGCGCCGCCCTCGCCGCCGGCGCCTCGCACGTCGTCGTGGGGCGCACGGTCACGCGCGCCCCGGATCCGGCGGCCGCGTTCCGTCTCGTCCGCACCAGCCTCACCGGCTGAGGCTCGCGGGACCTCTCGGGGCAGTTCGTTCTGCTGTGGGACAAGATTGCCGCGCCCCGGACGGCGTGCGGGTCAGGATCGACGCATGCGACCGCTCTTCGTCCTGGTGCACAGTCCGTCCGTGGGCCCTTCGACCTGGCACCCCGTGGCCGAACACCTGAGGGCGCGGGGATACGAGGTACGGGTGCCTTCCCTGCTGCACATCGGCGCCGGCACCCCGCCCTTCTGGCCCCGGGTCGCCGACGCGGTCCGCGCCGACCTCCGGCAGGTCCCGTCCGACGGTCCCGTGACCTTGGTGGCCCACAGCAACGCGGGCCTGTTCCTCCCGACCATCCGCTCCGCACTCGACCGTCCGGTCACCGGCTCGGTCTTCGTCGACGCCGCACTGCCGGCCCGGGCGGGAGCAACGCCCGTCGCCACGCCGGAGTTGCTGGAGTTCCTCCGTCCGATGGCCGTGAACGGCAGACTGCCGCGCTGGACCGACTGGTGGGACGAAGCCGACGTCGCGCCCATGTTCTGCGATCCGACGATGCGGAAGACCGTCATCGACGAGCAGCCCAGCCTGCCGCTGTCCTACTACGAGCAGCACGTCCCGGTCCCCGACGGCTGGGACGACCACCCCTGTTCCTACGTGCTGTTCGGTCCGCCGTACGAGGCCCCGGCCGCCGAGGCGCGCGAACGTGGCTGGCGGGTGACACACCTGCCCGGCGCACACCTCCACCAGATCACCGATCCCGCCGGCACCGCCCGCTGCCTCCTCGACCTCGCCGGCACGGTCTGACGCGAGGGGTTCCGGGGGCAGGCCCCGCGGACGTGTGAACCGGCGATGCGGCGCACGTCGTGCCAGGCTGGGAGTCCGGGTCGGCGGGCTCGCACCGCCGTATCCCGTTGCCGGAGCGGTGCCCCGCTACCGGGGCCGTGTCGACGCGTGGGAACGGTGAGTACGGATGAGTCCGAACGCCACGGACGACCCGGATGCCGGGCCGGCCGGTGCCGGCCACGGGCCTGCCGTCTCGCGTCGGGAGTTCGACGCGCTCTTCGAGGCGGTCCGCACATGGGGCCGCTGGACCCCGGCCGACCGCGGCGCCTGGAATCGGGTGACCGCGGAGCATGTGCGGCGGGCCACGGGCGCGGTGCGCTCCGGGAAGGTCGTCCCGCTGGCGCTGCCCTGGAACACCCTGCCCGGCCCCGACAACCCCAGGCCCGCCGTGCACCACATGACCGATCTCGGTGACGTGCAGAGCCCCGAGCCCTCCACCCACAAGGACTTCATCGGCGCCGAGTACCACGGCAAGGCGGTCACCCATCTCGACGCCCTGTGCCATGTCGCCTACCGGGGGCGGCTCTACGACGGCCGGGCGGCGAAGGACCTCGTCGGCGCGGCAGGTGCCCGCTTCGGGGCGGTGTCGGCGCTCGGCGCCCTCGTGACCAGGGGAGTTCTCCTCGACCTCCCCGCCGTCCTGGGGGTCCCCTGGCTCGAGCCGGGGCAGGCGGTGCACGCGCAGGACGTCACCGCCGCGGAGAAGGCGCTCGATGTGACCATCGGCGAGGGCGACGCGGTGCTGCTGCGCTCCGGGCACGCCCGCCGCCGCGGGGAGCTCGGCCCCTGGGACCCCGACGCGGCGAGCGCGGGCTTCCACGTGGACGCCGTACCGCTGCTGGCCGAGCGCGGCATCGCGCTGCTCGGCGGTGACGGTGACAGCGACGTACGGCCCTCACCCGTCGAGGGCGTGCACTCGCCTGTCCATGCCCTGGTCGTGGCCGCCATGGGGGTGCCGCTGCTCGACAACCTCGATCTGGAGGCCCTGTCGGCCGCCGCGGCCGAGGCGGGACGGCATGAGTTCCTGCTCGTCGTGGCGCCGCTGAACGTGCCGGGCGGGACGGGCTCGCCCGTCAATCCCGTCGCCATCCTGTGACGATGCACACCCGATGTCCGTATTCTCGTCTTTGTCTTATTGTTTTGGAGAAGCTCACTCTTGCAGGCGCGAGCGAGGCGTAGCATGGGTCGGCCCGCCGGGAAAGCGAATCCGAGGGGACGTGCGACAGACGGCACGGGTCCCGCCCGTTCCCGTGAGCATTTCCTGGAGGGTGAGCCGGTCGACGCCGGTGTGCGCCCCTCCATCTCGAACTCGTGGCAGCGCTGCCGGGCCCTGGGGCTCTCGCCCGACCAGTCCAGCCCTCCCTTCCGGGCCGACTTCGATCCTGACGCCCGTATCGTCCGGGCGGCCGTGCCGGTGCTCGACCGGCTGCAGTCCTGGTTCACCGGCAGCAAGATGAACATCTGCGTCGCCGATGCGAGCGGGACGGTCCTGCTGCGCCGTTTCGGCGAGACGTCCTTGGCCAGAAGCCTCCCGGCGTTCCAGCGCGAGCCCGGATTCGTGTTCGCCGAGCAGCACGCCGGCACCAACGGAATCGGCCTCGCACTCGCGGAGCGGCAGCTCATCCAGGTCTACGGCGCCGAGCACTTCGCCGAGCGCTCCCAGGGCAACGCCTGCCGCGCGCTTCCCGTCCGCGACCCGATCAGCGGCCGCATCGAGGGCGTCCTGTGCCTGGGCTATCCCCGCAGCGCCGAGGACCCGGCGCTGGCCACCGTGATCCGCAGGGCGGCCCGCGCCATCGAGAGACGGCTGCTGGCACAGAGTTCCGAACGTGAGCGCGCCCTGCTGCGGGCGTATCTGGGCAGCACGGCCGAGACCGCCGCCGCCCCTCACAGCGTCGGGGTCGGCGATCTGGCCCTCGGGCTGCGCCCCCATGACCGGGCGATCCTCATGGAGAAGGCAGCCGAGCTGATCTCCTGCGCGCAGCTGGCCGCCGTCCGCGTTCCCCTGTCCGACGGCCGGTGCGTCACGCTGGTGAGCCGTCCGATGACGAGTGCCACCGGGGTGGAAGGTTTCGTCACCGAGGCCGTCCTGCCCGTCCCCGCACGGCACGCGTCCTTGGTCGTCCCGCGGTCGGCCGAGGAGCTGCTGCGCCGCCCCGCCGAACGGGCGGCCACCCTCGAACCGGCGGCCTCCGTCGTTCCCGCCGTCCCGCCGTCCACGGCCGTTGCGCCGCCCCGGGCGGTTCCCCCGGCCGCGGCAGCCGGCGTCATGCCCGGCCGAGCCGATACGCGCGGCACGGGCGCGCCGACGGGCGGACCCGGCGGCGCGGCGGGCGACCGCCCCGAGTCCCCGCCCCCGGCGAGAGGGCTCGTGCTGGTGGGCGAACCGCACGTGGGGCGGTACGCCCTCGCCGCGCGCCGCCGCCTGGAGCTGCTGTGCGACGCGAGCACGCGCATAGGCACCACCCTGGACGTGCGCCGCACCGCCCGGGAACTCGCCGAGACCGCGGTGCCGCGACTGGCCGACTACGTCACCATCGACCTGCCGGAGGCCGTACTGCGCGGTGAAGAGGCCGCCGACCCCCTCACCGACCTGTGCCGGACGGTGGTCCACGGCATCCGCGACGACTGTCCGTTCCACCCGGTCGGCAAACGCGTCGACTACGGCCCGACCACTCCGCAACTGCGCTGTCTGACGGGCGGGCAGGCGGTGCTGGAACCGGACCTGAGCACCGCCGCGGGCTGGCTCGCCCACGACCCCGAGCACACCGACGAGCTGCTGGCCCACGTCCACTCCCTCATCGCGGTCCCCCTGGTCGCCCGCGGCGTCGTCCTCGGCGTGGCCGCCTTCTACCGCGGGCGGGACCCCGCCCCCTTCGGCGACGACGACCGTTCGCTCGCCCAGGAACTCGCCGCCCGTGCCGCCCTGTCCATCGACAACGCCCGGCGTTACACGCGCGAGCGCACCATGGTGCTGGCCCTGCAGCGCAGCCTGCTGCCGCAGGGGCTGCCCGACCAGGACGCCGTCGAGGTGGCGCACCGCTACCTGCCCGCGGAGTCCGACGTGGGCGGGGACTGGTACGACGTCATCCCTCTCTCCGGCACCCGCGTCGGCCTCATGGTCGGCGACGTCGTCGGCCACGGCATGCTCTCCGCCGCCACCATGGGCCGGCTGCGCACGGCCGCCCGCAGCTTCGCCGAACTCGACTACCCGCCGGACGAGGTCCTCACCCACCTGGACAACCTGGTGGGGCGCCTCGACCGGGAGGAGGACGCCGCGGGAGAAGCGGGCATCATCGGCGCGACCTGCCTGTACGCCGTCTACGACCCGACCACCCAGCAGTGCTGCATGGCCCGCGCCGGGCACCCTCCCCCCGCGGTGGTCCGCCCCGAGGGCACCGTCTCCTTCCCCGACCTGCCCGCCGGGCCCCCGCTCGGCCTCGGCGGCCTGCCCTTCGAAGCCGCCGACATCGACCTGCCCGAGGGCAGTGGGCTGGTGCTCTACACCGACGGACTCATCGAGGACCGGAACCGGGACGTCGACCTGGTCCTCGACCGGCTGCGCGGCGCCCTGGCCCATCCGGAGCGCACACCCGAGGAGATCTGCGAGGCGGTCCTGGACACGGTGGCGCCGGCCCACCCCTGCGACGACATCGCCCTGCTCGTCGCCCGTACCCACGCCCTGGACCCGCAACGGATCGCCACCTGGGACCTGCCCGCCGATCCCTCCCTCGTCAGCGAGGTGCGCGCCTCGGCCCTGCGGCAGCTGGCCGACTGGGGATTCGAGGAGGCCGCCTTCGCCGCGGAGCTGATGCTGAGCGAGCTCGTCACGAACGCCATCCGCCATGGCTCCGGCCCCATCCGCGTACGCCTGCTGCGCGACCGCACCCTGATCTGCGAGGTCTCCGACACCAGCAACACCGCCCCGCACCTGCGCCGGGCCGCCACCACCGACGAGGGCGGCCGCGGACTGTTCCTGGTGGCCCAGCTGGCGCGGAGCTGGGGGACGCGCTACATCAGGCAGGGCAAGGTCATCTGGGCCGAATGCGGGCTCGACGGCGCCTGAGGCCGTCGGCACGGCTGATCCATTGGTGTCACAGCAGGAGGAAAATCCGGAAATACCACGATGTGCTCGACTACCATCTCAGGCGAAAGTCGGGAAGAAATCGCCATGCCGACCCCCGGAGATGTCCGTGCACGACCCTCCCGACACCTCTGCGCACGCGGTCGGCGCGTTCGGGACCGGCCCCCTGGTCCGCGTCCGCGGGCTCACCAAGCGGTTCGGCGGGACCCTCGCACTGGACGGGGTCGACCTCGACGTCCGGGCCGGCAGCGTCCTCGCCCTGCTCGGCCCCAACGGCGCCGGAAAGTCCACCCTCATCAAGGTGCTCGCGGGCGTCCACCATGCCGACGCGGGCCGGATCACGGTGGACGGACATCCGCTCGGCAGTCATGCCGCCGCGCACAGCATGTCGTTCATCCACCAGGACCTCGGGCTCGTGGAGTGGATGACGATCGCCGAGAACATCGCGCTGACCGTCGGATACCCGCGCCGCGCCGGTCTGATCTCCTGGCAGCGGACCCGGGAGCGCTGCGCCGACGCCCTGGGAACCGTCGCCGGCCACCTGGACCCCGACACGCCGGTCACCCGGCTCGGGCCCGCCGAACGTTCGCTGGTCGCCATCGGCCGGGCCCTGGCGGCCCGCGCGAAGCTCGTCGTCCTCGACGAGCCGACCGCCCGCCTTCCCGCCGCGGACTGCGCCCGTCTCTTCCGCGTGCTGCACACCCTGCGCGACCGGGGACACGGCATCCTCTACGTCACCCACCGCCTGGACGAGGTGTACGAGGTGGCCGACGCCTTCGCCGTCCTGCGCGACGGCCGGCTCGTCAGCCGCGGCCCGCTGGCCGGCCACAGCCCCGCCCGGCTGGTGCACGACATCGTCGGCGAGGAACCGATCCGCCATCGCCCCGCCGCGGGCCCCGCGGGCGGCCCCGCCGTCCTCACCCTCGACGGCGCACGGACCGCCGGCACGGGGGCGGTCACCCTGGAACTGCGGCCCGGGGAGGTGCTGGGCCTGGTCGGCCTCTCGGGCGCCGGGCACATGGGCCTGGGCCGCGCTCTCGCGGGCGACCGGCCCTTCCTCGGCGGCCGGGTACTAATCGGCGGCCGGCCCTACGGTCCCCGGTCGGTCGCCGACGCCGTCGCGCTCGGTGTCGGCCTCGTGCCCGGTGACCGACAGCGGGAGGGCTGCGCCACGGGGCTGACCGTACGGGAGAACCTCCTGGCCAATCCCCGTGCGGGGGGTGTGCCCACACCGCGCTGGATCCGTCCCCGCCGTGAACGCGCGCGGGCCGCGGAGCTGATCGAACGGTTCGCGGTGCGGCCCGGTGACAGCGAGGCCCCCCTCGCCACCCTGTCCGGCGGAAACCAGCAGAAGGTCCTGATCGGCCGGTGGCTCCGGCGGGACCTGCGCCTGCTGATCCTGGAGGAGCCGACCGCGAGCGTGGACATCGGAGCCAAGGCCGCGGTCCACCGCCTGCTCGACGAGGCGCTGGCCGCCGGCCTCGCGGTGCTGCTCGTCTCCACCGACTTCGAGGAGGTGGCGCACGTGTGCCACCGCGCCCTGGTGTTCGTCCGCGGACGCGTGACGGCCGAGCTGAGCGGTACGGGCCTCACGGTCGCGGGGCTCACCCGGGCGGCCTCGGCCCTGCCGGCCTCCGGAACCGCCACCGACTCATGACCGCCCCGCCCTTCTCGCCCCGCTCCCGGCCGCACCGACGAGGCCCGGCCTGGCACCTCGTGAGCGCCTACGGCCTTCTGGTCCTCACCGCCCTGCTCTTCCTGGCCTTCTCCCTCGCGCTGCCGCACACCTTCCCCACCCGGGACACCGTCGACTCGATCCTGTCCACCCAGTCCATCCCGGCCGTCCTCGCGCTCGCCGCCATGGTCCCCGTGGTGACCGGCGCGTTCGACCTCTCCCTCGGCTACGGCCTGGGCCTGGCGCACGTCATGGTGCTGCAACTCGTCGTCAACGACGGATGGCCCTGGCCGGCGGCCTGCCTGGTGGTGATCGCCGGAGGGGCGGTCGTGGGCGTCCTCAACGGTGTCGTCGTCGAGCTCGGCCGGATCGACTCGTTCATCGCCACCCTGGGAACCGGCAGCATGATGTACGCCGTGACCGGCTGGGTCACCGGCGGCGGCCGGATCGTCCCGGGCCCGCACGGTCTGCCGGCCGCCTTCACCGACCTGTACGACTCCAGGTTCCTCGGCCTGCCGCTGCCCGCCTTCTATGTGCTCGCCCTCGCCGTCGCCCTCTGGGTGGTGCTGGAGCGGCTGCCGCTGGGCCGGTGCCTGTACGTCATCGGTGCCAATCCGCGCGCCGCCGAGCTGGTCGGCATCCCGACCCGCAGGTACACCGTCTACGCGTTCACCGCGTCGGGACTGATCGTCGGCTGCGCCGGTGTCCTGCTGGCGGCTCAGCAGGAGATCGGCAATCCCAGCGTCGGCCTGGACTATCTCCTGCCCGCGTTCGTCGGCGCCCTCCTCGGCTCGACCGCGATCAAACCCGGCCGCCCCAACGCGCTGGGCACGGTCGTCGCCGTCGCCGTGCTCGCCGTCGGCCTCACCGGGATCGGGCAGTTGGGCGCCGACTTCTGGACGATCCCCCTGTTCTACGGCGGCACCCTGCTGCTCGCCGTCGGCCTGGCCGGCTACTCCGCCCGCCGGCTGCGCACCGGGGCCGACGCTCCAAGAGACGCACCGGCCGTGCCACAGCCGCCGCCCGCAGCCGGAGGTGGAGCCGCCGGCACCACTCCCTGACCCACACCAGGGCACCTCATGCCGGTTCGCCGGCCGCTCCCTGACGCCCGCCCCTTCGCGAGGAGCTCCCGTGCACCGAAACCACACGGCCACCTCCCGCGCCGTCACGGCCCGGTCCGTCTGCCTCGCGCTGCTGGCCGCGACGATCGCCCTCACCGGCTGCCAGCGCGGCTCGTCGCACGGCCCCTCGGTGTCCACCAGCGGCCCGGGCGGCTGCCCCACGGCCCAGGCCAGGGCCCGGACCGCCGTCGCACGGGCGCAGCAGACGGACACCGCCTGGAACGGGCCGACCAGCGGCCCCAGGGCGGTGTCCGGCAAGACGCTCGTGTACGTCGCGCAGACCATGACCAACCCAGGCGTCGCAGGCGTCGCGGACGGCGTGCGGGAGGCCGCGAGGGTCATCGGCTGGCACGTCCGGGTGATCGACGGCGGCGGCAGCCCGGCCGGCATCCAGGCGGCCCTGAGCGAGGCCGTGGCCCTCAGGCCCTCGGGCATCGTCATCGGTGGCTTCGACCCCGGTTCGACCTCGCAACAGGTCGATCGGGCCAACGCGGCCGGCATCCCTCTCATCGGCTGGCACGCGGTCGCCTCTCCCGGACCCAGCACGCGGCCCGCGCTCTTCACCAACGTCACCACCCGGGTGGAGGACGTCGCCGGCATCAGCGCGCAGTGGATCATTTCGCTCTCCCACGGCCGGGCCGGGGTCGTGCTGATCACCGACGCCTCGATCCCCTTCGCGCGGAAGAAGTCCGAGCTGATCAGGAAGGAGCTCGCCACCTGTTCCGGCGTGCGGCTGCTCGCGTACGAGAACATCCCGATCCCGGACGCGAGCAGCCGCACCCCGCCCGAGATCTCCTCCCTCCTCTCCCGCTTCCAGGACAGGTGGACGTACTCCGTCGCCATCAACGACCTGTACTTCGCCGACGCCGCCCCCGCCTTCCGCGCCGCCGGCAAGCAGGGCGCGGGCCCGCCCTTCAACATCGGTGCCGGCGACGGTGACCCGTCCGCCTTCCAGCGGATCAACAGCGGGCAGTATCAGGCCGCCACCGTTCCCGAGCCGCTGTCACAGCAGGGCTGGCAGATCGTCGACGAATTCAACCGCGCCTTCTCCGGCCGTCCCGCGAGCGGTTACGTCGCCGCCGTCCACGTGTCGACGGCCGCCAACAGCGCCGGAGCCACGACCTGGGACCCGCCGGGCTACCGGACGGCGTACCGGAGCATCTGGGGCAGGTGAGCCGCTTTCGGTTCCCGGTTCCCGCGCGTCCCGGAGACGGTCAGCCGTCCCACGACCAGTCGGCCACCTCGGGCAGGTCCGTGCCGTGTTCGCGGATCCAGACGTGGTGGCGCTGCCGGGCGTCGCCCATCCGCTGGCGTACGGCCGCCGACCGCACCGCCAGACCGGGGACACGGTCGATCACGTCCATGACGAGGCGGTAGCGGTCCAGGTCGTTGCGGACCACCATGTCGAACGGCGTCGTCGTGGTCCCGATCTCCTTGTAGCCACGCACGTGCAGGTGGTGGTGCCCGGTCCGGCTGTAGGCCAGCCGGTGGATCAGCCACGGGTAACCGTGGTAGGCGAAGATGACCGGCTTGTCGGCGGTGAAGAGGCCGTCGTACTCGAAGTCGGTCATCCCGTGCGGGTGTTCCTCGCTCGGCAGCAGACGCGCGATGTCGACGACGTTCACCACACGCACCGCCAGCCCGGGCAGCTCCCTGCGCAGCAACTGGGCCGCCGCCAGCACCTCCTGGGTGGGCACGTCGCCCGCGCAGCCCAGCACCACGTCGGGCTCGCGGGTACCGTCCTCGGTGCCGGCCCACTCCCAGATGCCGGCGCCGCGCGCGCAGTGCGCCTTCGCCTCCTCCATCGACAGCCAGTCGAAGCAGGGCTGCTTGCCTGCCACGACGACGTTGACGTAGTCGCGGCTGCGCAGCACATGGTCGGCGACCGACAGCAGCGTGTTGGCGTCCGGCGGCAGATAGACCCGTACCGCCTCCGGGCTCTTGTTGAGGATGTGGTCGACGAACCCGGGATCCTGGTGGGAGAAGCCGTTGTGGTCCTGCCGCCAGACGTGCGAGGTGAGCAGGTAGTTCAGGGAGGCGATGGGGGCCCGCCAGGACAGGCGGCGCGTGGTCCGCAGCCACTTGATGTGCTGGTTGACCATCGAGTCGACGATGTGCACGAACGCCTCGTAGCAGGAGAACAGCCCGTGCCGGCCGGTGAGGAGGTACCCCTCCAGCCAGCCCTGGCAGGTGTGTTCGGAGAGGATCTCCATGACCCGGCCGTGCCGGTCGAGGTGTTCGTCCACCGGCAGGATCGCGGCCTGCCAGGCCTTGCCGCTGGCGCCGTAGACGGCCTGCAGCCGGTTGGAGGCGGTCTCGTCGGGGCCGACCAGGCGGAAGTCACGGCGGTCGGCGGTGGCCGCCATGACGTCCTGGAGCAGCTCGCCGAGGACGCGGGTCGGTTCGTGCAGGGTGGCGCCGGGCTTGTCGACCTCCACGGCGTACCGCTCCAGTGGCGGCATCGGCAGCTCGCGCATCAGGAGCCCGCCGTTGGCGTGCGGGGTGGCCCCGAGCCTCCGGGCCCCCTCGGGGACGCAGGCGAGCACGTCCGGGCGCGGGGCGCCGCGCTCGTCGAACAGTTCCTCGGGGCGGTACGACCGAAGCCACTGCTCCAGCTGTCGCAGGTGCTCGGGGTTGTCCCGGACGGCGGCGAGCGGCACCTGGTGGGAGCGCCAGGTGCCCTCGACCGGCAGCCCGTCGACCTCGGCCGGTCCGGTCCAGCCCTTCGGGGTGCGCAGCACGATCACCGGCCAGCGGGGCCGGTCCGTGGCCCCGTCCTCGCGGGCGGCCCGCTGCAGGGCGGCGATGCGGTCGGCGGCGGTGTCCATGGCCTCGGCCATCGCGCGGTGTACGGCCGCCGGGTCGTGGCCGGTGACGTGGATCGGCTCGTGGCCGTAGCCCCTGAGCAGGTCGTCGAGTTCCGCCTCGGGGATCCGGGACAGCACGGTCGGGTTGGCGATCTTGTAGCCGTTGAGGTGCAGGATCGGCAGGACGGCGCCGTCCTCGACCGGGTCGAGGAACTTGTTGGAGTGCCAGGAGGCGGCCAGCGGTCCCGTCTCCGCCTCGCCGTCGCCGATCACACAGGCGACCAGCAGGCCGGGATTGTCCAGCGCGGCGCCGTAGGCGTGGGAGAGCGAGTAGCCGAGTTCGCCTCCCTCGTGGATCGAGCCCGGCGTCTCCGGGGCGACGTGGCTGGGCACCCCGCCGGGGAAGGAGAACTGCTTGAACAGCCGGGCCATGCCCGCCGCGTCCCGGGTGATGTCCGGGTAGGTCTCGGTGTACGAGCCCTCCAGCCAGGAGTTGGCCAGGACGGCGGGGCCGCCGTGCCCCGGTCCCCAGACGCACAGGGCGTTGAGGCCGCGGGCCTTGACGAGGCGGTTGAGGTGGGTGTGCACGAGGTTGAGGCCGGGTGAGGTGCCCCAGTGACCCAGGAGGCGCGGCTTGACGTGCTCGGGGCGCAGCGGTTCGGTCAGCAAGGGGTTGGCCATGAGGTAGATCTGGCCGACGGAGAGGTAGTTCGCGGCGCGCCAGTGCGCGTCCAGCGTGGCGAGCTCCTGGTCCGTGAGCCCGGCGGGCGCCTGCTGCGTGTCGACGGACATCGGGTTCCTTCCGGATCGGACGGCGGTCGGGGCGTGACACGTGCCCGGGCGGGCACAATGCCCACCCTCCGGCGGACCGCCGGGTACCCGACAGGGCCGTTCGGGCCACGGCCGCCGGCGAGGTGGCTCCTTCTGGCCGGCTCGGGGCTGAGGTCCACCCCGTACAGCGTCCGTCCACCGCTGGACACCGGCCCGGTGACCGGCTCCGACCGGGTGTACGAACACCTCCCGGAGGCACGGGGCCCGAGGCACGCTGGTAGGCGACAGCGCCACCGGGAAGCGGCCGTGCGGCGGCACTGCCGGGTGGCCGACGCCGGCAGCGAATCCACCGCCGGCCCACCGGCAGGTGAACCGGTCACCCGTCGGTCCGGCCGGGGTCGTCGGGGGCGCCTGCCGGTGGCGTTGCCGGCCGTGGCCTTCGCCGTAGTCGCGGCCGCCGCGGTGGTACGCGGCCGGGACGGGCGGCGGCGGCCGGGACGGGCGGCGGCGGCCGGGACGGGCGGCGGCGGCCTGTGCCGGGCTGGGCATTGTCACCGGCGTACTCGGCGCGGGCAGCGGCTTGCTCGCGGTCCCGGCGCCGGTCGACGTCCTCGGCCTGCGTATGCGGGCGGCCGTGGGCACCAGCCTGCTCGTCATCACCGTCAACTCACTGGCCGCCCTGCCGCTGCATGCCGGTACGGCCGACGGCCTGGACCGGTCCGTCGCCGGACCGTTCGCCGGGACGGCGATCCCGGGCGCCCGGAACGGCAGGCGCCTGCCGGCGACCACGCGACCGCGACGGCCTACGCGAAACCGGCCCGGTCGAGGGCAACGGGGTGGGCGGCCGGCTGTGTGACGACGTCTTCGCAGTCCCGCCCCGCCTCGATCATCCGGATCACGCCGGAGACCTGGCCCGGCGAGTACGCCTGCGGCCACCTCCCAGAGGCGCAGGCACCTCGATCCTGCGTCCGCAGCTCGTCACCGGAGAGGTCTTCTCAGCCGAAGAGACTGCGCACCCTGATCGTCTCGACGTGCCGCCACGAGCCGCCGGGCAGCAGCAGCCAGTCGTTCTTCGACGACGAGCCCCTGCGTACGACGGTGTTCCGCGCCGCCCTGCGCGTCGGCAGCCGCGACCCACAGCTCTCCGCCCGGACCCGCGGCCGGGTCGACGCGCCCTTGCTCATGGCTCCTCCCGCGACTTGAGGCGCGGTACGTCATCCGCGTTCGCCTGCATGAGCACTCACTACATCATCGTCCCTTTCGCAGAGGATCGCCCTCGGACGGCACGGTCCGGCGAGGCCGAACGGCACTCGAGCAGCGCCGCGCCGGTAGGGCCCGCGGTGCGTCGGACACGTTGCCCTGGCGAGATGGCGGGACCGCGTGCAGCGTGGAAGCGACGTGGCCGTAACCGACGGGGTGGGAGAGCCGAGAAGAGGTGGGACACATGGACAGGGATGCCTCCGAGCCCCGTGTGGTCGTCGGTGTCGACGGATCGCCGTCCTCGTACGAGGCGCTGCGCTGGGCCGTCCGGTACGCGGGCCTCCTCGGCGCAGCCGTGGACGCCGTCGCGGTGTGGGAGCTGCCGGGGCTGTACGGCTGGTCGGCGCCGGCTGTGGACCTGGACGTCGACGAGGAAGAGACCAGGCAGCGGATGCGGACGGAGCTGACCGATGTGCTCGGCGCGGACGCGGTCGGCTCGGTCCGCAGCCATGTGGTGCACGGCAACGCGGCCGACGTGCTGCTGCGGGCCGCAGAGGGAGCCGCGGCCCTGGTCGTCGGCGGCCGGGGCAGGGACGGGTTCGCCGCCGCCCTGCTCGGCTCGGTCAGCCAGCACGTCTCGCAGCACGCGAGCTGCCCGGTCGTGATCGTGCGCGCTCAGCGGGAGTGACGCACATCCGATGTCAGTCCGTGTGCTCCCCGGGGCTCTGTGGCTCCAGGTGGGACGCGAGGACCGCGGCCTGGACCCGGCGCTGGACTCCCAGCTTCGCCAGCATGCGTGAGATGTGGTTCTTGACGGTCTTCTCCGACAGGTACAGCCGCTGGGCGATCTCTCTGTTGGTGAGACCGTCGCCGATCAGGGCGAGGATGTCCCGTTCGCGGGGTGACAGGGTCGCCAGCTCGGGTGGCGCCGAGGGGCTCTGCGCCGGGTCGGTGCGCAGCGAGCGCATGAGGCGGGCCGTGGTCGCGGGGTCGAGCATGGACTGTCCCGAGGCGACGGTACGCACGGCGGAGACGAGGTCGGAGCCCTTGATCTGCTTGAGCACATAGCCGGAGGCGCCGGCCATGATGGCGTCCAGCAGGGCGTCCTCGTCGTCGAACGAGGTCAGCATCAGACATGCCAGCTCCGGCAGCCGGCTGCGCAGCTCCCGGCAGACCGAGATGCCGTCGCCGTCCGGGAGCCGCACGTCGAGCACGGCGACGTCCGGGCGCAGCGCGGGCCCGCGGGCGAGGGCGTGCTCGGCGGTGTCCGCGTCCCCGGCCACGGAGATGTCCGCTTCGGCGTCGAGCAGGTCGGCCAGGCCGCGTCGTACGACCTCGTGGTCGTCCACCAGGAACACCCGGATCGGGTTCTGCTCCGTGAAGGTGCGTGTCTCGGTCATGACGACCTCTCGTTCCCCGGGAAGGACAGACCGCGGGCTGTCCACGAGGCCGATCATCCATCCAGCGGTGCCGTACGGACTAGGGCCGACCGGCCCCAGTCACGCCGAGGTCGTCGCGTGCGAGGTCGGACCGCACGTCCACCACACCCTCCACGGCCCGCACCAGGCGTGCCGCCACCGGGACCAGTGCGGGGCCGCAGCTTCACGCGGCCGGTGTGGGGGGCGTCGTCCCGCAGTGGTCCCGGCGGCCGGTCCGTTCCCGTGCGGGAGGGCCGGCCAGGGCCGGTCGGTCCCCTGGCGGGACCTGCGGCCCTTCACCCCGCCGGCTCGGCGGGACCACGCTGGGACTGCATCCTCGTCCTGGGAGGCGGAGACGATGGCTCGAACGGTCACGGTGGGTCTCGACGCGTCGCCCGAGAGCCGGGCCGCCGCCGAATGGGCGGCGCGCGAAGCGGCGCTGCGCGATCTGCCGCTGAAGATCGTGCACGTCTGGGAGCCGGTGCCCGAACCCATGGCCCTGGCCCCGCCGCTCGGCGGCGAGAGCCGGCAGCAGTGGACCGAGGAGGTTCCCCGTCAGGCCGCCGAGGGTCTGCGGCTGCGCCATCCCGGTGTCGAGGTGATCACCGACCGGTTCACCGGGAATCCGGCCCAGGCCCTGACCGAGGCGGCGGACGGCGCCGAGCTGATGGTGCTGGGCTCGCGCGGCCTCGGCGGGATCGCCGGCTTCATGCTCGGCTCGGTCGGCCTGGCCGTCCTCGCCCACGCCGAGCGTCCCGTGGTGCTGGTCCGGGCCTGGGAGCAGGCCGCCGACGAGCACAAGCCGGACCCGGCGGGCATCCCCTCCGCCGCGACCCCCTTCCGGCCCGTCGTCCTCGGCCTCGACCTCGGCACCCCCGACGAGACGCTGCTCGGGTTCGCCTTCGACGCCGCCGCCCGGCGGGGCGCGTCCCTCCGGGTGGTGCACGGCTGGAGCCGGCCGCCCGCCTCCTTCCACCGCCCCTCCGGTGCCGCCGGGCTCTACGACGAGCTCGCCCACGCACAGGCCAGGGCGCTGTCCGAGTTGCTGCGCGCCTGGCGGCTGAAGTTCCCGGACGTGGAAGTGATCGAGGCGAGCCGGTGCGGCAGCGCCGCGCAGGTTCTCGTCGACGCCTCCCGCGAGGCCTGTCTGGTCGTCGTGGGCCGGCGTGTCCGCACCAGCCCGCTCGGCGCCCACATCGGCCACGTCACGCATGCCGTGCTGCACCACGTCGTGGCCCCGGTCGCCGTCGTTCCGCACGACTGAGCCGTCTGATCCTCCGAGGGAGCGCTGCACACCATGAATCTTCCGATCGTCGTCGGCGTCGACGGTTCCGAGCCGAGCCTGCGGGCCGTCGACTGGGCGGCCGACGAGGCCGTCCTGCGAGGGGCCTCGCTCCGGCTGGTGTACGCCTCCCTGTGGGACCGCTACGAAGGCGCCCTGCTCGCGCAGGAACTCGACAAGCCGCTGGAGGAGGTGATGGCCCGGGACGTCGTCGGTACCGCCCAGGAGCAGGCCCGGCGCCGCCGGCCGGAGGTGACGGTCACCACCGACGTGCTGCCCGAGGAGCCGGAGCAGGGGCTCGTACGGGAGAGCGGCTCCGCCCTCGCCGTCGTGCTGGGGTGTCGCGGCCGCAGCGGCATGGGCGAGGCGCTGCTGGGTTCCGTCAGCCTCGCGGTCGCCGGGCACGCGCACTGCCCGGTGATCGTGCTCCGCGGCAGCGACGACAACCGGTCCCGCACCGGGATCCGGGGACGGATCGCGGTGGGGGTGGGCGAGAAGCCGGCCGGCTCGGCCGCCGTACGGTTCGCCGTCGAGGAGGCCGCCCTGCGGGGGGTGCCTCTGGAAGCGGTACGGGCCTGGCGGCGCCCCGCGCCCACGACCGTCGGCCACCCCGCGGCGCGGCTCCAGAGGCAGCAGGCCGTCGAGTTGCTGGAGCAGGCCCTGCGCGACACACCGGCCGAGCCGAGGATCGACCGCCGCACGGTCGAGGGCCACGCCCGGGACGCCCTGATCGCCGCCTCCCGCGAGGCCGACCTGCTCGTCCTGGGCGCCCGGCGCAGGCACGGTCACTTCGGCCTCCCGCTCGGCCGTGTCGCCCATGGTGTGCTGCACCACGCGGCCTGTCCGGTGGCCGTCGTACCGGAACCCGCCTGACGTCCGGCGAGCTTTCCGCACCGCCCGGTGGTCGGCGTCGCTCACCGCGCCGAGCCGGGGACTCACGGCGTCGGGCCGCGTCAGCGACGTCGGTCCGCGTCAGCCCGTCCGGTGGCCCCAGTGGGGCTCCACCCGATCCCACTCCCGGTCCCAGCGGGCCATGCGGCGCCGGTCGAGCGATAGCCGTGCGAGTGCTCCTGCCCCGAACACCGGGGCGGCGACGGCCAGGGCGGCCGCCGTGCCGAACAGACCGGCCTCGATGGCGCCCTCGGTGGGGTCCGTCGGCTTCGCGGGAGCGAGGCCACCGTGGTCGTCCTGCCAGACCACCACCCGGGCACCGGCCTTCAGACCGCGGTCCACCAGCGTGTCAGCGGTACGGGGAGTGCCGTCCGGCGCGGTCCAGCGCACCGCCGCCCGGACCAGGCCGCCGGCCGGCCAGGCCTCGGTGGTGGCACGCGGTGCGTCGACGAGCACTACGGCACGGACGGGATGCCGGTGGGCGCGCTGCGCCGCGAACACATCACCGGCGGCCCGTGCCGTGAGCACCCCCGCGGCGGCCCCTGCGAGCACGACCACGATCCAGACCGCCAGGACCAGCCAGGCCTCCGCGACGTCCTCGGGTCGCCGCAGCGGATTGCCCCGCCAACGCCACGGCCCCGGCCGCGCGTTCATCACGCCGCTCCGCCCGCAGGCCCCGGCGGCGGCTGAGGGAGGCGCGTGTGCACCTCGAAGACGTCCCCCAGTCCCGTGACCCGCAGGATGCGCCGGAAGCCCGCGCTTTCGGTGATCAGCCGCAGCCGGCCCTGCCGGGCCAGCGTCCGGTTGCGCGCACGGCGCAGGGCCCCGAGTCCGGCACAGTCGATGAACGTGACCGGCCGCAGGTCGAGCACCAGGTCGGGCTGCGGGCAGGTGGTGAGCGCGTCGAGCCGTCGCGACAGCGCGGGGACGGTCAGCACATCTATCTCGCCGTGCAGGGACACGACGGTCGCTCCGCCGGCCCGGTGGGGCGCGAGCACTTCCGGTGCGGTGCGGTGCTCTGCCGGGCGTGCCGCGTCGTTCTCGGACATGACACGAGCGAACCGGGAGCACCGGTCGGGGCGGAAGGGCCGTCCGGCCCTGTCCGCCGGTCCGTACGGGCACCGCTCGGCCTGGTGACGGCCGGGGTCCCCGCTCGGAACCGCTCGGCCTCGTGACGGCCGGGGCCCCGATCGGCACCGTACGCCCGCGGGCCTGGGCCGGACGGCCCAAGCGGCACCGCTGTGCACCGGCGAAGCTGAGGGTGCGGGCGATCCCGGCGCCGTGGCTGCCGGAACCGCGACCCCGCGGCGGAGTCGAGGAAGAGCGACGAGGAGCTGCCATGAAGGGCTTCGTGTTCCACGGTCCGGGGCAGGCGTCCTGGCAGGACGTCCCGGACCCCGCTCTGAAGGAACCCACCGATGTCATCGTGAAGGTCGGCGCCGTGACCATCTGCGGGTCGGATCTGCACATCCTCAAGGGCGACGTTCCCGACGTGCGTTCCGGCACGGTGCTCGGGCACGAGGCGGTCGGCGAGATCGTCGAGGCAGGCAGCGACGTACGCACCGTACGGCCCGGGGACCGGGTGCTGATGTCCTGCATCACCTCGTGCGGCCGGTGCCGGTTCTGCCGGGACCGCTCGTACGGCCAGTGCCGGGGCGGCGGAGGCTGGGTCCTCGGCCACCTGATCGACGGCACGCAGGCCCAGTACGTCCGGGTCCCCTACGCCGACCTTTCCGTGCATCCGCTGCCCGCGACCGTGCCCAGCGAGGACGCCGTGCTGTTCGCGGACATCTTCCCGACCTCCTACGAGGTCGGTGTCCTGAACGGGCATGTGCGCCCCGGCGACACCGTCGCCATCGTCGGCGCCGGGCCCGTCGGACTCGCGGCCGTCACCACGGCGCGCCTGTTCGCCCCGGAACGGATCATCTCGGTCGACCTGGCCGCGGCCCGGCTGGAGGCCGCCCGGCGGCTCGGTGCCGACGCCGTCGCCGACGTCCGCGAGGAGCCCGCCCAGTTGGTCGCCGATCTGACCGAGGGGCTCGGCGCGGACGTGGTCATGGAGGCGGTCGGTGTCCCGGAGAGCTTCGAGTTGTGCACCCGCATGGTCCGGCCCGGCGGGCACGTGGCCAACATCGGCGTGCACGGCAAGCCCGCGACGCTGCACCTCGAAGACCTCTGGATCAAGAACGTGACCATCACGACCGGCCTTGTGGACACCTACTCCACGCCCACCCTGCTGCGGATGGCCGCCGCCGGCCGGCTGCCGACCGGGCAACTGGTCACCCACACCTTCCCGCTGGACCACATGGAGGAGGCCTACGACGTCTTCTCCGGGGCCGCCGAGACCGGCGCGCTCAAGATCGTGCTCGGCGGGGAGCGGCATGCGGAGGTGGCCGTTCCCGCGGCCTGACCGGGCCGCCGCCCGGCCGCCCGGCGTGCCCGGGGCCTCGGAGTGCAGCACGAACGCGGAGGTCGCACAACGGGCCGGAAGACCGGTTGCCGGATCACGTCCCAGCCCGGCCCCGTAGGGGATACGGTGTGGGAGGAACCCATCGGTTGGAGCGTTCCGCCGGTGGGGACTGGAGGACGTGGTGACCGGTGCGGAGGAACCCCGGGTACGACTGCCCCAGATGAAGCTCGACGAGCTGCTGGAGGAGCTGCAGGCCCGGATCAACGCGGCCCGTGGCACACAGGACCGTGTCCAGGGTCTGCTGGAGGCGGTCCTCTCCGTCGGCCGGGAGCTGAACCTGGAGCAGGTGCTGCACTCCATCGTGGAGGCGGCCGCCGTGCTCGTGGACGCCGAGTACGCGGCGCTCGGCGTCATCGGTCCGGACGGCACACGGCTGTCCGCCTTCCACACGATCGGCGTCACCGAGCAGCAGATCGCCGCGATCGGCCCCTATCCGGAGGGGCACGGCATCCTCGGCGAGCTGATCCGGCACCCGCAGCCACTCCGGCTCGGCAGAATCGCCGAACACGTGTCCTCCTACGGCTTCCCGCCGGGCCACCCGCCCATGAACAGCTTCCTGGGCGTCCCGATCCGGGTCCGCGACCAGGTCTTCGGCAATCTCTATCTGACCGAGAAGCGCGGCAGCGTGGAGTTCGACGAGGAGGACGAGTCGGTGCTGTCCACGCTGGCGGTGGCCGCCGGTGTCGCCATCGACAACGCGCGCCTGTACGAGGACGCCCGGCTGCGCGAGCGGTGGCAGCGCGCGAACGCGGAGATCGGCCACAGCCTGATGTCCGGCAGCGACCGGGCCGAGTCCCTGGGTCTGATCGCCGAGCGAGCCCGGGAGATCTCGGGCTCCGCCCTGGCGGCGGTCGCCATGCCCATGGAGGGCACGAAGTCACTCACCGTGGAGATCGCCGTCGGAGTGGACGCGGAGGCGCACCGCGGACTGGTGCTGCCCATGGACGCGAGCCTCATGGGGCTGTCGTACACCGCGACCGCCCCGGTGACCAGCGACGACGTCGGCCATGACCTGCGGATCAACCCCGAGCCGCCGCGGTTCGAGGGGCTCGGCCCCGCCGTGGCCGTCCCGATCGGCACGGGCGAGAACGGAGTGCGCGGCGTGGTCCTGGTGGCCCGCGAAGTCGGCCGGCCGGTCTATCTCCAGAAGGAGACGGAGCTGCTGCAGGGATTCGCCGCCCAGGCCGCGATCGCGATGGAGCTCGCCGACCGCAGGCGGGACGCCCAGCAGATCGCGCTGCTGGAGGACCGCGACCGGATCGCCCGGGACCTGCACGACCTTGCCATCCAACGGCTGTTCGCCACCGGCATGACCCTGCAGAGCGCGGGCCGTTTCATCGAACATGCCGAGGCCTCCGAGCGGGTGCTGCGGGCCGTGGACGACCTCGACGAGACCATCAAGATCATCAGGTCGACGATCTTCGGGCTGCGAGCCCGCACCGGCACCGCCTCCAGCGGCCTGCGGGCGAGGGTCGTCCGGGCGGTCGGCGAGGCCACCCCCGTGCTGGGCTTCGCCCCCAGCGTTCGGATGGAAGGCCTGGTCGACACCGATGTGCCGGCGGAGATCGCCGACCATGTCGTGGCCGTGCTGACCGAGTCCCTCACCAACATCGCCCGGCACGCCCACGCCGACCGGGCCCAGGTGGTCCTCACGACCGACGGCCGGGAGGTGCGCCTGAGGGTCTCGGACAACGGCGTGGGCATCCCTTCCGGGGGCCGGCGCAGCGGACTGCTCAACATGGCCGAACGGGCGGAGAACCTCGGCGGCCGGCTCGAGGTGACCGGCCCCGAGGAAGGCGGTTCGGCACTGGCCTGGCACGTCCCGCTGCCCACCGGGTAGGCGCCCGCGGTGACCATGACGTGGACCGGCTCGGCCGGAGCCGGGAACAGCGGGTCGACGACATCGCGCCGCATCACGTCACTCACCCGGTGCGGGCTTCGGTCCGCGGCGTCCTCCTCACCGGACCGCCGGTCACATCGGACCGCCGCTGCCGTAGGGGGCGTAGAGGTCGAGCAGCCGGACCCGGGAGGCATGCAGCCGTTGAGCGACCACGCGCCCGACCCAGACGGCGACCGCCCGGCCGAACTCGGGATCCGCGGCGCACAGCGACCGTACGGCACCGGAGTCGAACTCCCAGGCGCGCACCGGGCTCATGGCCGTGGCGCCCAGGTGCCAGAGGTACGGCTCGAAGTGCCAGGACCAGCCGACCAGTTCGCCCTGCCCGAGGGTCTCGATGACGGCGGACCGACGGCCCGGCACGTGCAGGTCGAGGGCGACGGTGCCGGTACGCACGATCCAGAACCGGTCGGCGCGCCGGCCCTCCTCGAACAGGCGGGACCCCGCCTCGAAGGAGACCTCGTGGGCCAGGCACATCAGCCGTTCGCGGTGCACGGGCTCAAGAGCCGCGGTCACGGTGGTGGTGGAAGTCATCGCACCGGCTCCCTTCGTGGCTTCTGCTCCCAGCGTGTGCGCGTACGGCCGAGACCGCCACGGGCCACTCGGTCCGGGCCCGGGGGTCCTTCGGCCCCGAACCGGACGACGCCGGGCGACCGGTTGGGCCGGTTGGGGGCTGGATCAGTCGCTGTGGTCCTTCGGCCCCGTCGCCGTCTTCGAGTAGGCGTCGTGCCACGCGGCCTTCGCTCCGGAGTCGCCGATCCGGTAGACGTCCACGACCGCTCCGACCGCGACGGCCAGCGAGAGCACTCCGACGACGATCCTCACCGGAAGGGCGGACCGACGCGTGCCGCTGCCCTGACCGGGCTCCGCCGGAGCGCGCCGCCCCGCCCACCAGACGACGGCCGCCAGCACGAAGAGGCCCAGCGCCCAGGGCAGCAGTCCGTCGCCCAGCTCGGTGTGCCGGCGCACCAGGGCGTCATCGGCCACATGCCGTTCGAGCCACTCACCGGCGTGTGTGGTCAGCGGCACGCTTGCCAGGGCGACGAAGGCGAGCACCGGGAGCAGGACGCCCAGCCGCCGGGCGGCGCGCGGCCAGAGCGCGGCCGTCACCAGGGCCAGCGCGGTGAGGGGTATCAACACGACGACCACATGGACGAACAGCACATGGGCGGGCAGACCGTTGATCAGAGTCATCCAGGGGCTCCTGAAGGGGGGTGTGGGCGCGCGCCAGACTGTCACAGCCACCTCTCAGTGAGCTCTGAGCCACAACTCCTGCTCGCGCGCGTGCGCCCTACCGCTCCCTCTGCCGCCCGCCCGACTGCTCAGCACTCGATGACGTTGACGGCGAGTCCGCCACGGGCGGTCTCCTTGTACTTGACCTTCATGTCGGCGCCGGTCTCGTTCATGGTCTTGATGACCTTGTCGAGGGAGACGTGGTGGCGGCCGTCGCCGCGCAGGGCCATCCGGGCGGCGGTCACGGCCTTGACCGCGGCCAGGCCGTTGCGCTCGGTGCACGGGGTCTGCACCAGGCCGCCGACCGGGGCGCAGGTCAGGCCGAGGTTGTGCTCCATGCCGATCTCGGCCGCGTGGTCGAAGACGCTGATTGCCACGCCATACTCCGTGGATGGGCGGGGCGTGTGCCGGGCGGTCCCGGGCACGCCTGTGCGGGAGGTTGTGGTTACGGGCGGGGGTGTCCCGCGGCGTAGGTGTCGGACCGGTGGAGCCGGGTCATCGGCGCTGTCCTCCGTTACGGTGCGGAGTTGACGACTCCGGGGTCGTCGGCCGGCGCGGGGGACTCATCAGCCGGCGGGGACGGCTGCGGGGGCGAGGGTGCGGCGGAGTCGGTTGAACAGCTTCGGCTGGTTCAGGGAGAGCACCGCGACCGGCACGTCCTCGCGCCGGTAGACGGCGGTGAAGGAACGGCTGTCGAGGTCGCCGTCGACGACCTGCGGCTCGGCGCCGGGAGCGACGTGCCCGGCGAGCTGCCACCCCGGCGGACTGCTGTCAAGGGGCAGGGGCGCGCTCTCGGCGTGCGCGCGCGATTGTTGCGCATGGCGCATCTTCTCGCGCCTCTCGGGACAAGCCTCTTGACCCGCCGCCGTCCGCATCAGACCATGTTGCGTATCACTCTCATAGTTGCGTATTACGCATTCGGAGGATGTCATGTCCCCTCGCCCGCAGCCCGGCCGCGAGTTCGTCCTCACCCTCTCGTGCCCCGACCGGTCCGGCATCGTCCACGCGGTCACCAGCTTTCTGGTGAACCACTCCGGCAACATCCTCGAGAGCCAGCAGTTCGACGACCGTCTGCAGGACCGCTTCTTCATGCGGATGCACTTCGAGGTCTCGCATCCGGCCACGTCACTGGAGGAGTTGCGCACCGACTTCGGCCCGGTCGCCGACGCCTACCGGATCAGCTGGCAGCTGCACGACGTGACAACCCCGACCCGCACCCTGATCATGGTGTCGAAGTTCGGCCACTGCCTGAACGACCTGCTCTTCCGCCAGTCCACGGGCTCGCTCAACATCGAGATCCCGGCGATCGTCTCCAACCACCGCGACTTCGAGCCGCTGGCCCGCACCTACGGCATCCCCTTCCACCATGTCCCGGTGACCCGGGAGACCAAGGCCGAGGCGGAGGCCCGGCTGCTGGAGCTCGTCGGCGAGCTCGACATCGACCTGGTGGTGCTCGCCCGCTACATGCAGATCCTCTCCGACGACCTGTGCAAGCGGCTCGACGGCCGGGCCATCAACATCCACCACTCCTTCCTGCCGAGCTTCAAGGGCGCCCGGCCGTACGTGCAGGCGCACCAGCGCGGCGTCAAGCTCGTCGGAGCCACCGCGCACTACGTCACGCCCGACCTCGACGAGGGCCCGATCATCGAGCAGGACGTCGTCCGCGTGGACCACTCCCACACCCCGGACGAGCTGGTCGCCATGGGCCGCGACGTCGAGGCCCGGGTCCTCGCGCGCGCCGTGCAGTGGCACAGCGAGAGCCGTGTGCTGACCAACGGCAACTGCACGGTCGTCTTCCGCTGACACCACCGGCCGCGCGGACCGCGAGAAGGACCTGACGACGGCTCCCCCGCGCGAGGAGCCGTCGTATACCCTCCCTCTGCGAACCACGGGACCCGGCGGCCCGCACTGCGTATAGTTGCGCCATGAGCAACCACACCGCAGAGGACGAAACAACGGCTCCGGCCGTGAGCGGGGTGCAGTCCGTCGACCGTGCCGTCAGCGTCCTGGAGATCCTGGCGCATCGCGGGGAGGCGGGGGTCAGTGAGGTCGCCGCCGAGATCGACGTCCACAAGTCGACCGCGTTCCGCCTGCTCGGCGCGCTGGAGGCGCGCGGTCTGGTCGAGCAGGCGGCCGAGCGCGGCAAGTACCGGCTCGGTTTCGGAATCGTGCGCCTGGCCGGCGCGGTCACGGGCCGCCTCGACATCACCCAGCAGGGGCGGGAGGTCTGCGAGCGGCTCAGCGAGGAGATCGGCGAAACCGTCAACATCGCCGTCCTGCAGGAGCACTACGCCGTCAACCTCCACCAGGTGCGCGGCCCCGGCGCCGTAGGCACCCACAACTGGGTCGGGCAGCTCACCCCGGTGCATGCCACGTCCAGCGGCAAGATCCTGCTCGCACACCTGCCGGCGACACAGCGCGCCCAGGTGCTCGCCGCCTCCGGACTGCAGAGGCTCACGCCGCACACCCTGACCTCGCGGACCGAGCTCGAGAAGAACCTCACCGAGGCGCGGGACCGCGGGTATGCGGTGACGCTGGAGGAACTCGAACTCGGACTGCACGCCATGGCGGCCCCGATCCGCTCGCACCAAGGCGAGGTCGTGGCCGCCCTCAGCGCCTCCGGCCCCGCGTACCGCTTCACCGCGGAGCGCATGCACGAGCTGGCACCCCTGCTGCTCAAGGGCGCGGAGGAGATCAGCCACCGGATGGGGTACGTGGGCTGAGTCCCGACAGCGGCGCCGGAGCCGCCTGTCCGGCGCAGCCGGGACAGCAACTCGCCGTTGCAGCCAGAGCCTTGGCCATCGGGGCGGTCGGCCGGAGCGCGGAATGGTGCGGCGGTGCCGGGCCGGGCGTTCGCACCGGTCCGGCACCGCCGGGTCATCTGTGCCGCCCTGCCGGTCCGCTCACCGGTATTCGACGGCCGCGTCCAGCAGCCAGTCCACCAGGTAGCCGGCGAAGGAGGAGCGCACCAGTATCCAGAAGCCGGCCCTGGGCTCGTCGCGGGCCACCAGGACGACCTGGGTGCGGGCCAGCGTGGTCTGGGCGCAGCGGCCGGGGCCGAAGGCGCGCGGGTGCAGGTCCAGTGCGCAGCCGTGGGCCAGCAGGTCGCGGGCGCGGGGGCCGCCGACCAGGAGCGTGGTGCGCTGGGCGGACACGTCGGTGACGGCGACCGGTTCGTCTCCCGCCGCCGAGCGGATCCGGCTCTCCAGGTCCCGCTCGGCGCCGGGCAGGCCCACCACGAGCCATTCGTCCGGGCCGAGCCACACCGCGGTCATGTCCCCCGCGTGCACGACGGTGTTGGGTTCCAGGGGCAGTTGGAGTCCCAGGGCGAGTCCGACGGCGTCCGCCGCCGGGCCCTTGGCGTCGAGGCGGACGTTCACCTGGGCCAGGCAGGGGAGTTCGGCCAGCCGGATCGCGCCCCGGGAGGCGCGGGTCGCGGCGGCCAGGCGGTGGGCGGCGTCGGCCAGGGGGCTGCGCTGCCGTGCGGTCGGGGCGGTGTCAGCCATCGCGGCGGGCTCCCTCGGGGTCGTAGAGGACGGGGCTTGCGACGGTCACCGGGACCAGCCGGTCGCCGACGGGTGCGAAGAGACGGTCACCGATGCGGTCCCGGCCGCCCTTGATCAGAGCGAGCGCGAAGGTCCGGCCGAGCGCCGCGCTGCGGTAACTGGAGGTGACGTGGCCGAGCATCGGCACGGGCGGCGCGGGCAGTTCGCCGTCGGCGACCAGATGCGTGCCCTCCGGGAGGAAGGCGGCCGGGTCCTCGGGGAGGAGCCCGACGAGGTGCTTGCGGTCGGGGCGGACGGTGTCGGCGCGGGCGAAGGAGCGCTTCCCGATGAAGTCGGGCTTCTTCTTCGACACCGCCCAGCCCATGCCGAGGTCCTGCGGGGTGACCGTGCCGTCGGTGTCCTGGCCGACGATCGGGTAGCCCTTCTCGGCGCGCAGGACGTGCATGGTCTCGGTGCCGTACGGAGTGATGCCGTACGGGGCGCCGGCCTCGTACAGCGCCTCCCACAGGGCGAGGGCTTCCCACGGTGACACGTTGATCTCGTAGGCGAGTTCGCCGGAGAAGCTGATCCGGCACACCCGTGCGTCGATGCCGGCGACGGTCGTCTCCCGCCACGCCATGAACGGGAAGTCGTCGTTGGACACGGCCAGTTGGGGCGCGACCGAGCCGAGGACCGCGCGGGACTTCGGGCCGACCAGGGCGACGGTGGCCCACTGCTCGGTGACCGAGGTGCAGTGGACCCGCAGTTCGGGCCACTCGGTCTGCAGCCACTCCTCCATCCAGTCCAGGACGGCGGCGGCGTTCCCGGTCGTCGTGGTGACCAGGAAGCGGTCCTGGGCGAGCCGGATGACCGTGCCGTCGTCGAAGACCATCCCGTCGGGGCGGCACATCACGCCGTAGCGGATCATGCCGATCTTCAGGGTGCTCACCATGTTGGTGTAGAGCCGGTCGAGGAAGAGTGCCGCGTCCGGGCCCTGTACGTCGATCTTGCCGAGCGTGGAGGCGTCCATGAAGGCCACGCCCTCACGGGCGGCGCGGCACTCGCGCAGCACGGCGGCCTCCATGTCCTCGCCGTCCTGCGGGTAGTACCAGGGCCGCTTCCACTGGCCGACGTTCTCGAACAGCGCGCCGTGCGCCACATGCCAGGTGTGCAGGGCCGTCGTGCGGACCGGGTCGCTCAGCGCGCCGCGGTCGCGCCCCGCGAGGGCGGCGAAGGAGACCGGGGTGTACGGCGGCCGGAAGGTGGGCAGGCCGAGCGCAGAGATGTCCACGCCGAGGAGTTCGGCGACGACCCCGCTGGCCAGGACGCCGGCCGTCCTGCCCTGGTCACCGCCGGTGCCGGCGGTGGTGTAGCGCTTGGTGTGCTCCACCGAGCGCAGGCCCGCGCCGGTCGCCCGCGCCAGGTCGTCGACCGTGACGTCACGCTGGAGGTCGACGAACCTGGGGGCGCCGGTGTCGGTGGGGATGGTGAAGACCTGCATGGGCGGGGTGTGCGGCTGGGCGGCCACGGCCGGTAGGGCCGGCGTCCCGGCGGTGTAGCCCTCCGATTCGACCGCGCGGGCACCGGCCGCCGCGCCCTGCGCGAGGACCGTGGCGAGGTCGAAGACGCCGTTCGCGCTGCCCGCGACCTCCACCGCCTGACGGCCGCTGTCGGGCACGAACGCGCCGAGCACGTCGTCGTGACGGAGCTTCCCACCCGCCTGGCTGAACAGGTGCGCGACCGGATTCCAGCCGCCGGAGACCAGGAGCAGGTCGACGGCGAACTCCCGCCGGCCGGCGGACTCGCCGTACGGGGCGACCGTCACGGCGGTCAGGCGGGCCCCGCCCTGCGTGCCGGTGACCGCGTGTCCGGCGAGCACCTCGATCCCGGCGGACCGGGCACGCTCGGCCCACTCCCCCGGCTCGGACCGGGTGTCGACGATGGCGGCGATGCCCATGCCCGCGGCCGCCAGGTCGAGCGCGGCGGCATAGGCGCTGTCGTTGGTGGTGAACACGACCGCGTGCCGGCCGGGCAGCACGGCGTACCGGTGGAGGTACGTCCGGGCGGAGGACGCCAGCATCACGCCGGGGCGGTCGTTGTCGCCGAACGCCAGCGACCGCTCGTGGGCGCCGGTGGCGAGGACGACGCGCCGGGCACGGATCCGCCAGACGCGCTCGCGGGAGACGTTCGCCGGGGCCTCGGCGCCGAGGTGGTTGGTGCGGCGCTCGACGGCGAGGAGGTGGTTGTCGTCGTAGTACCCGAAGACGGTGGTGCGGCGCAGAACGCGTACCTCGGGGGCCGCTTCCAGCTGTGCGCGGGTCGTCTCCACCCAGTCGAGGTGCTCGCCGGTGCCGAGCAGGCTGCCGCCGAGTTCCGGCTGGTCGTCGGCGAGGATGACACGGGCGCCGGTGCTCGCCGCCGCCGCTGCCGCCGCGAGGCCGGCTGGGCCCGCGCCGACGATCAGCAGGTCGCAGTGGGCGTGCACGGCGTCGTAGCGGGCCGGGTCGGGTTCGGTGGCGAGGCGGCCCTGACCGGGGAGGCTGCTCGCGACCAGGCCGTCGTAGAGCTCGACGGTCGTCGCGGGCAGCATCGGCTCGGGGAAGGGTGCCTCGATCTGGACGACCGCGTGGGGTTCTTCGACGCCGGCCGAGAAGATGCCTCGGGGGCGGCCCAGCTTGATGCTGGTGGCGGCCTGGATGACGCCGTTGGCGAGGAGGGCGGAGGCGAGGGTGTCGCCCTGGTAGCCCTGGTATGCGATGCCGTCAAAGGTGAAGATGAGGGGGGTGTCGCGGGCGATGCGGCCGCCGGTGGGGGTGCGGAAGGGATGGTCGCCCCCGCCGCCCCTACCCGTCCCATCCTCCAGGGGCTCTGCCCCTTCGACCCCGCCAGGGGGCTCCGCCCCCTGGACCCCCGTCGGCCCTGAACGGGCCTCGCCCTCAAACGCCGGACAGGCTGGTTGCTCCGGACGCGGCTCCGTCGTCTCCGGACGCGACTCCCCCACCTTGTACACGGCGAGGATCTCGTTGGTCGACGTGTCCCGCACGGCGTTGAACCACTTGCGGCAGCCCGCCGCGTGGCTCCAGCGCTCGGCGAACGGGCCCTTGGGGTTGTCGCGGAAGAACAGGTACCGCGCCCACTCCTCGTCGGTGAGGGCGGCCGGGTCCTCGGGGTAGGAGACGTGGGCCTGGCCACCGTAGTGGAACTCCGCCTCGTCACGGGGCCCGCACCACGGGCACGAAATGAGCAGCATGGTTCGGCTCCCTAGTGGGCCACCGCGGCCGCGCCGTGCTCGTCGACGAGCGCGCCGGTGGTGAAACGGTCGAGCGAGAAGGGGGCGTTCAGGACGTGGGGTGTGTCGTGGGCGATGGTGTGGGCGTAGACCCAGCCGACACCGGGGGTGGCCTTGAAACCGCCCGTCCCCCAGCCGCAGTTGAGGTAGAGGTTGTCGACCGGGGTGAGGCCGACGATGGGCGAGGCGTCCGGGCTGACGTCGACGATGCCTCCCCAGGTGCGCAGCACATGGGCCCGGGCGAAGACCGGGAAGAGTTCCAGGGCCGCCGACATCTGCTCCTCGATGATGTGGAACGCGCCGCGCTGGGTGTAGGAGTTGTACGCGTCGATGCCCGCACCCATCACCAGCTCGCCCTTGTGCGCCTGGCTGACGTACACGTGGACGGCGTTGGACATGACGACGGTCGGGTGAACCGGCTCCAGGAGCTCCGACACCAGCGCCTGCAAGGGGTGGCTCTGCAGCGGCAGTTCGATGCCCGCCATGGCTGCGAGGACCGAGGTGTGGCCGGCCGAGCACAGGGCCACCTTGCCCGCGGCGATCGGGCCCAGGGACGTCTGGACGCCGACCACCCGGCCGCCGACCACGTCCAGGCCGGTGACCTCGCAGTTCTGGATGATGTCGATCCCGGCGGCGTCCGCGGAGCGGGCGAAGCCCCAGGCGACGTAGTCGTGCTTGGCGATGCCGGCGCGCGGCTGGTAGGTGCCGCCGAGGACCGGGTAGCGCACGTCCGGTGAGACGTTGACGATCGGGCAGACCTCTTTGACCTGCTCGGCGTCGAGCCACTCGGCGTCGACACCGTTGAGCCGGTTGGCCTCGACGCGTCGGACGCTGTCGCGGACGTCCTGCAGGCTGTGGGCGAGGTTCAGCACGCCGCGCTGGGAGAAGAGGATCGGGTAGTCGAGCTCCTCCTCCAGGCCTTCCCACAGTTTGAGGGCGTGCTCGTAGATGCCCGCGCTCTCGTCCCACAGGTAGTTGGAGCGGATGATCGTGGTGTTGCGGGCCATGTTGCCGCCCGCGAGCCAGCCCTTCTCCAGCACGGCGACGTTGGTGATGCCGTGGTTCTTCGCCAGGTAGTGGGCGGTGGCCAGGCCGTGGCCGCCGCCGCCCACGATCACCACGTCGTACGACCGCTTGGGCGCGGGGGTGCGCCAGAGCCGGTCCGGGTGGTCGGGCAGGTCGGCGCCGGGGGTACGAGGAGTCATCGGGCGTCTCCTGAAGGGCCGGAAAGGTGCGGGTAGAGCGGGTGCTTGGCGGCCAGCGCCTCGGTGCGGGCGCGCAGGGCGGCCACGTCCGGCTCGGGCTGGAGGGCCAGCGCGATCACGTCGGCGACCTCGGCGAAGTCGTCCTCGGTGAAGCCCCGGGTGGCCAGCGCGGGGGTACCGATGCGCAGGCCGGAGGTGACCATGGGCGGGCGCGGGTCGAAGGGGACGGCGTTGCGGTTGACGGTGATGCCGATCCGGTGGAGGAGGTCTTCGGCCTGCCGGCCGTCCAGGGACGAGTCCCGCAGGTCGACGAGGACGAGGTGGACGTCCGTGCCGCCCGTCAGCACCTTCACTCCGGCCGCGGCCGCGTCGGTACGGGTGAGGCGCTCGGCGAGGATGCGTGCGCCCGCGAGGGTACGGGCCTGGCGCTCGGCGAACTCGGGGGACGCCGCGACCCTGAAGGAGACCGCCTTCGCGGCGATGACGTGCTCCAGCGGGCCGCCCTGCATGCCCGGGAACACCGCCGAGTTGATCTTCTTGGCGAGGTCGGCGTCGTTGGTGAGGATGACGCCGCCGCGGGGCCCGCCGAGGGTCTTGTGCGTGGTGGTGGTGACCACGTGGGCGTGCGGGACGGGGCTGGGATGCAGTCCGGCGGCTACCAGGCCCGCGAAATGTGCCATGTCGACCATGAGGAGGGCACCGACCTCGTCGGCGATCCGGCGGAAGGCCGCGAAGTCCAGCTGCCTCGGGTACGCCGACCAGCCCGCGATGATCATCTTGGGGCGGTGCTCCTTGGCGAGCCGCTCCACCTCGTCCATGTCCACGAGGTAGTCCTGCTCGGAGACGTGGTACGGGACGACGTCGAGCATCTTGCCGCTGTAGTTGAGGCGCATGCCGTGCGTGAGATGGCCGCCGTGCGCGAGGTCGAGGCCGAGGACGGTGTCGCCGGGCTGGAGGAGGGCGAAGAACACGGCGGTGTTCGCCTGGGCCCCCGAGTGCGGCTGGACATTGGCGTATCCGGCGCCGAACAGGGACTTGATCCGCTCGATCGCCAGCCGCTCCATGACGTCGACGTGCTCGCAGCCGCCGTAGTAGCGGCGGCCGGGGTATCCCTCGGCGTACTTGTTGGTCGCGACCGAGCCCTGCGCCTCCATCACGGCGGTGGGCGCGAAGTTCTCGGAGGCGATCATCTCCAGGGTGGTCTGCTGGCGGTGCAGCTCGGCGCGAAGGGCTTCGTGGACCTCGGGGTCCAGCTCCGCCAGGGGCGTGTTCAGGGCGTTCATACGGCGGTCGCGTTCCTCTCGGCGGCCTCGACGACGTTGGCGAGCAGCATCGCCCGGGTCATGGGTCCCACTCCCCCGGGCATCGGGGCGAGCCATCCGGCGACCCCGGCGGCCTCCGGGTGGACGTCGCCGACGAGCCCGTGCTCGGTGCGGGTGATGCCGACGTCCAGGACGGCCGCGCCGGGGCGCAGCATGTCCTTGGTGATCAGTCCCGGCGAGCCGGCCGCCGCGACGACGATGTCCGCCTCGCGCACGTGCCAGGCCAGGCCCTTGGTTCCGGTGTGGCACAGGGTGACGGTGGCGTTCTCGGACCTGCGGGTGAGCAGCAGCCCGATGGGCCGTCCGACCGTGATGCCCCGGCCGACCACGCACACCCGCGCTCCGGCGAGCGGGACGTCGTAGCGGCGCAGCAGTTCGACGATGCCGCGCGGGGTGCACGGCAGGGGCGCCTCGACGCCGAGGGTGAGCCGGCCGAGGTTGACCGGGTGCAGTCCGTCGGCGTCCTTGGCGGGGTCCATGCGCTCCAGGACGGCGCCTGCGTCCAGGTGGCGCGGCAGGGGGAGCTGGACGATGTAGCCGGTGCAGGCCGGGTCGGCGTTGAGCTCGTCGATGACGTCCTCGACCTGCCGCTGGGTTGCGTCGGCGGGCAGTTCGCGGCGCAGCGAGGCGATGCCGACCTGAGCGCAGTCGCGGTGCTTCCCGGCGACGTAGGCGTGGCTGCCGGGGTCGTCGCCGACGAGGACGGTACCGAGGCCCGGCGGGCGTCCGGTGGTGGCCGTCAACTTGGCCACGCGCTCGGCGAGTTCGCGACGGATGTCAGCGGCAGTCACCTTGCCGTCAAGCAGCTGTGCGGTCACAGCCGGTACTCCTTCCAAGAGCGTGAGCTGAGGCGCCCCGTAAGGGGCGCGGGGAACTGCGCGCCCAGCCACGGCGAAGCCGCAGCCGAAGAACAACCCATGGCGGCACCCCCTACGAACTCATCCACGGAGCCGAGACATCGCCGGGTCGAACAACGGCTCCTCGGCGACGACCGCCTCCACGCGCTGGTCGAAGTAGCCGATGCGCACAGCCGTACCGGGCTCGCTCAGCTCCGCCGGGAGCCAGGCGTAGGCGATGCCCTTGCCGATGGTGTAGCCGTACGCCGCGCTGGTGACGTAGCCGACGGCCCGGTGACCGTCGTACACCGGCTCCTTGCCCATCACCACCGACTGCGGGTCATCGATGGTGAGGCACGTCAGCCTGCGCCCCACGTTCTCCTTGCGGAGCAACAGCGCGGCCTTGCCGATGAAGTCGCCCTTGTCGAGCCTGACGGCGAAACCGACGCCGGCCTCGTACGGGTCGTGCTCGTAGGTCATGTCGGTGCCGAAGGAGCGGTAGCCCTTCTCCAGGCGGAGGCTGTTGAAGGCGCCGCGGCCGGCGATGACGCCGCCGAGCGGCTCGGCCGCGGCCCACAGGGTGTCCCACAGCTTCTGGCCCTGGTCGGCGGTCGTGTAGAGCTCCCAGCCGAGCTCGCCGACGTACGACAGTCGCATGGCGGTGACCGGCACCGAACCGATGTAGGCGTGCTTGGCCCGGAAGTACTTGAGACCCTCGTTGGAGAAGTCCTCGTCGGTGAGCGGCTGCAGCACCTCGCGGGCGAGCGGGCCCCACAGGCCGATGCAGCAGGTGCCGGCGGTGATGTCGCGGACCTGGACGCGGCCGTCGGCGGGCAGGTGGCGGGTGAACCAGTCGAGGTCCAGGTTGCCGTTGGCGCCGACCTGGAAGCGGTCGCGGGCGAGGCGGGCGACGGTGATGTCGCTGCGGATGCCGCCGTCGTGGTCCAGGAGCAGCGTGTACGTCACGGAGCCGACGGACTTGGCGACCTTGCCGGTGACCAGGCCCTCCAGGAAGTCGGCGGCTCCGGGGCCGCTGACCTCCAGGCGCTTGAGGGCCGTCATGTCGTACATCGCGACCTTCTCGCGGGTGACCTGGGCCTCGGCGCCGACGATGGGCGACCAGTAGCGGGCCGCCCAGTCGTTGGGGGTGGGGATGCCGCGGCCTTCGACCAGGGAGGCGTTGGCCTCGTACCACTGGGGGCGCTCCCAGCCGTTCGCCTCCAGGAAGAACGCGCCGTGTTCCTGCTGGCGGGCGTAGAAGGGGCTGGTGCGGATCGGGCGCGGCTTCCCGGACGGCTGGAGGGGGTGGAGGATGTCGTAGACCTCGACGAAGTTCTGGCAGTCGCGGGCCAGGACGTACTCCGGCGAGAGCTGGTGCGGCTCGAAGCGGTTGACGTCGCACTCGTGCAGGTCGAATGAGGAGCAGTGGCCGTCGACCAGCCATTCGGCGACGGCCCGGCCGACGCCCGCGGAGTGGGTGACCCAGACGGCCTCGGCGACCCAGAAGCCCTTGACGTCGCGGGACTCGCCGAGCAGCGGGTAGCCGTCGGTGGTGAAGGAGAACAGGCCGTTGATGCCCTCCTCGACCTTCGCCTCCTTGGTCGCCGGGAGCAGGGACTGGGTCTCGGTCCAGGCGGGCTCGAAGTCCTCCTCGGTGAACTTCAGGACCGAGGGCATCTCCTCGGCCTCGTCCACGGAGAGGATGTCGTCGGCGGAGACCGGCATCGGGCGGTGGCCGTAGTAGCCGATACCGAGGCCGTCGAAGCGGTCGCGGTAGTAGAGGTCGGCGTCCTGGTGGCGCAGGATCGGGCGGACCGCCTCCTCGGTCTGGCCGGCGAGGGCGGGGACCGGGCCGGTCCAGGCGAGCTGGTGGGCGAGCGGGGTGAGCGGCAGGTTCATGCCGACCATGCGGGCGATCTTCGGGCCCCAGATGCCGGCACAGCACACGACGATGTCGGCTTCGATCTCGCCCTGGTCGGTCACCACGCCGGTGACGCGGCCCTCGCTCTGCGGGACGTCGAGGACCTCGTGCCGGGCGAGGAAGCGCACGCCGCGCTCGGTGGCCCGGCGGATCTGCGCCTCCACGGCCAGGACGGCCTTGGCGAGGCCGTCGGTGGGGACGAGGAGGCCGCCGAGGACCTTGTCGCGGTCGACCAGCGGGTGCTTCTCCACGCACTCGTCCGGGGTCAGCAGGCGCGCCTCGATGCCCCAGGCGGTGATCCAGCCGTGACGGCGCCGGAGCTCGGCGAGGCGCTCGGGGCTGGTCGCCACCTCGAGGCCGCCGACCTGGAGGAAGCAGGGCCTGCCGTCCACCTCCAGGGAGCAGAACTTCTCGACGGTGTACCGGGCCAGCTCCGTCATGGTCTTCGAGGGGTTCGTCTGGAAGACCAGGCCCGGGGCGTGCGAGCTGGAGCCCCCGGTGGCCGGGAGGGGGCCCTGGTCGACCACGGTCACCTCGGTCCAGCCGCGTGCGGAGATCTCGTCCGCGAGGGCCGCTCCCACGACACCCGCTCCGATGATGACCACTCGGGGTCCCGCCATCGCCCAACCTCCGAACTTGAGACCGGTTCAGTTGCTTGTTGCGCAACTAGGTTCAGGTTGCGCAACTCAATGTGCCTGTCGCCCTGCAGGGTGTCAAGGGGTCGGTGACGTCGGAAAACGCCCCGGAACACGGCAATGCCCGGCGGGCGGTGCGCACGGGTGCGCACCGCCCGCCGGGCGTCCTCGGCCGGCCCTTTTCCGACCCTCCGCTACTTCAGCCAGGTGTCGACCTTGTCGCGGTTGGCGTCGACCCACTTCTTGGCCGCCGCGTCGTCCGACATCTTGTCCACGGCGATGTACTTGGCCACGGTGTTCTGGTCGTCGTTCGTCCAGTGGAAGTTCTTCACCAGCTTGTACGCCGGGCTGCCCGACTTGGCGAACCGCGCTGAGACGATCTTGTCCAGGTCGTACACGGGATAGTCACAGGCCACCTTCGCCGCGTCGGCGTCGCAGCCCTTCGTGTACGTGGGCAGGTTGACCTTCACCAACGGCACTTCCGACAGGAACCACTGCGGTTCGTAGAAGTAGCCGATCATCCACTGCTTGTTCTTCTCGGCGGTGCGGTAGGCCTGGATGAGCGCGGTCTCACTGCCCGCGTACACCACCTTGAAGTCCAGCTTCAGGTTCTTGACCAGGGCGGCGTCGTTGGTGACGTACGACGGGTCGCCGTCGAGCAGCTGGCCCTTGCCGCCCGACTCGGAGGTCTTGAATTTGTCGGCGTACTTGTTGAGGTTCTTCCAGTCGGTGATGTCCGGGTGAGCCTTGGCCAGCCACGGCGGCACGAACCAGCCGATGACCCCCTTGTTGCCCGTGGAGCCCGCCTCCACGGCGGTCTGCTGCCCGCTGATGTACTTCTTCTTCAGATCGTCGTGGCCCCAGTTCTCCAGGACGGCGTCGACCTCGCCGGTCCCGAAGCCCTGCCAGGCGATCTCCTCCTTCAGGTCCTTCTTGTTGACCGTACAGCCGAGGTCGTGCTGCGCCACGTACGCGACGACCGCCGCGTCCGCCTCGTAGCCGACCCACGGGTTGACGGCCAAATCGAAGGTGCCGCACTTGCCGCCCGAGGACTTCGCGCCCGCGGAGGTGCTGTCGCCGACCTTCGCGCCCGAGCAGGCGGTGAGGGTGAGGCCGAGGACGGCCAGGCCGGCCGCGCCGGCTCGCCAGTGTCTTGCCATGGTGTCGTGCTCCTTATGCCCTGGTGCGTCGCGCCGCAGCCTGAGTGATCCGGTCGAACATGACTCCCAGCAGTACGATGGCGATCCCTGCCGCCAGCCCCTTCCCGTACAGCTGTCCCTGCGAGAATCCGGCCACGACGTCGTAGCCGAGGGCGCCCGCCCCTACCAGGCCGCCCACCACAACCATCGACAGCACATAGATCAGACCCTGGTTGGTCGCGAGGGTCAGGGCACTGCGTGCCATCGGCAGTTGGACCTTGGTGATGATCTGCCAGGTGTTGCACCCGGCGGAGGTGGCCGCCTCCACGGTGGACTCGGACACGTTCCGCACACCGTCCGCGATGATCTTGATGGCGACGGGCGCCGCGTAGACGACGGCCGCGACGATCGCGGTGAACCGGGTGGCTCCGAAGAGGGCCAGGAACGGCACCAGATAGACGAACGGCGGCATGACCTGGGCGGCGTCCAGGGTGGGCCGCACCAGCCGGTCCACGAGGGCGCTGCGGCCCATCCAGACGCCGAAGACGGCGCCGAACAGCATCACCAGCACCGTGGCCACGGCCGTGGAGGCGAGGGTCGTCATGCTGTCCGACCACACGCCCGTACCGACCAGCAGCCCGACGCACACCGCGGCCGTCACCGCCGCCCAGCGGCCGCCGAGCACCGCGCCGAGCGCGACCAGGGTGACGCCGACGAGCCACCACGGGGAGTCCGTGAGCAGCGTCTGGAACGGGTTCAGCAGGCCGTTGGTGATGACGTCCCGGACGCCGTTGGTCACCCCCGAGAGGTGGTCCTGCAGCCAGGTGGTCGTCGTGTCGGCCGCGCTCGCGATGTGGCTGCCGGTGCTGCCGTTGCCGGGGAACTGGGCCGCCCAGACGTAGGTGTGGGACAGGTAGACGAGGACGGCGGTGCCGATCCCGCCCGCCACCAGCAGCGGGCGGCGCCACTTCGTCAGGCGGCCGCCGCTGCGCCGGGCGGCGTCGGCGCGTCCGGCGGCCGCCGTGGTGACCCGGTCGAGCACGATGGCCATGACGACGATGGCCAGGCCGGCGTTGAACGCCGTACCGACGTCGAGCGACTGCAGGGCCTGTACGACGGTCTTGCCGAGGCCGGGCGCATCGATCAGCGCGGCGATGGTCACCATGGCCAGGGCGGCCATGATGGTCTGGTTGACGCCCATGACGACCGTGCGCTTCGACATCGGCAGCAGTACCTTCAGCAGCTGCTGCGTCCGCGTGGTGCCGAGCGAGTCGGCCGCCTCGACGGTGGTCTCGGGCACGGAGCGGATGGCGTGCGCGGTGATGCGGATGGCGGGCGGTGCCGCGTAGATCACCGTGGTGATCACTGCGGAGGCCCCGCCGATCAGGAAGATCAGGGTCAGCGGGGCGAGGTAGACGAAGGTCGGCATCGTCTGCATGAAGTCCAGGAAGGGCGTCATGATCCGGTTGAACCGGTCGGAGAGACCGGCCCAGACGCCCAGCGGGATGCCGATGAGCAGCGCCACGAGGACCGCCGACAGGGTCAGCGCCAGGGTGTCCATGCTCTCCTGCCACAGGCCCTGCAGCCCGAAGAAGGTGAAGCCGGCGACCGCCAGCAGCGCGACCCGCCAGTTGCCCACGGCCCAGGAGACGTAGCCGGTGAGCCCGACGACGCCGAGCCAGCCGATCTGCGGGACCGGGCGGGTGCCGGTGGGCTGGGAGATCAGGGACTGGACGAAGGTCACCAGGTTGTCGATGGCCAGCCGGATCTCATTGAAGAAGTACAGGAAGAGCGGGTTGGAGTTGCGGTTGGCCCCGATGCTGTCGTTGAGGTCGTTCAGCCAGCGGTGCAGGCCGGTGAGGTCCGCCGCGGCGAGGGTGAGCGTCTGCCGGCCGCGCAGCGCGGCGAAGAGCACCAGCCAGGCGAGCAGTATCGCCGCCACCACCATGGGGCGGCCGACCTTCTTGCGTATCGTCGCGACCGGCGCGGTCGCGTCGGCGGCCACGGCCATCACGCACCGCCTTCCTGACCGGCTGCCTGTCCCGCGACGACGGAGAGGATCTCCTCGTCGCCGACGATGCCGAGCAGCTCGCCGTTCTCCACGACCTTGACGGGCCGGTGGGCGGCCAGCACGGTCCGGGTGGCTTCACGCACCACGACGTCGGGCCCCAACTCCGGTCCGTCCAAGGCGTCTTCGGGCTCCACCGGGCGCATGATCCAGCGCAGGGTGAGGACATCGCCGCGCGGCACGTCCTTCACGAAGTCGCGTACGTAGTCGTCCGCCGGGGCGCCGACCAGTTCGTCACCGGTGCCGCACTGCACGGTCTTGCCGTCGCGCATGATCAGGATGCGGTCGCCCAGCTTCAGGGCCTCGGAGAGGTCGTGGGTGATGAACACCATGGTCTTGCCGACCTCGCGGTGCAGGCGGATGACCTCGCTCTGCATGTCGCGGCGGATCAGCGGGTCGAGCGCGGAGAAGGGCTCGTCGAAGAAGAGGACGTCGGGGTCGCCGGCGAGGGCGCGGGCGAGGCCGACGCGCTGCTGCATACCGCCGGAGAGCTGGTCGGGGTAGGAGTTCTCGTACCCGGCCAGGCCCACCAGTTCGACGGTCTCCAGCGCGCGCCTGGTGCGCTCGGCCTTGCCCATGCCCCGGATCTCCAGGCCGAACGCCACGTTGTCGACGACCCTGCGGTGCGGCAGCAGACCGAAGTGCTGGAAGACCATGGAGAACTTGCTGCGCCGCAGCTCGCGCAGCCGCCCCGGGTCGGCGCCCCGGATGTCCTCGCCCTCGAAGACGACTTCTCCGGCGGTGGGTTCGATCAGCCGGGTCAGACATCGCACCAGGGTGGACTTGCCGGATCCGGACAGGCCCATGACGACGAAGACCTCGCCGGGCGACACGTCGAAGTCGACGTCCCGTACGGCGGCGGTGCAGCCGGTGCGGTCCATGAGCTCTCGGCGGGTCAGTCCGCACAGCTCCTTGGAACCCGGCACTTCGTCGGCCTTCGGCCCGAACACCTTCCACAGCCGGCGCACGGAGATGACCGGGGTGCGGTCCGTGGGGTCCTGGGACGTGTCGCGCCGCTGCGACACCTCGGTCTGTGCTGGGGTCATGATCGACCTCTCTTCGGCGTTCAGCCGCGGAACCAGTGCTGCGGCCGGGGTTGGATGTTCTGCCAGACGTGCTTGGGCTCTCGGTACTCGTCGAGGCCGGTCGGCCCCAGCTCGCGGCCCACGCCCGAGCGCCCGAACCCACCCCATTCCGCTTGCGGCACGTAGGGGTGGTAGTCGTTGATCCACACGGTGCCGTGGCGCAGCCTGCGGGCCACCCGCTGGGCCTTGCCCGCGTCCTGCGTCCAGACGGCTCCGGCGAGGCCGTACTCCGTGTCGTTGGCGATCCGGACGGCGTCGTCCTCGTCGTGGAAGCGCTCGACGGTGAGCACGGGTCCGAAGGACTCCTCGTGCACCACCCGCATGTCCTGGCGGCACTCGTCGAGGACGGTGGGCGGGTAGTAGAAGCCGTCCGCGAGCGCGGGGTCGTCGGGGCGTGTGCCGCCGCAGCGCAGCACGGCGCCCTCGGCGAGGCCTGCGGCGACGTACGCCTCGACCTTGTCGCGGTGTTGTGCGGAGATCAGCGCGCCGGTCTCGGCCTCGGTGTCGAACGGCCCGCCGAGCCGGATCCGCCGGGCGCGGCGCACGACCTCGTCGACGAAGGCGTCGTGGAGGGAGTCCTCGACGATCAGGCGGGCGCCGGCCGAGCAGACCTGACCGGAGTGCAGGAAGACGGCGGTGAGCGCGAAGTCGACGGCGGTCTCGAAGTCGGCGTCGGCGAAGACGACGTTCGGGTTCTTCCCGCCCAGCTCCAGCGCGACCTTCTTCACCGTCGCCGCCGCGGTGGCCATGATGTGCCGCCCGGTGTCCACGCCTCCGGTGAAGGACACCATGTCGACGGCCGGGTGCTCGGCGAGCGGTGCACCCGCCTCGGCTCCGGTGCCCAGCACCAGATTGGCGGCGCCGGCCGGGAGCCCCGCCTCCTGCAGGGCCTTCATCAGCAGGACGGAGGTGGAGGGGGTGAGCTCACTGGGCTTGAGGACCACGGTGTTGCCCGCGAGCAGGGCCGGGGCGACCTTCCAACTGGCCTGGAGCAGCGGGTAGTTCCAGGGGGTGATCAGTCCGCACACGCCGACGGGCTCGTAGGTGACCCGGCTGAGGGCGTCGTCGCGTCCGGTGTCGACCACCCGTCCGGCGCTGGTGCCGGCGATGCCGCCGTAGTAGCGGAAGCAGGAGACGACGTCGGCGATGTCGTACTCGCTCTCGACCAGGCGCTTGCCGGTGTCGAGGGATTCGGCGCGGGCGAACTCCTTGGCGTCGCGCTCGATGACGTCGGCGGTGCGCAGCAGCAGTGCGCCGCGCTCCCGCTCGGGGGTGCGGGGCCAGGGGCCCTCGTCGAAGGCGCGCCGGGCCGCGGCGATCGCCGCCTCGGTGTCGGGGCGGGTCGCCTCCGAGACCGTCGCGACCAGCGTGCCGTCCGCCGGACAGCGGATCTCCCGGTGGCCGCCGGCCACCGCAGCGCGCCATTCTCCGTCCACGTACAGATCTGCCACGGCCGCGCCCTTCAAAGGAGCTTCGTTGCGTATTGTGCACTGTATTGCTTGTGGTGGAACACCCTGTCCGACCGGGCCGACGCCCGTCAAGGGGTCGGCGGATGCCGATTTCAGGCGGCCAGCCGGTCCAGCAGGGCCCGGCGCCAGCGCTCCGTCTCGGCGATCTGGTTGAAGGTGAACAGGTGCAGGCCGGCCACCGCGGCCGCGGGCCCCGTGAGCGCCTCCGCACCGCGGCCGAGCAGCCGCTCGGGGGCGTATCCGCCGGGGGCCGAAAACCGCAGGAACCAGGACGGGTGCCGGGTGAGGAAGCGCGTCGACTCCCCCACCCCGATCTTCGTCGCCATGGCCAGCAGCTTCCCCCGCTGGACCGGCCCGGCGACGCCCACGTACACGGGCAGGGTGATGTCGCGGCGCCGGAGCCTGGTGATCCAGTCGCCGAGGACGCGCGGGTCGAAGCACAGGTTGCTGACGATGTACGTGGCGTGCGTCCGCTTGTCCCACATCGACTGGATGGTGATGTCGTCGTGGATGAGCGGATGGCTCTCCGGATAGCCGGTGATGCCCAGCTCGGTGAAGGGCCTGCCCATGTCACTCAGCCCCCGCAGCACCGGCAGCGCGCCGTCGTACGGCCCCGCCGGCGGGTCGGCGTCTCCCGCCGGCACGAACACGTCGTCCACCCGCGCCGCGCGCAGCCGCTCGGCCACGTCCTTCAGATGGGCGTCGTCCCGCAGCAGCCGTGCGGGCACGTGCGGGACGACACGGTAGCCGTGCGCCGCGAGGCGCTCGGTGAGGCCGAGCGTCGGCTCCAGCCCCTTGACCGGCGACGCGGTGACCGTGACCACGACGTCGCGGGGCACATGGGCGAGGACCTTCTCCTCCGTCGGCTCCGCCGGCAGCACCTCGTAGCGGACGCGGCCGAGCAGCGCCCGCAGCGCCTGGGCGCCCATGCTCTACCCGGCCTGCTTCTGGGCGTCGCGGTGCCGGTAGTAGGCGGCCTTCGACGGCTCCAGCGGCTCCCTGCCGAGGATGAGGTCGGCGGCCTTCTCCGCGATCATCATCACCGGTGCGTAGATGTTGCCGTTGGTGACGTACGGCATGACCGAGGCGTCCACCACGCGCAGCCCGGACAGGCCGTGCACCCTCATGCTCAGCGGGTCGACGACGGACATCCCGTCGGTGCCCATCTTGCAGGTGCACGAGGGGTGCAGGGCGGTCTCGCCCTCCTTCGCCACCCAGGCGAGGATCTCCTCGTCGGTCTCGACGGAGGGCCCGGGCGAGATCTCGCCGTCGTTGTAGGGGGCGAGGGCGGGCTGGTTGAGGATCCTGCGGGCGACGCGGATCGCCTCGACCCACTCCCGGCGGTCCTGCTCGGTGGAGAGGTAGTTGAAGCGCAGCGCGGGCTTCTCCCGGGGGTCCCTGCTCTTGATCTTCACCGAGCCGATGGCGTCCGAGTACATGGGCCCGACGTGCACCTGGTAGCCGTGGCCGCCGGCCGGCGAGGAGCCGTCGTAGCGGACGGCGATCGGCAGGAAGTGGAACATCAGGTTGGGATAGTCCACGTCCTCGTTGCTGCGGGCGAAGCCGCCCGCCTCGAAGTGGTTGGTGGCCGCCGGGCCGGTGCGGAACAGCCACTGCAGTCCGATGAAGGGGGCGCGCCACTTCGCCATGTACGGCTGCATGGACACGGGCTGCTTGCAGGCGTACTGGACGTACACCTCCAGGTGGTCCTGCATGTTCTCGCCGACGCCCGGCAGGTCGTGCACGACGTCGATGCCGAGGGCGCGCAGTTCCTCGGCGTTGCCGACGCCGGAGAGCTGCAGCAGTTGCGGGGAGTTGATCGCGCCTCCGCACAGGATGACCTCGCCGGCGCGGACCTGCTGGGGAGCGCCCTTGCCGCGCCGGTACTCCACACCGACGGCCCGCTTGCCCTCGAAGAGCACCCGGGTGACCAGGGCACGTGTCTTCACCGTGAGGTTCGGCCGCTTCATCGCGGGCTTGAGGTAGGCCTTCGAGGCCGACAGCCGCCGCCCGCGGTGGACATTGCGGTCGAACTTGGCGAAGCCCTCCTGACGGTAGCCGTTGACGTCGTCCGTCGGGGCGTAGCCCGCCTCCTGGGTGGCCTTGAGGAAGGCGGTGAAGAGCGGGTTGGTGGCGGGGCCGCGCTCCAGGACGAGGGGGCCGTCATGGCCGCGGAACTCGTCGTCCGGGTCGGCCGCCAGACAGTTCTCCATCCGGCGGAAGTACGGCAGGCAGTGGGCGTAGTCCCAGGTCTCCATGCCGGGGTCGGCCGCCCAGCGCTCGTAGTCCATGGGGTTGCCGCGCTGGAAGATCATGCCGTTGATGCTGCTGGAGCCGCCGAGCACCTTGCCCCGGGCGTGGTAGATGCGCCGGCCGCCCATGTGGGGCTCGGGCTCGGACTCGTACTTCCAGTCGTAGAAGCGGCTGCCGATGGGGTAGGTCAGCGCCGCGGGCATGTGGATGAAGACGTCCCACGGGTAGTCGGAGCGGCCGGCCTCCAGGACCAGCACCCGGTTGCCGGGGTCGGCCGAGAGCCGGTTCGCCAGGGCGCTGCCGGCCGACCCGCCGCCGACGATGACGAAGTCGTACTGCAAGGGAGCCATGGTGCCTCGTCTCGCTCGCGTCGTTGATGTGCCGCGCATGCTAGTACGGGTATCGCTATGCGCACTAGGTTGCGGACGGCGCAACTTGTAAGAAGTTTGTTCACAGCGCGTTACTTGCAAGAATGTTGTTTACTGCGCGTATAGTTTCGCTATGAGCAACTACAGTCCGGATACGGAAACGAACGGTTCACCGCCCGGCGGGGTGCAGTCCGTCGACCGCGCCATCAGCGTCCTGGAGATCCTGGCCCAGCGTGGCGAGGCCGGCGTCAGCGAGGTGGCCGGCGAGATCGAGGTGCACAAGTCGACCGCGTTCCGTCTGCTCGGCGCCCTGGAGGCGCGCGGTCTCGTGGAGCAGTCGGGCGAGCGCGGAAAGTACCGGCTCGGCTTCGGCATCGTACGCCTGGCGGGCGCCGTCACGGGACGCATCGACATCACCCAGCAGGGTCGTCCGGTGTGCGAGCGCCTTGCCGAGGAGATCGGCGAGACGGTCAACATCGCCGTGATGCAGGAGCACTATGCGATCAACCTCTACCAGGTGCGCGGCACGGCCGCCGTCACCGCGCACAACTGGGTCGGCCAGCTGACCCCGCTGCACGCCACCTCCAGCGGCAAGATCATGCTGGCCCACCTGCCCGCGAAGGAGCGCGCCGCGCTGCTGAGCGACGCCGGCCTGAAGAAGCTGACCCCTCACACGATCTCCGCGAAGGCGAAGCTGGAGAAGAACCTCGCCGAGGCCCGGGAGCGCGGTTACGCCTGGACGCTGGAGGAGCTGGAGATCGGGCTGCACGCCATGGCCGCCCCGATCCGTGACCGGGAGGGCCAGGTCATCGCGTCGATCAGCGCCTCCGGACCCTCCTACCGGTTCACCGAGGAGCGCATGCACGAGCTGGCCCCGGTGCTGGTCAAGGGCGCTGAGGAGATCAGCCACCGGATGGGATACCTCGGCTGAGCGCACGGAGCACGGCCGCCGCACGGCCCGCGTACGCCCCCCGCGCGGGCCACGGCCGCCCCGTCATTCCCGGTTGCGCGTGCCGAGCCGCTCGTTCACCCAGTCGTGGAAGGCGCCGATGTGGTGCTCGCTGGGCACGAGCACGCCGCCCTTGGCGTACAGCCGTGAGCTCATCCCCGGCTGGGTGCGTTCGCAGGCGTCGAAGTCCTGGCGGTTGACCCGGTCGAAGAGCTCCACGGACCGGCTGACGTCCTTGCCGCTCTCCACGACGTGCGGCAGGTAGAGCCAGTCGCACTCGACGATCGTGCGGTCGACGGCCACCGGGTACATGCGGTGGAAGATCACGTGGTCGGGCACGAGGTTGATGAACACCTGCGGCTTGACGGTGATCGCGTAGTACCGGCGGTCCTGATCCTCGGACACCCCCGGAATGCGGTCCAGGCCCTCGGAGCCGTCGACGGTGAAGCCCTGGATGTCCGCACCGAACTCGGCGCCGTGGCCGACGTAGTACTGCGCGGCGTAGCCGTCGGCGAACTCCGGGAGGACCTCCGTGAGTTCGGGGTGGATCGTGGCGCAGTGGTAGCACTCCATGAAGTTCTCGATGATGAGCTTCCAGTTCGCCTTGACGTCGTAGACGATCCGCCTGCCCACCGACAGGTTCTCGACGTCGTAGCGCTCGATCGACTCGGTGTCGCCGAGCCGCTCGACCACCGCCCCCATCACGTCCTCCTCGAAGGAGGGCGGGTTCTCCGCGAGGCACACCCAGACGTAGCCGAGCCATTCGCGGACGGCCACGCTCACCAGGCCGTACTCGGTGCGGCCGACGTCGGGCATCTTGGTGAGGTTGGGCGCCGCGACGAGCTTGCCGTTCAGGTCGTAGGTCCAGGCGTGGTACGGGCACTGGAAGGCACGCTTGACCTCGCCCGTCTCCTCGGTGCAGAGCTTGGCCCCGCGGTGCCGGCAGACGTTGAAGTAGGCGCGGACGGAGTTGTCGCGGGCCCGGGTGACGAGGATGCTCTCGCGTCCCACGTCCACGGTGCGGAAGGCGCCGGGCTTGGCCAGGTCGGAGGAGCGGGCGACGCAGAACCACATCGCCTCGAAGATGCGCTCCTGTTCCTGGGCGAAGATGCCGGGATCCGTGTAGGCGGAGCCGGGGAGAGTGGCGATCAGGCTGTCCGGCAGGCTGGTCGAGGTCACGGTGCACTCCTCGGGAAACGTCGTGGATCGATAGGTCACGCGCCGGGAAGAGCGACTTCGGGCGGCGTTGTGTAGGAAGCAACACTGCGTTTCATGTGCAACGCAGATTGAGTGGCCGCAGCGGTGGTGTCAAGATGCGGCGGAGGCGAACTGCTTGCGCCGCCGGGTGAACAGCCGCGGCTGGTTCATGCCGAGCACGGCGACCGGCCGGCCGGCCCTGCGGTAGACGGCGAGAAAGCTCCGCTCGTCGGTCGAGCCCTCCTCGACCGTCACGCTGTCGGCCCCGGCGGCGTGGCCCACGAACTGGATCTTCACGCCGTACTGATCGGACCAGAAGTACGGCGGCCGGGGCGCACCCGGCTCCGTCGCACCGTACGAGAGCAGGGCGGCGACGGCGGCGTCCGGCCGTTCCAGCGCGCCGGTCCAGTGCTCGACCCTGCGGTGGACCCCGGTGTGGGGGTCGTACCAGTTGGCGCAGTCGCCCACGGCGACCACCTGGGCGACGCTCGTGCGGCCGTCGGCGCCGCACTTCACGCCGTTGTCGAGGGCGACGCCGGAGCCCTCCAGCCACTCGACGCAGGGGCGCGCACCCACGCCGACGACGACGGTGTCGGCGGGGATGCTGCGACCGTCCTCCAGCAGCACGGCATCGACCCGGCGCTCCCCGCTCAGCCCCTTGACCCCGACCCCGCACAGCAACCGGACCCCGTGGTCGGCGTGGAGGGCGGAGACGACCGCGCCCATGGCCTCGCCGAGCGGTGCGGCCAGCGGTGTCGGCGCCGCCTCGACCACGGTCACGTCGAGACCGAGGGTGTACGCCGTGGAGGCGACCTCGGCGCCGACGAAGCCGCCGCCGATCACCACCAGCCCTCCGCCCCGGGCCAGGTCGTCCCTGAGGGCGCAGGCGTCGTCCAGCGTGCGCAGCACGTGGACGCCGGCGAGGCCTTCGGTGCCGGGCAGGGTGCGGGCGGCGGCGCCGGTCGCGACGACCACGCCGTCGGCGCGTATCTCCCGGCCGTCGGCGAGCCGGATCGTCCGCTCGGCGCGGTCGAGTCCGGTGGCGCGGGTGCCGAGCACCCATTCCACGTCGAGGTCCTCGTCGTCCGTCTCCAGCGCCAGGTCCGCCTCGCCGATGGCACCGGCGAGGAACTCCTTGGACAACGGCGGCCTGTCGTACGGGCGGTGGAGTTCGCCGCCGACGACGACCAGCCGGCCGTCGTACCCCCGTTTCCGCAGCGAGCGCACGGCCGACAGACCGGCCAGCGAGGCGCCCACCACGGCGACGGTCCTCACGCGGGGCCTCCGGCCAGGCGGGCGGCGACGCACGGCGGCAGGTTGGGCGCCTCGGTGGACACCCGCACGTAGACCATGCCGTCCTCGACGACCACCTCGTGGGTGCGGACCGGGAGCTTGGCCGGCGGGGCGTCCACGGCTCCGGTCCTCAGATCGAACTTGGAGGCATGCAGGGGACATTCCACCTCACAGCCCTCCAGCCAGCCGTCGGCGAGCGACGCGTCCTGGTGGGTGCAGGTGTCGTCGATGGCGAAGAGCTCGCCGTCGTCGGTGTGGAACACCGAGACCGGCGGGTCGATGTCGAGCCGGTGGGCCTCGCCTCGCGGCAGGTCCGCGAGTCGGCACGCGGGAATCATCATGACACCTCGGTGCGTATAGCGAAACGGATTGCGATTAGCGCAACGTCAGTCTGCTGGCCGCTCTGAAGGCTTGTCAAGGCATCCACCGGGCCGTTTGCACGGCGCCCGGCGACCGATTTCCGGGCATGCGGAAGCGACCTCGAAAGCGCAGGTCAGAAGGCCGATCAGGGAGGGGTGGCAGGGTGCGACGACGGCCCTGCCGCCGGTGCCGTCCACGTCGGTGCGTCACCGGGGCAGGGCCGCCGCTCGCCGTGCGGTCAGAAGCCGCGCTCGATCCACTCCTGCAGATGAGGCGCCTCGGCGCCGATGGTGGTGGTGTCGCCGTGGCCGGTGTGCACGACGGTGTCGTCCGGCAGGGCGAGCAGGCGTTCCCTGATCGAACGGATGATGGTCGGGAAGTCGCTGTACGACCGCCCGGTGGCCCCCGGCCCGCCGGCGAACAGCGTGTCGCCGCTGAACAGCGCGGACAGCTGCGGGGCGTACAGACACACGGCACCCGGGGCGTGTCCCGGGGTGTGCAGCACGGCCAGTTCCACTCCGGCGACGGTCAGGCGCTGCCCGTCGGTCAGCTCACCGTCGGGCGCCCGGTCGGGATGGGTCTGTTTCCACAGCGGCAGATCGTCGGCGTGCAGCAGGACCGGGGCGCCGGTCCGGGCGGCGAGGCCGGGTGCGGCGTCGATGTGGTCGTTGTGCGCGTGGGTGCACACGATCGCCCGCAGGGTGCGCCCGCCGAGGGCCCGGGCGATGGCGTCGGCGTCATGGGCGGCGTCGATCACGACCGCCTCGGTGTCGTCGCCCACGATCCAGACGTTGTTGTCGACGTCCCAGGTGCCGCCGTCCAGCGAGAACGTCCCCGACGTGACCAGACGCTCGATGCGGGCGCCCGGCGTCCCGCCCGCCGGCCCGCCCGCCGTCCCGCGCGTCATCAGAAGACCACCACCGAGCGCAGCACGTCCCCGCCGTGCATCCGCTCGAAGGCCTTCTCGACCTCGTCCAGCGCGATGGTCTCGGTGACGAAGGCGTCCAGGTCGAGACGGCCCTGCAGATAGAGGTCGATGAGCACCGGGAAGTCGCGGGAGGGCAGACAGTCGCCGTACCAGGACGACTTGAGGGCACCGCCACGGCCGAACACGTCCAGCAGGGGCAGTTCGAGCTTCATCTCGGGGGTGGGCACGCCGACGAGCACGACGGTACCGGCGAGGTCACGGGCGTAGAAGGCCTGCCGGTACGTCTCCGGGCGGCCGACGGCCTCGATGACGACATCGGCGCCGAAACCGCCGGTCAGCTCGCGCACCGCGTCGACCGCCTCGGTCTGCCGGGAGTTGACCGTGTGGGTCGCGCCCAGCTTCTTCGCGGTCTCCAGCTTGCGGTCGTCGATGTCCACGGCGATGATCCTCGCCGCTCCCGCCAGCTTCGATCCGGCGACCGCCGCGGCCCCCACACCGCCACACCCGATCACGGCGACGGTGTCCCCTCGGCCGACGTTCCCCGTGTTGAGGGCCGCGCCGATGCCGGCCATCACACCACAGCCGAGCAGCCCGGCCGCAGCGGGCGAGGCGGCCCGGTCGACCTTGGTGCACTGACCGGCCGCGACGAGCGTCTTCTCGGCGAACGCGCCGATGCCCAGCGCCGGCGAGAGCTCCGTGCCGTCGGCCAGCGTCATCCGCTGCTTGGCGTTGTGCGTGTTGAAGCAGTACCAGGGCCGCCCGCGCAGACAGGCCCGGCACTGACCGCACACGGCACGCCAGTTGAGGATCACGAAGTCACCGGGAGCCACATCGGTGACCCCGTCGCCGACGGCCTCGACCACACCGGCGGCCTCGTGCCCCAGCAGGAACGGGAAGTCGTCGCCGATACCGCCCTCGCGATAGTGCAGATCGGTGTGGCAGACCCCGCAGGCCTCGATCTTCACGAGCGCCTCGCCCGGACCGGGGTCGGGCACGACAATGGTCTCCAGACTGACAGGGGCGCCCTTGCTCCGCGCGACGACACCACGGACCTGCTGAGTCATGGCCACTCCTCGGCTCACAGCGGATCGAGATGTTGCCTATTACGGCACACCTCTCACGTTTCGCAACACAGCATCGCGGAGGCCGAGGCAGCGGTCAAGGATCCGTCAGTCGCCGAAGAGTTCGCCGGCGCCTCGGCGGGCCGAGTCGCCGGCGAACGGCGTGTCGAGTCTCTTCCGCGCTCAGGCGGGGGCGTACACCCGCTTGGCGAACTCCGCGAGCTTGTCGTCGGTGAGGTGCCGCGCGATGTCGGTCTCGCTGATCATTCCGATCATGCGCTTGTTCTCGACCACCGGCAGGCGCTTGATCTGGTGGCTCTCCATCTCCCGCAGGGCGTCCGAGATGTCGGCGGCGGCGTCGATCCACCGCGGTGTGCCCTCGCACAGTTCACCGCACGTCATCCGCGCGGGGTCGTGGCCCGAGGCGATGCACTTCACCACGATGTCGCGGTCGGTGACGATGCCGCACATACGGTCGCCGTTGCCGGGGTCGCTGACCGGGAGCGCGCCCACGTCGTGGTCCCGCATCATCTGCGCGGCCCGGTCCAGCGTCTCGTACCGGGGTATCGACTGGGCGCCCGGGTGCATGATGTCCTTCGCAGTCGTCATCGCTCGTCCCTTCGCGGCTGTGCCGGTGCGAGCGGTCGGCCCGCCCGCGAATCCTGGGTCGTCGGAGCGGATCGACGTGACCGCCGGCCGACGGAGGCCGCCCGTGTCCGCCCCTTCCGCTCCCTCAGGTACGTGACCAGGTCGGTGCGCAGATAGCGCCGGGCGGCGGCCACCGCCTCCCGCGGATTGCGCTCGTCCATCAGCACGCACAGCGTGTAGCCCGAGTCCTCGAAGGCCGCCCGCGACGCGAGATCGGCGGGGGCCGCGACCGTGGCGGCCTCGCACACGCGGTAGTGCCGCAGCAGTCGGCGCACTTCGGATTTGGCCGGTAGCAGCATGGTGCAGTTCACCACCCAGGGGACTCGGGGGAATTCCGGTGGTGGCGCCGATGCCGCGGCGCACGAACACATCCATCGCCCGAACAAGGCCTGCAGCCATGGTGCACGAGGCGCGAGGCGCTGTCTTGTTGGCCTTTCAATCGGCGCCCGACCAGCACCGCAGGGTGCTCGGCCCGCGATGAGGGTGGTCAAGCCCCCCGCCCCGGTCCTGCCGGCCCGGTCATCCCGCCGAGAGCGGCCCTGTCCTGCCACCTCGTCCCCAGGAAACGCGGTGGCGGCGGTGACGGCGGCGGCAGGTCGCGCCCGCGGACGGCATCGCCAGGCCCGGACAGAGGACGAGCGTCGGCACGAGGCCCGAGCTGCACAGGGCGAGGCCGTTCGTCGTGGCGATGCCGCGGCCAGGGACGGAGACGGTGTACGCGGGGCGGCCGAGCAGGTTGCCGGCGATCGTCAAAGCCGTGAAGGCACCTGTGGCCGGGAGCCGGAGCAGGAGCAGGAGCAGGAGCAGTCCGCGGAACGTCCGGCACCCCGTGCCATCACGGGCCCGCGACCGCGAACCCCGCCACGGCACCGAGCGCGCCGTCGGCCTCGGCGCCGATGTGCACGCCGTGGCTGATCCGGTCGAGGGTCGCGCACAGCCATGCGCGGTCCTGGTCCTCAGCGGGCTCCAGCCGCATCCGCCGCGCCTGCCAGGGAAACATCCGCATGCCGGTCGGGCGCCCGGTGTCCGCCTCCACGGACACGAGATAGCCCAGCCGGAGGTCGTCGCGGTACTCCTCGTAGCCCGAGATGCCCTCGTAGTCGTCGATGAAGTCGCCGCAGCCGTAGAGGATCAGCCGGCCCCGGTACACCTCGACGGGCCGGGCGTGGTGGGAGGAGTGCCCGTGGACGATGTCCACGCCCCCGTCGACCAGGGCGTGCGCGAAGCGCGTCTGCTCACGGGGGACGAGATAGCCCCAGTTGGAGCCCCAGTGCACCGACAGGACCACGATGTCGCCGGGCCGCCTCGCCCGCCGCACCCGCTGGACGGCCGCCTCGGCTGCCGCCGCCGACAGCTCGTGGACGTAGGCGACGCCGGAGCCGTCCGCGGTCGCGGCCCAGTCCGGCGGGATGCCGCTGGACAGTGCGCCGAGGGCGAAGACCAGGATCCGGCGGCCCGGTCCGACAGGCACTGCCGCGGGCGCGTAGGCCTCGTCGGCGGTGCGCCCCGCGCCCACGGCCCGCAGGCCCGCACCGGCGAGCGAGTCCAGCGTTTCCTCCAGCCCCGGCCGGCCGAAGTCCAGCACATGGTTGTTGGACAGGACACACACATCGGGCCGGGCCACCGTCAGGGCGGCGAGGTTGGCCGGGTGCATCCGGTAGTGGACCGCCTTGCCGGGCACGAACGCGTCGCTGCACGTGACAGCCGTCTCCAGATTCACGATCCGGGCATCCGGCGCTGTCTCCTCCAGCAACCGCAGCGCCTCGCCCCACGGCCAGGGGGGATCGACGGGTGCGGGGATCGGACCGCCGACCGCCTCGGCCAGCTCCACATACGTCCGGGCATCCGTGACGTAACCCTCGCGGAGCACCGGGCTTCCGGGGTGCGGGAGGATCTGGTCGACGCCGCGCCCGAGCATCACGTCACCGCACAGAAACAGCGTCACCACGCCGCCGCCCATACACCCACCCTAAGCGGCGCCCTCCCGGCACGGTCCAGCCCAGGTGTCCAGTGAACACGCGCGGCTCCCGCGTACGGCGCCGACCGGTCGGATCACCTCACCACGGGCCGAACTTGTCCAGACACCTTTTCTCCATGAGGCGATAGGACGAAGTTCCCCCGGCGGTACCGGAAAGCGCCCTAGAGTCGCACTGTCATGTACGCGACCGGACAACCGGTCGCGGTCCGGGAACTCCCCACTTCACCAGGAGAGCGCATGGTCTCGCGTCGTACGGCTACCGCCCTCACCTCCGCGGCGGCGGCTCTGCTGCTCGGCTTCAGCGGCTACGCGGCCCCCGCCGCGAGCGCGGGCACCGGCGCCGGCGCCGGCACCGGCCTTTCGGTGTTCGCCTGGAACGTCGACCTCGGCACCGCGATCGTCGACAGCACCCAGACCGAGAAGGCCGCGCAACGCACCCCGGCCATCGAGTCGATCATCCGCAAACACGGCGCGGACGTGGTGGTGCTGGACGAGGACTTCAACAACAGCTCAACCGCCGACATCACGGCCAAGCTCGCCGACCTCTACCCCTACCACACCCCCGTCGTCGGCCAGACCTGCTCCGGCGGCGGCTGGACGGGCATCAGCGGTGACTGCTCCAACTCGTGGTTCGTCATCAACGGCGGCACCATGATCCTCTCCAAGTACCCGATCACCGCCCAGTACGCCCACGTCTTCAGCAACTCCACCTACGGCACCTGGGACTACCACGCCAACAAGGGCGCGGCGCTGGTGCGGATCCAGAAGGACGGGGTGGGGAGCTGGGTGGTCGGCACCCATCTGCAGGCCGACGAGTCCGGCACGGCGACGGACACCACGCAGTCCACCCGGCTCGCCCAGCTCGGCGAGATCCGCGGCTGGGTGGACGGGATCGTCGGCTCGAGCGCTCCGGTGCTGATCGGCGGAGACCTGAACGTGGAGTACTACGGCGGCCGGTCGCGCGGTGACTACGCGGCCGCCCAGAGCGCGGTGAACGGTGTGCTGGGCACCCCGGCCACCGACTCCGGCCAGGCCTTGAGGACCATGGACTGCCCGGTCTCCGCCTGGTGCCAGTACATGTCCGGCATCGAGTCCTTCCCGAAGGACTACCGGGACGACCTCGACTACCTCGGCTACCTCAACGCGCCGGGCCGCCCGGCGCCGGCCGCGATGTCCACCGTGGGGGTGGACTTCGACCCCCAGGCCGGCTGGGCCCCGGGCCAGATCGACACCAACGCTCCCAGCGACCACTACCCGGTCGAGGCGACCTTCCAGCTGGGCTGACGCCGCGCAAGTCCGACGGCCGGACGGCGCAGCACCCCCGGGGCGCGACGCCTCGGGGGTCTCGATCCCTAACTCCCGGGCGGAGGACGGCCGTTGGGACGTAGGTTGGGCGGCGAGTGATCCATGCCAGGACCCACCACGCCTTCACCGAAAGACGGACAACCACCCCGTCGACGAGGAGGCCGGCGACGCGTACACCGCGGTCTTCCCCGGCATCGTCACCATCGCCCGCAGCAGTCGTGCCTTCCTGCGCCGCAGTATCACCCATCTGGTCCGTGAGGCGGGCATCCGGCAGTTCCTGGACGTCGGCACCGGCCTGCCGACCGCGGAGAACACCCATGAGGTCGCCCAACGGCTCGCGCCCGAGGCGCGGATCGTCTACGTCGACAACGATCCGATGGTCCTGGCGCACGCCCGCGCCCTGCTCTACTCCTCCCCCGAGGGCGCGACCGCCTACATCGATGCCGACGTGACCGCCCCGGACCGGATCCGCGAGGCCGCCGCCGAGACACTGGACCTCGGCCGCCCCGTCGCGCTGATCCTCAGCAACATCCTGGGGCATGTCGCCGACTACGACCAGGCCCGCGCGATCGCCGGCCGCCTGATGGACGCCCTGCCGCCGGGCAGTCACCTGTCCCTGGCCGCGACGGACCGGCGTCGGACCGGCCTCGGAGCTTCAGCGGGGCGAAATGCCGTGGACGTTGCACGCTTCGCGTGATCGCATGGCGTGATGACGTCATTCTGGACCGGGAAGCGGATACGCCTGCGCGGTGTCGAGCCCGACGACTGGACCGCCTTCATGCGGTTCACGGAGGACGAGGAGCGGCTGGGGGATCTGCTGAACCCCCCGCGCTCCGCCGAGGGTTTCCGGGCGTGGGCCAAGGAACAGGCCACCGCAACGCCCGAAGGCGACCGTTTCCAACTGGCCGTCGAGGCCTCCGACACGGGGCAACTGGTCGGCGCCGTCGGCTCGTACCACACCGACCCGCGAGCGGGCTGGTTCGAGTACGGCATCACGATCGGCGCCGGTCACCGGCGCAAGGGCTACGCCGCCGAGGCCGCGGTGCTGCTCCTGCGCTTCATGTTCGCCGAGCGGCGCTATCACAGGTGCGAGGCAAGGATCTTCGCGCACAACGAGGCGTCGCTCGCCCTGCACCGGCGGCTGGGTTTCGTCGAGGAGGGCCGGCTGCGCGATCGCGTGTTCCTCGGCGGCCGCCACCGTGATCTCGTCGTGATGGGCATCCTCGCCGAGGAGTTCGCCCACCTGCACGCCCTGGGCGACGCGGACTCGTCTGAGACGGCGTGGACATGAGCAGTGGAATGTACGGGTGAACGGCAGGGCGGGATGAGGCGACCGCAGCCGGTCACAGCAGTGGTGGGCCCGCCTCGGTGCGGCGGAGCACCGGGGCCAGACGGTCCAGGTCGGGGCCGGTCTGGATCTGCCGCTCGTCCCACCAGGTGGCTCCCGCGTCGTACAGCGGACCGATCACGTCCCTGGCCTTGGCCGGGTCCGGGGGCGTGGCACCGCCGAGCACGAACTCGAAGGGGCGCCCGGCTCCGGCCGTACGCTGCCCGCGGACATAGGTGACCAGCTCCCGTACCTCGGCCGCATCCGGCACATGGCCGTGCCGGGCCGTCTCGAAGAGCGGCACAGCGCCGTCCCATCGCGCCGCTCGGCGCATGGGCGGGCGGCGCGGCCAGAAACCGCCGATCCACACCGGCGGACCGGGCCGCTGCACGGTGGCGGGCACCAGCGTCACGTCCCGCGCCTCGTAGTGCCGGCCGTGGTGGTTCACCGGCTCGCCGGACCAGAACCGCCGCAACAGCTCCAGCCCCTCGTCCAGCCGCTCGGCGAGGAGGCGCGGGTCGGTGGCGTCGCCGAAGCTGCCGTACTCGTCCTCGACCGGGCCTCCCAGGCCCGCGGCGAAGACGACACGGCCGCCACTGAGGTGGTCCAACGTGGCCACTTGGCGAGCGAGTTGCTGCGGACGGTAGCGCGGGACCGGTGTCAGCAGGGTGCCGAGCCGGATCCGGGAGGTGGCCAGCGCGGCGGCGGTCAGCAGCATCCAGGGGTCACCGAACGGACGGCCCTGGTGGTGCCGGTGCAGCACATGATCCCAGACGAACAGCCCGTCCCAGCCCGCCGCTTCGGCGGCGGCCGCGACGGTCGCGACGTTGCGGGGATCGGCGAAGTCGCCGAAGTTGGGGATGTTGACGGAGAACCGCATCCCCACAGGATGGGCGCGCCGGTGGCGCTGGGCAACGGGATTTGCGCCCGGGCGACTTGGAGGCCGTGCGCCGACGCGGCGTACGGGCACGGCATCGGCACGCGCCGCACGTCGTGCGCGGTTCCTCAGAGTCGGGGAACGGTGGAACCGCCGCCCGCCTTGACCGCTTCCACGGCAGCCTGGTGCAGTTGCCGGCTGAGCACCTCGGAACGGCAGGGAACCGGGCTCCCGGTGAGGGTGAACCATTCGGAGGTGCCCGTGTACTGGACCGACACGTCGGCCTCGCTCCCGTCCCAGGTGGTGTGGACGGTGAGGTCGCCCACGACGACCCCCGCCTCCTCGGTGCGCGCGCCGCCCCGGCCGGTGAAGACCCCGGGGGTGGTCCATGATGCCCAGACCATGACGTCAGCCTTCCTTCATGAGTGAGCGGCTCCGTGCGCGGAACCGCTACGGAATGACGATTCCGCGTGGCTGTGCCGCGCGGCGGGGCGGCAGCCCGTCCAGGGTGGCCCGTGCGGGACTCCGGCCGGCGGACTCGGCGCGGGTGTGCAGGCCCGCGGCGGCGGCCACGTAGTCCCGGGCCGTGAGCAGTCCGAGCAGCCGCCCGTGTGGATCCGTGACCGGCAGGGCGTCGAGATCTTCCTCGGTCATCACGGCTGCCGCGCGCAGCACCGATTCCTCGGGGTGGACCGTGACGGTGCGGCGGGCGTGCACGAGCTCGCGCACCTTGCTGCGGGACAGCGTCGCGGCCGCGCCGGCGCAGGCCACCGCCAGCTCGGCGCGGTCCAGGACTCCGGCGCAGCAGCCGTCCGCGCGGACCACGGGGAGCTGACGCTGTTCCGACCTCTCCATGACCTCCCAGGCCATCAGCACGCTCTCGTCCTCACCGACCGAATACGGGGCGGCGTCCATCAGACTCCGCACCGCGAGTTGCTCGTTCACGGTCGCCTCCTCGTACCGCGCGACCGGCTCGGTCGCCCCTCTCGGGCAGCACCGGTGCGCGCCCCGTGCCCCTCCACGCTCACCCGGACGAGCGGCCCCTGTCATGGGGCCGGACGGCCCCTCGGCGGACCATTGGCCCCCACCGCGGGCACCGGGTACGGGGCCACCCGGCCCACCCTCCGCGGGTCCGTGCGCTCGACCACCGTCAGCGTGGCCAGTGGCGTGCGGGAAGGACGTAGGTACGGCCCTCGCGGCCCCACTCCCCGTACGCGGGGGCCAGACCGGCGTCCATCGCCCGGAGGCACGGACGGCCGATGTGCGCGTACACGAGCCGTCCGACCCGGTTCCTGACCGCCTCTGCGCCGACCTCCCGTACGGGGGCGTGGCCGCCCACTCCGCCGCGGAAGCGGATGGGACGGTCCCAGCAGGAGGCCTCGGCGAACATGAGGTCCGCCTCCGCCGCCCAGGCCGGGAAGGCCCGGAACTCCGGTGCCCACACCACCGCGCCCGGCTCTGCCTCGATGCGGTAACCGCAGGTGGGATGGGAGGTGTGCACGACCGGCAGCGCGCGGATGCGCAGCTCGCCCAGGTCCACATCCGTCATCCGTGGTACCAGCCCGCGCTCGGCGGCGAGACGCCGCAGGGCGGAACGCAGCTCGGCGTGCTCGTCGGTGACGAGCCAGGCGTCCAGCCGGCCCTCGGGCGGCTCCGCACCGGGCCCGCCGTCGAACGCGACGCGGTGGCGGCCGCAGGCGACCAGCAGGCCGGCCGGGGCGAACCGCGGGGACGCCATGGCGCCCACGCCCAGCAGCGTCAGCCGGAGCCGACGCGTCATACCCGTCACCTCCCCTCGCCTTCCGTCGCCTCCCGGGAACGTGACCCGTTCATCGTCTCGGCCGTGACCATGGGCTTCTGCCGTGACCATGGGCTTCGGCCCTGTGGCAGAAGGCCCGCCGACGGTCGATGGTGGAACGGAGAGGGGAAGGCGGGCTGCCGCGGCGCGCGGCAGGTCGGATACAGCACCACTCTGCGGAGAGGGGCGGCGAACATGCGAGCTCACCTCGGCGACCGGCTCGTCGTGGAAAGTCCGGCGACCGGTGCCACCAGGCGCGACGGCGAGATCGTGGGACTCCACCATGAGGACGGCACACCTCCCTACGACGTGCGCTGGTCGGACACGGAGCAAGTGACCCTCGTGTTCCCCGGGCCCGACGCACATGTGCGCCCTCTGCACCACGATCAGGCCGCGGCAGCGCACGACCCACGACAGAACACGGGTGAAGTGACCATCGTGTCCCCCGCTGCCCCACCGCAGGGGCCGGCCAACCCCGGTGACATCGGCCGGCGCGTGGCCCTCCAGCGCAGGAGGCAGGGCCTCAGCCGCGAGGAGACGGCCGGCCGTGCCCGGATGTCGCCCGACTACCTGGCGTACCTCGAGGAACGCCCGGCCGACCCGACGCTGGCGACGCTCGTCAGGCTGGCCGACGCACTGGGCACCACGGTCGCCGCCCTGCGCGGCGGAGGCATCGATCTCCCACCCGGTCAGGGCTACGCGCTGCGCCATCCCGACCTGCGCGACCTCACCCCGGAGGAATGCCGCACACTGCTGTCCACGCACGGCGTGGGCCGTGTCTCGGTGTCGACGTCCGACGGCCGCCCGGCGGTGATCCCGGTCAACTACGACGTCGTCGGCGACGTCATCGTCTTCCGGACCGCGCCCGATTCCGTGGCCGCAGCGGCCGCCGAACGGGAGGTCGCCTTCGAGGTCGATCACCTGGACGAGGCGTTGAGTCAGGGCTGGAGCGTTCTCGCCGTCGGCCCGGCGAGCGTCGTGACGGACCCGGACACCGTACGCACGCTCGCCCGGCACGCCCACACCACGCCGTGGGCGGGTGGTGAGCGCGAGATGTGGGTGTCGATCCGGCCCACGAGCCTCACGGGCCGCCGGATCACTCCTGCCGAGCGGTAGACGCCGCCGGCCCCGGCCGAGCCCTGCCGGCGACCGGTGACGCGCCCGTCAGTCCGGGGCCGGTGAGATGTTCTGGTTGGCGTGGAAGAGGTTGTCCGGGTCGTAGGCGCGCTTCACCGACGCCAGGCGGTCGTAGTGGCCGCGATAGGTGGCGCGAACCCGGTCCGGGCTCTCCCCGTGGCCGAGGAAGTTCACGTACGAACCGCCCATGGAGTGCGGGTGCAGGTCGCTCCAGTAGTCGACGCACCACTGGCGGATCGCCTCGGCGTTGGCGGGATCCGGGTCGATGCCGGCGATCACGCCCGACCAGAGGGCGTCGCGGTAGGCCCACGCGGTGCCGTCGGCGTCGATCTGGTGGGCCGCCCCGTCCACCGGGTACAGGTGCATGGTCGACAGGCCGGTCGGGATGTTCTGCCCGTACTTGTGGTGCACGTCGATCGCCGCGTCGGAGACGGCCTCGAAGAAGTCGCCGCGCCAGTACCACTGCAGTCCCGGGTGGAGCAGTTCGTCGAACATGGTCTGGAGGGCGGGGTAGGGCAGTGGGGCGGCGAAGTGGAAGGCCGGCCGCGCCGGCTCGTTCACCACGGCGAACACCTCCGCCAGGCGTTCGTCGGAGAGGTCCCCCGTGTAGCACCACACGACCCCGCACATCTTCTGGCCGTGGACCGGCTCGGGGAAGGGCGGGCCGGGCGGTACGACGAGCAGGGCGAAGAACCCGCTCAGCTCGTCCGGCGCGGCAGGCAGGAACTCCCGGTACCAGCGCAGCACTTCGGGGGTACGGTCGAGGGGCCAGAGCGTCAGGCCGACCCCGACGGTGCCGGCCGGGTGCAGCCGGAAGGTGAACGACGTCACCACGCCGAAGTTGCCGCCCCCGCCCCGCAGCGCCCAGAACAGCTCCGGGTGATTCGACGGCGACGCGGTGACATAGCTGCCGTCGGCGAGGACGACGTCGGCCGACAGCAGGCTGTCGATGGTCAGGCCGTGTCTGCGGGTGAGGTGGCCGTGGCCGCCGCCCAGGGTGAGACCGCCGACGCCGGTGGTCGACACGATCCCGGACGGTACGGCGCGCCCGAAGGCGTGTGTGGCGTGGTCGAGGTCTCCGATCAGGGTGCCGCCGCCCACCTGGACGGTGTCCGTCTCCGGATCTGCCCTGACCCAGCGCATCGGTGCCAGGTCGAGCACGAGTCCTTCGTCGACCAGACACAGACCCGGGCCGCTGTGGCCGCCGCCGCGCACCGCCAGCTGGACGCCGGTGTCCCGGGCGAAGGAGATCACCGCCTGCACGTCCGCCACGTCGGCGCACTGGGCGAAGGCGGCCGGCCGGCGGTCGATCATGGCGTTGTGGATGCTGCGAGCCGCGTCGTAGCCGGGGTCCTGCGGTGTGATCACGGATCCCCGCAGGGCCTCGCGCAGACCGCCGACAGCCGTTTCGTCGATGGTGTTCATGGCCGAGCCTTCTCCGAGGTACGCATTCTGTTTCCTGCCGGGCGGGATCCGGTGGCGCCTGCCGCTGCCGGGAAACCGACAGGTTTCCCCCTTGTCAGGCTATGCCCTGATGAGATCTCCGCACCTTGCGAACCGGGCACGATGGAGTGGTCACCGCTGAGCACCTGGTGCAGCAGAATCCTGGCGTTCACCAGGTCGACGCCGAGTTCCGCCCGCAGCACCCTCATGATCACGGCACTGCTCGCCGACGGCCCGATCACCCGCAGGGTCGCCGGCCCTGCTCGGCGAGCAGCTGATCCCGCCGCTCGACCGTCGATCAATTCCCTTAAATCCGGGCTAAGTTGATCGCATGAGGATCCTTCACCTGTCCGACACTCACCTCGACCGGGCCGGCGGCCCGGACGCCGACGGTGCCGACGGCACCGCGGCACTGCGCCGCATGCTGGCGGAGCTGGAGCATCTGCGGGACCTGGACGCCGTCGTGGTCACCGGGGACGTAGCGGACGACGGTTCCCGCGAGGCGTACGTACGGACTCGCGACCTCCTGGGCGGCTACGCGCGCGACCGTGGCGCACGCGTCTTCTACACGACGGGCAACCACGACGAGCGGGGTGCCTTCGCCAGTGTGCTCGGCAGCGGTCACGAGGACCCGGACGCCGTGTGCGAAGGGCCCGAAGGCGAGCGGGCCGCCGCGACCACGCTCGGCGGATGGCGGCTGGTCACCCTGGACACGCTGGTGCCGGGGAAGGGTTACGGCCGGCTCAGCCGGGCTCAACTGCACTGGCTGCGCGACATCTTGGCCACTCCGGCCGCAGACGGCACGGTCCTGGCCTTCCACCACCCGCCCATCGCCCTGGACGTCGAGGTGCAGCGGGCACTCGGCCTGGACAACGCCCAGGAGCTTGCGGACACGATCCGCGGAACCGACGTGGGTCTGGTCCTCTGCGGCCACTTCCACCTCCAGCTGCTCGGCCGGCTGGAGCAGGCAACCGTCTGGGTCACGCCCGGTGTCGTGAGCCGTGTCGACCTGACCGCCCGCCCCGGCACGGAGCGCGCCGTACACGGCCCCTCCGCGTCTCTCGTCCAGCTCGGCACCCCGCACGGCCCCCTGATCCACACCCTGCACGCACGCGACCCGCGCCTGGGCGAGACCGTCTACGAAGCGGACGCGGAGGAGATGCGCGAGGTCATCGAGCGGCTCGGGCCGGGCCGTGAGTCGGTGAAGGCCGTACGGATGCCCTGACCCGGACGCCGAGGACCCCTGGCGGCCGGCCAGGGGTCCTCGACGGGTCGATCCGTGTCAGCCGTCGGACTCCGACGACGGGATGTAGGCACCGGGTACGTCGTTCGGCGCGTAGATCTTCTTCTCACCGGGGTACGGCTGCTGCCAGTTGTGCGTCTGGTACCACGTGAGGTGGTTCATCTGCGCGGGGTTGGCGTAGTCGGGCACGGCGTTCGGCCCGGTCAGCCGCTGCTTCGACTTCCAGGCCTCCCACTCGGCCACGAGCGACTTCTTGTCCGCCGGGACCTTCGTGGCGGGGACGAGCGCCGCCTTGGGGTCCTGCTTCGCCGGGGTGTCCACGCCACAGGACGGCGGGGTGCTCAGACCGTCGGTCAGCGGGGTCCGGTTGGGCAGCGCCGTGAACGGTGTGTAGTCCGGGTGGCTGGTGAAGGCGCCGCGCATCGGGGTGGCCGCGGTGTCCTTCTGGTTCATCGGACGGATCCCGAGGATCTGCTCGATGGTGCGGATCATGGTGATCTGCGAGTAGTAGCGGCTGTCGACCGTGTCGTGCTGGGCCCAGGGGCTGATGATCTGGATCGGGGCACGGTGGCCGTCGACGTGGTCGAGGCCGGCCTGGGAGTCGTCCTCGACGACGAAGATCGCCGAGTCCTTCCAGTACTTGCTGTGCGAGATCTCGTCGACGATCCTGCCGGTCGCGAGGTCGTTGTCGGCGACCTGGGCGGCGGGGCTCGCCGGACCGCCGGTGTGGTCGCTGGAGAGCCAGAACATGTTGAGGTTCGCCGGACCGTTCTTCTCGAAGTCCTGCTTCCAGATCTGCTCCCGGTACACGTCCGGGACACTGGTGTCGAACTTCGGGAAGCCGGGCACGGACACGCTGTTGAGCGACGGGATCGGCGAGGAAGAGTTCAGCGGGTAGGCGGTGCCCTGTCCGGTCGCCGCCATGTTCTTGGCGTCGCAGTACAGGTTCTGCCAGCTCGCACCGGACGGCTTGGTCAGGAACTGCTGGAACTCGCCGAAGTCCCGGACGGACTTGCCCGCCGCCTGGGCGCCGGTCCACAGGAAGCCGGTCTTCTGGTGGCCGAGCGCGTCGTCCTCGGTGTCGTAGCTGCGCTGGTACTCACCGGCCGAGGACTCGGTGTACTCGGGGTTGTCGGCCTGCATCAGCCAGTTGTGGCCCTCGGCCGAGTTCGTGCCGATGTCATAGGTGTTGTCGTAGAGGCCGAACTGCTCGGCCAGTGCGTGCTGGTTGGGCGTCACGTTCTCACCGAACTGCGTCAGCGACGGGTCGCCGTTGCCCTTCGGGATGTCACCGTAGACCTGGTCGTAGGTCCGGTTCTCCTTGACGATCAGGAAGACGTGCTTGATCGTCGAGGGGTCGCCGAGCCGCGCGGGGACCGCCACCGGCTTGGCCTTGCTGTACTTGTCGGCCGGCTGGGCCGCGCCCCTCGTCCAGCCGTTCTGCTGGAAGACCTTGCGGGTCTCGGACCGGATGACACGGTCGCTGGGCAGCGCGAACTGCGTCAGGCTGGAGGTCGTGTCGTGGGTGCCGTGGCCGGCGCTGTCGGGGCGGCGGGCGTCGATGCCGCGGGTGTTGGTGACGACCACGGTCTTGCCGACCGTGGCGATCTCGGAGGGGAAGTAGTCCGTCGGGAGCAGGCCGACGTAGGAGACCGGCTCCTGCGGGGAGGTGTAGCGGTAGACGGCGACCGCGTTGGCGCGGCCGAGCGTCACCAGCAGATGACCGTCGTCGGTGAGCGTCACCGCGTTCGGCTCGTAGCCGACCGACGCCTCCGGCCACGGCTGGGTGGAGATGGTCTGTACGACCTTGTCCTTCTTGGTGTCGATGACCGACACGTTGTTGTCGGCGGTGTTGGTGACGAACACCGCCCCGTTCTTGGCGTACACGGCGGTCGGGTGCAGACCGACCTCGATGGTGCCGACGGCGGCGGAGGGGTTCGCCAGGTCGATGACGCTGACCGTGCCGGTGGTGGTGGCAGCGGTCTTCGGGTCGGCCGGGACCTGGGTGCCGTAGGAGTTGATGGTGGTGTCGCCGGGCTTCGCCGGGCGGCCGCCCTCGTTGCTGACGTAGAGCTTGTCGCCGACCTGGACCATGCCGCGCGGGGCGTTGCCCACGGACCAGCTCTGCTTGACGGCGCCGGTCGCCGCGTCGAGGGCGACGACCCGGTTCTGGCCGTTGACGGCGCAGTACACGGTGGAGCCGTCGGCGGAGAACACGGCCGCGCTCGCCAGGGCGTGCTTGCTGCCGTCGGCCGGGATGGAGATGGTGGTGGGGTTGGCGAGGGTGCCGTCGGCGTTCACCGTGAACCTGGTGTAGCCGTCGGTCTGGCCCAGCCACAGCTGCTTGCCGTCGGGCGAGTAGGCCGGGCCCTCCTGGCCGACGGAGCCGCTCTTGATGCGCAGGTCGTCCGCCGCGTTGGGGCCGACCTTCTGCTTCACCTGCCCGGTCTTGAGGTCCACGACGACCAGCGCGGCATCGCCGTCGGCGACCGCGGCCGCGAGGTGGCCGCCGTCCGGGCTGACCGTCGACGACATGATCTTGCCGTCGTTGATGACCAGGCGGCTGCCGTACGGGGAGATGTACTGGTCGCTGGAGACGACCTGGCCCTTGTCGGTGACCTGGCCGACCTGGTCGGTGCCGAACTGGCGGGTCGAGGCGACGGCGGTGCCGGTGGCGAGGGCGGCCGTGGTGATGCATGCCGTGAGCAGCGCTGCCCGGCGGCCGACACGTCTGCCGAGCAGGTCGAAGTACTCCTTCTCGACTTGCCGACGGCGGCGGGTTATCTGCATGGCGTCATCCCTTCGGGGAGGTGGAGAGAAGTTCGACGTCGCCGTCGAACTGCCAGAGGGGGTTCGGTGCGTCTCCGGTCGAAGTCCGCACCAGGAAGTAGCCGTTCACTTCCTTCGGTCCGTCGCCGTCGGCCACGAACCGCCCGTCCGCGGTGATGTCGAGCTGGTAAACGGCCTGTCCGGTGGCCGCGACACCGGGCAGGTGCCAGGAGACGACACAGCGCCAGTCGTTGCCGGCGCCCTCCGCGTCGTCCGCGACGCCGCCCTTGGTGCAGGCCGCCGCCGTCTTCAGCTGCGCCTCGGTCACCTGGGGGCGGTTCAGCTGCCTGGTCTGCATGCGGTAGAGGTGGGCGAACTCCGTGGCGAGCGAGCGCTGCACCTTTTCCTGCTCGATCCCGGAACCCGTCGTCGCCCCCGGCACGGCCGCGACGGCGGCGACCGAGGCGGCCACCAGCCCGACGAGCGGCAGGAATCCGGCGGAGACCGCGCGGCGCCCCGAGCCGTCGTCGGTGGGGTTGGTGAAGTCCCGCCGCAGGAAGAGCAGACAGGCCAGCGCCGTCGCGACGACCGCCCACACCAGGCTGACAACGATGCCCACCGCCAGCGGGCCGAGCTGGGACGGGCTGGTGAACAGACCCTTCCAGGCGATGAACGCCCAGCTCGGCAGGGCGAGTCGCACGGCGACGGGGAGCGGCAGCATCTGGGCGAGCTGCATCGCGAGCGCGACGACCGCGGGGAGCAGCAGCCCCATCGGGGACCGCCCCAGCACCACGGACCCCAGCAGGCCGATCCCGGCGAGGGCCAGCGTCGGGGCGAGCACACAGGCCCAGGCGAGCAGCACCTTGCCGGCGGCGTCTCCCGGGGCCAGCAGATGGCCGTCGAGGCCGACCAGCGGATGGTTGCCGACCGCCAGGAGACCGCCGACCGTACTGGAACCGGCCAGGCCGACCACGAGCAGCAGGATCACCGTGCCGCTGGCCAGTGCCTTCGCCGCGAAGATCCGGCGGGGTGAGCGAATCGCCACGAGCAGGTGACGCCAGGTGCCGAGCCGGTCCTCGGCGGCGAAGACGTCACCGGCGACGACGGACGTCAGCAGCGGCAGTGCCCAGGTGCCCGAGAAACCGAGGATCACCAGGGGCCCGGCCCATCCTGTGGCGAGCATCCAGCGGCCGAAGAGGGTGTCGGCGGGCAGCGTGCTCTGCTGACTCACCCCCGCGACGAAGAGCGCCGGAGCGATCCAGCAGGCGAGGACCAGCAGGCGGATGCGCCATTGCGCGACGAGCTTGACCAGTTCGAAGCGGTAGGCGCGGGCCACCGAGACGCGCTCGGTGCCGACGGCGGAGGTGGTGGCGGCGACGGTTGCGGTCGCGGTCATCGGCCGGCCTCCTGCGGCTGGGCGTCGGCCACCCGCGACCGGGTGCCGGCGTGCTGTTGCTGCTCGGTGAGGGCCAGGAACGCGGCCTCGAGCGGGGACAGCACGGGGGCGAGTTCGCGCAGGGCGATGCCCGACTGCACGAGCCGGGCCACCAGTTCGTCGAGGGCCGGCACCAGCGCGCGTACGACGAGGACGTCGGCGCCGTGACGTCCTGCGGCTTCGTCGGCAAGGTGGATGCCGGGCAGGCCGGCAGCCAGCCGGCGGGCGGCCTGCGGGTCGGAGGTGAGCAGCCGGTAGTCGAGTTCACGGTTCTCGGCGGCCAGCTTGCTCAGTGGGCCGGAGAAGACGACCCGTCCGGCGGCGAGGATGGTGACGTCGGAACACAGCGCCTCGAGGTCGTCCATGCGGTGGCTGGACAGCACGACGCCGGTCCCCTCCGCGGCGAGACCGGCGAGGACTCCGTGCACGTGTTTCTTGCCGGCCGGGTCGAGGCCGTTGGACGGTTCGTCGAGCACGAGCAGCCGGGGCCTGGTGAGCAGGGCGGCCGCGAGCCCGAGCCGTTGCCGCATGCCCAGGGAGAAGCCGCGGATCCGGTCGTCGGCGACCTCGGTGAGCCCGACCTGGTCGAGTGCGCCGTCGATGCCCGCCGTGCGCGCGTCCCGGCCGCGCAGTGCGGCGAGCGCGGCGAGATTCTGCCTGGCGGTGAGCGAGGGATAGAGCCCGGGCCCGTCCACGAACCCGGCGACACCGTCGGGAGCGGCGAACGTCCTGCCCACCGGCGTACCGAGGATCTCGAGGCGGCCGCTGTCGGCCACGGCCAGGCCGAGCAGGAGCCCCAGGAGCGTCGTCTTGCCGGCGCCGTTCGGTCCGGCCAGGCCGTGGATCTGTCCCTGCGCCACATCCAGGTCGATGCCGTCGAGTGCGACGACATCACCGAAACACTTGGTGATCCCGCGAGCCCGGATCGCGAGGAGTGAGTCCATGAGCCCCTTCTTTCGAAAGCCTCAAGGACCCTAAGGAGAGGACACCACACTCACAGGAATCGCCAGTTGAACGCTCAGGGAACGGAAGACAACAGGCATGCGCCGCGCCGACAACCGGGAGAATTTCTCAACTCGCCTACTCCATAGGCTATCTGACGGAACATCATTGAGCGAGCGGGGACAGTGAGCACGTCAGAACACCGCGCGCACCTCCCCCACCTCCCGCCCTCCGCCCAGCACCGGCGTACGGCCGATGCGGTCCACGACGGGTGCGGTGACCCCCATCAGGCGCAACGCACGGGCCACCACGGGGCCGAGAGCCCGGACTCCGCCGTCCTCCACCTTGAGCGCCAGGGACCGGCCGTCGGGCAGGGCCAGGGCCTGCACGGCTTCCGCGCCCACCTTCGACAGGACGCCCGGTATCTCCCGCATGAGCCGGGTGTCGTGGCGGCGGGTGCCGGCGACGTACTCGGGGTGGGCGCGCATGGCGTCGGCGACCCGTCGTTCGGCTGTGCCGGGTACGGCGAGAACGAAGGAGCGGAAGGCGCGGGCGAGACCGGTCAGGGTGATCGCCATCAGCGGCGCCCCGCAGCCGTCCACGCCGACGGCGGCCACCGGTTCACCGGCCGCCTCCTCCACGACCGTGCGGATGACGCGCTGGAGCGGATGGTCCGGGTCCAGGTAGGACTCCAGCGGCCAGTCCCGCAGCGCGGCGGCCGCCAGCATCGCCGTGTGCTTGCCGGAGCAGTTCATGGCCACCCGGTCGCGCCGGCCGCCGGCTGCCAGGCAGGCCTCCTGCTCCTCCGGGTCCAGCGGTAGGGAGGGCGGGCACTGGAGGTGCTGCGGGGTCAGCCCGTGCTCGTCGAGCATCGTGCGCACCAGGTCGCGGTGGAACGGCTCGCCGGAGTGGCTCGCGGCGGCCAGGGCCAGCCGTTCTCCCCCGAGGCCGAGTCCGGTCCGCAGCACGCCCGCAGCCTGCATGGGCTTGTTGGCGGACCGCGGAAAGACGGGAGACGTCACATCGCCGAGCGCCCACTCCACCGTGCCGTCCGCGGCGAGCAGCACCACGCTGCCCCGGTGCCGCCCCTCGACGAATCCGGAGCGGACGACCTCGGCGAGCACCGGGGCGCTCGACGTGCTCGCGCTGGGGCCGGCGTTGACGGGCTGGGACATCGGCGGTCACCTTCCGGTCGGGGATCGGGTACGACGTGTCCGGCCGCCCGGGGACAGCCGGACAGGTCGGCCGGAGAACGGTTCGCACCGCACCGTACTCGTGCCCGGGCCGTGCGAGGCGGGCAGGACCGGAGCGGGGACCAACCCCGGAATGTTCTGGGGCAATGGCGCAGGTCACGATCTTGCCCGTACGGGCGGGCCGTAAGTTGGGGGCCATGAGCGATGACTGGCGCACGGATCGGATCGGGGCCGCTCTGCGGGGCGAGAACCCGACAGTGCTACGGCGGCTTCAGGCCGGGTTCGCGGTGATCGGCGACGTGCAGTTCCTGCCCGGATACTCCGTCCTCCTGGTGGACGAGCCCGGTGTACAGCGGCTGTCCGACCTGCCGAGGGCCAAGCGGCTGGCGTTCCTGTCCGACATGGACCGGCTCGGCGAGGCCGTGGAGCGGGCCTGCCGGCGGCTGGACCCCGCCTTCCGCAGGGTGAACCTGGAGATCCTCGGCAACACGGACCCGTTCCTGCACGCCCACGTCTGGCCCCGGTTCGAGTGGGAGCCGCCCGAACTGGTGGGCAAGCCCGTGTGGCTGTATCCGCCGGACCGGTGGCGGGACGAACGGTACGGGCTCGGCCCGGAGCACGACGGGCTGCGGAATGCGATCGGGAGTGAGCTGGACTCGCCTGCGTCCATGCCCTGAGCGTGTGTGCCGATGCCGAGCGGGACGTACTCGGCATCGGCGCCCGGCTCGCCGACTCGATTCAGCGTGAGCGTCGCGGAGTTACGGCCGTTCGGATCGCAGGCGGGCGTGGATCAGCCGGTGTCTAGATGGGCGAGGTAGCCGAGCAGGACGTCGGTGGGGCCCTCGATCCGCAGGCGGCCCAGCGCGGCGGGCAGCAACAGGCTCTCCGCCCGGGCGAGTCGCTCCTGTCCCCCGGGCGTGGCCGCGGTGACCGGCGGGCCCGCGTCGCTGAGGTCCACCGCGGTGGAGAACTCGTGCATCAGGGCGCCGTCGTGTGGCGGCCCGCGCACGGCTTGGCCCCGGCACGGTGCCCGCCGCACCGGCGTTGACGGCGCCGAGGCGACGATCAGGCCCGGCCGCGGCCCCCACAGCGTCGCTGCGGTGACGGGCACCGCGCCGGACCCGCCGACGTATCCGAGCCCCGCTCACGGCAGCGCCCGCGACCAGTCACCCGGCTCCCACCGCGGTCGTCCACCGGCTCTGCGGGCCGCGTCCCCACCGGAGCGAGTGGCCACCGCCCGGGGCCGGGCGGCACAACGGCCCCGCGTCCGGTCCGCCGGCCCCGCGTCCGGTCCGCCGCCGCGCGCCCGGTTCACGGACGCGGGGCAGGACCGAGCAACCAGCGACGGCACCGAGTGCACGGCCTGGGCGGAGGAACCGGAGGTCCATCATGCGTACTCCGGCTGCCACATGGCGTCCCGCACCTGCTGGATGACGTCGTCCAGCGGGGCGCCGTCACTCCGTCCTGGGCGGCGCGGCGGGCGACCGCCACGGCCACCGTCGCCGACGAAGCGCGCATGTTCTCCACCTGCGGCAGCAGCGGGGCGCCAGGAATGATCGCCTCGCCCACCGTGGGGTCGTAGACGATGGGCAGCAGATCCTTCAGGTGCTCCGTGAGCAGTCGGTGGTACAGCACCTCGTTGCGGTCGTGCAGCTGCTCCAGGCAGACGTTCTTCGCCAGGTCGTCCGGCTGGGCCTGCACCTGCTCCCAGGCCCGGTGGGCCTGCTGGTCGAGCGAGAGCACACCCGGCGGCAGCGCCCCCACCAGGCCGTGCCGCCGGCGTTCCTCCGGGGTGAAGGCGACGCCCTTGTTCCGTCCGGCCGGACAGTAAACCGGAATGTGTGATTCAGCGACTGGCGCGGCACCTCTGACCGGCTCCCGGCGGGGTGGGTGCACGGGTCGGACGATGTGCCGTCCCCCGTCCACAGCACGTCACTGGTGGTGCACGCGGCGTTGGCGAGGCAGTGCACGGCCTCGGCCACGTCGGCGGGCGAGCCGACGCGGTACAGCGGGGTGTTTGCGAAGACGTTGACTTCGAAGATCTCCCGTCAGGCGGCGGCATCGGCCGCGTGCAGGTCGTCCAGCGGGATGAAGCGGGCGGTGCCCGCGTTGTTATCGACACACGGAACCAATACTCCACGATATGGAATCCATCGACCACCAATGGCGGCATGCAGCCCAGGGCGGATACCGGCCCCGACTTCGTGCGCGGCGCGGGTGAAGCGGGCCATGTCCTTGCATTGCAGGCCGTGGCGGCGCTGGAGGTGTGTGGCATGGGAGGACGTTGACGCGCCGCCGAGCAACGCTTTCTGGCTGGAAGCCGGAAGCCGTGGCGCCGGGCGAAGATCCTCTCGACCACCCGACGGCAGGCGCCCAACCCGGGGCCGTGCCGGGTAGCAAGCCGGGCGATCGCGGGCACGATGCCTCGGGCCCGTACCTGGCCGAGGCAACTCATTGTGTCGGCCGTCGTCAGCGCGCCACGCGGTAGCGGAGGTAGACGAATTTCGAGCTGAAGGTGCGCGTCTCGACGAGTTCGAGATCCACTCGATGCTCGCGCCTGGGAAAGAACGGGATGCCACCGCCGACCAGCACCGGGTAGACCACGGCGCGGTACTCATCGATCAGACCCGACGCGGCCGCCTCGGCGGCGAGAGTCGCGCCGCCGATCGCGATGTCGCCTTCCCCCGGCTCGGCTCGCAACCGCTCGATCTCCTCCGCCAGGCCGCCGGAGGCCAGGCGGGCATTGCCCTGCACCGTCGGCAGCGTGGTCGAGAACACCACTTTCGGGAGCGGTTTCCAGAGTGCGGCCCACTCGAGCATTGAGTCGTCAAGCGATGGATCCTGGTCGGCGGTCTCCCAGTACAGCATGGTCTCGTACAGCCGTCGTCCCAAAAGATGGACGCCGACGTCTCGAATCTCGTCGATCCAGAAGCGAAAGACCTCCTCGTCGGGCGCCGCCCAGTTGAAGTCGCCGTCCGGCCCGACGATGTAGCCGTCAAGTGAGACGCTCATCGAATAGGTCACGCTGCGCATCAGAGGTCCTCCTCGGGACGTCCTCGGGTTCATCGCCCATCTGAAGTACGGCCGGAATGAGGGCCGCCAAGGACAGCTTCCCAGAGGATGGATTCCGTGTGTCTGGGCGGGCGAACACGGCGCTGCTGGGTGAAGCTGAAGACGTGAGCATCGGTAGCGAGCGCCCGGTAGGTGCCGAGCAGATCTACGCGGCGTTGGCCGCTCTTGCGGCTGAGCCCGTAGCGGATCCGGAGAAGCGGCCCGAGGGACCGCGGGAAGAGGACCGCCTGCGCCTACTGGGCAGACTGCTGGCGAAAACGGAGCTCGAGATCACCGCCGCAACCCGTCTGAGCGAGGAAGGAGAGATCGAGGACGTCCTTGAGACATCGCTCGGCTGGGAGCAACAGCTGGGAGCGGATCCCGGTCTCGCGGTCAACGTCCTGACGAACCGGCTGCAGCGCACCGCGCTCCAGGTCTCCGAACCCGAGGCGGAAGAAGTGCCACCCGGCCGGGAGGCGGCCTTCGCCGCCGCCATGACAGCGGTGTACGCGCTCAGCGCCCAGTTGCACGCCGAGCGCGGCGATGCAGAGGGAACCCGACACGCTCTGAGCGGGGCGGAAGAGGCTCTCATCGACATCCTGCAAGGCATCCACGACCTGCGCGTCGCCATCGGCGACGCACCCGGGCCCGAGAACGAAGCCGACAGCTGACCCGTTCGGCACCTCCTGCAAGAGCCGACACAGTAGGTCGTCGGCTCGGCCCGCCGGACGGCGACCGCTCCGGAGCTGGAGACATCCTGCGGCCTCGAAAGGCCGCGCGCGGGACAGCGGGCGCCCCGCCCGGCTGCCCCCACGGGAAAAGTCACCCGCAGGCAGAGTGCACTCGCTTTTGTTCAAGAACGGTCGAATAGCAATAAAACGCCCGCCTCCTCGACCGCATCCCTAGGCTCGCCGAACAGTCCGCCGACATATGACTCACGGAGGTTCTGCGTGCTGCACCCACCACCAGAGGACGCGCAACAGCTCGTCCTGCCCAACGGGTTCGATGCCGTCGTCCGCGTGCTCGACCGGTACGTCGCCGACCGACGGGCCGGCCTGCCGTGGCGGGCACGCTCCCGTGGGCGCCGGCTACCGGCCGTACTCCTCGCCCGTGCCCCGGAGGGCGACCCGGCGGCAGGCGCCGCCGAACCGGACCCGGCACTCGCCGCGCTGGTCCTGGCGTACGGTCAGCGGCTGCTGTCCACGGGACATGCGCCGGTCCAGCACCTCGCCGGCCTGGCACCGCACGCGGTCGTCGACGACGCGCTGCTCGCCAGGGGCGGTCCGCGGGAGGAAGAAGCGGGCGGGCCACACGTACTCCTCCTGGACGAAGTGGCCCGGCAGCTGCGCACCTCCATGCCGGACGGGGCCGGGAGGTTGCGGCTGCGCGAGTTCGGCACGTTGCTGGCGGTGCTGCGTGCCGCGCTACCACCCGTGGACGATCCCGAGGACGGCCGGAAAGCTCTGCGGGACATGCTGGTCGACAGGGAGGCCCACAGGTTCCAGCCGGCCCCTGGAGCCGCACAGCTCGGTGAGGCCGCCGGTGGACCGTGGGCGACGGCGGTGCGGTGGGTCACCGCCGTACCGGCCGGATGGCTCTGGCGCCTGTGGTACGGCATACGCGTCGACCGGCAGCATCCTTGGCTGGGTTCCCGGCTGGACCAGCCCGGCCGCAGTTTCCTCGATGCGGCACTGGCCCTGCGCGCGGCGCACCAGTACTCAAGAGCCCATGACACGGCACAGACCCAGACCCCGGAGTCGGCGGCCATGGCGGCCCGCGACGAAGCGGTGGTCCGCCAGGTGCTGCTCATCGCGCTGATCCACGACCTGGCCAAGGCGGCACGGCCCCCGGCGTGGAGCCGGCGCCGGGCGCGGCGCCCTTGGTCATTCGTCCTGCTGCTGCCGACCGTGGGCGGCGAGGGGTCCGCCTGCCGCAAGTTCCTGGACACCTATGCCGCCACAGCCGGTGACGCCGGCCCCAGCCCCCTGCTGGTACTGGGCGCTGCCACGGATGACATCCCGTCGTACGCCGCCCCTCCCCCGCCCCAGGCCGTACCGGCCCAGAGCGGTGCCCGCGCACATCGAGCGGGCGCGGCGGTGGCCGGGCTGTTCTCGGCGACGGCCGGCCGGAGCACCGAGGCCGTGCATGTGCTGCCGCTGCCCCGGACCCCGGACGACGGCACCGCGGCGGAGTGGCTGGCCGGGCACCGTGTCGTCAGGACTCGTCGGGCCGGCGCCTGGGACTGGTGGCGGCCCGTGGCCGCCGCCCTCGCGGCCACCTTGTTGAGTGCCGGTGGCTTCGCCGGCTACCGGACCGTGCTGTCCCTCCTGCCCGGCGGACGCTCCGCCGCCTCCTGCCGGCAGGTGGCGACCGGGCAGGTCGTTGGCCTCACCGACGGTAACGACGGTTGCGACCTGGCTCATGGTCTGTACGCGCCGGAGCTGCGGAAGCTGGAGCGGACGCTCGGTGAGCAGAACGCGCTGGTCGACACGAACGGGCCCTCCCGCACGCTCGTCTTCTTCGCACCGCTCAGTGTGGGTTCGGAGTCGAAGCGCACCGTACCCACCGGCTTTCAGATGCTGCGTGGGGCCCTGCTGGCCCAGAAAGAGGTGAACGACCGGCACCTGAAGTCCCAGGTGCCCGTCCGGCTGCTGGTGGCCAACGCGGGCGAATACTTCCGCTACGGCTCGAGCGGCGGTCTCAACACCACCAATCACACCGAGGTGGACGTCGCACAGATGATCCTCGACCGGGCGGGCTCGGACCACATCGCGGCCGTCATGGGCCTGACCCAGAGCCGTCCGGAGTCCCAGCAGGCCGCGATCGAACTCGGTGCCAAAGGCATCGCCGTACTCGGCACCGGCGTCACGGGCCAACGGATGGTGGAGGGCGAATCGCCCGTGTCCTACTTCCAGCTCTCCCCACCCGATGCGCGCATCGCCTCGGTCATGGCCGCCTTCGCCCAGCACTCGCCCCGGCTGGGGGCCCTGGCCAAGCCCACCGCGGGCCACACCGCGCCGGCCGCCGTGGTCGTCTACGACCCCAGCGACAAGTACTTCAGCAACGACCTGGCCAACCGCTTCGACACGGACTACCACGCGGCCGGGCCGGTGTACCGCGTGCCGTACGGCGAGGTGGACGACCGGCGAACCTCCGACGTCGCCCAGACGGTCTGCGCACTCGTTCACCGGACCAACGGATTCGTCCTGTACGCGGGCCGCTCCGGCGTCATGGAGGACCTGTTCCACTACATGCAGGGCGATCCTGGGTGCCGCGCCCGCCAGAACCGGGTGGCGGTCATGGCCGAGAGCCCCGCCCCGGAGCTGACCCTGCATCCGGAACGGATGCAGCAGGAGTACGGCGCGCTGACGCTGTTCTACAACCAGTTCAGCCTGCCCGATCCCCAGGGACCGTTCGCAGGACTCTTCCAAGCGGCGTTCCACCTGTCCGCGGAGAACGACGCGGCCGTCGGCTACGACGCCGTCAATGTCCTCTCCGACGTCATGGACGCCATCTTCACCACTGATCCCGAGTTCACGCCCAGTTCCCTGGTCACCCAGCTCCAGGACCCCGGCGTGTCCCAGTATGTCGGCGAGTCCGGCGTCATCACGCTGAACAGCGACCACAACTACCCCCCGGACAAGGAGATCCACGTCCGCGAGATTCCGCCCAACGGCAAGCCCCTCACCGACCTCACCTGCGGTGTGCTCGCCACGGGCGCGCAACGCGTCACCCACTGGGGCCCCGATGGCCGCTTCGTCTGCCCGACGGACGACGCATCCTGATGCGGCACTGCGCCTGAGGCGCCTTGCGGTGGCGGATGCCGGCGGCGAATGTTGCCTTGACAACAATTGTCGCGGCATCCACACTGAGGGGGTGACATCTTCCACCAGCGGCCTGCGTGACCACCTCGGCTACTGGCTGCGCCGGCTCTCCGACGAAGTCCACGGCCGGTTCGAACGGGAACTCGCCGAGCACGACGTGACCGTCTCCCAGTGGGCGGTCCTGATCACCTTGTACCGGGGCGACGCCACCACCACCCGGGAGGTGGCCCGGTACATGGACATCGACGCCGGCGCGGTCTCCCGCCTGGTCGACCGTCTGGCCGCCAAGGGGCTGATGACCCGCGAACCGGACCCCGCTTCCCGCCGCACCTTGCGACTGGTGCTCACCGACGCCGGCCGCGACCTGGCCCCCAAGCTGGCGGAGATCGCCGACCGCAACGACGCGCACTTCTTCGCCGGCCTGGAACCGGTCCAGCGCCGCCAACTGGAGAACTGGATCCGCCACCTCGTGGGGGAAACCCACCCCCAGTCCCCCACGCCACCATCCCTCTGAAAGGCACCACCGTGAGCACCACCGTCACCACCGCACGCTCGGTCACCAAGACCGTCACCATCGAGCGCCCCGTCGCCGACGTCTTCGCCTTCCTCGCCGACGCGTCCAACTGGCCCGCCTGGGCGATCGTCAACATCCAGGCGATCGAACCCACCGACGAGCCGGGCTGGTGGCTGATGACCACCCCGCTGGGCCCCGCCCGGCTCCGTATCCGCGGCAACGCCGAACTCGGAACCCTCGACCACGACTATGTCGACAACCAGGCGTCCTGGCAGGTCCCCGCCCGCGTCGTGCCCAACGGCACCGGCTCTGAATTCATGATCACTTTCTTCCAGCCGCCGACCCTCACCGACACCGTCTTCGAGGAGCAGGTCACCCTGGTCGACACCGAGCTCGCCACCCTCAAACGCATTCTGGAAACCGGCGCGTGAGCTTGTCCCGGTACCGACTCGCCAACGCGACCACACTTCGGGCCGCGTCCCGCGCATACCGCCGCTGATGACGGTCATCCGGCGGCCGGTGCAGGGCCGTAAGAGCCTCCGCCAACGGCCGCACCAGCCTGCCGACCGGCCGCAGCGGGACCGCGCCCGGGGTAAGGCCGTCGTGCCGAAGGTGCTCGATTGCCGAGCCCCGTTCATCGTGCTCCAGACGATCGTCCCGGCAGGGTCGTGCCACAGACGACCTCCCCGACAAAAGCCGCACCCGGCACCCCAGGGTGGTCCAACCGCCGCACCGTACCGCTGGTGGCCGGGCGTCGGCGGGTCAGCCAACCCAACGACCGGGGAGGTCTGCGCGGATCATCTCGAGATCGGCGACTGCGTGACCGCGGGCGTGGATCCAGCAGTGGTCCTGGAGGCCGTCCCGGCGCAGCAATCGGCCGGGGGCCGCATACCAGCGCACGGGTGAGTCCTCCTCGCTCGCCCACATCGGACAATCAGGCAGGTCGATACGGGAGTAGCGAGCCTGGAGGCTCGGCACCAGCACGTCCGGCAGCTCGCAGGCGTCGTACAGGCTGTCGGCTCCCAAGAGCGACTCGCTCAGCACCAACTCGACCCACGCCAGGGACATCCGATCGAGGAAGGGAACCCAGCCCTGGTGGGTCACCACCACCACTGGAGGATCGTCCTGCTCGATCTGGGCGAGGGGGATCGCCCATGACGCGCAGTCCTGGTTCTCGCGGCGAAAGACCAGTACGCCACCCAGGGCGTCGTCGACATAGAGCCCGGACGGCGGGACCAAGGGGTCCTGCTGCCGGGTCAGGTCATCTCGGTGGCCCCAAAGCGCGTATCCCTCGCGCAAGGCGGCGGGGAGTGCGAAGCCGAGATCGCCTTCCGCGGCCCTCAACTCTTCCACGGCGCAACCGTCTTCGGGCCGCAGAGGGCGCCCGGTCCACTGACCAGCGAACCAGCGCACGAACTCCCAGGCCTGCGAGTGGTTGGTCACCCCGCCTCGCAGTGCCACCGACACGTCAGGACTCTCCAGCATGTCAGGGACGCTACCGCCTCCAGAGCGCCGTCGAGGATCAGCACGGTGGCCGCACTGAAGCGTGGAACAACCCGGTCGGTCAGTGCCCACGACTGACACTCGGGCAAGAGCAAAGCGTCACGCCGGCGGCCCGGTGAGTTTGGCTGCCACGGCGTCGAGGACCCAGTCCAGGCCGGTCGTGAAGGATGCCTCGGCGTCCACGTCCGTGCCGTCGTACACCGCCTTGGCCAGCGCGGGGAAGCGGCCCGTGGCCAACATTCTCGTCACATGCGGGCCGGAGACGCGCTGCCAGTCGCGCTCGGACAGACCCGTGGCGCGCTCGGCCCGCAGGTTCGCGATCTCGCGCCTGATCGCGCCGGCGACGTAGGCGCTGACGGTCTCCACGGCGCACATGACGGTGCCGAGGTCGGCGAGGCCGTCGAGGGCGGCCAGCTTGGCCTCGGTCACGGCAAGGCCGTTCGGGCCCAGGGTCGGGCGGCCGCCGAGCAGGTCGGCCAGCCATTCGTGACGGAGAGCGGCCTGCCTGGTGCGGTGGGCGAGGATGCGCAGCGCCTCCCGCCAGTCTCCGGGCTGCTCCTCGGGGAGAATCTCGGCCTGGACCTCGTCCACCATGAGGTCGAACAGCTCCTCCTTGGTGGAGATGTATCCGTACAGCCGCATCGGGCCGGCGTTCAGCCGGGCGGCGACCTTGCGCAACGACACCGCCTCCAGACCGCCCTCGTCGGCCAGTGCGATGGCGGCGGCGACGATCCGCTCCCGGTCGAGCGGCACGGGGCGAGTCGGCGGCTCCGGCCGGTCCCACACAGTCATGGTGACATCGTACGGTTGCGATACGCCGTAGCGTGACAATACAGTGTATCGACATGAGACAACGTATCGCTGTGGTCGGGAGCGGTCCCGGCGGCCTCACCTTCGCCCGGGTCCTGCACCGCCATGGCTACCCCGTCACCATCCTCGAACGTGATCCCGCCCCCGATGCCCGCCCCCTGGGAGGCACGCTGGACCTGCACGAAGGGCTGGGCCAGCTCGCGCTGGACAAGGCCGGGCTGCTGGCGGAGTTCCAGGCGCTGTCCCGTCCCGAGGGGCAGGCCATGCGCATCCTGGACACGGACGGGACCGTCCTGCGCGACTGGCGACCGCGTCAAGACGACCGGGCCAATCCCGAAATCGACCGCGGGGAACTCCGTGACCTGCTGCTCGGCCCCCTCGACGTCCAGTGGGGGCGGGGCGTGACCCAGGTGGTGCCGGGGACCCGGGACGGCGCACTGGTCCATTTCGCGGACGGGCGACAGGAGACGTTCGACCTCGTGGTCGGCGCGGACGGCGCCTGGTCCCGGGTGCGCCCCGCAGTCTCATCGGTGACGCCGCACTACACCGGCGTCACCGTGGTCGAGACCTCCCTCGACGACGTCGACACCCGCCACCGAGACCTCGCCCGGCTGGTCGGCGACGGTTCCGTCGCTGTGTACGGCGTGAACCGAAGTCTCGTCGCCCAGCGCAACAGCGGTGGCCACGTCAAGGTGTACGCCCGGTTCCGCGCGCCGCTGGACTGGCACACACACCTGGACCTGGCCGACGCCGAGGCCGTGCGATCGAGTCTGCTCGCCCTGTTCGACGGCTGGGCCGCTCCCGTCCTCGACCTCCTCCGCCACGGCAGCGCGTTCGTCCACCGCCCCCTCTACGTGCTGCCCGTGTCCCACACCTGGACCCACGTCTTCGGGGTGACGCTACTGGGCGACGCCGCACACTTGATGCCCCCACTGGGAGCGGGCGCGAACCTCGCGATGCTGGAAGGCGCCGAACTCGCCGAGGCCATCGCCACCAGCCCGGGAGACCTGGACAAGACCGTCCGCGCCTTCGAGGAACAGATGTGGGCACGGGCCGACAGGTGGGCGAAGATCACGACTGCAGGTCTGGAACGCCTCGTGAGCCCGGACCCCGCCGAAGCCCTCGCCCACTTCGACCAGGTCCAGCCATCCTGAGTGCCGAGCGCGAAAGCACCAGCACCAGCACCAGGAGCTCGCCACGACTTCACGGGACATACGGCACCGCCGCGGTCCCTTCCGGCAAGGCGAGCCATCGGCGGCTGCTCTCACGCGCCCTGACCCCCAACAGGTCGTGAACCTGCTGGGTGTGCCGTCCGCCTCGCACTTGGCGAAGTTGTCATACACGGTCTTGTACGGCGGGATCGCGTTTACGATCTCTCGCGGGCCTGTCCGGCGGATCATGTGACTTCTCGCGTTTCGGTCCGTTGGCATGGCCATGGGGCGGGGAGATCTCACGAACGAGGAGTGGGCCCGGCTGAAGCCGCATCTGCCCAAGGCTGGGCAGCGCCGCGGTCGTTGGGCCAGTCATCGCAGGATCATCAACGGGATCCTGTACCGGAACCGGACCGGGATGCCGTGGCGGGATCTGCCTGCGCAGTTCGGGAAGTGGAAGACCGTGTATGAGCGGCACAGACGTTGGTCAGCGGACGGCACGTGGGACAGGCTCTTCGCGGCCGTCCTGGCCGACGCGGATGCCCAGGGCAGCATCGACCGGTCGATGGTGTCGGTGGACTCCACCACCTGCCGAGCCCACCAGCACGCGGCCGGAGCACGCAAGAGGCCCCCGCAGACCGGGAAAAGGCGCGCGCCCCGGCAACACCGTCCCGACGAAGGGCTCGGACGCTCCCGGGGCGGCCTCACCTCCAAGATCCATCTGGCTGGGGAAGGCGGGCTCCGTCCCCTGGCCCTGCTGATCACTCCAGGCCAGTGGGGCGATGCCCCGCAGTTCATCCCCGTCATGGAACGCATCCGTGTCGGCCGCCTCGGCGGCGGACGCCCCCGCACCCGCCCGGACCACCTCGGCGGTGACAAGGCGTATTCCTCCCGCCGCAACCGCCGTTACCTGCGCAGACGGCAGATCAAGCACACCATCCCCGAGCCGAAGAACCAGCGAGCCAAGCGCAAACGCCGCGGCAGCAAGGGCGGACGGCCCGCCGGCTTCGAGAAGACGATCTACAAGCGCAGGAACGAAGTCGAACGGACCATCTTGGCACTCAAGAACTCCCGCGCCGTTGCCACCAGGTTCGACAAACGCGCCTATGTGTTCCACGGCACCGTCACCCTCGCCTCGATCCGGCTCTGGCTCCGCTCGTGACTCGCACGAGATCTCAGGCGCCGGTACGCCCGTCGACGAGCTCGCGCACGACGTCGAGGTGGCCGTTGTGGCGGGACGTCTCCTCAATGAGGTGGAGGATCACCCAGCGGAGATCGACGTGGCGGCCGTCGCTGATGGGACGCTTGGCCGTTGAGTTCAGCTCGTGGTCGGACACCAGGCGACGGTAGCGGGCACTCTGCTCCTCGTACTCGGCGAGAAGCTGGGGCAACGGGATGTCGACTGCTGTCCGCATCTCAGGATCGGGATCATCGTCGGTCGCCTCGGTGAGCGGCCCCGCAAGCTCCTCGCCCAGGAACATCACTTGGAACCAGTAGTACTCGACCCACCGCAGATGACTGATCAGCCCGCACAACGTCATCAGCGGTGAACTCGGGAGTGGGGCCTTGCGAGCATCTTCGGCGGACACGCCCTCACACTTGGCTCGCGCGGTATCACGGGCGTAGTCCAGGAAGGTGGCCAGCTGCGTACGCTCGTCCCACGTGGGAGGCGTGTCGGTTCGTTGAGTCATCGCGGGGAGTTTCCCGCAGCTCGGAACGGGTGTCGACTCAATTGATCGGAAGCACCGTCAAGTGCCACAGCACCGGCTGTGCTCAGGGAGAGCCCGGCAAGATCCGCCGGACAGACCCGCAGGTCGTGGACTCGGGCCGCCGCCGTACCAGGCCCGGTCCGTCTGGCTCACCAGGCCGTGAAGACCGGTTCGATCAAGTCCCAGCGGGCATCGGACACATCACCGCTACGGATGACGAGCACTCACATGTCTAGCGACGACCGTCAATGCCGTCAGTCACAAAATCAGCCCTGACTAGCAACCACTCAGATCGGATGCCCTCTAGCCGCCGACTCGCCCGCGAGTCCACTCCGGACTGGCGCGACACCTGACCACTCGCTGGCCGGTCAGACCTCGCAAGGCCAGACCGTGACGTGGTCCGAGGCCACACGGACCTCGACCCACGACCCATCGGCACCATCCGGCAGCGGCGGGTCGGCAACATCGAGCAGAATCACCGAGCCACCCATGTCCAGGACAGCCCCTTTGTCCTCGGTGAGGCTCGGCCGTCCACGAAGGACGATGCGGTCACCGTCTTCCCGCAGTTCAGGGGTTCCAACAGCGCTTGGCCGGACGTTTCCCGCCCAGGCGATGTCCTCATCCACGGTCCACTCGACATGGACGGTCGGATTCGTCGTGAACGCGCTGCCATGTGTTCCTTTTGTGCCTTACTGCCACTGAATGTCAGGACCGTGGGACGAGGATCTGAAGATTCTTTCGGCGAACATGGGACGCGGAAGGGCGTTCGCGACGTCGTTACAGTGAGCCGATGGAAAGGATCCTGGATGAGGCGCCGCGACGAAGAGAGTTTCCACGCGTTCGCGGCAGGGCGTTCGGGATCGCTGTTCCACGCGGTGTGTGTGCTGTGCAGCGGCGAGGTGCCGACGTCGGTTGTGGCGGAGCCGCCCGTACCCGCCGAGGCCGCCGCGCCGTTGAGGGTGACGCTCCTGAATGCGAGGCGGCATCTGTCGCCCCGGGGCCGGGGCCGTCGTGATGCTGCGGTACTGGGAGGCGGACCGCAGCACCGAAGAAGCCGAGGACATCCGGCAGATACGTCGAGGACGACTTCACCAACACGCTCCGGAGGAAGCCCAGTTCGCGTGAGCCGGATGTGCTTGTGATCCTCTCCGAAGGTGTCCGCCGCGGCCGGCGCCGACGCACGCGGCGGTCGGCCCTGTTCGCCTGCGTGGCCGTCCTGCTTCCCGGAGGATCACCAGTCTGCTGCAGCCGGAACTGGAGCACCCGACCGGCGCTGCCGACGAGCCCGAGACGGTCGCGGTGGCCCCAGCGACGCCACCACAGTGACCCCGGGGAGGCCTCCTGCCGCGGGCGCTGACAGCTTCGTGCGGTACGTGGAACTCGATGACGGGCGGGGCCTGTTGGCCGGCGATGTCGGCTCACCAACGGGTCGGAGACCAACCAGTGGTCGACGTGCTGCGGTCCGACGGGATCGACGTCTCGATGACCTTGTCGTCGGCCTCGTACCGAGCCGTCGCGACGAGCCCCGGGTGGGGGCCGGAAACCGTGACTCGGGCCCACGACGGCGCCAGCGGCCCGCAACGAAACCTGATCAAACCCATGCACGAGCGTCCGCAGGCGCGCCAGAACGACGAGGAAGCCGGACTTCCCCCGTACAAGGAGTACACCCTTCATGACAACGCCCGAGGACACCTTGATCCCGGCGGGCCGACCACCACGAGACAACGGCGCGGCCCCGGGCCGCAGGCGCAAGCGCAAGCCCAGGCAGCGGGCCAAACGAATAACCATGGGCGTCGGCGGCTTCGTGATACTCGTCGCCGCGGCAGGCTGCGCGTGGATCTACCAGCTCAATGGCAACATCAAGCACAGTGCCCTGGACACCGGCTCCAAGCCGCAGAGGGGCGCCGTCATCCCCGGCGCAATGAACATCATGCTGATCGGTTCCGACACCCGTAACAGCGCCCTGGACAGCAACCTCGGCGGCTCGAACCCGTCGCTGCCGCACGCTGACGTCGAGATGCTGCTGCACATCTCGGCGGACCACAAGAACGCCACGGTGATGAGCATCCCGCGCGACACCGACGTGCAGATCCCCGACTGCACGCAGAACGGGAAGACGTACCACTTCCCGCAGCACGACCAGATCACCAACAGCCTGAACCGCGGTCCTGGCTGCACCGTATCCGCGGTCAACGCCCTGACCGGGGTCCACATCGACCACTTCATGGTGGTGGACTTCGGCGGTGTGGTGAGCATGTCCGACGCTGTGGGCGGCGTCCAGGTCTGCACCACCGGCAACGTGTACGACCCGGGCTCCCACCTCAAGCTCTCCAAGGGCACCCACACCCTGGTGGGCAAGGGCGCCCTGGAGTTCCTGCGCACCCGGCACGCCTTCGGCACCGCGAGCGACACGGATCGCACCCAGACCCAGCACATCTTCCTCAGCGCCCTCATCCACAAGCTGAAGAGCGCCAGCACGCTGGCCGACCCCACGAACGTGTTCAGCCTGGCGGAGGCCGCCTCCAAGGCGTTCGCGGTGGACGACGGGCTCGCCGGCGTGACGAAACTGGTCACCCTGGCCAACACGCTGGGGTCCATACCGGCCGACCACATCACCTTCACGACCATGCAGGTCGCGCAGGACCCCTACAACCCGACCTCCTGGCTGGTGCCCGGGCCGAACGCGCATCAGCTCTTCAACGCGATCGCCAACGACCAGTCGCTGACGCCGACCACCTTGTCGTCGAAGCCGACGCCGGGCGCCACCGCCTCCGCCGGCCGGCCGGCGGGCCCGTCGACAATCGAGGTCCACGTGCTCAACGGCACCGGGATCACCGGCCGCGCGGCCGCAGTGCAGAGCGAGCTGGCCGGCAAGGGCTACTCCAACTCCGTCGTCAGCCGGGACCCTACGCCGACCCTGACCGCGAGCAAGGTGGAATACCCGACCTCCGACCCGATCTACAAGCGTGAGGCCCAGCAAGTGGCCAGCGCCCTCGGCCTGCCGCCCTCCTCCCTCACCACGGCCTCCGGCATCACCTCGATCCACGTCGTGGTCGGCCCCGACCTGAAACCCACCGGCGGCTCGTCGGCCCCCAAGCCCCCGGTGAACATCGGCGCGGCGACGACCGACGCCCACCCCGAGAACGCCGGCGCCACGGTCAAATGCGCCCCGGCCAGCCCGTGGCCCTTGGGCGGCCTCCCCGCCTCCGCCGCGGCCTACCAGGGCCTCACCGTCGCGCAGGCCTACGCGAAAGCCGCCGAGAACGGCATCCCAGACTCAGACACGACCAACTGATCGGGCCGCGAGGCAGCCGGCGCGGGAGCGCCTGGATGACGTCGCGCCTACGTCCAGCCCGGTGAGAACCCGTTGGGGTCTCCGTGGGGCACCGGTCGGCCGGTGAGGGCGTCCAGGAGGAGGCGGCAACCGAGCGGCTTCCGCAGCTCCACCCTCACGCTCTGTCCGACCATCTGGGCGGTGCAGGGGCCGCTTCCGGCCCGGGCGGTGGAGGCGTACAGCACTGCGCTCTCGTCCGTCTCCAGCGCCTTGAGACAGGGCCGTCGTCGCAGGAGCCGTGTGCGGCCTTCACGGTGGCGGATCGGCCGTCTGCCGCCGTCCCGGCCGGCCGGGCGACGCTCCTGAGACCGCCAGCAGAGCCCTGCCGAGCTTGTGCGATCGGCGGCCTGTGGAAGCTTTCACGGGGTGACGGCGACCCGCTTGAGCGGGGTGTCGTAGCTCTCCAGCGTGAACAGCCATGCGGGAACGGCCGCCTAGCCCCGAGTCGTCACGCTCTGGAACGATCCGCTTGGCCATCGGAATCCCCGCAGAGCTGGTCGGCACGGTTTTGCCGCCCGAGAGGACGCCCACCGCCGTCTCATCGCGGAAGAGGGACCCTCCAATGTACCCATGCACCGAGCAGTTACTCGCCTCGATCATGTGGTGAAGCATGGTGCCGTACGTATACGTAGGTGTGGGCGGTCGAGCGGGCAGCGGCGACCGCTGACCTCCGTCTCATGTCCGAGCCCTTCCTCACAGAACGGGCAGACGTACGGCCGCGGCGACAACCGGGTGCGGGCCCTCGATGGAGTGGATGTCGACGGAGCGCCGGTATGGGGATCGAGGCGCGCTGAACGTGATTCGGCACGGGCGGTGCCTGCAAGAACCGTATGCCGACGCCTGGTTCGGCGGCATCTGCGCGGCCCCCTGCCTGACCGTGAGCGGCGCCGTGGTGACAGCGGACTGCGAGCAGGCCGGCGACCTCGCCGAGCGCATCGCGGGCGATGGACTGGACGTACGGCTGGCCGCCGAGGAGAACAAGGGGTGAGGGTCGCAAGGATGACGTGGCCCAGTCGACTATCAGCCCTGGCCTACCCGTCAGCTGCCAAGGGATAGGCGCAGCCCAGAACCGCATCGCTAGACGCCCGTACGACCGAAAGCGTACAAAACGGCCATGGTATGCGTCGTGTTGCGGCAGGGCCTCTCAGCGGAAAGCGTTCGGCCGGCGGCAAGCAGTAGGTCCGCTGCGTCGCGCACCGCGCAGCAAGCCTCGAACTCGCCGGCGATCCCGAGCTGCTTGGCCAGGTGACGGACCTCTTCCTCTTGTGCGACGAGCTGCCCACGGAGGATTCCGACATCAAGTGGCCGAAAACTCGCTTCGTCCATCCAACCACGGTAGCGATCCGCTTCGGCCTGCAGGCCCCAATTCTGGATATATCTGTGTGGAGGTTTCAGGCACGCCAACCGTGCGGTCGCCCGGTGCTCCGTCAGGAGTTGCAGCGCCGCGACCCCGGCACCGCTGCCCCGCGTGCAGCCCCAGGTCAACAGGCCGCCGGGCTCGGGGGGAAGCACGGGCCGCTCGGACGTGAATCCAGTGGCCACTGGCGCACGAGCCCGGCCGGTTCGCTACTTGCCGAAAACGATGGTGTTGTTGCACCCCAGGCTTGAGCCGACGTTGGTGTTCTGCGTGCCAGGAGAGCCCTTGCCGTTGGGGTTGCCCTCGCGGCCGTTCTCGAACCCAGACTCGCCCTGTACGTCGACGTTCTCTTCGGCCGTCGTGCATGAGGTGCTCTGGCTGATGCGGACCGTCTGGGTCTCTCGACCGCGGTGCTCGCGCCCATGACCGTGTTTGTGTCCGTCCCCGTGGGCGTGAGCGGTGCCGGCGCCGAGGAAGCCGACGGCACCGAGGAGGACGGCCACGACAACGGTCTTGCGAGGATTGCGCATGTCTTCTCCGGGTGTTGAAACGGACGCGACGGACGCGAACGCGGTCCGCCACGTCATTAAGGTGACCAGAGGTTAATGAGCAAATGTCTTGCCTCTTCTCGTCGGCACGCCGGATCGTCTGATCAACGCGCACAGGCGTCGACCAGGCGGCTGCCCCAAGTTCCCTGTGCGGCAAAGGCATCGCGAGGCCGAGCGTCGGCCTAGGCGCTCCGCACAGAACCACCCGTGTGGCCGCGCCGCGAGCGCGCGCGGCATAGGCCATTCGGCGCCGAACCGCCCTGCCCGCTGACGCCCACCGTTCCCGCAGGAGGGCGTCAGCGGCCGGGAGTTCCCAGCCCACTCGGCGGCCAGCACGCCGGGCGTGGCGCTCAGGTCCATCGGCTCGTGTCCGTCACGGCGCACCACCATGGTCGGGCGGAGCTGCCAGGCTCAGCCGCACGGCCGCCGCCGTTCAGGCCGCGGGCGCCTGGCATCTTGTCGTACCGGTCGATGTGATCGAACGCGATCTGGCGGTCGTGAGCGGCACAGGTACGCCAGTTCAGGACCTGCTCGCGGACCTGAAGGTGAAGGAAGCCACCGGAGCAGCCCGCTGTGGGCACTTCGTTCGCGCAGATTCCGGACAACTCGGCGTTCCCGGCCCGCCGAAAGGCTCCGTGGTGGTTGCGTCCGACCTGGAAGACCAGAGCGCCGAGCGGCGCGGTTGCCGGGTGTTCGGGCACCGGATCAGGTGATGCGGTGCCCTCCGTCGACGTGCAGCACGGTTCCGGTGATGAATCCGTTGTGCATGACCGACGAGAATGCCTGGGCGATGTCGTCGGGGGTGCCGACACGGCGGGCTGGGAGGCGCTCGGCCAGTTCGGCGAAGGCCGCCTGTTTGTCCATGCCGAGTTGGTTCCAGATGGCGGTGTCCACCCAGCCAGGGGAGACCACGTTGACGCGCACTGGCGCCAGTTCGATTGCCAGCCCGCAGGCCAGTGAAGCGAGCGCGCCGTTGGCTGCGGCCATGATCGTGTTCGACCCGTTGGGCCGGTACGCGTTGATGCCCGAGGTGTATGTGATCGAGTCGGTGACTCGGCCGGCCGCGTACTTGCCGACCAGCCAGGCACCGAGCAGCTTGGTAGCGACGACGGACCGAGCGGTCGCGGTGGCGACGTCGGCGGTCCGGCCGTACACGCCGGTGGCATCCGCCGCGGTGACCGCCACGTGGTCCACTCGTTCCACCTGGGCGAACAGTGCGGCCACGTCCTCCTCCCGAGCTATGTCGGCCACGATGGTGCTGATCTTCCCTTGCCCGGAAGGCTCCAGTTGGGCCTGGGCCGTCGCGAGCCGGTCGGCGGATCGGCCGACGATCGTCACATCCATGCCCTCGGCGAGCAGGGTCCGGGCCAGGGCAAGGCCCATGCCGGAGCCGCCACCGATGATGATCGCTTGAGTCATGATTCGAGACTGCACCGCCGGATCGGTTCCGGGGCAGACCGCGTGGTTCCTAGGTGTGCCACGGCCACCCAGAAGCGGGGCGAGCGGTGGGAGACTCGAGGCTGTGAACGCGATGGCCAAGTTCCTTCGGATCCGCCGCGGGCAGATCGGCCCGGCCGATGTCGGGCTGCCCACCGGGCCGGGCGCCCGGCGCACACCTGGGCTGCGCCGCGAGGAACTGGCCGCGCTGGCCGGCGTGAGCGTGGACTACTACATCCGGATCGAGCAGGGTCGGGAGACCGCGCCCAGCGATGCCGTACTGAGCGCATTGGCCCGGGCCCTGCGCCTCACCGCCGACGAGCACGCCCACCTGCTGGGCCTTGCCGACCAGGTCGCCGGGCGGACACCACGCCACCGGCCCGCCGACCCGCGGCCGGCCAGCCCTGGCCTGCAACTGCTGCTGGAGTCGGCCCGGCCCAGCCCGGCGTACGTACTCGACGAGGTCAACGACGTGCTGGCCGCCAATCCTGAGGGTCTTGCACTGATGCCCGGGCTCAGCGACTGGCCACCGGCACAGCGCAACACCATCCGGTACACCTTTTTGCACGCGGCCGCGCGGACCCTGTTCGCCGACTGGGACCGGGTGGCCCGCAACAGCGTCGCGCACCTGCACACCGCCGAGCTGAGCGCGCCAGAGCGCACCGCCGCGCTGGTCGACGAACTGTCCTCGGCCGGCAGCGAGTTCGCCGCTCTGTGGCGCCGGCACGAAGTATGGGTCAAGCGCGCGGGTGAGACGGCGTTCCGGCACCCGACAATCGGCCTGATCACCCTCGCCAACGAGGTGCTCACACCCACGGGCGATGCCCAGCGCATGCTGATCTACCAGGCCCCGCCCGGAACGGCCGAGTATGATGCGCTGCTCCTGCTGGCCATGACCACCCAGGACGTGCGCGCCCCGTGACACGCGGACTGCGCATGTGAACTGACGGGCAGCAGACTGCACAGACCGCAGACACCGCCACTGACTGGCTGGGTGGTGTGGTGTCGCACATACGAGACGACCCGGTCCCACAGCCTTCGTTGCTCGACAGGTCCGCTCTCGCCGGTGTTCCACCTCATGTCCGGGGCCCGAAGAGCTTCGGACTCGCCTGGCGCGCCCACCAACGTGCGCCAGGCCCTTGGCCGGCGAGCAGGCGTCCAGCCGATCGCGAGTGAGGAGATCGGCGTCCAGCGGGAGTGGTGGCGTTCGCCATCGACAGCAGGTCCTTGCGGTCGTGCTTCAGCTCGACGTTCTCGTCCTCGAACTTCTCACCGTAGATGCTCCTGCCACCGGTGCCGTTGTGGTTGGTGAAATCACCGCCCTGCAGCATGAACTGGGGGATGATGCGGTGGAAGCCCGAGCCGGCGTAACCGTAGCCGTGCTGGCCGGTGGCCAGCTCACGGAAGTTGCGCGCGGTCTTCGGGACGACCTCGTCGAAGAGGTTGAAGACGATACGGCCGGCGGGGGCGCCGTTGATGCTGATGTCGAAGTAGACGTTGCATCCTGTCCGTAAGACGTCGGCCGGCGATGAGGGCTGCGGCTGTGCCGACAAAAGGGCGAGGAAGTGCCCGGCCACCATCTGAGCAGGTGGTCGTAGTCGTATCCCTTGCCGGCGTGCAGCTTGGCCGGACGTCGGCGGCGCGGACCGCGTCGGGAACGGATGGGCGGGATGCCGCGCACGAGAGGTTTCAGACCGAGGCTGTCGTGCATGTTGGCGCCGGAGATGCCCAGCGACAGGGGCTGCCCGTTCCGGTCGGTGATCAGGTGGAATTTCGATCCGCACCGTGGGCCAGCCGCGGCAGCCAGGCAGACGAGGCCGGTGAGCAGCGGGTGCGGCCGGACGGGGCGGCGGCGGGTCGGCAGGTGTGGCATGGGGTCCCGGCTCGGGGCGACGGTGCCGGAAACCGGCTTCCCGCCTGCGCTCTGGGTGCAGGTCTTGCCCAGCAGCGGCGTGGTGGTGCCGGACGTGATGCCCTGGAGCATGGCCGTCGACCAGTCGTAGGTCACCGTGTCCGGGCGGGTGACGTCGTACCAGACGGAGACCTTGCTGGTGCCGGACGAGCCGAGATCATTCTCGCGACCAGCTCTGTGGCCTGGTGGGCCGGCATCGGCTTCATCCGGTGGGCTACGTTTGCAGCCATGACTACCGGGACGGCATTGCGCCACACACGGATTGGTGACCCGGTGCCCTTCTGAGCGCCGTACGGGCCGGTGCGGGCCCGCTGTTGGATCGAGGATCTTGCGCTGCTGCGCGGGCTCCGCCTCCGTCGTGTTGATCACAGGCTCGACACATCAACCACGACAGGAGAATTCATGCCCACCAAGATGCTGCAGATTCCCACCCCGGACGGACGGGCCGACGCGTTCGCCGCCTTCCCCGACGGTGGCGGACGACACCCGGGGGTGCTGATGTACGCGGACGGCTTCGGGATCCGGCCCGTGCTGCGGGAGATGGCCCGCGAGCTGGCCGGACACGGGTACTACGTGGTCGTCCCGAACCTCTTCTACCGGCAGGGCCCGGCACCGGTGATCGAACTTCCTGAGCACATCGGAGAAGAGGTCCGACCCGCGCTCTTCGCCCGGCTGATGCCCTTGATCGAAGCGCACACCACAGAACGTGTCCTGAGCGACGCCGACGCCTATCTCGAGTTCCTCACCGCTCAGCCCGAGGTCTGCGCCGGACCGGTCGCGGTCACCGGCTACTGCATCGGCGGGCTTCTGGCGACGCGCACCGCCGTGGCCCACCGCGGCCAGGTGGCCGCCCTCGCCGCATTCCACGGCCCGGTGGGAGTCGACGGACCCGGCAGCCTCTCCAAGCTCACCGCCGAGGTCCACTTCGGCCACGCCGAAAGCGACTTGACGCCCGCGGCGCTCGGCGAGCTCAACCAGGCCCTGGACGCGGCGGGTGTCGGCTACACCTCCGAGATCTACCCCGGCACCCTCCACGGTTTCACCATGTCCGACACCGATGCCTTCAACCCCGCCGCACTGCGGCGTCACTGGGACCGCCTGCTGCCCCTTCTGGGCCGCAGCCTGACCAAGAGCTGAGGCTCCGGCCGGCGAATCAAGCCCGAAGTCCGCTTCTGCGGAGTCCTGGCGATGTTCCGGAGTCGGTGGAGGGCGGGCGAGGCCCGGCCTCCACCGAGGGGTTCTTGACGCGGCCGGCCCGTCTGGCGGACGAGCTGTGGCCCATCTGGCGGACGAGCTGTGGTAGGCAGGGCTGATGATCAGCAGACTCCCTCTCGACCAGCAACTTGAGTCCCTTCGCGTGGTGTTGTCCCGTAACGACATGCTGACGGAGATCCTTTCGCGGGCGGCGACCTTGGAGCTGCCTGGGTGGTATGTAACGGCCGGCTGCCTGTTCCAGACCGTGTGGAACGTCGTCACGGGCAGGCCGCCGACGCATGGCATCAAGGACTACGACCTCTTCTATTTCGACAGCGGTGACATGTCCTGGGAGGCCGAAGACGCGGTGATCAAGACCGGGCGCAAAGTCTTCGCCGGCCTGCCCGCGGAGATAGAGATCCGTAACGAAGCCCGAGTTCACCTCTGGTATCGGGACAAGTTCGGTGTCCCGTGTCCGCCGTATGACTCCACTGAGGCGGCGATCGACAGTTTCGCCGCGACGACCTGCTGCCTCGGAGTACGTGTGGAGGCGGACGGCCGGTGGCGCGTGTATGCGCCGCACGGCTTGTCGGACGTGTTCAACCTCGTCGTCCGGCCGAACCCGGTGCTCGCTCCGAGAGCGGTCTACGAGACCAAGGCAGCGCGGTGGCGAGAGCAGTGGCCTGAGTTGACTGTTCTGGACTGGCCCTCGACGAGTGTCATGTCGGCCTCGTCCGTCGACTGACGTCGGCGGCATAGGTGACCCAGTCCCCAGTAGATGCCGGCGCGACGGCCCACGGAACGCGGACGGGACATGTCTGCGCGGACCTCTTCGTTTTTCACACACCGGACAACTCGCCCGGTGTCTCCATGTCACCGCACTCACCCACCGAGATCAATCGCAGGTCGGCCCATTAGGGTCGGGGGCATGACGCAATCCCTCGCCGCCAGTGCCTTCGACTCGCTCCGCCTCGACGCCGTGACCGACCAGGAGGAACTGCGCCGGGCCTACGAACTCCCCAGCGACGCGGCCGTGCGCAAGCAGATGACCGAACTCACCGAACAGACCCGGCGGTTGATCGGATGCTCATCGCTGGTCCTGGTCGCCAGCGTGGACGCCGAGGGCCACTGTGACGTTTCCCCGCGCGGCGGCCCCGCCGGGTTCGTCGCCGTCCTGGACTCACGAACGGTGGCGATACCGGACGCGACCGGCAACAAGCGTCTGGACACCCTGCAGAACGTCATCGCCACCGGACGGGCCGGGCTTTTGTTCGTCATCCCGGGGCGCACCACGACGCTCAGGGTGAACGGTCGGGCCTGCGTCTCCACGCGCCCGGAGCTGCTGTCGCAGCTGACCGCCGTAGGTAAGCCGCCGGCCAGTGCGCTGGTGCTGGGGATCGAGGAGGTCTACCCGCACTGCCCCAAGTCGCTCCTGCGCAGCGGTGCCTGGAAGCCGGGGCAGTGGCTTCCAGCGGACGCCCAGCCGACCTCGGCCGAGGTGACACTGGCCCAGCTGCGGATGCCGGAGCTGACGATCGCTGACATCGAACAGGCGGAGGCGGATTCGCTGAAGTACCGGTACGAGTGACGGGCCGACCAGCGATTGCCGAACCACCAGCCCGCCGAACCCCCGGACCAGCATGGCCAAGATCAATCGCGGGACAGGTCTCCAGCCGAGCCCTCCCTAGTCGTCGACGGCTCCGGGTGCCAGAGCCGGGGCGGGGAAGGCGTGGCGGACTTCGCCGCCGGACCACCACACGCCGATGGCGAAGACCGCTGCAGCCTCCAGTAGCCCCGCCCGGTCCAGACCCCCGCACGGCAGCGGGATGCAGCCCATCGACGTGATCAACTCCCTCGTCACGGCGTCAGCGGGCGGGGCATCCGCGCAGAAGGGCACTGCCAGCGGGGCACCCTCGAAAGCCGGTTGCGGCAGGGTCCAGATGCTCTCGTGGCAGATGCCGAAGACCTTGACGACACGGGCGTGGGGCGCGGCCGCGGCGATGCGCAGGGCGGCCGAGTCCGTACCTCCGGCAGTGCACAGGACCGGGCCGCCGTCGCTGAAGGGCCGCATCGGCACTGTGCAGTCGAGGACGGTCCGTCCGGCGAGGTCCGCCGCCAGTTCCCTGGCCACCTGCGGTGCGACGTCGGCGGGGACGGCGAGCAGTACGGCCTCACCGTACCGCGCCGCCTCGGCGGGGCTGCCGTGCGCGGCGGCCCCGATGCGGGCGGCCGCAGCGGCGGCGGAAGCGGTGCTCCGGCCGCCCACCATGACCTCGTGCCCTGCCCGTACCCAGGCCCCGCCCAGTGCCTGTGCCATGGCGCCCGTGCCGAGAATGCCGATGCGCATCGTCCTGCTCCTGTTCGCGTCGTGGAAAGTCATGACCTGGACGCTAGGCGAGCCGATGCACACCGTCCGGTAGGCATCGGCGGGGGCAGGATGTGTGTATGAGAGAGATGGATGGGGACGGAGACGATCTGGGCGGGGCACCGTTCGCGGCGGACTGCCGGGCTCGGATCGCCATCGAGGTGCTGGCCAACCGCTGGGACAGCGTGGTCATCTACGTCCTCGGCGAATCGGGCCCGATGCGGCCGCGCGCGCTGCTGGACCGGATCGGCGGGATCAGCTCCAAGGTGCTCAACGAGGCGCTGCGGCGGCTGGAGTACAACGGCCTGGTGCGGCGGCGTCGTTACGCCGAAGCGCCGCCTCGCGTCGACTACGCCCTGACCGAGGCCGGCACCGCCCTGCTCGTCCCGATCCGCGCCCTGGGCGCCTGGGCAGCGGCCTACGGAGACGATGTGCTGGCGGCACAGGACTGCTTGCACCGGCGCCAACACGTCTCGGACGGTCCAGCCGGATGACGACCCGTAGGGCACGTCCTGGCCCAGATACGAGCCGCACGGTTCTACCCCGCTGAGTGCACGGTCTCTGCGGCCCGCCGCTCGTGGTTCGTCTCCGGGCCCGCCCCGACCGCGGCCCGCTCAGAAGTCGTAGCGGACATAGGTGCCTTCGGGCCGGCAGGCGATCCGGTCCGAGCCCCAGCAGTGGAGCATCGGCCCAACGCGGGGAATCCATCGAGACCTTCGGAACCGCGGAGCCAACCCGAGGGCATTTCGAACGAGCCCAGGAGCGCTACGACGCACGGCACTCGGGCTCGGCAGGGCTGTGTGGGACATGCCTCGCTGGTCAGTGTGGTGCAGGCCCCGTTGAAGGATACCGATGGGGCGAACACGGTGATCGCCTTTGGGGGCAGATCTGGCGACTAAAGGCCATGATGACCCTCTGCGTCACCTTGCCGTCGAGTTCCATCTCGGTAGGGATGCCGGTGGCGGACGCCGATCCGTCCGGATTCAAGGTCAACGTGGTGCCGCACTTCCAGGCGCGCCCCAGCCATGCACGTCCATGTTCGGCTGTTCGCTGTTCAACACCCGCCCCTACCGGGGGTGGTGCGGCGCAGGTCACGCCCGCCGGTGCCAAGATGGACGAGTCGTGGTGACAGGAGCGCACCGGCCCCCCAACCCAACAGGCCGACGGCACCACTTCCCCCTTCCCCCTATCCGGTAAGGAACCAAGGCATGACCACCTCGCACGCCTTCCCCTTGGAGCCCACCTCGATCCATGTGCCCGACCACGCCCTCGATGACCTGCACACTCGTCTCGCACTGACCCGTCCACCGCTGGACGAGGGAAATGCGGACTGGTCGTACGGCGTCCCGGACAGCTACCTCCGTGAGTTGGTCGCCTACTGGCGGGACGGCTACGACTGGCGCAAGGCCGAGGCCGCCATCAACGCATACGAGCACTACCAGGTGAGCGTCGCCGGTGTCCCGGTGCACTTCATGCGCAAGCCCGGCCTCGGCCCCCGCCCGATCCCGTTGATCCTCACCCACGGCTGGCCGTGGACGTTCTGGCACTGGTCGAAGGTGATCGACCCACTCGCCGACCCGGCCGCGTCCGGCGGTGATCCTTCCGACGCGTTCGACGTCATCGTGCCGTCCCTGCCCGGCTTCGGTTTCCCGGGCCCGCTCACCGGCTTTCCGGACGTCAACTTCTGGAAGGTCTCCGATCTCTGGCACACCCTGATGACCGAGACCCTGGGCTACGAGAAGTACGCCGCCGGTGGCTGCGACATCGGCGGGATCGTCTCCAGCCAGCTCGGCCACAAGTACGCCGACGAGCTGTACGGCATCCACATCGGCTCCGGGCTGCCGCTCGACTTCTTCACCGGCCCCCGCGCCTGGGACTTCGCACGGAACCGGCCCCTCTCCGACGACCAGCCCGCCGACGTCCGCGCCCGCATCGTCGAGCTGGACCGCCGCTCGGCGTCCCACCTCGCCGTGCACATGCTCGACGGCGCCACCCTGGCGCACGGGCTGAGCGACTCACCCGCCGGACTGCTCGCCTGGCTGCTGGAGCGCTGGAACGCCTGGAGCGACAACGGCGGCGACCTCGAATCCGTCTTCACCAAGGACGACCTGCTCACCCACGCCACGATCTACTGGGTGAACAACTCCATCGCCACGTCGATGCGTTACTACGCCAACGCCAACCGATACCCCTGGTCCCCGGCCCACGACCGCACCCCGGTCGTGCAGGCCCCGGTCGGCCTCACCTTCGTCACGTACGAGAACCCGCCCGGCGTCCACACCGCCGAGGAGCGCGTCCGGGCGTTCAAGACCGGCCCGCAGGCCGGTTGGTTCAACCACGTCAACGTCAACGCCCACGACCACGGTGGCCACTTCATCCCCTGGGAGAACCCCTACGCCTGGGTGAGCGACCTGCGCCGCACTTTCCACGGCCGCCGGCCCTGAGCGACCCGCGGGCTCGTCCGGCGACGGCCAGGCGAACACTGCCTGGCCGGGGGGTCGCATCTGCCGACCGACCTGCACCGCCCGCCACGCCGTCTGCCTGAAGCAGCCTCCCTGAGACGGTGCTGCGTGGCGACTACGTACTTCCGGTCAAACCCGACGTGGTCCGGCGACGGCCCGCGGCCCGGGCAGAGCCTGCTCACTCTCTGCTCGGGCGGAGTGTCCTGTTCGCGCTCCGGCTCGGCAAGGCCCTCGGGGCCCGTGTGATCGCCACCGCCAACAGCCCGGCGTAAGCGCGACGCCTGGCCGGAACTCGGCGCGGACGAGGCTCGGCGCCCTGGCACGGGCTCACTCGAGGAATCGCTCAAGGCGGTGAAGCCGGCGGGCGCCGCGTCGCCGATCGACCCCTGACGGACATGGTGACGGCTTCTGCACCCCACGTCACCCCACGCATCGAACGGCGGCAAGCCTGAGGGATGCGGGTCCGCACCATCGTCCAGGACTTCGCCCACGAAGCCGCTTTGTTGATGCCGCTGCCCGCGGAACACATTCCGGACGGGCTTCGTCTCCACTCCGCTGGTCGACCGCTATGGCATGGTCGCCGTCCAGGTCTGCCGCTGTTCGGTCCCGGCCCGTTTCATCGGCCGCACCGGGATCGCCCGTCACCCAAGGTCGACCGCCAAGGGCCCGAGCGGACGGTACTGGACCACTTCCTGGAAGTGCTGCCGGCCAAGCCCGGAGCGATGGCCGGCTCCGAGGCCCTGGACCAGGGCCGCCGCGAGGGCACCTTCAGTGGCCGGAGGTCCGCCCCGCCGACCACCGCCATGACCTCGCCGGCACGGAACGCGCGCACCTGTCCTACCAGGGCTTCCTCGCCGAACCGCTGATGGCCGACTGCGAGGACCGCGGCCAGAAATGGCTGTCCCACCACGAGAAACAGTTGACAGGTCAATCACAATGCATGCGAAATCACGGTCCCGCGATTCCCTGCCTCAAACGTCGATATTCAGCCATTGCGGTTCAGGGGTCATCCATAAGGCCGCCGAACGCACGATATATCCGACTCAACTCTACAAAAGTCACCTGTCCAAATTCCGGAATGACATTGCAAGTTCACTTGGACGTCATGCATGATCCACACCACCGGAGGGCGCGGAGACGCTGCCTGCCAGGCGTGATCGCGTCCACGCTTCACAAAAGATAGGTCATGCGTGCCGCCTGAATCTTCATTGGCGACAGAATCCGGGACCAAAGTCGCGGAAACCTTGCTCAACGCCTTCGTAAATCGCGGGCATTTACACTTCACCGGCGTACCGTGTTCCCTTCTGAAGGGGTTCTTCCGGTTGCTCGAGGACCCCGACTGTCCGGCCGCGTACATACCCGCGCCGCGTGAGGACAGTGGCTGGACGCCTCGCTGTGCGCCATGGCGCGGGGCGCCGGGAACCTCGCCACCGAGCAGGCCGCGGCCTTCCTCACCGCGTGGCCCAAGTACGACACCCACGCTGATCTGCCGCTGATCTGCGAGGCCGCCGAATACGTGGCCGAGCAGGTGCTGCCGCGCCCCATGACGGTGCGCCGGGCCGAGATCGCGGCCGGGATCAACGACCACCACTTCTACTTCCAGGACCGCATCGAGAAGATCAGCGCCCGGCACGGGCTCGACCCGTGGGAGGTCGGGCGGCGGATCGGTGCGGCACGGCCGCGCAAGGTCCTCGACGAGACGGTCGAGGACATCTGCCGGGAACTGACGGCACAGACCCGACCGACCGAACAGACTGACGGAGGGGATGCATGACCGGGAGCCGACCGCCCCAGCAGGAACAGAACGACCTGACGCCGAACGCGGCACACCGGCTGCGCGCGGCGCTCGCCGCGCCGCGACTGACACGTGCCATGGGCTCGCACAGCCCCCTCAGCGCACGGCTCGCCGAGGAGGCCGGCTTCGACGTCGTCTGGTCCAGCGGACTGGAGATCTCCGCCACGGCCGGCGTGCCCGACGCCCACATCCTCGCCATGGGCGAGTGCCTCGACGCGGCGGCCGACCTCGCGTCCGCGGTGGACATCCCCGTCCTCGCGGACTGCGACTCCGGGTTCGGCAACGTCAACAACGTCATCCACATGGTGCGTTCCTACGAGGCCCGCGGTGTGGCCGGCGTGTGCATCGAGGACAAGCAGTTCCCCAAGCTCAACAGCTTCATCGAGGGCAACCAGGACCTCGCCCCGGTCGACGACTTCGCGGGCAAGATCCGGGCCGCCTCCGAGACCCGCACCGACATGGTCGTGGTGGCCCGCCTGGAGGCGCTGATATCCGGGCAGGGCATGGCCGGGGCGCTGCGGCGGGCCGACATCTACGAGCGGGCCGGGGCGGACGCCCTGCTCATCCACTCCAAGCGCAAGGACCCGGGGGAGGTCTTCGCCGTCCGCGAGGCATACCGCGGCGACCTCCCGGTGATCGTCGTACCGACCACCTACAACCAGGTCACCGTCGAGGAGCTGGAACAGCGCGGCTTCGCCATGGCGATCTACGCCAACCAGGCGCTGCGCAGCTCGATCCGAGCCATGCGGGAGACCCTCACCCGGATCATGCGGGACGGCACCACCGTGAACGTGGAGCCGGAACTCGCCCCGCTCAAGGAGATCTTCGACCTGCAGCGCATGCCCCAGATGCTGGAGCAGCAGGAGCGCTACGAGTCCCTGGGACGGGAACTCGCGGAGGCCGCACAGTGACCACCCACCCCACCGCCCTGCGGCTGGACTTCCACGGCACCCGGCTCGATCTGGAGGTGGAGCCCGGTGCCGGGATCGAGGACGCGCTCGCGTTCCACGGCCAGTACCAGGGCTTCTTCTCCCTGGGGCACGGCGCCGCGACCGCGGTGGCACCGGCGCTGATAGCGGCGCTCTGCCTTGGCGACCGCCCACAGGAAGGGCGGCTCGTACTGGGCATCCTGTTCGCCGCGGCGGGGGCAGCGGCTCCGCCGGCGCTGCGGGTGCGGGGGGCGGTGCGCGAGCCGTACCCGTCGGGGGCCAGGGAATAGACGGCGCGCGGCCGCTCGATGACAAGAATACGGGCTTCGGCCGCCGCCCCCAGCGCCCAGCGCCGCACGCCTCGCGGGAGCAGGAGGCTGGAAGGAAGGCGCGGCTCCGGACACCGTCACGCGCGGGCCGGGCGCGGCAGACGAGGTCCCGCAGCGCGGGCAGCAGCCGCGGTGCAGCGTCGGCCAGGTCGAGTACCACGTCGGCTCACCTCCGGGGGCGGTCCAGGCCAACGCCTCCCTGCGCTGGTCATGGGCCTTCTTTTGCATTGAAGGTTGAGCCTTCTCACCGAACATTGAGCGGGTGCGCATGACTGTCCTGGCCGAGCGGTACTGGCGCGAGATCAGCTCAGACCTTGCCCAGCATGCCGTCGCCGTCCGGCACTTCGTCCTCCACGCCGACCAGGACACCCTCCGCGGGCGTATCGCGGGCGACACCGTCCTGCCGGCTCAAGCCTCGCGCCGGGAGAATCAGTGCGGGAACGCCCGCGGCGGCCGCTGGCGGGGCAGCTCCTCACGGAAGCCGGCAATGGCGGAGCTGATCTGGCGCATCAGGACGGTGTCCGACAACCGGTGGAGGTAGAGGTTGGCGCGGGCCAGAGCGGGCAGGTCCAGGCAGAAGTACAGGGCCATCAAGGGGTTCACGAACAACTCGCTGTTCCGGGTGCGTTCGGTGAACCGTACGTCACCGAAGTCACCGCGCACCGCGGCGGCAACGGACCCGTTGACGATGCTCGGATGGCCGGCGTGACAGCGCTGGGCGTGGGCGACCGCATCGAGGTACGCGTCTCCCTCGGGGCTGTCCCGGGTGAGGGAGAACGCGCCGAGGTAGCCGCCGTCGCGGGCCAGTGCGGCCAGGTTCTCCAGAACCAGCGAGTGGTTGACGCCGTGATAGGCGTCCACCCCGAACCCCAGGCAGGCCACCAGCCGGTGCTGAATGTCGTCGAGCCCCGCGACAGCGGCCAGGCTCGCCATGTCCTCCTCCGGAGTGCCGAGCCCGTGCTCGTCGCCCCGCATCAGGACATCTGTCCCACCGTCCACCAGCACCACTGCGTCAACACCGCCCAGATGTTCGATCAGTGCCCGGTACGCCGACCGCAGGGGTGCGACACCCGTGCGGGGAAAGGCGTACACCACGTCCGGAAGGCCTCGGGTGCGCAGCCACTGGGCGAGAGACCGCTCCGGGAAATAGTCGCCCCACAGAGGTGTGTCCGGACGGACGGCGGCAACGTCCTGCGCCACCCAGTGGTCCAGGCCCAGGCCGTAGAGGTCGCTGAAGGAGAGGTTGGCCAGGTGGACCTCGGTACCGGCCGACCGCAGCGCGAGCGCCAGGGGCAGCGCGGCGTAGACATCGAAGCCGCCGCCAGCACCGGCGAGGAGTACCCGTCGCGCCCCGTGCAGGCGGGTGAAGAAGAGGGGCTCACGCAGAGAAGACACCGCAGGACCCTAACAAGGCTGCCCCGGGCCCTCATCAGGGTTTCAACAGGGGGTCAAAGTCAGCGCAGAGATCCATGTCGAGGGCGCGGCCTGCCGACGTGACCCGGAGGACGACCTGCCCGACGACTCAGAGCGCCTTTCACCAGGTCGCCGCTCCTGCCGTTGGCGACGACCTTCGTGCAGCCGACCCGCCGGCACGGCTCGGCGACGTACGTCTCGAACTCCTGCCGCGACAACGCGTCGACCTCGGCCATCGACAACTCACGTGCTCCGGCCTCCTCCTGAGCTCGCCACGCGCGGTCCTGGCCGACAGCGAGACGGTGTGATCGCAGCAGCGCTTCAGCCTGCCCCGCCAACCACGGCCACAGCGAACGCGGCGGGCCATACCACCGCCCGATGCCCGGCTACCCACACAATCGCGATCACGGCCGCCACCGCAGCGCCAGCCCTGTGCCTGCCTGCGTGTCCGCTTCAAGCGCCCGCGCCGTCGACGTGCTGCCGTCATGCACGGTGACGTACAAGTCCCTGGGCGCGCCACCGTTGTTGCCCGGCCCGCCGAGTTCGCGGATACGGAGCTCCTCGCCGTCCCTATGACGGTCGTTGATCCGCAGCGGTGGTCGAAAGGTGTCGGCCAGCGCTTCGGGAGCACATGCATCTGCCGGCCACCGCCATCGAGGAGGGCCCGGGAGCGCCCTCCTCGATGAGCGGCATCCTGGCCGACAGCGGCTACCGTCAGCTGCCGGCCTGATGGCACGGCCTCACTTCAGGTGCCGGCCGAAGAACCGGTCCCCGTCCTCCACCTCGAACCACGGGGTCCCGGCGTGCCCGCCCAGATTGGCGTGCAGCGTCTTCTCCTTGGAACCGAAGGCGTCGAACAGGTCCAGGGCCGGCTGCCGGCCGTTCCCTTCGTCGTCCCACTGCAACAGGAACAGCAGCGGAATGGTGACCTGCCGGGCCTCCTCGCGCTGGGCGCGGGGCACGAAACCCCCGGCGAAGAAACCGGCGGCCGAGATGCGCGGCTCGACCACCGCCAGCCGAATGCCGATGGCGGTCATCCCCGAGTACCCGACCGGGCCGCCGATCTCGGGCAGCGAAAGGAGGGCGTCCAGGGTGGTCTGCCATTCCGGGACCGCCTTTTCGACCAGCGGGGCGACGAAGGACTCGAAGATCTCGTCGACAGGCTCGCCGGCCGCCATCGCCCGGCGGAGGTCGGCGCGAGCCTGCTCATCGACGGCGGAACGGGGCCGGTCACCGTGCCCGGGGTGGTCGATGGCGGCCACCGCGTAGCCGGAGGCCGCGGCGTGCCGGGCCCGTGCCACCAGCCGCGGTTCCCGCTTGTGCAGGCCGCCGTTGTGGCCGATCAGGATCAGCGGGGCCGGTGCGGATCCAGGCGTCCACAGGGTGCCGGGGATCTCGCCGAGCGTGAATTCGCGTTCGAGGGCGCCGTCGTCGAGGCGCTGTTCGGAAGTGAATTGCATGGTCGTGCCTTTCGGGAGTGCTGCTGAACGGCGCTCCCGGACGACCTATCGCCTGACCGTGACCCCAGAGGGGAGCACCCATGTCGATACTGCGTTCACGGGTACCACCTCCTCGTTCTCTCGCACGGCTTCCAGGAAAGTAGCAGTCGTCGCTGTGGTCCGCCAACGCGTTTTCGTGGAGGCTCGGTGGCCGGACGCCGGAAAGCTGTAGGCGGTTCAAGCTGATACCCGTTCCAGCCCTTGGTCAAGAGCGGAACGGCCCGGCGCTTCCGCGGCCACTGCGAAACTCGCAACGGCGGACCGGTCGTTGACCGTCACGGCGCGAGCTGGTCTCCCGTCCGGGATGATCTCCACACGGACGTCCATGCCGGGAGCCTGTCCGGCGCCCCGGGCTCCACAGGGCGGAGGCGTCTCGTCAGACGGGCTTGACGACGATGCCGGCGCCTACGAGCGCGATTACCTCGTCGGCGGGTGCTGTGGTGTCGGTGACGAGGGTGTGCAGGAGTGTGGAGGGGCCGACGTATGCGAAGGCGGTGCGGCCGAGCTTGCTGCCGTCCGCGGCGACGATGACGCGGCGCGCGGAGGCGATGCCGGCCTTCTTCACAGCCGCGTCATCGAGGTCGTAGGCGGTCAGGCCCTCGGCTGCGCTCAGACCACAGCAGCCCATGACGGCAGTGTCGAAGCGCAGTGCCGTCAGGGAGGCGAGGGTGAGGGGGCCGGTGAGGGCTCCCTCGGCGGCCCGAGGCCGGCCGCCGGGCACCAGCAGCGTTGCCGGGCCGGGACGCTCGCCGAGTACATGGATTCCCTGCAGTGACAGCGGCATCACCGTGACCGGCCGTCGGCGCAGCAGGTGGGCGATCTCCAGGCAGGTGGTTCCGCTGTCTAGGAGGACGGTCTCACCGTCGGCGATGAGCGAGGACACCTCGGTCGCGATGCGGCGCTTGGCGTCGAGGGCCTCGTGAGCGCGCAGGGCGAAGGGTGGCTCCTCGCCCCGGAGGAGCAGGGTGCGTGCCCCGCCACGGACGCGCTCGAGGACACCTTGTGCGGCCAGCGCGTCGAGGTCGCGCCGGATCGTCATCTCGGAGGCACCGGTGAGTTCGGCGAGTTCCTGGACCGTGACCTTTCCCGACTCTCTGACGGCCTGCGCGATCAACCCGTGCCGGTCTGCGTTGCTCATACCGAAGACTGAACCCCCCTCGAAACGAACAGTCAGTGTGTGCGAAGCACCAGTATTCAATCACACAGCATGTTCGTTACGGTGGCGATCATGAATCATTCGCTGCGAGCTGCCCGAGTGGCCACCTTTGTCTACTTCATCCTGTGCGGTACCACGATGGGCACCTGGGTGGTGCACATCCCCGCCATTGAGGAGCGCGTCGGCATCAGCCACTCCACGCTCGGGGGGCTTCTGGTGCTGCTGGGCGTGGGGGCCTTCATCGGTATGCAGGCGGCCGGGCGTCTGACCGACCGGCTCGGAGCGCGCATCGTCGTCCCCGCCACCGGGGTGCTGTGCAGCGCGGCCCTGGCACTGCCCGGACTTCCCCGGGACCCGTGGACGCTGGCGGGTGCCTTGCTGGTCTTCGGATTCTGCAACGGCTGCCTGGACGTGAGCATGAACGCCCATGCCGTACATGTGGAGAAGGCGTACGGCCGTCCCGTCATGTCGGCCTTCCACGCCACGTTCTCGGTCGGCGGTGTCCTCGCCTCGCTCGGCGGAGCGGCCACGGTGACCGCCGGCCTGAGCCCGGCCGCCGGCATGGCCGCCACAGGAGCCCTGGGCATCGCGATCGCCCTGGCGGCGGCAGGCGCCCTGCTGCCGGCCGCGTCCACTGCTGCCGACGCGGACGCGGCAGAGGAGGCGCCGGCCGCCGAGCGCCGCGAAACCAGCGGGCGCATCTGGCTCCTCGCCGCCCTGGCTCTGATGGTCATGCTGTGCGAGGGAGCCGCCAACGACTGGAGCGCGCTGCACCTGAAGGACATCCTCGGCGCACCCGCCAGCACTGCCGCCTTCGCCTACGGCACCTTCGCGGCGACCATGACCCTCGGCCGACTGCTCGCCGACCGCCTCGTCGCCCGGTTCGGGCCCACGGCGATCCTGCGCCACGGCGCGGCCACGGCCGCCGGCGGCATCACGATCGTGGCCCTCTCCCCGTGGACGGGGACCGCATTCGTCGGCTGGGCGCTGTTCGGTCTCGGGCTGTCCGGCTGTGTTCCGCAGTTGTTCAGTGCGGCCGGGCACGCCGACCCCTCCGCCGCAGGGGCCAACGTCTCTCGCGTCGCCGGGCTCGGCTACGTCGGCATGCTCGCCGGCCCCGCCGTCATCGGCTGGCTGACCCACCTCGTCGCCCTGAACCACGCCTTCCTCCTGCTGACCCTGCTGTGTGCGGTCACCACAATGGCGGCCGGAATCCTGCGCACCGGAGGCGTCCGCATGCGCGAGACGACAGCGAGCAGCCGCTGAACGCCCCCCGGGATGCGCAGGAACCCACTCCCATGTACGTCGAGGTCGTCTCCGACGGCCGTTGGAAGCTGCTCGACCCGGCGTCGTAAAGGTCGCCCCCTCCCTCCACAGGGCCGAACCGGACGCGTCGAAAGCGAAGCTGTGGGTCACAACCTCGGATGCGACCAATGAGAAAGCGGGACCTGCCCCACCGTCAGAACCGGAACCGAGGCCGAAATGACGCTGTTGCCGTCCGCCTCCAGGCGGATCAGGTCGATCGGATCCCCGGCCATGACTGCCCCTCCGGGACGGTTCACGACCCGCCGTCGCCGGGCGGACTCGACGAGCTTGGATCCCACATGTGCCGGTGATCGCGTTGGCTGGTCGGCGCTCATGGGCTTGCCGCGCGGATTCGGAATGGGCCCTGCGGTTGCCGCCGACGTTCGAGTCGATGGGGGCGGGCCCGGCCGTGGCGTTACCCCGGAGGAGACGGTCAGCGGGCGGCACCGAACCAACGGGCGAACCCGGTTTCGGCGCGTCGCGGCCGGTCCCCGGCAGTCGGGTCCGGATGCCTACGGGCAGCGCGACCAGGACCGCCTCGCGGGGAGTGCTTGCAGGCCGGAGGCAGGTGCCGGTCGGCAGAGTCTCGCGGGCGATCACCTCCCGTCTTCCCATGCGGTGTTGACGCGACGTCGTCGCTGCGGCGTTCGGTGGTGCGCTTCGGCGGCTGTACCTCGCACACGTCGTGCCCTGCCGCGGCCAGGGCGCGGGCGTAGTCAGGGCGGGCCGCTTCGAGCGCCGGCCGGGGAGCAACACCCCGGCGTAATGGCAGGCAGGCGACCGGGCAGGCACTACGCCCGTATCTGCCTCCGGTCAGCCTCACGCATGTCCGGAAGCCGCCTCCCGGTGTGCGGCCCACGAAGTGACGACCCAGCGGGTGGAACCCGACCGTAGGACGGCCGGCCGGGCAGCGGCATCGGAGGACCTGCGAGCTGGGAAGAGGTCAGGTCGGGTGCACGAGAATGGCGCTCGTCACCTGTCCCGGTACGAAGTCCTGGGCGTCGTGCGGGGAGGCGGCCAGGCGCTCCGAGTGAAAGGCGCTCGGCGTGCGGCCCGTCATCGACTTGAACGCGCGGTCGAAGTGCGGCTGATCGTGGTACCCGGCTTGCGTCGCGGCGTCGGCCCAGCAGGCACCGGCCTCTTTCAGGCGCAGAGCCGCCTGCAGCCGCATCACCTGCGCCGCCCCCTTCGGTGTCAGCCCTGTCTGGCAGCGGAAGCGCCGTTCGAGGTGGCGACGGCTCCAGCCGGTCTGTGCCGCGAGTTCCTCGACCCGTACCCTTCCACAGCTGCCCTGTATCCGGCGCCAGGACCACACCACCTCGGGGCTGACAGCAGGGCCTGCGTCGAGTGCCGCGCGCAGCACGCGGTCCAGTACGGCGAAGCGACTGTGCCAGTCCGGAAGCTGCGCCAGCCGGGCGGACAGGCCTGCCCAGGGCCGACGGCAGAGGTCCTCGGGAGGAACGGACAGCCCAGCCCATTCGGACATGGGCACCCCGAACAGCCGGTAGGCGGCGAGGGGGCTGAGCAGGACGGTCACCCCGTGGATGAGTCCGGTGTGCTCGCCGATGGCGCCCGTCGTCCGGATGCCGCCGGCCAACGAGGAACCGCGCCACGTGCGTGCCGGGTCGCAGGAGTCGAGGACACGCAGGGGGTCGCCGAAGCCCAGCATCACCTTCACCACGCCGTCCGGGATCAGGAGTCTGCGCCGTGCTCCGATCGCCTGGAAGCGAAAGCCGCGATAGCCCAGGACCTGATCGCGTAAGTCAGGGGCAGCGCGCCGTTCGAGCAGTTCGTGCCTGTACATGGTCGATCCCCCCTAGGTCGACGTGAACACGGCAAAGACCGTAGATGATGCTCGTGCACGGCGGCGCAGACCGGGGGAAGTTGGCCAAATCAGGCACCGAGGGCCGGTAGGTCGCATTCGTACAAGCGTGGCCGCACGATCCCGGCAACGCTTGGGCCGACGCGGACGGCCGGTGACGGCGGTCGCGTCAAGGCTCAGCGGAATCCGACCGGAAAGAGGAAGCAATGCGATCTTCTCTGACCAAGGTGCTCGTCACCGCCACCGCCGTCGTCGGGATTGCGGCCGGGAGTCTCGCGGGCGCGAGTGCGAGCGTGGCGGCACCGCAGGCGGCCGCCAGGCCCGCGGTCGGCAGCCGGTACGTCTCACCGCTCGCGGTGAACAACCTCGGCCTGGACACGGCCCGGGCAAAGAACTGGCAGAGCTGCCTGAACGCCTGGGGCTTCGACGCCGGCACCGTCGACGGGCAACTGGGCACCAACAGCTGGAAGGCGGCGCAGAGGATGCTCAACGCCTGGGGCTACAACGCCGGCACCGTGGACGGGATCGTCGGCACCAACACGATCAAGGCGCTGCAGCGCTTTCTGAACAAACTCGGCTACAACGCCGGTGCCGTTGACGGGATCGCCGGATCGCAGACCAGGACCGCGTTCTGGAACTACAACGCCACAGGCTGCTGAGTCAGCCGGCAGGCTGGATCCAGGACCTGAACGGGGGCATCGCGGCAGGACAGCTGTGTGCAGGACGGCCAAGTTCTGGAAGTCTGGGGGCACGTGAGGAGAGCGTGGAGGATTCCGACGTGCTCGCGCCGGCGGTCCAGGGCGCACTTGAGGGCATCGGGTCCCCGACGAGGAAGACGTCCTCCGCCGGGGCCTCGATGCGCCGGGACACCGCCACCACGGCCTCGCCTGTCGCACTCGTCATCCGCGCGCCCCGCCAACCGCAGAGCATGAGCGCGACTCCGGCCTGGACGCTGCACCGGAGGTACCACAACCCCTGGCCGAGCACGTACGAGGCTCCCCTGGGCGCACTCCCGCCGTTCACGACCTCTTCTCGAACAGTTTTACGAGGTCCCGGGTGCGGGCGGTGTCCGGGTGGTCGGCGCCGAGCACCCGGTCCTGATCGGCGAGCAGGCCGCGCAGGACCTGGTGGGCGACGGGCAGCTCGCGGGCCTTGACGAGCCAGTCGACGAGGTCGCCGCGTGCGGCCAGGACCTGCGGATGGTCGGGATGAAGGAACTTCTCGTAGTCGTCGATCAGCACGGTGAACTCGGTGATCGCACGCTGGACATGACCGGCTTTGCCGAGCAGCATCGCGATGTTGCGCCGGGTGCTCAGGGTGTGCGAATTGGCCACCCCCAGGACCCGGGTCTCGATGGGCAACAACTTGCTCAGCTGGACGAGACCAGCCCGGGGATTCACCTCGCCGACCCAACTGCCCAGATTGCCCCGCGCAGTGAGCGTGTCCTCGTCATCGGGCCCGCATTCCCGCTCGAACAGCGGGACCAGTTCGCGGAACGCCTGAATCGCACCCGGGATGTCGCCGTTCTCGCCGCGCCACCGTGCGAGGTTGCCCCGGGACACGAGAGTCTTGCGGTGATGAGGGCCGTGCACCTGGCCGCGGCGCTCCACCAGCCGCTCGAACTCCCGTAGGGCTGCGGCGGTGTCGCCGGCCTCACCCAGAAAGGCGGCGAAGTTGCCCCAGTCGTCCAGGGCCTCGTCCTCGTCCTCGCCGCACGTGCGGGTGCGCTCGGCGATCAGGGTTCTCAGTTGCTCCGCGGCAAGGGCCGGCCGGCCCGACACCGACAGCCAGACCGCATGTCGTCCGCGCGCGAGGAAGGTGTCCCGGTGCCGCGCGCCCAAGCGTTCGGCGGCGGTGGCGGCGAGTTCACGGAAATGATCGGCGGCAGCGTGGACATGGCCGCTCCGGCCGAGACTCTCCCCCAGGCCGTACAGCAGGGTGTGCCCGTCCGGCTGCCACAGCGCGTCGCCCCCGCATCTGATGACCGCGCGAGCGTTGTGACGCAGCGACTCCTCCAGTTCGGGCCTGAAGCTCTTGTTCGCCATGTCCACGACCGCGTCGGCGACCGCCCGCACCCGCCGATCCCAGGGCTGCGCCGCTGCCGGGTCGTGCTGCATCGCTTCCCGGCTCGCCCGCTGCACCAGGGCGTGCGCCTTCACCTCGCGCCATTGGTCGGCCTGGTCGTCGGTGACCAGGTTCAGCCGGTGCAGCACCCGCAGGGATCTGCGCACCTCCCGTGCCCGTACCGCGCGCCCGAGCCACTCCTCCAGGCAGGTCAGCGTCGCGGGCGCGGTGAACAGGTCCCGCGGCATCCCGGCCGGATCCAGGAGTGAGGCCAGGAGCATCACGGCCGGCACGACACCTCCGGGCATCAGGCGGGAGGCCAGGTCCAGCGAGATGGCCCAGGTGGTCTCCACCGGGTCCGGGTAGGGCTCCGGGAACTCGGCAGGCCGGGGAAACAGCTCCTCCAGGCGGGTTCGGTACTCGGCGAACTCCGCGCGGTAGGCCTCGACCGTCATGCCCTCCTGGAGCAGGTAGGCGGCCGCGTGCGACAGCGCCAGCGGCAGTCGCCCCAGATCCTCGGCCAGCTCGGACAGCCGGCTGTCGGGCGGGGTGCTCGGACCGCTTCTCCGGCGTCGGCCCGCGTGACCGGCGAGCTTGCCGCGCAGAAACGTCAGCGCCTGCTCCGGGGTGTACATGCCGACCTCGATGACGCGTCGCCCCGCCCGCCACAGCCCTTCGTCGCGGTAGCGGGTGGTCACGATCACCTGGCCCGCTTCCGTCGGCTCCGGCCACCACGGCAGCACCTCCGTCGGCAGCTGGACGTCGTCCAGCACGATCAGCCACGGCTGCGTGGTGACCGACAGCCACTCCATCAACTGCTCGGCCGCCCGTTCCGGCTCGCCGGCGTCGGCCCCCAGCAACCGGGCCGCGGCCTGTGCGTACGCCGTGACGACCTGGTGCACGTCGCGGGCGGACGCCCAGATGATCAACCTCAGTTCGGGCCGGCGCCAGACCTGCCACACATAGTGGGCGGCCAGCTGTGTCTTGCCGACTCCGCCCAGCCCGGACAGCACCCGCTCGCGTTGTGTGAGCACCACCGACTGACCGGCCTCGACGGCCTCGGACACGGGGGCCAGCTCGGTTCGCTGCACGAAGGTGTCCGCCGTGCCGGGGGGCCTGCCGATCCGCACCAACCCCGTCTCCGGGCCGGTCGCACGGCCGACCGCGTCGTAGAAGCGGGCCTTCCAGTACTGCGGCGTGGCCAGCGCGCCGGGCAGGTCGGGGTTGCCGTCCTGGCGGTGCAGGCAGGCGGTGACAAACGACTCCAGCGTCTTCCTGCGGACCGTGTGCCTGGCGGCCAGCAGGTTGCTCACGGTCTGGTCGGAGATCGCCTGCGTCTGGTCGCTGAACTGGGACCGGCGCGCCACCTCGGCCGGAGCGAGGTTCCCGGCCCGCGCCAGCAGATCGCGGAGCACCTTCGCCCCGCGTTCACGCGCCGCCTGCTGTGCGGCGTCGTCCTGTGCGCCCATGTCCCCCACTCGCCCTCGTCCTCGCAGTCCCGTGCCAAGTTCCGCCAAGTTCCGGGGCTTGGCCCATGTGCCGGGCCCAGGCCGTGTACTGACGCCTGCCACCCCCGCACACGCGATGACACCAGGAGGTTCGCCATGACCCGCATTCACCCTTGCCGCCGCCAGGCACACCGAGACATCCCCCGGCTCGCCCCCACCCTGGCCGGTGCCGCGCTCGCCGGCGTGGTCCGCGCGGTGATCGGCTGCCTGATCGAGCACTTGGGCCGCTTGTGGGCGTGACCCCCGCTGCCTCGCCTCCCGCCCACGGCAGCCGCGTGCGCCGCCCCCCCTTCTCCCCGAGAACCTTGCGCAGAGCAGTCGTATCCCAGCTCCTGCATGACTGCCACGGTTTGTCGGAAACCGGCCGGAACTGCGCACGGCCTGCTGCGAAATGAGCGTGGCATCCCCGCAGATCGCATGGCTGACTGCCGGGCCGCCTGCCCAGGCTGGAGAGTGTCTGAGAAGGCCGGTCACCGGGATGTGCGCCGGTACCGGGGTGATGGCGCACTCTCCGGGGGCTGGGATGGGCGCCCTGGCGGACGTCCCGCGAGCACACGGGGTGTGAGATCGTCCCGCACCTCGCGGCGGTCGTGCGGCTGACCGCCCTACGGGATCGTGACCCGAGAGGGGCACGTCGGCCAGGGACGGCCGTTAATCCAGCCACGTCCCGTCGCGCATGACGACTCTTCCGCGCAGCTCCGGCTCGCCGCGCCAAGCGCGCACAGCCCTCGGGACCACGCGTACATACAGAAAGGAACCTTCCTCCCCGCGTGGATCCCACCCGAACTTGTCGGCGAACGCCTCCGCTGCGTCTTTGGGCACCTCCTGGTCCGGGAAACACTCCGCCTCACCCTGGAGGAGCACCACGTCGAAGGTGTCCGGTAGCGCAAGGCGCACGCGCGGCTCCTTGCGGACGTTCCGCGCAGTCACGGAAGTGGCGCTGGTGCACATCCACACTGCTCGCCCATCCCACAGGAACCACAGCGGCACCTGGTGCGGCCCGTGATCAGGGTGAGCCGTCGACACCCATACATCCCGCTCGGCAGCGAGCCGCTGTCGAGCGTCGCGGACACGCTCCGCCGTCTCGCGACGAACGATTCCTGTGGTCTCCATGAGGACCGACCCTAGCCACGCAGGCGCGAAGCGCGCCTGAGGCGCAGGACCTGGTCCCAACGACCGTGGAACCTCTCGGCTTTTGGCTCGGAGCCACCGACTTCAATGCTGGGAGGTTGTGAGAGTGACCCAACGGGTCCAGGAGGGGCGGCGAAGGACGAGGCCGGCAGGTGGGCTGGATTCATGGTCGCCTTCGCACGTCCCACTGCCTGAGGAACCGCCCGTGTCTCAAATACCGCCCCATGGCGGCATGAACGCCTCGTACACCTCGGCGCAGATACGACGCAACCGCCTGATCTTCCTCGGTCTGGTCCTGGTCCTCGCGGGCATGGTGGCGTTCTGGGCCTTGGGGCCGTACGACACGAAGGACCAGTCCGCGACGCTCAAGGCCGGTGACTGCTTCCAGAACATCGGGACGGACAAGGAGGCCGAGACCAAGAAGCTCGACTGCACCGACCCGCACGCCGACTACAAGGTCCTCAAGGGTCAAGGACGCAGTCGTCGACACCTTGGCATGCTCCGACGTCCCGGGCACGACCGGCTCGCTCACCCAGGCGGACCCCGGAAAGTGGTTCGTCGTCTGCTTCAAGGACAACGACGAGAAGGGCCGCTGAACCACACCTCGGTGCGGCGGAAAAGCCGTTGAAGCAGCGACCGGCCGTCCGCAAGGCTGCCGCCATGGGTTCCCCGAACTTCACCGCACCTCCGCCCGATCCCGAACCCCCTGCCGTCGACGCCTTCCTCTCCGCCGTCGACCACGCGATGAACAGCAACACCTTGCTGCTCACGGCGGATTGCGACGTGCCCGTCGTAGCCGGGAACCGCCAGGAAGTCCTGCGCGCTTTCCTGCGCAGTGCCCTGTTCCAGCGGCTGATGCGTGCCGCCGACGTGCGCCGCAACTGGTACAACCTGACGGACGAGTACGACAGCCAGCCCTTCGAGCACCCGCTCCTGCGCGAGGGCTTCCGCGCCACGGTCAGCCCACTCGATCACGCAGGCTTCCTGGCACGGCTGCGCTGGATGCTCTGCGAGGCGTTCAGCCCCTACAACCACCACTACCCGGCGGCGGACGCCGAGCAGCTGGTGCGCGGCTTCGCCCGGGAACTGCTCGGCGCAGACGGCCCGGCATGGTCCTTCGCCGCTGTCAGCCCCGATTTCCTGCGCTCCACCGGCTACTACAGTGGCGAGGATCCGCAGCCGCCGGTGTATTTCGATGGCAGTGGCTCCGACACCGCCACGTTCGTCCACCGGGACCGCACCTTTCACCTGCTGCTGACGAACGGCTCGCCCTGAGAGAGGGCCTGTTCCAGGGCGTCGCTGCGCACATCGACCGCCCGGACCCACCGCTCGAAGAATACGATCGCAGCGTAAGGACGGCCCGCGTGAGGGGGCGTGCCGTGGTCCGCTGGGAGGGATCTATGCCTGACGGCGAACGGGACGCGCCGGCCGAGGCCCGGCAGGACGGATGTTCAGGGCTGTCCCTCGGCGACGCAGGCCGGCCGGGGCACGGGACACTCGTGCTGTCGCGGGCTCCGGGAGGTTGTCGCGACGCCGCTCGCGGCTATGCCGTGCTGCTCGACCACGCGCAGGTGGGCAGCATCCGTCGAGGGCAGACGCTGCGCTTTCAAGTGCCATCGGGACTGCATCGTCTGCAGCTGAAGATCGCCTGGTGTTCCAGTCCGCCGCTCACCGCCGTGGTCGAGCCGGGCAGCACGGTCTACTTCTGCTGCGCGCCCGGCGGTCACCCGTTCGACGGGCTCGACGACATCCTCGGCAACCCGGGCAACTACATCGCCCTGCAGCAGACGCCGGAGCCGGCCGACATGGAGAAGATCCGGCTGGATCCGAGCGGACGCGTGCTGATGGGCGCGTACTTCGGTCTTCTCGGAGGAGGCATCACCGTCGTGGCAGCCCAGGTCTGGCACCTCCCAGGTCCGGTGGGCGGTGCGAGCCTGGCCGTCACTCTCCTCTCGCTCATCGTCGCCCAGCTCGGCAGGCGCCACAGGGCCAGACAGCGCCGTGGCAAGTGATGACGTGCGAAGCCGGCCTACTGCTCCGCTGGCTTCGGGCTGCAGTGGGCGGCTCAATGCGCGAGCCCGACGACGGTGCGGGTGCTGGGCCGGCGCCGGTGCAGGCCGGCGCGTCGTGACCGGCCGGGGTGAGGCGGGCGGCCCGCAGGATGGGCCGTTCCTCGTTCGCCGACAGCTCCGAGCGCATCTCCCGATCAGCCGGCTCCGCCGGCCCCCGGTGCCTGGCGTCGGTTCCACCGCCTGTTGACGGCGTGAGCGAAGGTCACCCGACGACACCCAGCCCCGCAAGGCTTCCCGCTCACCCTCACGCGGCTTCGTCTGGAAGTCGCACGTGGACCTCAACCCCTGTGTTACGCCTCTGTGACGGTGAACGGACGATTCGAAGATCAGGGCCTGCCAAGCTCGGCTTCAGCGAGCGACTCGACCAGTCGACCAGTCCAGGTTCCTGGGGGAATACAGACATGACCACGCGTACCCGCACCATGGCGGCCGCCATCGCCGTGGCGGCGGCCGTCACCGGCACGGCACTGCTGGGCGCCTCCGGCGCGGCCTCGGCCGCCGCCACCGCCTCGCACAGCACCCTGACCATCAGCAACGGCTCCAAGTACGTGCTGATCGGCGGCCACAAGGTGGACTTCGGCGTGCCCGTCCGGGACCTGGCCTGGTCCCCGGACGGCAAGAAGGCCGCCTTCGTCGACGGCTCAGGCAACCTGGACATCGCGAACCCCGACGGCAGCGGGCGCGTCGTCGTCGCCAAGAATCCCGGAAACCAGAACTGGTCGCACCCGACCTGGCAGGTGACCGCGAAGGACACCCAGAACGGCATCCCCGCCAAGGACAACCTCATCTTCGCGGCACGCGCGAACAACGTGTCCCGGCTGAAGTACATCTCCGCCAAGGCCGTCCACGGCACGCCCAAGACGCTGTCCCTGTACGGCGACCCCGGTCCGGGCGGTGCGCTGCCGCAGACCGGCAACGTCTGGCCGAACGCGGCCGGCCACTACGGCACCTCGGTGTACGCCAACGACCACAACGGCGAGGTCTACATCCGCGACGACTACCTGCGCCAGCAGGGCGGCAAGCTCACCCAGGGCTCCCAGCCGGCGCTGTCCCCGAACGAGGAGGAGGTCGTCTTCGTGCGCTCGGTCGCCGGCCACGACCACGTGCTCGTGGAGGACTTCACGCACGGCAACCACATCAAGGACCTCACGCCGCACGCCACGACCGACTACACCGAGCCCGCCTGGTCCCCCGACGGCAAGACCCTCGCAGTGCGCACCCCGTCCGGCACGGTGACAATGCCGGCCGACGGCACGGGCCACCCGACGAAGGTCACCTCGACGGTCGGCCTGGCGGCGTACCGCCCCTGACATCGTCGAGCGACACAGCGGGCCGGGCGCGTCCGGGGCGCGGAGTGCGGGTCACTTCGCCGTCCGGGCGAGCTCGGCCCGCAGTTCGTCCAGGTGCGCGTCGGCGGTGTCGTGCGGCAGGAACTCGACGACGTCGAGGAACCGGAAGAGCACCCGGCTGGCGGTGACGGCGTACTCGTACTCGCCGAACCCCACCACCGCACCCAGCGCGCCGCGGACGGCGCCCCGCACCACATGTGAGGTCATGTCGTCCGGCTCCGCCGCCGACATGCCGCGCCGGGCGTTGGGCCGGGCCAGATAGGGGCAGACCATGGAGGCGTACAGCATGCACGCACGGTGCCCCGGTCCTTCGAGGGTCGGCGCGAGATTGCGGTAGGGCCGCCCGGCGGCCAGCGCCTCCCCGATCGCGGCGCTCTCCGCGGCCCCCACCACACGCCACACCGGCCCCTGCGGCATGCCCTGGTTGCACACCGAGCACAGACGCTTGCGCGCACAGGCGGCGCTGCGTTCGTAGTCGGTCAGCGCGAACTGGGGCTCCTCCCCCTCCCAGGGGGTGATCGCCGGCACCGGATACCCACGGGCGTCACGGGGCCGCGCCTCGACCGGCGCCGGCATGGGAACACTCTCGAATCGCACAGGCCATGACTACCAGGACCGACGGCTTTGGGCCAAGACCGGCAGACACGGCCACGGTTGAACGGACGGCCGGAGAGGATCGGTGCATGAATGAGCTCGTACTGATGGCGGATCCGAGGTCGCGGCCGTCCCCGTGACCGAGTGCGGTGAACCGCTGGTCGACGTCCGGCTGCGGAACACCCTGGCCGTGGATGCGGCGCAGTGCGGAACCGTCGGGGGCGTTCGCGTATCTGCGCGAAGGAGTGCTGATCCGTCTGCTCAGGGCGCAGCAACTCCTCCCGGACGGCCTGCGCCTGCTGTTCGTCGAGGGGTACCGGCCGCCCGCACTGCAGCGAGAGTACTTCGAGCGGTACGCCGACTCGCTGCGGGCCGCTCACCCGGACTGGTCGCCGGCGCGGGTGCGGGAGGCAGCGAGCCGGTATGTGTCGCCGCCGGAGATCGCGCCGCACAGTGCCGGCGCCGCGGTGGACCTCACGCTCGTGGACGCCGAGGGGCGTGAGCTCGACATGGGCACTCGGGTGGACGCCGACCCGGAGGAGAGTGACGGCGCCTGCTACACGGACGCCGCCACGATCGGCCCCGAGGCGCGGGCCAACCGCCGCGTCCTCGGTGCCGCACTGGGGGCCGTCGGCCTCGTCAACTACCCCACGGAGTGGTGGCATTGGTCCTACGGCGACCGCTATTGGGCTCTCTCGACGGATGCCGGCGCCGCCCTGTACGGCCCGTGGGAACCGGGATGAGCCGGGCTGCGGCCCGCGGCCCCGACGGCCCGGGACCGGCAGGTGACGCGGTGGGCCGGACGGACCTCGCGGACGACGTGCCGTCGGAGACCGGTCCCGTACCGGTGGCCCGGGCGGTGCCGCCGTTCGACCCCGAACCGTCCGAGGCACTGGGAGGTTCGTGGGCCTTGGCGAGGGAGCCGTACACCCCTCAGAACCTTGCCGCCCGGCAGGAGCGGGAGGATCTGTCCGGGCTGCCCCCGGCCTGTGTCGAGGTCGGCTCGGCCGAGACCTTGCGGCACGAGGCCGTGGCGCCTACACCCAGGCGATCTGGCAGGCCGGCGGCCGGGCCCAACTGCATGTCTGGCCCGGCGCCTTCCACGGCTTCGACACCCTCGCGCCACGCGCGGCGCTCAGCCGGGAGGCCCGCGAAACCCGTACCCGCTGGCCGCGGCGCACCCTCAACCCGACGCGACGACCCGGTAGGTGACCAGGCCGTAGGCGAGATGCGGGACGGCGTCCGAGGCCCAGTCGGCCGACGACCAGGTGCGCGGATCGCTGATGCCCAAGCCGGCGATCGGCGCGTCGGCCAGCGTCATCGCCAGGGCCCCGGTCAGCAGGGCGCCCAGCCAGGCGTGCGGCCGCAGACCGGCGCGGTGCAGCAGTGCCACCACGGCGCCCGTCCCGACGCCGACGGCGATGCCCGACAGGGCCCCCAGTCCGGAGAGCCGGTTGTCCCGCCCTTCCCCGCCCCGGACCGGGTGCCCCACCTTGGTGGTGACCTTCTCCACGACGGCTTCCGGGGTGCCGCTCGAAGGCCGGGCGCGCACCGCCATGTCCAGATAGGTGACGGCGTTCAGGGCGGTGGTGCCGGCAGCACCGGCGGCAGAGCCCCGCGCGATGGTTCGAAACATGTCGCTCCGGGTCCCCGCCGTGACATGGGCCAAACCGCGCCCCGGTCGGCCGCGGCCGGATCCGGCGGCACGGTCACGGCGGATGCGGGCCCGGTCCGGACTCGGGGCTGCCGCGCGCGATCCGGGTCAGGTCGGTCATCAGCGAGTCGAGCCACGACACGGTCGCGTAGTACAGGCGCGGGGCGCCGGGCGGCTCGGCGGCGGACCCGGCGAGCGCCGGATCGATCGGCGGAACCGGCCCGGCCGGCGTGTCCGCTCCGGGATCGAGGGCCGCCGAGATCAGCAGCATCCGCCCGGCCACGCGGTCCCCCAGCCCGCTGACGGATTCGGCCGCCGAACGGCCGAGGCCGGCCGGCGGCGGCGCCAGCAGCCGTACCGAGCCCCACAGGGTGTGGTGGCCGGCCATCAGCGTGGCCTGCCGGTCCACGCTGCGCGGAGCGGGCCGGCGCGCCACGCCGCCGAACGGTGTCGGCTCGCTCTGGAACTGGGCGTACGCGGACTCGGCGAGGACGACCGCGCGATGCAGCGACCGGTGCCCGGACGCCCCGGACGGCGCGGTCACCGCACCGCCGGCCGCCACCGAGGCGCCGGTAGCCACCACGATCTCGGCTGCCCTGCGCAGGAGTTCCGCCGCCGCCTGGCGCAGCTCGTCATGGGCGCCGCGCGGCCAGGCCAGCAGTCCGAAGACAGCGCCGATCGCGCTGCCGACCAGCACGTCCAGCATCCTGACCTCCGCCAGGCGCCAGGTCGGCGGGGCCAGCTGGGCGAAGACCAGGGCCACGAGCACGGTGAACAGGCCCTGTGCCCAGCCGACGCCCTTGACCGGGCCCACCGTGAAGGCGAACAGCATCCACACCGGCAGGACGACGGCGTAGACGGCGGTGTCGGTCCCGGCCAGGCCCAGTGTCCCGGCGGTGACGAGGGCCCCGGCCAGGGTGCCCGCGAGGGCAAGACGGATGGTGTGCCAGGTCTCGTCCATGGTGGTCCGGGTGAGGGTGAGCGTCGCCAGGGTGGCCCAGAAGCCGTGGGGCAGCGTGTCCACCCCGGCCACGAGCCGGGCCGCGGTCAGTGCCAGGGCGATGCGGACCGCGTTCTGGAAGAAGACCGACCGGCTCCCGGCGTGGCCGCGCACCCGGTGCCACCACAGGAGCGGCGCCCAGGTCCCGGCGTACCGGAAGCGGCCCTGCGTGTCCGCCACCGCGGCACGCCTTCCGTGTACGGCGAGCTCGGCCGCCGTGGCCATGGTGAGCGCGGCGTCGGCGATCCCAGCACGGCGACGTGCCGGCGCAGTACCGCGGGCGGGAAGTCCGGCGCGCGAGCGGTTCCGGGTGCCGGATCACCGGCGGCGGCCGGGGTTCCGGGTGCCGGGTCCCTCGCGGGGGCCGGGGCCGCGGAGACGGCCGACAGGTGCGCGCGTGCCCCGGCCAGGTGCTCGTACGGGGTCACCGGCGACGGCCCGGTCCGCAGGCAGTCCGCGGTCGCCGCGGCCAGCCCGGCGACGGACCGCAGCACGGCGGCCACCTCGGGACCCGGCTCCCCGCCGGGCGGGACGGGCAGCTGCGCCAGGCGGCTGAGCAGGGTGCGCGTGGCCAGACCGGTGTGGGCGAGGGCTCGGTCGCGCACTCCCGGCCCCGCCGGGCGTTCCGCCTCCGGCACGGTCAGGGGCCGCAGGGACTGGCTGCTCTCCCCGGCCGCCCGGATGTCCGGGCCGGTCAGGGCGTACGGCGGTGCGGCGAGGAGCGCCGCGCAGTGCGCGGCGGTTCGCACGGCGCGGGCGGCCCGTTCCCGGTACGAGGGCGGGCGGGGCTCGGGGAGGATCAGCGCCTCGGCGGCGATGAAGAGGGCCAGTCCGGTGCTCGTCCCGACCAGGCGCTCGCCGAGGGTGGCGGGGGCGTACGGGGGGAACGACGGGAGGATGTACAGCAGTTGCAGTCCGGGCGCCGCCCCTGCCGGGCGTGGACCGCCCACGGCGGCGAAGCCCAGCGTGAAGCCCACCGCCAGCATGCCGACGACGGCGCTCCAGGTCCGCACCGACAGAAAGGTGCCGACGGCGACCAGCAGCCAGCACACCGGAAGCAGGCGCAGCACCGTCGCGGCCCGCTGCCGGCCGGTGCCCGGGATCTTGGCGAGTCCGCCCAGGGCCACGGAGGCGAACAGTGCGTAGGTAGCCGCCACGGGCCGGTCGAGGCCGTAGCGGAAGAGGTAGAACCCGGCCGCGGCGACCAGTGTCACGCGTACCGCCCGGCGGCCCGAGACGGCGTAGTCCGCCGGAATCCGGCGGGCTGGGACACCACCCACCCCTCCAGAATCACCCACCACCCGGCGCCCGCACGCCGCCGCCGCGCGGGCAGCGGCGGCGGTCAGCCGGGGGTGAAGCGGACCGGCGTACCCGGCGCGGCCTGCGCGGCAGCCGCCAGCGCGGTCTCTGCGACGACGCCGATCACCGGGTAGCCGCCGGTGGTCGGGTGGTCGTGCAGGAACACCACCGGGCGGCCGTCGGGGGGCACCTGGACGGCGCCGAGGACCATGCCCTCGCTCGGCAGCTCGCCGGCCGACACGCGCTCCAGCGCGGGTCCTTCGGTGCGCAGGCCGATCCGGTTGCTGTGCTGCGACACGCGGTACGTCGCCGCGGTGAAGGTGCGCAGCGCGCCGGGGGTGAACCAGTCGGCGCGGGGGCCGAGCCGCAGCGGCAGGGTCAGTTCGGTCGGCGGCGCCGGCCAGGGAGCGCTGTCCGGAAGCGCCGGCTGCCGGGCGGGGGTGCCCACCGGGAGGACGTCGCCGTCGCGCACCGGCGCCGGGCCCAGTCCGGAGAGCAGGTCCGTCGACCGGCTGCCGAGGACCGGTTCGACGGCGATGCCGCCGGCGACGGCGACGTACGAGCGTACGCCCGCCGTCACCCCGCCCACGTCGAGCACGGCGCGCCCGGGCACCCGTACGGGCACGCCCCAGGCCACCGGCCGGCCGTCGACCGTCACCGGGCAGGGTGCGCCGCCGACCACGACGGTCACGCCGCGGTCGGGACGCAGGGTGCAGCCGGTCAGCGTGGTCTCCAGGGCGGCGGCGTCGGCGGCGTTGCCGAGCAGCAGATTGGCCAGTCTCAGGGCGGCCGAGTCGAGGGCGCCGGAGCGGGGAACGCCCAGGTGGGCATGGCCACGACGGCCGCTGTCCTGGACGGTGGTGAGGGCGCCGGAGCGCAGGACGGTGAGCTCGGCGGTCATGGCGTGCCGTCCTGAGCCACGAACCGTACGCGCGTCCCCGGTGTGAGGAGGGCCGGTTGGTCCCGGCCGAGGTCCCACAGCGGTGTCGGGTCCGGCATGGTTCCGATCAGCTGCCAGCCACCGGGGGTGGCGCGCGGGTACACCGCGCTGTAGGGGCCGGCGAGCGCGACGGCGCCGGCCGGGACGCGGGTGCGCGGGGTGTCGCGGCGCGGAACGTGCAGCTGGGCGGGCAGGCCGGTGAGGTAGCCGAAGCCGGGGGCGAAGCCGCAGAAGGCGACGCGGAAGGTGTGGGAGGAGTGACGTGCGGCGACCTCGTGCACGGCGACGCCCCACAGCGCGGCCACCCGGGCCAGGTCGGGTCCGTCGTAGCGTACGGGGATCTCCACGACTCCCCCGCCGTCGGCGGCCCGGTCGGGCACGTCCCAGTGGGAGATGTGGCGGGCCAGCTCCTCCGGGTGTGTGACGCCGTCCAGGAGTACAGTGCGGGCACCCGGCACGATCTCCACGACGTGGGGCAGGGTGCCCGCCGCGCGCCGCCGGAGGACTTCGGCGTGGAAGGCCGCGGTGTGCTCGGCGTCCGGCAGCTCGACGAGCACCGCGTGCCGCCCGGCGAGGCGCACCTGCACGGACCGGCTCTGCGTCATGCGAACGCCCCGACCTCGATCCCGGCCGCCTCCAGGGCCGCGCGTACCCGCGCCGCGATCCGGGCGGCGCCCGGGGTGTCGCCGTGGACGCACAGGGAGCGGGCGGTCACGACGACCGTCGTCCCGTCCACGGCCTCGACGGCACCGTCCACCGCGAACGCCAGCGCGCGCCGGACCACCTTGTCCTCGTCGGTCACCACGGCGTTGGTCTCGCGCCGCGACACGAGCGTGCCCGCGGGGGTGTAGGCGCGGTCCGCGAAGGCCTCCGGTACGGCGGTGAGGCCGGCGTCCTCCGCCGCGGCGAGCAGCTCCGACCCCGGGAGGCCGAGCACGGACAGCGCGCCGCCGGCCAGTTTCACGCCCTCCACCACTGCCGCGGCCTGCTCGGCGTCGTGCACGGTGCGGTTGTAGAGCGCGCCGTGCGGCTTGACGTAGGCCACCTCGGCGCCGGCGGCCTGCGCGAAGACCCGCAGTGCCCCGATCTGGTAGGCCGTCTCGGCCGCCAGTTCGTCGGGCGGTACGTCCATGGCCCGGCGGCCGAAACCGGCCAGGTCGCGGTAGGACACCTGGGCCCCGATCCGGACGCCGCGCTCCGCGGCGAGGTCACAGACGCGCCGCATCACCGAGGGGTCGCCCGCGTGGAAGCTGCAGGCGACGTTGGCGCTGGTCACGACGGAGAGCAGGGCGTCGTCGTCGGTGAGGGTCCAGCGGCCGAATCCTTCACCGAGGTCCGCGTTGAGGTCGATCACGCCCCACAACGTAAGCGATTGTTGAACGATCCGACAAGGGGTGGATTTTTCGAACGCCCCCTTGTTCGATCGTTGAACGATCCCCTAGGGTCCGGGCATCCCCACGGATCCGGGCCCCCGGATCCGCGCCGCTCGGGCGTCCCGCCCGCTCACGCCAAAGGCCACCGCATGATCGTTCTCCTAGGCGTCGTCGTGGTGATCCTCGGATTCGTCACGCGCCGCAACCCCGTCCTCGTGGTGGGCGTCGCCGGTGTCTGCACCGGGCTGCTCGGCAGGATGAACCCGCTGGAGGTCCTCGCGGCCTTCGGCCGGTCCTTCGCCGACAGCCGCTCGGTCACCGTGTTCGCCGTCGTCCTGCCCGTGATCGGTCTCCTGGAGCGCTACGGCCTGCGCGAACAGGCCCGCAGACTCATCAGCCGGCTCGGCGGCCTGAGCGCCGGCCGGTTCCTCACCGTCTATCTGCTGGTCCGCCAGATCACCGCGGCGTTCGGCCTCACCAGCATCGGAGGTCCCGCGCAGTCGGTACGGCCGCTCGTCGCGCCCATGGCCGAGGCCGCCGCCGAGCGCTCGACGGGCGCGGCGCTGCCCGAGCGCCTGCGGGAGAAGGTGCGCTCCTACGCCGCGTCGGCCGACACCGTGGGCCTGTTCTTCGGCGAGGACTGTTTCATCGCGATCGGCTCGATCCTCCTGATCACCGGCTTCGTCAACTCGACGTACCACCAGAACCTCGAGCCGACCCAGCTGGCCCTGTGGGCGATCCCGGTCGCCGCCTGCGCCTTCCTCGTGCATGGCGCCCGTCTGCTGCTCCTGGACCGGCAGCTGCACCGGGAGATGGCACTCGCCACCGCCGAACACGATCTGCCGCGGCCGAAGGAGACCAACAAGTGATCAAGGTCGAATGGCTCTACTGGCTGGTGGGCCTCGTCTTCGTCGTCATGGCCGTACAGATGGCCGCCGACCGCAGCAACCCCAAGCGGTGGACGACCGCCGCGTTCTGGGGCCTGCTCGGGCTCACCTTCCCCTACGGCACCGGCGTCGCCGACGCCACCGCGAAGAACGGCGACTGGACGTTGCCCGCCGAACCGCTGGGCGTCGCGGTCCTCGCCCTGATCGTGCTCGCCGGGTTCAACTTCCTGGGCAAGGGCGTCCCGGTCACCAGCACCAGCGAGGAACGCGAGGCCTCCGCGGCCCGGCTCGGCAGCAGGATCTTCATCCCCGCCCTGACGATCCCGCTCGTCGCCATCGTCTGCGCCTCCCTGCTCGACACCTCCGGCCTGTTCGAGACCGGCAAGGCCACCCTCCTCGGGCTCGGCGTCGGCTGCCTGGTCGCGCTGGTCGTCGGCATGCTGGTCACCGGCGAGCGGAAGCTGTCCGTGCCGCTGCACTCCGGGCGTTCCATGCTGGAGGCGATGGGCTCCGCCCTGCTGCTCCCCCAGCTCCTCGCCGTGCTCGGCTCGATCTTCGCTCTGGCCGGGGTCGGCACCCAGGTCGGAAAGATCGTGCACGAGGTCCTGCCGGACAACTCGAAGTACCTGGCCGTCGTCGCGTACTGCGTCGGCATGTTCCTGTTCACCGTGATCATGGGCAACGCGTTCGCCGCGTTCCCGGTGATGACCGCGGCCATCGGCTGGCCCGTCCTGATCGAGCAGATGCACGGCAATGCCCCGGCCGTTCTCGCGATCGGCATGCTGGCCGGCTTCTCCGGCACCCTGTGCACCCCGATGGCCGCGAACTACAACATCGTCCCGGCGACCCTGCTGGAGCTGAAGGACCAGTACGGCCCCATCAAGGCGCAGATCCCGACCGCCCTGCCGCTCCTGGCCTGCTCCACCGTGATCATGGCGCTCTTCGCGTTCTGAGCCGCCTTCGCGTTCCGAGTCGTCCCTACCCTCGCCTCCCGTGAAGGAAGTGCCATGACCCGCGTGCTCATCACCGGCTTCGCGCCCTTCGACGGCCAGGAGGTCAACCCGTCCTGGCGGGCGGCCCGTCTCGTGGCCGCCGAGCCGCCCGCCGGGCTCACGGTCACCGCCGCCGAACTCCCCTGTGTCTTCGGCGAGTCCGTCGACACCCTGCGCGATGCCGTCCGCGCGTCGACGCCCGACCTGATCCTGTGTCTGGGCCAGGCGGGCGGCCGTCCCGGCGTCACCGTCGAACGCGTCGCCGTCAATGTCGACGACGCGCGCATCCCCGACAACGCGGGCAACCAGCCCATCGACGAACCCGTGGTCCCGGGCGGCCCCGCCGCGTACTTCTCGACCCTGCCCGTCAAGGCCTGCGTCGCCGCCCTGCGCGCGGCGGGCGTGCCGGCCGCGGTCTCCAACACGGCCGGCACGTTCGTCTGCAACCACGTCGCGTACGGCCTCGGCCACCTGATCGCCACCGAATTCCCTAGCGCCCGCGGTGGTTTCGTCCATGTGCCCTGGGCTCCCGAGCAGGTCCTGGACGGCACCGCCCCCGCCCTGGCGCCCGCCACGGTCGCCGACGGACTGCGCGCCCTGCTGGTCACCGCCGCCGGCACCCTGGCGGAGCACGACCTGAAGGTCACCGAGGGAGCCACCCACTGATGCCGCGCAGCGCACACGCGTCCGGCTTCGCCCGTCCGGCCCTTGCCGACATCACCCGGGAGTACCCCGACTTCCCTGCGCACCCGGTCACTTCACCCGACGAGGAGGTACGGCCCAGCACGCTGCATCCGGCCTTCCAGGGCGCCGACGACTGGCACTCGTCGGTCCATATGCACTGGCTGCTGGTGCACCTGCTGCGCCGCCACGGCGACACGCCCGCCTTCCCCGCCCACGGCGCCGGGTTCCTGCCCGCGCCGCGCTCCGGCGCCCCCTGCCCGCTGCTGGAGGTGCCGGTCGTCTCCGACCACGCCGACCGCACATCGGCCATCTGCTGGGTCTCACCCTCGGCAGGGCCGCCGCGCTGCCGGACGGGCCGGTCCGCGCGCTTGGCGGAAGCCGCCGAGGCCCACCTCGCGGCGAGCCTGCCCGCGGTGGAACGCACGGACTTCACGACCGGCCACTGGCCGGCCACCTTCGCGGCACTGGCCCTCGGCGCGGGATCCGACTCCCCAGCGGCCGACGTCGCCTGACCGACGGCGGGCGGCGACTCGCTCCACGACCGCAGGGCCGTCGCCGCCTGGGGTCAGCCCAGTTCGGTGTCCAGCCAGTGCAGGACGTCGGGGGTCACGGGGTCGGTGATGTCGGCGAACTCCTCGTGCCTGTTCAGGAACTTGGCCACGTACGGGCAGACGGGCACGATCCGCTTGCCGGACTCCCGCACGTCGGTGAGCGCCTCCTGGACCAACCGGGAGGCCAGGCCCTGTCCGGCGAAGGCCTCGTCGACCTCGGTGTGGTGGAAGACGCGCTGGTCACCGCGGTCGCGGTAGGCGGTCAGTCCGGCGCGCTCGCCACCGACCATGATCTCGTAGCGGTTCCTGGCGGCGTTGTGCTCCACGGTCGGAGCGGCGGAGGGCTGGCTCATGGGGTGCCTTTCGGACGGGAGCGGGTGGGGTCGGTGCACGCGGCGGAGAGGAACGTGACGCGTGCCGGAGATGTCAGCGGCGCGGTGGATTCCTGCGCGGTGTGATCACGGCGTTCGGCAGGGCGGGGGCGGGAAGACGGTGCCCCGGATACCCCTCGACCACCCCGAAGCGATCGGAGGAGTTCTGCCAGTCCTCCCGGGCCTTGGCGACGTCCTCGTGGCTGCGGCCGACGAAATTCCACCACATGACGATCTCCTCCTCGAACGGGGTCCCGCCGAGCAGCACCGTCCGTGCGGCGTCGTCCGACTCGTTCGTCAGGGTCAACGTGTCGGCGCCCGGCGCGACATAGCCCAGCTGCGCAGGACCCACCGGGGTGTTCGCCAGGCACACCAGTCCCTGGTCGACCAGGAGGCCGTGCTCGAAGGCGGGGTCCACGGCGAGGGTGAGGGTCGCGCGCGGCCGGAGGACGATCTCGGCGCCGAGCAGCGGTGTGAAGGCCGGCACCGGAGAGACCCGGCCCGCCAGGGAGCCCACGAAGACCCTGATCTCCGCTCCGTCGGCCTGCACCGGCTCGGGTGCGTAGTGCTGGAAGTCCCGTTCGGTGTCGCGGTGTTCCGCCGGGAGAGCCACCCACAGCTGCACGCCGTGCAGGACGGTGGTCCGCGGGGTGGAGACCTCCGAGTGGCTGATGCCGTACCCGCCCGTCATGAGGTTCAGCTCGCCGGGCCGTACGTACGTGTGGTTGCCCATGCTGTCCCGGTGCTCGATCTCCCCGGTGAACAGCCAGCTGACCGTCTGCAGGCCGGTGTGGGGGTGCGGGGCGACGTCCATGCCGCCTGTGACCGAGACGTCGTCCGGGCCGTAGTGGTCGGCGAAGCACCAGGCGCCGATCAGGGTCCGCGCGCGCTGCGGCAGCGTGCGGCGTACGGTCATCGCCCGGGGGCCACCGAGGGGCACATCGCGCGGGGTCAGTACGTCGACCCGGGCCGGCCCGGTGGTCCGGTCGGCGTCGACTGCGCCCCCGCACCGCAGCTCCTTGGGTTTCGTCTCGATGTTGCTCACCGTGGACCGCCTCCCGGAAGATTAGTTCTATGTTCAACTATTATGCCATGGCCGTAGGCCGTCACCCAGGGCGGCCGGGATGTCAGCCGGCGGAGGTGAGGTCCGTACGCAGGACGACCCGGCGTCCGTGCAGTTCGCCCCTCTCCATCCGGGCATGCACGTCGGCGGCCGCGCCGAGGGGAAGGACCTCGATGCTGCGCGGGCGAAGGGCACCCCGGCCGAGCAGGTCGTTGATGTACGCGGCGGCTTCGGCGAGTTCGGCGGCTGTGGCGTGGGAGATCACGAACCCCACGAGGGAACGGTCGTGCATGTACAGCGCCCCGGCGGGCAGGACCGGGCGGGTCCGGGCCCCGGCCAGCAGCACCACGCGGCCCCGGCGGGCGAGCAGGCCCACCGTGGTCTCGAGGTCGTTGACGCCTGCCGTGTCCAGGTACAGGTCGATCCCCGACGGCGCCGCGCCGCGGATCTTCGCCGTCAGTTCCGGATCCCGGTAGTCGAACACCTCGGCCGCCCCCAGCTCCGCGCAGTACGGCGTGTCCCGCGCGCCGGCCGTGGCGAGGACGCGGGCGCCGGCCCGCACCGCCATCGTCACCAGGGCGCTGCCGACGTTGCCCGCGGCGCCGGCGACGAACACGGTGTCCCCCACGCGCAGCCGCCCGTGGACGAACAGGGCCAGATAGGCGGTCGCCGCCGGATGGAACGCGGCCACCGCCGCGTCGGGATCGACCCCTTCGGGCAGGTGGTACAGCCGGTCGGCCGCCACCACCGCCTGCTCGGCCGCCGCGCCCTGCCTGCCTCCGTGCCCGAGGCTGTTGCACCACACCCGGTCCCCGGCACGGAAGCCGCTGACGCCGGGGCCCGTCTCGGCGACCGTGCCGACCAGATCACGGCCCACGACGAACGGAAAGTCGACCTGCGTGGGGAACAGGCCCGACCGCACGAACGTGTCCACCGGGTTGACCGTGGTCGCCAGGACGTCCACCAGCACGTCGGTCGGACCGGGCCGGGGCGCGGCGATCTCGCCGTACCGGATGACCTCGGCGGAACCCAGCTCCTCGATGTACGCAGCACGCATGGCACCACATGTTTCCACCACCGCCCCGCAAACCTCGGCCGCACCGGGCCGTCACCAGCGCATCGCGGTGAAATCGACGGGCCGGGGCGGCAGTTCGCGGGTGCGCTCCGCGAGCCCTCGCAGTCGCCGGGCCATCTCGTCGGCGGGGAGACGCCGGCGGTCGCCATGGCCGGGCAGCAGCCACTCGAAGCGCAGGTGTCCGACGGTGCGCGCCAAGGAGGCGGCCAGCTCCCGGATGTCGTACCAGGTGACACTCTCCGCGACCTCGATGTCCCCGGTGGTTCGCGACCAGTAGAAACTGTCGCCGCTGAAGCAGTACCGGTCGTCGGCGAGGAAGAGCACACTGCCCCGTGTGTGGCCGGGCAGGGGCTGGGCGATCACCCCTTCGGCGATCTGCACCGGGTCGGTGCCGTGCAGGACGCGGTCGGCGTCCGGGGCGGCATCGAGGTCTCCCTCGTGGATCCACAGCCGCGCGCCGAAGCGGTCGGCGTAGCGGCGGCCGTGCGCGGCGTGGTCGCGATGGGTGAGCAGGACGTCGGTGACGGGGGCGAGGGTCTCGTAGCGCGCCGCCAGCGCCGTGCTCCAGCGTGGGGTGTCCACCATCATCGCGGTGCCGTCGGGACGGCGTAACAGGTAGGAGTTGGCTCCCGCGGTGCGCGGGGAGTTGTGTCCGCACAGGTGGACGCTGTCGTCCAGGGCGATCGGGAAGGGGTCCGGTGCCGTGTCCAGCCGCCCTCCCGGGGGGCGGATCGAGCGGGTGGGGCAGGCATGCGCGGCGGCGTGGAGCAGCCGCGCCTCGGTCTGGTCCCGGGGCTGCCGCAGCACGGCCGAGCGTCCGTCGATCTCACCGATCAGGCCGGGCGCGAGCTGCCGCGCGACATCGCAGTTGGTGCACCGCTCGTCCACGTACCAGCCGGCATACCGGCCGTCCCCGAACCGCTCACCGCTCATGTCCCGTGCCCTCCGCATCGTGTCCGCCGACCGCTTCCTCACGCTTCAGGGGTATCCGACGCCGACCGGACAAAGGAAGGGTGCGTGGATCTTGTGGTCGGGGCATGACGCTGCTCTGAGCGGATGGTGCGAGCCGCGGCTCCGGGCTGATGCGTGAGTGGTCCGTCGACATCGCGGGTGGGGCGGGCACGGTGCGGCAGTAGCCCGGGGAAGTGGTGATGGCCCGTCCCGTCGGCACCGACGGGGCCCGCGGGGATCCGCGCGCCGGTGGGACGGGCCTGCGCCGTCGAGGACACGTGGCGGTGGCCGACGTGACCGGCCACCGTGTCCTGCCGGGGCGGCGAGGTCAGCGCCCCGGCTCGGTGCCGTCCACACCGAGTGCCCAGGCCCCGTAGGCCGTCCCGGTGGTCTCGAAGGAGAAGACCATGTGGGACGCGGCGGTGTTGACGTCGCGCCAGAACCGCTGGACCGGGTCGGACTCGAAATGACCCGTCGTCCCCATCCCGCGGAAGAGCCGTTCGACAGCGGACACCGACAGCTCGACCGCCAGCGCGAGGTCCCGCGGACCGCGGACCGCCGCCTCGCCCTGCTTGGTCTCCTCGATGCCGTCGGCGACCCGGGCGGCCCGCTGGACGAGGAGTTCCGCGGCGTCCACCTCCGCGGCCGAGCGCGCCAGGTCGATCTGCACCGACGGCTTCTCGCGCAGCGGGGCACCCCGTCGGTCGAGCCGCCGGAGGTTCTGCTCGACCGCGGTCCGCACCGCGCCCCGCGCGGCGCCCACCACGGGCACGGCGAGCGGCAGCGCGTTCACCTCGTTCACGGGGACCGTGTGGCAGCGGGCCTCGGAGGCCGTCGCCCGACCCGCGTTGATGTCGAACCGGGACAGGGTCAGATGCTCGGGCACGAAGACGTCGTCCAGGACCATGGTGTCGCTGCCGGTCCCGCGCATGCCCAGCGTGAACCAGGTGTCCTTGACGGTGATGTCCCTCTGCGGCACCGCGAAGAACCGCACCTCGCCCCGCCCGTCGGGGCCCACCTCGCCGGGTACGGCGGAGCAGGCGAAGACCCAGTCGGCGAAGCGCACCCCGCTGATGTACTTCCATTCGCCGTTGAGCCGCCAGCCACCGGGGACGGGCTCGGCCTTCCCGGCCGGCATGAGCGCGCCCGCCACGAGGGCGTCCGGCCCGTCGCCCCAGATCACCGCCTGTCCCTCCGGGGGCAGGTACGCGCCGTACCGGGCCGCGTAGGCGGACAGCGAGGCGGCCCAGGCAGCCGAGGCGCAGCCCTCGCCGACCAGGGTCACCGCCGAGGTCATGTCCACGAACCGGCCTTCCGTACCGCCGAAGGCCGCGGGGACGAAGTGCCGGGCGAACCCGGCTTCCCGCACCGCCGCGACCACCTCGGGCGCAAGGCACCGGGCGGCCTCCGTCTCGTCGCTGCACCGCGCCGCGATCTGCGCCACGCGCGGAGCATCCGCGACGACCGCCGCCACGCTCGGCTTCTCGGCAAGGATCGTCGCTGTGCTGTCGCTGAGCATGTCTTCGCCACCTCCGTTGGGATGGCCGCAGTCTCTCCGGCCGAGCCCACGACGGGCCGCACCCGAGCCGGGACCGGCCCGCCAATCACCCGACCGGCTTCGCCACGACCGCGTCCGGTGCGCTCCGTCGGCCAACAAGCCGGTGCGCTCCGTCAGCCAACAAGTGGGATGCGTCGTGAGCGGCACCCGGTGGGAATGCGGGACCGCCACGCAGCTGTGAGCGGGAACGGCCGCCGTCCTATGCCCCCTGGCTCGCCGGCCACGGTCGCCGCCTCCGTCGCGGCCGGCAGCCGGATCACCCCGTCCGGAAGAGCGGAAAGCTCCCCGCACCGCCCTCATGGCGCCACGCGGTCTTACGCTCGGCCCGCCCGATGTCGAGAGCTCCCTCCGCTTCCGCGCGGCCCGGGACCGGCGAACCTACAATGACGACATCACCCATGTCCGTCGGCCGCCCCGTACCTCGGCCGCGGCGGGCGGGAGGGTGCGGCTCGCCGTGATGGCCTGCGACGACAGTGGGAGGCAGCCGTGCAACTGGAAGAATTCCTGGCCCAGGTCCGCGACCGGGGCGAGTACCGCAGCCGCGAGGAGACCGAGCACGTGTGCGAGGCGGTCCTGTGGGCGCTCGCGACCCGGATCGCCCCGGAACAGGCCGACGAACTGGCGGCTCGGTTGCCCGCCCCGCTGGACGAGGCCCTGCATCTGGACCGGGGGCGTCCGGAGACGTTCGACTGCGACGAGTTCCTGCGGCGGGTGTCCGTGCAGACCGGCGCCCGGCCCCGTACGGCCGAGTGGGACGCGGACGCCGTACTGTCCACGGTGGCCGACGCGGTGCCCGCCCCACAGCTCGACCAGCTCCTGTCCGGGCTGCCGGACCGCTACGCGGAGTTCTTCGGCAGGGCGAATCCCAGCTGACAAGGCGTCCCTGCCGGCAAGGCACCCATCATCCGCCCTGCTGCGCGGCGTCCCCGGTCAGCCGGTCGTCGCACCACTGCCTGGCCACCGCGGCGACCTCCTCCAGGGCGCCGGGCTCGCCGAACAAGTGGGTCGCACCCGGAACGATGTGCAGGGCGCACGGGGCCCGCAGATACCTGGCCGCTTCCTCGTTCAGCTCCTGGACCTGCTGGTCCTGGCCGCCGACGATGAGCAGCACCGAGGCCTGCACGCGTCCCAGCGCATCGCCCGCCAGGTCGGGCCGGCCGCCTCGCGAGACCACGGTCAGCACCCGCTCGGGGCGCTCGGCCGCGGCCACCAGCGCCGCGGCGGCGCCGGTGCTGGCGCCGAACAGGACGACGGGGAGACCGCGGCTGTCGGGCTGGGTGTCCAGCCAGTCGATCGCGGCCACGAGACGTCGCCCGAGGAGCGGAATGTCGAAGCGGTGCTCGCCGGTCAGCGCGTCGTGGCGCTCCTCACGCTCGCTGAGCAGGTCCATCAGCAGTGTGCCGAACCCGGCGGTACGCAGTTCGGCGGCCACCATCCGGTTGCGCGGACTGTGCCGGGAACTGCCGCTGCCGTGGGCGAAGAGCACCACGGCCCGCGCCGCCGTCGGGACCACGAGGTCACCGGAGAGTGTGGCGTCGCTGGTGGGAACCAGAACCATGTCGGAGATCATCGGCTTCACTTCTTCCACGCCTGCCGACCACCGGATCACGGCGGATCACCAGGATCCGGATGTCCCTGTCTCCACCATAACGAAGCACCGCATGTCACGTCTTTCGTACAAACCTCTCGTGGGCCGCCGGTCGTGAGGTACCTTCTCGCGCATGCGGCAGTCCTGGACGACCGCCGATGGACTGCGGTCAAGGCGCCTGGGACGACAGCGACCCATTTCGCTTCCCCGGACGTCCCGGACGACGAGGCACCGCGCCGGCGGGGTCGGTGAACTCCTGCCGGCCCGGCCGGACTTCAGGCCCACGAGGAACTCGGGCGGCCTGCAGCGTCCCGTCCTCCTCGGCCTCCGCCGCCATGTCCGCGGAGACGGGCCGACGGTGACACCCGGATCCGAACGGTGGGACCTCCCGCGCCGGGCGGGCGTGACGCGGCCTTCCATCCGGGGTGTTCCGGATTGCGCTCGTGATTCCGGCCGCTCAATCTCGGAGGGTGAGCATGTCACCCGCGCTGCGGCCGTCCGACAGCCCTCGAGAGACCGGCCGCGGTCGGGCGCAGGGCGCCCCCGGCGTGCTCCGGGCCCTCGCCGTCTTCGCGGCCGTCCGGCTCGCCGGAGTGGTCCTGCTGATCGTGGTCGACGCGGTAGCCGGCCGACCGTTCGGGAAGAGCCTGGCCCATGCCTGGGACTCGGTCTGGTACCTGCACATCGCGGAGCACGGCTACGGTAGCCAGCTGCACATCACCAGCACGGGCGCGGTCCAGACCGACTGGGCGTTCTTCCCGCTGTATCCGGGGCTCATCCGAGCCGTGCGCGGGTTACTCCCGGTGACCGCCGGGCAAGCCGGGCTGCTGATCGCCTGGAGTTGCTCGGCGCTCGCCGTGTGCGGCGTCTACACGGTCGTCCATCACCTCCACGGGCGGGCGGTCGCGACCGCTGCCGTCGCCCTGTGGGCCGTACTTCCGCAGTCGGTCGTCTTCGCGCTGGCCTACACGGAACCGCTGTTCACCGCATGTGCCGCCTGGTCCCTGCACGCCGTCCTGCGCCGCCGCTGGCTGACCGCGGGCTCGCTGGCGCTGCTGGCGGGCCTCAGCCGGCCGAACGGGGTCGCGGTCGCCGCGGCCGTCGCCGCCGCGGCGGTGCACGAGGTCGTACGGCAGCGTGGGCGCGCCTCCCCGGGACTGCTGGTCGGCATGGTCATGGGTCCGCTCGGCTGGGCGGGCTATGTGCTGTGGGTGGGACGGCAGACCGGTGACCTGTGGCACGGCTACCTGCAGGTGCAGAGCGCCTGGAACTCCCAGCTGGACCTCGCGGTCGGGCCCCTGCGGTTTCTGGAGTCGATGCCGGTGCAGGGCAGTTGGGTGACCTATCCGGTGTCCGTGGCCCTCGTCGTGGCCGGCATCGTGTCGTTCTGCGTGTTGTGTCTGGACCGCGCCCCGCTGCCCCTGGTGGTCTTCGCAGGCGTGCTGCTGCTCCTGGTGGTCGCGGTGTCCGGACCCTTCTCCTGCAAGCCGCGCTTTCTCCTTCCGGCCTTCCCCCTGCTCATCCCGCCTGCCCGCGCCCTCCTGCGGACCTGGCGCCCGAGCCCGTCGCACCGGACCCGCCTGCTGTGCGGCGGCCTCACGACCGTGTCCCTGCTCTACGGCACCTACCTGGCGGCCCTCGCCAGCCAGCCGCTGTGAGGCACCTGCCCAGGGTGGCGCGGCTGTGCGACACGACCCGGGCCGCGGCCCGGCGGACTTCCGGGGCAGCGGCATGGAGCAGGGGCAGCAGCCGGGGGGGAGGAGTCGTCCCTGGTTGTACTCGATGCCCGGCCGGGGGCCGGAGGCAGGTCCTGTCGTCGAACTCCCGCCGTCCGCCCGGAGGGCGGGCCTCGCGGCGTCAGGGGCGTGCTCTGGGGGTCCCCCCGGCCGAAGGCTGGGGAAGTGCCGGGCCCTGGCCCTCGTACTGGATGTACTTGGGCCCGGGCCCGGTGCGGCGAGTGGGGGCACCTCCCACGCCCTCGAGGCAGTGGAGGAGCGTGCAAGGCGTCGCGGGGCGGGGGGGCACCTCCCGGCCGAAGGCTGGGGGAGGGAGTTTGACGACAGGGCCTAGCCCTCGATGTCCAGCGCCGGCCCGTACAGCCGGGCCACGCGCAGCCGGATCACGAGCCTGCGCTCGGCCACCTGCTGTGTGCGGAAGGCCTCCTCGTCCTCGGGCCTGGCGGCCGGCGGGAGCATCGCGAGGAGTTCCCGGCCGACCGTGTCACCGGGCACCGTGGTGGCCTCGGAGACCTCGGCGGATCGGAGACCTCGGCGGATCCCTCGGCGACGGCGAACGACCACGCGTCGCCGCCCTGCACATGCAGCGCCGCCCACAGATCGCGTCGCACATGCTTCGCCTTCACGTCAGGGGGCGGGGTGCAAGTCCTTGAGTCGTGGCAGTGCAGGCCCCACGACGTGCCGACGGGGAGTCCGGCCAGGTCCCCATGAGGGCCTGGCCGAACTCCCCGTGACACCGCACGCTGCCGCTAGTTACGGCGCCCCGCGGGGTCGTGGGCGACGGAGTCGCGGTCGGTGCCGGGCGCCGGCACGGAACCGCCGACGCCGGTGCCCGCGCCGGCCGGCGCCGCCTCGGCCCGGTCGCCGTGCCCCGGCCACCACGCGGCGTGGCCGATGAGCGCGGTGAGGCTCGGGGTGAAGAACAACGCCATGACGAAGGCGGCGACGGCGATGCCGAAGGACACCGCGAAACCCATCTCGGTGAACAGCGAGTTGCCCGCCAGCATCATGGTGGCGAAGGTCGCCGCCAGGATGAAACCGGCCGCGGCGACCGTCGGACCGGCGTGCCGCAGCGCCATGCCGGCCGCCTCGCGCGGCTCGCGGCCCTCTCGGGCCTCCTCGCGGAGCCGGGCGATCATGAGGATGTTGTAGTCGGTGCCGATGGCGACCACGAACAGATACATGATCACCGGCAGCAGGAACATCAGGCCGGAGTTTCCCTCTCCCTTCTGGAAGATCCAGACGGTGGCGCCGAGGGTGGCGCCGAAACCGAGGCCCACGGAGGCCATCAGGTACCAGGGGGCGACGACACTGCGCAGCAGCAGGCCCAGGATCACCATGATGAGGATTGCGGCCACCGGGAAAACCGTCTTGTAGTCGTGGTTCACCGCGGTGTTGATGTCCTTGTAGATCGAGGACATGCCGCCGACGAGCGCCTTGGTGCCCTCCGGGGCGTTGGCGTGCGCGACGTCCCGCACCCGGCCCACGGTGTCGATCGCCTTGTCCGTCGACGCCTCGTACTTCAGGGTGACGGTGATGTCGGCGGTGCTGCCGTCCTTGTTCACCTGCGCCAAGCCGGCGTTGGCGACCCCGTCCACGGCTCCGAGTTTGCTCACGTACGCGCCGAAGGCGGCCTTGTCCAGGGGCTTGCCGTCGGTGCTGGACAGGTAGACGTCGGTGGGTGCCGCGGCGCCCGCCGAGTACGCCTTCTGCATCTGGTCCTGGACGACCATGGACTCCTTGGTCTTGGGCATCGAGCCCGAGGCCAGGTCGAACGAGGCGTGGTAGCTGAAGACGCCGAGCGACAGCGCGACCAGGACGAGGCCGGACACCACGGCCGTCAGCGCCGGGCGGCGGCGCACTCCGCGGCCGAGCGCGGCGAACATCGCGTTCTCCGGCTCCTTCTGCCAGGACTTGGAGGGCCAGAAGACCTTCGGTCCGATGAGCGAGACCACGGCCGGGATCAGGGTCAGACCTGCGACGAGGGTCGCGCCGACCGCGATGGCGAGTGCCGGACCCATCTGCTTGAGGAAGCCCAGCGTGGAGAGCACCAGCGCGAGGAAGGCGACGATGACCGCACCGGCGGCCGAGGCGATGGCCTCGCCGACCCGGGCGACCGCGTTGATCATGGCCTGCTTGGGTTCGTCACCGGCTCGCAGGCGCTCGCGGTAACGGAACATCAGGAAGAGGAAGTAGTCCGTGCCCACGCCGAAGAGCACGACGATCAGCATGCCCGAGATCGAACTGTTGGCCTGCAGGTCGAACAGCTTGGTGGCGTAGGAGATCAGGCCGTTGGCGATGACGGACACCAGAATGATCAGCACCACAGGGAGCACGGCCAGGATCGGTGCCCGGAAGATGATCAGCAGGGTCACCAGGATGATCACGAAGGTGCCGAGGAAGATCAGCTGCTGACCACGCTTGGACGCGTCCTGCTGGTCGAGGGTCTGCGCGGCGGAACCGCCGAGCTTGACGTCGAGATGCGTGCCCTTGGCCAGCTGCTTGACGTCGTCGCGCAACACCTTGGCCGCGTCGGCCTGTTTGGGCTGACCGGCGTTCTTGCTGTCCATCTGGACCAGGGTGAGGCCGTACCTGCCGTCCTTGGACGGCGGGCCGGGGACGACCTTCTGCACCTGGTCGATGTGCTTCTTGCCCAGTTCGGTGGTGATCCGGGCGATGTCCTGCTTGTCGCCGGCGGTCAGCTTGCCGCCGTCCGTGCGCTGGTACAGCGCGATCGCGGACGGGGTGAAGGCGCTGGGGAACGCCCTCTGCTGGAGGTCCGCCGCCTTGATGGACTCGTAACTCTTGGGTAGGAAGCTGCTCTCGTCACTGTTCGAGGGCAGACTCGGGGCGGTGGCGACGATCGCCACCGCGGCGATCAGCCATGCCACGATCGTCCACACGGGATGTCGGACGACCGTGGTGCCAATACGTCGGAACATGCGGAAGGTCCTCCTGGGCAGGAAGATCACCGCAGCCCGGGGAGCGGTCCCTGGCATCGGCGACCCTGAACGGCGCGTATCGAACGGGCCGTTCCATTGGTTGTCTTGGCGTCACATGGTAGTGACTGGGTGCAAAAAACATCTCATCAGGTGGTCTCGGCTCGAGTGAGCTTCAAGCACTCGGGGGACAGGGAGTGCTCAAGGCCACGGAAGCCCTAGACCGGCGAGCGGAGGGACCGCTCAGCCCAGGGCGAACGGGAGTTCGGCGGCGTAGTCACCCAGCGCCGCCTTCTCCGTATCGCTCGGGGTACGGCGTCCGGTGCCGATCAGCAGCGCGTCCTTGTCGGAGAACGAGGCGGGGAACGCGCTCCCGGCGATCTTCTCCAGGGACACCCGCGCCGCCGCGAGGGTCTCGGCGGGCGGTTCGGCGGCCGACGGCAGATGGGCGATCAGGTCGAGGTGGTGCAAGGTCCACTCGACGACGTACGCGGACAGGTAGTCGCCGACGGTCAGCACCTCGTCGCGCGTGCTGACGCGGACGGCCGGATCGGCGAGTTCGGCGGCGCGGCCCGCCGCGGAACCGACGTCGTCCAGGTGGAACTTCAGCCACCGCGGCTCGCCGTAGGCGGCGGCCAGCCGGGGGATCAGCGCGTCGAGCGGATCCTCGCCGGTCGGGGGCTCGACACGGTTCCAGTAGGTGACCGCGTCCACGGTCGGTTCGGTGTCGGCGGGTGTGACCAGGGTGATCAGGACGTCCTGGGCGTCGATGACCAGGTGGCACACCAGGTCCCGTACCAGCCAGCCGGTACAGCCCGACGGCCGCTCGAAGTCCTCGTCGGGGAGTTCGGCGACCGCTGTGCGCAATGCCGTCCAAGAGCGTGAGAAGAGATCCACTGACCGCACGGTAGTGCGGGGCCGACACGGCGGACAACCGAATTCGGACGTGTCGGGGCCGGCTCCGGCCCGGGGCTCACCGCGCGGAGGGCGAGAGCCGGTAGGAGGCCGCGAGGTCGCGCACCTCCACCGACAGGAACACCCGGTCCTCATCCCCGTCGGCCACCGGCAGATGCTTGGCGAGCAGGGCCAGAACGCTCTCCGACAGCCGCGCCTTCCGCGCCTGAGAGCGGCCGGGCATCAGGCCGACCTCCACGTGGACGAAGACGGCCTCCCCGCCCGGCTGTTCCCCGGCATACGTCTGCACGGGCCGGAGCAGCGTCTTGCACACGCCCGAGGTACCGGACTCCTCGACCACGAGCGGGTGCAAGTCCTTCACGAGGGCACAGGCGTCGAGGGAAGGGGCCAGGTGAGAGGAGTAGTCGATGGTGAGGTACGGCATGGAGGGCCTTTCCCGCGCTACCTGTAGTTTCGCCAAGCAACTATTTTCCCTCATGCCGCGACGCCTCCTCACGGCACCCCTGCCACAGGTCCCCGGTCCGCGGTTCAGCGGGCGGCGTCCATGCGCTGGGTGCCGATGACCGACAGCAGGCGCAGTGCCTCCTCGGACGGTGTGCCGGGGACGGCCGTGTAGATGACGACCTGCTGATTGCGGTCGGCGAGGTCGAGGGCGTCGCAGTTGACGGTGACCGGCCCGACCAGCGGATGCCGGAACGTCTTGCGCAGTGTGGGTTCGCCGTCCACGTCGTGGGAGTCCCACAGCCGGGCGAACTCCTCGCTCCCGGCGCGCAGTTCACGGATCAGCCCGGCCACCTCGGGATCGTCGGGATAGCGTGCCGCTGCCGTGCGCAGCCGACGCGCCGCGTGCCGGGCGAACGCGTCGGCGTCGGACACGCCGTACAGCCGCTGCCCCTCGGAGCGCGTCCCGAGGAAGGCGCGGCGCGCCAGGTTGCGGTCGCGGGGCGACAGCGCGGAGAAGTCCTCCATCAGGGCGGCGGCCAGGTCGTTCCAGGCGAGCACCTCCAGCGTGGCGGAGGTGACGAAGGCGGCGGACTGCGGCAGCCGGTGGATCAGGTCGAGGATGCTCTGCCGCACCTCGCGCGGGGGGCCGGGCGCGGGGTCCGGCGGGGTGCCGGCCAGCAGATGCAGGTGCTCGCGTTCGGCGTCCGACAGCCGCAGGGCGCGGGCCAGCCCCGCCAGTACCTCACGGGACGGGCGCGGTCCGCGGGCCTGCTCCAGCCGGGTGTAGTACTCGGTCGAGATGAACGCCAGGTGCGCGACCTCCTCCCGCCGCAGCCCCGGGGTACGACGGCGCGGCCCGGCCGCCAGGCCCACGTCCGCAGGGCTGATCCGCTCGCGCCTGCTGCGCAGGAATCCCGCAAGTTCCGCTCTGTCCACACCCCCAGTGTGCGGGCCCGCCACGACGCCCATCCAGGTACTGGCGGTGCCTGGATGGGCCCGTGCCGGGGGCGCACGCTCGCTGCCATGGACAACACACCCAACAAGGACACGCCGCCGCACGGGCTGCTGGCCGGCAAGGTCGCCTTCATCACCGGTGCCGGGCGCGGCATCGGCGCCGCCGCGGCGCGGCTCTTCGCCCGGGAAGGGGCCCGGGTCCTGCTCGCGGCCCGCACCGAGGCCCAGCTGAAGGCGGTCACCGAGGAGGTGCGGGCGGCGGGCGGCACCGCGGAGTACGTCGTGTGCGACCTGGCCGACACCGCGAGCGTGCGGGCCGCCGTGGACCGCTCCGTCGGCCTCTACGGCCGGCTCGACATCGCCTTCAACAACGGAGCGACGATCCAGCCGCCGGGCCCCATGGACCAGCTGCCCGAGGCCGAGTTCGACCGTGTGTACACGGTGAACCTCAAGAGCGTCTGGCTCGCCATGGTGGCCGAGGTCGCCGCCATCCGGGCCACCGCCGGGACGGGCGCCATCGTCAACAACTCGTCCATCGGCAGCCTGCGCGGCAATCCCGAACTGCCCGTCTACGCTGCCATGAAGCGGGCGGTGAACAGCCTCACCGAGTCGGCCGCCGTGACCTACGGTCCCGAAGGGATCCGCGTCAACGCGATCGCGCCCGGCAACACCCTGACGGAGATGATCCGCGCCTGGGAGGCGGAGGCCCCCGGTCTTCAGGACCGGCTCACGGCGCTCACCCCGCTGCGCCGAGCGGCCGCGCCCGAGGAGATCGCCGAGGCCGCCGCATGGCTGCTCAGCGACCGTTCCTCGTTCGTGACGGGCACGGTGCTGAAGGTCGACGGGGGCGCCCGCGCCTGAAGCGCGGGCGCCGGAGGTCAGCCGAGACCGAGCACACTCATCGTGCGCTCGGCCATGCGCTGCTCGCCGAGCGCGTTGGGGTGCACCGGAACGATGTTCTGCCCGAACAGGAGCGGCTCGATCCACCGGGTGCCGACGGCCTGGCACGCGTCGTGCCCCTCGGACGCTGAGGAGAAGTCCACGTACGTGGCCCCGGTCTCCGCGGCGGCGCGCTGCACGACGGCGTTGAGATGGGCCTGCAGCGCGTGCAGGTACGGCACGTCACCGGAGGCGACCGGCAGTCGGGCGAAGCAGGAGGGGTCGGCCTCGGCGGGCGTGATCCACGGGTAGCCGAGCACCGCCACGCGGGCGTTCGGTGCCTTGGCGCGCACGGCACGCAGCGCGTTCTTCAGCGCGGGGTAGGTCTTGGCGTCGATCGCGTCGTCGAAGGAGGTGCCGTACGTGTCCTTGCAGGGGCTGCCCCTGCCGCCGCTGAGGACGCCGGCGGTCCCGCAGGCGAGCATGGCGCCTATGAAGGTGCCGTTGTCGTTGCCGCCGATCGTGAGCGTCACCAGGCCGGTGTCCGCGCCGACCGCGTCCGCCTGCGGGGCGACGCCGGGGTACTGGGACCCGGTGAAGTCCTTGGTCTGGGCGGCGCCGCAGGTGACGTCCGTCAGCCGGGCCCCGGTGCGGGCGGCGATGACGTGGGGGTAGTTCGCCGTGGAGCGCAGGCAGATCAGGTTGCTCGTGTCGACGGGTAGGACACCCGAGGCGGCACTGTAACTGTCGCCGAGGGCGGCGTAGTTCAGGGGGGTGGTGGCGTGGGCCGGCACGGCGGTGAGGCCGAGGGCCAGCGCGCCGGCGAGTGCGGACGCCGCGGCGACGACGCGGCGCAGGGCGGGCTTGGGCATGGGTGGGTGCTCCCTCTTCTCGGGTGGGGGCACGCAGCAGGCGGGCATGACGGGGCCCGCGCGTGTGCTGTGCGCGAGAAAGCGGCGGCTCAGAGCGAGGTGGGGTACGGACGTGGGGTGCCGGTTCGCGGGATTACCGCTGAGTACTACCCATAGGTAATGTGCGGTCACCGGGCCACGGAGTCAACGTTGTTGACACAGATTCTTGAAACACCCACGAACAGGGGTGAACCGGCGCGCGGAGGCGGTCACCCCTTACGGAGTCATGACGTGGCGGTCGCGTCGCCCGGGCCCGGTGCCGTCCGCGTCTAGCGTGGCCGTATGCGTGTACTGGTCACCGGCGGAGCCGGGTTCATCGGGTCCCATGTCGTCGAGGCGCTGCGGGCGCGCGGGCACGAGCCGCTCGTGTACGACGTCCGTGCGGACCCCGGCGCGGACGTGCGCCACCCGGCGTCCATGGCCCGGGCGCTGGCCGGGGTGGACGCCGTCTGCCACCAGGCCGCGATGGTCGGGCTCGGCGACGGTGTCGCCGACGCGGCGGAGTACGTCTCGCGCAACGATCTCGGCACGGCCGTGCTGGTCGCCGCCATGGCGGAGGCGAGGGTACGGCGTCTGGTGCTGGCCGGGTCGATGGTGGTGTACGGGGAGGGCCGTTACGCGTGCCCGCGGCACGGGGTCGTACGGCCGGGCCCACGAGCGGTGGCGGACCTGGACGCGGGCCGGTTCGAGCCCCCCTGCCCCCGGTGCGGCGCCTCGCTGACCCCCGGCCTGGTCACCGAGGACGCCCCGCCCGACCCGCGCAACGTCTACGCCGCGACCAAGCTCGCCCAGGAGCACCTGGCGGCCGCCTGGGCCCGCGCCACGGGCGGTACGGCGATCTCGTTGCGCTACCACAATGTGTACGGCCCCCGGATGCCCCGCGACACCCCGTACGCCGGCGTCGCCTCCTTCTTCCGCTCGGCCCTCCAACGCGGCGAGGCCCCGCGGGTGTTCGAGGACGGGCGGCAGCGGCGGGACTTCGTGCACGTGAGGGACGTCGCCGCGGCCAACGTCATCGCGCTGGAGGCCGCCCCGTCCCCGGGAACCCTCACGGCGTACAACACCGGCAGCGGCGAGCCGCACACGGTCGGCGACCTGGCCCGCGCCCTGTCCGCCGCGCACGGCGGCCCGGAGCCGGTCGTCACCGGCGAGTACCGGCTCGGCGACGTCCGCCACATCACGGCGGACTCCTCCCGGCTGCGCGCGGAACTCGGCTGGAAGCCGGAGGTGGGCTTCGCGGAGGGAATGCGGGAGTTCACGCGAACGCACTGAGCGTGTCCGCGCCCGCAGGACGGCGTCGCCGTCGATCATGGCGTTGCTTCGCACCGAGTTCAGACGAACCAGTCGAAAGGACAGTCATGTCGCGACGGACCCTGAGGCCGACCCGCGCCCAGGTCGCAGCCCTGCTCACCGCGCCGGTGCTCGGTTTGGGCCTCCTCGCCCCATCGGCCTCCGCGGACACACCGCCGCCCGGCCCGAAGGTCGACAGCGGCACCGTCATCGACAAGGTCTGCCGGCACGCGAACGACGACGACGAGGGCGGCTCCGGTCTGTCCTGCGAGAAGGACATCGCGCCGCTCCTGTCGCGCATCATCGGCCCGGGCAGCGGAGTCACCTGCCGGAGCGACGCCCCGACCGTCATCGTCTGCCGCCCGGAGAGGTGACCGTTCAGGCCTCCGCCGTCGGCAGGGTCACCTCGAAGCGGCAGCCTCCCGGGATGTTGCGGACGGTCGCCCGGCCCTGATGGGCCTCGACGATGCCCCGTACGATCGCCAGCCCCAGCCCCGCCCCGGCGGGCGGGGTCCGGGCGTCGCTGCCGCGCCAGCCGGTGTCGAAGACGCGCGGCAGGTCCTCCTCGGGGATGCCGCCGCAGCCGTCGGTGACGGACAGCACCACGCCGTCGTCGGTGCGCTCGGCGGCGATGGCGACGGTGCCGTCGGGCGGGGTCCGGCGGATGGCGTTGACCAGGAGGTTGCCGAGCACGCGGGTCATCTCCTTGCCGTCCACCTCCACCGGCACGGGCTCGACCCGGTCGCCCACCAGCCGTACCCCGTGTTCCCGGGCGAGCGGGTCGGCCCCGGCCAGCGCGTCGCCGACCAGGTCGTACAGGGAGATCCAGGCGGGGCTCAGCGGGAGGGTGCCCGCGTGGATGCGGGAGAGTTCGAAGAGGTCGCCGACCATGTCGTTGAGCCGTTCGACCTCGGTGCGGATCTGCTTGAGGTAGCGGCCGGGGTCGGCTGCCACGCCGTCCTCCAGCGCCTCCGACATGGCGCGCAGTCCGGCGAGCGGGGTGCGCAGGTCGTGCGAGATCCAGGCGACCAGCTCGCGCCGGGACTTCTCGAGCGCCCGTTCCCGCTCGCGGGATTCGGCGAGCCGTGCGCTGGTGGCGGCCAGCTCGCGGCCGAGGGCGTCCAGTTCGGCGGTGGCCGGGCCGTGCGGGGCGGCGAAGGCGCCGGCGTCGCCGAACGAGCGGGCGGCGTCGGTGAGTTCCCGGCTGCGGGCGACGACCCAGCGGCCCAGGAGCAGCGCGGTGGCCAGGGAGACCACGGCCGCCATGGCGACGACGGTGGTGACCACGGTCAGGTCGTGCGAGGACAGGAACATCGCCCAGGCGACGGCGAGGGTGCCGGCGAGCATGGCGACGACACCGACCGCCGCGACCACGGCGAGGGAGGCGGTGAGCGAGCGGCGCCGGATCAGGCGCAGCACGCCCGCTCCCGCCACGCCCGCGGCCGCGGCGCCGGCGAAGGCGTACAGGGCGATGAGGAGGGTGTCCCACATGGTCAGTGCACCGCCTCGCCGGTGTCGAAGCCGGGCTCGAAGCGGTAGCCCACGCCCCACACCGTCTGGATCAGGCGGGGCCGGGCCGGATCGTCCTCGACCTTGCCGCGCAGCCGGCGGACATGGACGGTGACGGTCGACAGGTCGCCGAAGTCCCAGCCCCAGACCTCGCGCATCAGGTCCTCACGGCTGTAGGCCCGGCCCGGGTGCCGCAGGAAGAAGGCGAGAAGGTCGAACTCCCGCAGGGTCAGGGCGAGTTCGGTGCCGTTCTTGGTGGCGCGGCGGGCGTCGGGGTCGACGGCGAGGCCGGCCGCGGCGAGCCGGTGCCCGGTGGTGGCGGGGCGGCTGCGGCGCAGCACCGACTCCACGCGCAGGACCAGTTCGCGGGGGCTGAAGGGCTTGGTGACGTAGTCGTCGGCGCCGACCTCCAGGCCCAGGATGCGGTCGTCCTCGTCGCCGCGGGCGGTGAGCATGATGACCGGCACCGGACCGCCGTCCCGCATCCGCCGGCACACCTCCAGGCCGTCCATGCCGGGCAGCATCAGGTCGAGCACCACGAGGTCGGGCCGGTGGGCGGCGGCGCGGGTGAGGGCGGTCGGGCCGTCGTCGGCGCGGTCGACCAGATAGCCGGCGCGGTGCAGGTATCCGGTGACGACCTCGGCGACGGTGGGATCGTCGTCCACGACGAGGATCCGGGCCGTCTCGCCTGCGGCTTCGGTCCCATGGGGCTCGTACAGCGATTGCATGCCACCAGCCTCGCACCACTGGGCAGCCGTCGTCCGGCCGCGGGACGGGCGTCCGCGTTTCGTAAGGACCAAGAGTCCGATATGCCCGATTGGCGTTCGTAGGGTGAAACCGTGACGACCACTTCAGCGGACGTCGACGTGGTGCTCCCCTGCCTGGACGAGGCCGAGGCCCTGCCCTGGGTGCTCGGCCGGATCCCGGCCGGCTGGCGCGCCCTCGTCGTCGACAACGGTTCCACCGACGGCTCCCCCGACATCGCCCGCGCGCTCGGCGCGACGGTGCTGCACGAGCCGCGGCGCGGCTTCGGCGCCGCCTGCCACGCCGGACTGACCGCGGCCACGAGCGACATCGTGTGCTTCTGCGACTGCGACGCCTCCCTCGACCCCGCGCTGCTCGTCCCGTTCGTGCGGGAGGTCCGGGACGGCGCGGCCGACCTGGTGCTCGGCCGGCGGCGTCCCGAGGGCCGGGGCGCCTGGCCGGCGCACGCCCGCGTGGGCAATCTGGCGCTGGCGCGGATGCTGCGCCGCCGTACCGGGCTGCGCCTGCACGACCTGGGCCCGCTGCGTGCCGCCCGCCGTGAGCCGCTGCTCGCGCTGGGCCTCACCGACCGGCGCAGCGGCTATCCGCTGCAGATGGTCGTCCGCGCGGCCGACGCCGGCTGGCGCATCGCCGAGCACGACGTGCCCTACCGCCCGCGCACCGGCGCCTCCAAGGTGACGGGCACCTGGCGCGGCACCTGGCAGGCGGTGCGGGACATGAGCCGCGTGCTGGCCGAGACCCCTGCCGACAGGGAGCTCGTACGGTGACCACGCTGCTCGTCATCGCCAAGCAACCGCTGCCGGGGCGGGTCAAGACCCGGCTCACCCCGCCGTTCACGCCGCAGCAGGCGGCCCGCCTCGCGGAGGCGGCGCTCGCGGACACCCTGCACGCCGTGGCCGCGGCTCCCGCGACCCGGCGGGTCCTGGTCCTCGACGGGACGCCGGGAGACTGGCTGCCGGCCGGCTTCGAGGTGCTGCCGCAGTGCGCGGGCGGACTGGACGAGCGGCTGGCGAACGCCTTCGCACACTGCTCGGGACCGGCGCTGCTCATCGGCATGGACACCCCGCAGGTGACGCCGGAGCTGCTCACCGTGGACTTCGCGGACTGCGACGCCTATCTCGGCCCGGCCGAGGACGGCGGTTTCTGGGCGCTGGGCCTCGCCGAGCCGGACCCCGCGCTGCTGCGGGGCGTGCCCATGTCGACGCCCGGGACCGGGGCGGCACAGCGGGAGCGGCTGGTGACCGCCGGGCTGCGGGTGTGCGAGCTGCCCCGGCTGCGGGACGTCGACACCGCCGCCGACGCCCGCGCGGTCGCCGCGCTGGCCCCGCACGGCCGGTTCGCCGCCCGGCTGGCCGACTGTACGCCGGTCAGCCCGCGATGAGGGGCAGCTCCGTCGCCTGGGCGACCGCCGACCCCTACGCCGCCGCGCTGCGCACCGGCCGCGGCCCGCTGTTCCTGCGCCGCGCCGACGGCTGGCTGCTGCCGCTGGAGGTGGAGCGCTGGTGCGCACAGGCCGATCAGGTCGACCTACAGGTCCTGGACCGCTGCGAGGGCGCCGTCCTGGACGTCGGCTGCGGTCCCGGCCGGCTGGTGGCGGAACTCGCCGCCCGGGGCCGTACCGTGCTCGGCATCGACGTCAGCGAGGCCGCCGTCGACCACACCGTGCGGCTCGGCGGGCAGGCGCTGCGGCGCTCGGTCTTCGAGCCGCTGCCGGGCGAGGGCCGCTGGGACACCGTGCTGCTCATGGACGGCAACATCGGCATCGGCGGCGAGCCGTCCGCGCTGCTGGACCGGGTGGCCGCGCTGCTGCGCCCGGGCGGCCTGCTGATCGCCGAGACCGTGCCGGGGCACGTCGACGAACGCGCCCGGGTCCAGGTGGTCGACACGGTCGGCGCCGGCCGGGCCACCGGTGTTCCGTTTCCGTGGGCGCGACTCGGCACCCCGGCCCTGCTGCGGTACGCGCGCAGGGCCGGGTGGCGGCCGGTCGGTCAGTGGTCGGCGGGCGGCCGGTGCTTCGCCGCCCTGCGCACCCGGCAGGCCAAGAACAGCGCCGAGCCGCCGAAGAGCACGGCGGTGATCAGCAGCCAGCGGGTGAGGAAGCCGTCTGGGGAGAGCCCGGTGGCGGACCGGTAGCGCCCGGCCGTCATGCCGCTGATCAGCGGGAACCAGACGAGCAGGAGCAGCCCGGACAGCAGGGCCGGGACGCGCACGTACAACGTCCAGGCGCGCCGTCCGGCCGCCCCCAGACCGCCGGTGACCGCCCGGTCCGCCACCGTGTACAGCGGCAGCAGGACCAGGTCGTGCAGCAGTGCGGCGCCCACGATCCACAGCGCCACCCCGAACCAGTCACCGGCGAGCAGCCGCACCCCGGCGTACGCGGCGAGGGCGAACGAGCAGGCCAGCAACAGCAGTTGGAAGGGACTGCCCAGGCTCAGGCGTCGCGACATCACAGGTCTCCGAAGGTCAGTCGGGCCACCCACTTGGTGTTCAGCACCCCGGGTGCCGCGGGGACGATGATCCGCGCCGGGTGGCCGTGGTCGGGGGACAGTTCCTCGCCGTTGACGAAGAGCGCGAGCAGCGAGCGTCCGTCGGCCACCTGGTTGGCGCGCAGCGCCGCACGCCGGAACGCTCCGTGCCGTTGCAGGGACTCCACGAGGACGTCCGGCGGATCGCCGTCGTACCCGACGAGCGCGGCGAGGTCGCGCAGCCGCACCCCGCGCCACCACTGGTCCGCGGTCGACCAGCCCTCCACGCACGCGATGGGCAACGACGCGCTGTGCTGCGGCAGTCGGAGAAGCTGGGTACGGCTGAGCCGGACGGTTCCGGTGCGGCCGGTGACGACGAGCCGCCAGGCGTCCTCGTGGGTGTCGGCCGCCGTGATGCCGGCGTAGGCGGCGGTCTTGTTGATCTGGAAGCCGTTCGGGCCGCCGCCCGGATCGGCGGTGCCGTGCGGCGCGAGCAGGGCCGTACGGCGGAAGGGCCCGCCCAGGCTCTGCCCGACCGTGGTCAGGAACAGCAGCAGGGAACCCCCGCCGACCAGCCCCAGCGCGCCGCGCCGGGAGACGGTGGGCGCCGTGGGGCGCGGGGAGACCAGGTCGTTCGGTTCCTGCCGGCGCCGGCGTACGGTGCGGAGCGCGGCCGGTGTCTTGAGCGCGGCGTGGGCGACGAACGCGGCGAAGAACACCCACGCCCCGTAGAAGTGGAGCGGGTAGAAGGAGCCGGGGAAGACGTAGTCCAGCTGGACGTTGAGGACTCCGGTGGTGAACTCGAACAGCCCTCCCCCGACCAGCAGCACCAGGGAGATCCGCTCCAGCGCGTGCGCGAGGGAGCGGGCCGGCGGCAGGGTGAAGAGCCTCGGCACCACCGACCACAGCTTGGCCAGCAGGACGGGGACCAGAGTGATGCCGAGCGTCACATGGACGCCCTGGGTGAGCCGGTACAGCCACACCGGGTCGGTGGGCCAGGCGAAGAGGTAGAAGCCGAGGGCGCCCTTGTCCGGGGTCATGTCGTTCACCCGGGACAGGCCCGGGTTGTAGGCGGCGTACGACACCAGGCCGGTCACGAACAGCACGGTGACGCCGGCGAGCAGCACGAGGCCGAGCACCGAGGTGAGCCAGGGACCGCGCAGCGGGCTGCGCCAGAAACCT